>CANREP010000015.1 GCA_947629685.1 uncultured Phascolarctobacterium sp.
CAGTTAGTCTCGCCGCAGCGGCAGTGTCTGATAAGACCTTCCAGCGCGTTAAAAATAAAGAACAGTGTTATAAACATCGTAGAAAAGGCCAGCAGAAACAGCGGGTCCACACCGGAATAATATCCCAGCGCCGCCACGCCTACAGTCAGCACAGTACCGATTCCAGAAGTAAGGTAGTAAACATTATAACCTTTCTGAGCCGCCATATTATGCAGCTCATACCAGCCGACCGCCGCCAAGAAAAGCACTGCCGCTGAAAACAGCAGTCCGCCCTCAGTGATAATGCCTATGGCGATAATTATACCGATTACGCCAGTAATGATTCGCGTTAACATTTCATACACCCGTCCGTCATTTATTCACCAGGCCGCCAAATCTCCGTTCCCGTCCCTGGAAGGCTCTGATGGCCTGCAGCAGATGTTCTTCCGAAAAATCAGGCCAGTACACATCGGTAGTCCAGATTTCCGCATAGGCTATCTGCCACAGTAAAAAGTTGCTTATCCTCAAGTCTCCGCCGGGCCTTATAAGCAGGTCCGGTGCCGGCAGCCCGTCAGTATACAGGTACCGCTCAAATACTTCGTTAGTTATCTCATCTACGGCAATACTCCCGGCAGCAGTATCGCGGGCAATACGTTTTACTGCCTGCAGAATCTCTGCCTGTCCGCCGTAGTTTATAGCCAAATTCAAAATTATCCCGGTATTATCCTTGGTTTCGGCGACGGCATGAGCCATCTTCTGCCGCACAATCTCCGGCAGACCCTCCTGAGAACCAATAAAACGTACCTGGACATTATTTTCTTTAAACTCATCTATCTCGTTTGTCAGATACCGGCTCAGAAGTTCCATGATAAAATTAACTTCTGTCACCGGGCGCTTCCAGTTCTCTGTCGAGAATGCGTAAGCGCTTATAACTTTAATGCCGATTTTATCGGCAGCTCTAACTATTTTTTTCAAGGTTTCCGCGCCGGCCTGATGTCCGTAGGTGCGGATCTTGCCTTGAGCCTTGGCCCAGCGACCGTTGCCATCCATGATAATGGCAATATGCTGCGGAATATTATTCAGGTCGATCCCGCTTAAATCCAAAGCTGTATCAGGCATGGTATTCTTTCTGGTTTGAAACAGGCCTTTAAACACCGTAACTCAACCTTTCGCAAAAAGTTATGGATAATAAAAAATGGGCAGACCTCCATAAAGGAGGCCGCCGTCTTTATTATTGAATAGCGCCTACCGGGCAAGCAGCTGCACAAGCACCGCATTCAACACATTCTTCAGAAATCTCATATTTGCCGTCAGCTTCATGAATAGCGCCTACCGGGCAGGTAGCAGCACAGGTACCGCAACCAACACAAGTTTCTTTATCGATTTTCAATGCCATATCTTTGCACCTCCTCTCTTTATCTGTACACTATGGTAAGAACTAATTTATCATCAGACAGAACCTGCTGTCTAACTACATATTTACGCACATCACGTGAAGTATAATCAGCAATATCTTCACGCGGCGGCACTAAAGGCTGAATTTCATATTTTATCTGCCGTTCCGCCAGTCTACGCTCAGCTTCCTCTAAAGGCAGAGCCAGTACATTAGGAAATTCCATCAGATTTCCATAACTTCTTTCTCTTTATTAGCAGTAACAGCGTCGATGTCTTTCATAATCTTATCGGTGATTTTCTGCACATCGTCAGTACCTTTTTTAGCTTCGTCTTCAGTAATTTCCTTGGCCTTTTCCGCTTTCTTGATTGCTTCATTTGCATCACGGCGCAGATTGCGGACTACGACGCGGAAATCTTCTGCTTTTTTGTGCACCACTTTAACCAGATCCTTACGGCGTTCTTCGGTCAGCTGCGGCAGATTCAGACGGATGCAGACGCCGTCGCTGTTAGGATTGAGGCCGAGATCGGATTTCATGATAGCCTTCTCAATATCTTTGATAAGATTCTTTTCCCAGGGCTGAATCACAATCATTCTGGGCTCCGGCACAGTTACGCTCGCCACTTGGGTAACAGGCGTCGGAGTACCGTAATATTCTACCATAACCTTTTCCAAAAGAGAAGGAGTAGCACGGCCGGCACGCAGGCTGGCAAGGTCTACACGCAGAGCGTCAACGGATTTGTGCATTTTTTCTTCGATACCCGTAGTTATTTCTTTTACAGTTGCCATAAATTATTTACCTCCTACCAGGGTACCGATTTTTTCACCGGAAGCGGCGCGCAAAATGTTACCCGGTTTATCAATATTAAAGACTACGATAGGAATATGATTATCCATGCACAGGCTGATAGCGGTAGAATCCATTACGCTCAGCTGGCGCTGGATAACTTCGATATAGTCAAGTTCTTCAAACATGACTGCATCAGGATTCTTGGCAGGATCGCTGTCATAAACACCGTCTACGCCTTTTTTAGCCATCAGGATGGCATCGGCTTCGATTTCAGCCGCACGCAGGGCAGCGGTAGTATCCGTAGAAAAATACGGATTGCCGGTACCGGCAGCAAAAATAACCACTCTTGCTTTTTCCATATGACGGATGGCGCGACGACGGATATACGGCTCAGCAATCTGGCGCATCTCGATAGCGGTCTGTACACGTGTAGGCACACCGCGGTTTTCCAGCGCATCCTGCAAAGCCAGCGAGTTGATTACCGTTGCCAGCATCCCCATATAATCTGCCGTGGCGCGGTCCATACCTTTATTGCTGCCGCTGATGCCGCGCCAGAAGTTACCGCCGCCATTGACGATAGCTACTTCCAAGCCCTTTTCTACAACATCCTGGATCTGGGCTGCCAGAGAATCAACCACCTCGGGATCAATGCCAAAGCCTTTAGCGCCGGCCATGGCTTCACCACTCAATTTCAAAACAACGCGTTTAAACTTTTTATCTTCTGCCACTCCTATTACCTCCCTGAACTTACACTTTATCTTGTTTTAATTTCTACACGTATTGAATTTTTCCTCTTTTATTTTTGAACTTTGCGTGAGAAAAACGCAAAATAAAATCTCCATACATATACTTACCACCAAAAAAATAACTGCGCCGTGAATCTGCCGCAGACAGCAAATCCAGGCACAGTATGCTATTACGATAACCCTATTTCCGCTGCATTCTGCGGATGACAGACCCGATAAACGGCGACAGCAGAGAAAGACAGGCAATTACCAGGAAGAACAGACACAACGGACGCGTATAGAAGATGCTGAAAGAGCCGTCGCTCATAATCAGCGAGCCGACAAAGTTCTGTTCTGCCATACTGCCCAAGATAATACCGATGATGATGGCCGACATGGAAAATCCCAGTTTATTAAGGAAATAACCGATAAACCCGGAAGCAACCATCAGATACACATCATTGATAGAATTATTATAAGAATAAGTGCCGACAAAAGTCATCATAATGATAATCGGCAATAAAATATGGATGGGGACATTAACTACTTTTACAAACAGCTTAATCAGTGAAAAGCCTAAAATACCCATGACGATATTAGCCAGCAAAAGGCCGATAAAAATAGCGTAAACATCAGGCGCTTTCTCAATAAAAAGCAGCGGCCCCGGCTGCAATCCCTGTACCATGAGAGCACCCATCATTATAGCCGTTGCCCCGTCGCCTGGGATACCGAGCGTAAGTACAGGGATAAAAGCGCCGCCGGACACGGCGTTATTGCCTGATTCAGACGCGACAATCCCCTCCGGCTCACCGTTGCCAAAATTGTCCTTATGCTTGGACCAGCGTTTAGCCTGATCGTAGGAAACAAAAGAAGCAATATCGCCGCCCGTACCAGGAACACAGCCGATAAAGGTTCCGATGCAGGAAGACCGCAGCAGCGTAGCAAAAACGCGCTTCATATCCGCCATGGACGGCAGCACTTTATCAATAGTCATATGCTGCTCACTGCGTTCATTATGATAATACTCTTCAATACTGCCCAACACCTGCGCAAAAGCAAAAACACCTATCAAGATGGGGATAAAAGACACACCGCCCAGAAAATAGGTCGTATCCATCGTAAAACGTATCTTACCGCTCATATCGTCAATACCGACAGTGGCCAAGAAAAGGCCGATCAGACCGCCCATTATCCCTTTGATAACGCTGCCGGAAGAAACGCTGGTAATGATGCTGAGGCCGAAAATCGCCAAAGCAAAATATTCAGGTTTGGAAAACTGCAGCGCCAGCTTCGCCAGCTGCGGCGCTAACAGGATCAGACATACGGTGCTGAAAATACCGCCAAAAGTACTGGCCATAGTAGAAAGTCCCAGCGCACGGCCCGGCTGCTTCAGTTTGGCGGCCATCGGATAGCCGTCCAGCGTAGTAGCCACTGAAGCCGGCGTACCCGGTGTTTTGAGCAGGATGGCAGAAATACTGCCGCCGTAAATAGCGCCGCAGTAAATGCCAAGCAGCATCAGGATACCACCGATGCCGTCGAAACTGAACGCCAACGGAAACAACAGCGCCAGCCCCATATTAACGCTCAGCCCCGGCATACAGCCAAAAGCAATACCTACAGCAACGCCAAACACCAGTCCCAGCAGATTGGCAGGAATAAAGATCATACTTAACGCGCTTGCTATATCACCCATTGTTATGACCTCCTATTCCCAAAATACAGACTGCGGCATCTGCGTATGCAGCAGTTCGCCAAAGACGAGATAAATAAAAATAATAGTGCAGACTGTAGTAATAGCCATTACTTTCTTATTATGATAATCCATCAGACGCATGACTATGGGTATCAGTACTGCTGAAGCCGGATAAAAACCTAACAGGCTGATCAGCAGGCAGTACACGGCGATGACCGCCATCATCAGATAAACGCGCCTGTTAGCAGGCAGCGTCAGCGCCACACGCGTCTGCGATAAATCTTCCTTATGCAGGAAAGTATAGACGAATAAAATCAAGGCCGCTGCCGACAGAGCAACGCCGAGACTGAACGGCCAAAAGCCCGGACCGGGTCCGTTAACCGTAAACTCCAAAGGGAACTCGCTGGCTGCGTTCATAATGCCGCCGCCAATCAGCAGGCCCAATATACTGATAACATAATTACATACTGCCATATTCTTCATCGTCGCTAACTCCAATGCCAAATAGTTAAAATAAACAGTATTATTTTATCAGATTTTAAAAATAATGTCATTATTTCTTCACAAATTACCCGTTCTTTTCCATAAAAAAACAAGCCGGTAAATACCGGCTTGTTTTCAATATAGCTGTTAAAATTATTCTCCTGCTTTCTTACCGCGCAGGAAGAGCCACAACGGACCAGCCAGGAAAATGGAAGTATAGGCACCGCTGCCAAAGCCCACCAACATAGCGAAGGAGAAATTACGGATAGTTTCGCCGCCCCACAGGAAGATAGACACAACGGCAAACAAAGAAGTACCGACAGTATAACAGGTACGCGTCATCGTCTGCCAGATACTGTTATCGATCATATCGCTGAGGCTTTCGCTGCGACGATGAATTTTCAGATTTTCGCGGATACGGTCAAAAATAACGATCGTGCCGTTGATAGAATAACCTACTACCGTCAGAAGAGCCGCAACAAAGGAAGAATCCATCTCCATATGGAAAAGAGAGAAATAACTGAGCGTAACAAGTACGTCTATAATCAGCGCAATAATAGCCGCTATCGCAAACTTAAATTCAAAACGCATGGTAATATAGCCAATCATCAGTACCCAGGAAAGAACGATTGCCATAACAGCCTGCTGAATCAGTTCGCCGCCGATAGTTGCGCCTACCTGCTCGACACGCTGGATCTGAAATTCACCCAGTTTGTTTTTCAAATCATCCATCACAGCACGGCGGACGCCATCATCAATAACGACTGTCCTGATCAGTACGCCCTGAGCACTCTGTGCTCCATCCGTGCTTTCCAGCTGGATGATGCTGTTGCCAAGGTCATGTTCTTTCAACACGTCACGCACTTCGGCAACGGTTACAGGTTTATTAAAGGACAAATCCATAATACTGCCGCCGGTAAAATCAATGCCCAAGTTAAAGCCACGCACCAACATAGACCCGATACCAATCAGCAGGAAAATAATGGTTATAGAAAAGAAGATTTTATAATTCTTTACGATAGAAAACATTATTTCTTCACCTCCTTAGTATCTGCAGGCTTGCCTGCACCGACACCAAAGAAGGCCGGATTGCTTGTCAGATTACTGTAAATCAAAAACCGCAGCATAAATTTAGTTACGGTTACAGCCGTGAACATACTTAATACAACACCTAAGGCCAGCGTAACAGCAAAGCCTTTGACCGGGCCGGTACCAAGATAGAACAGTACAGCCGCAGCCATCAGCGTAGTGATATTGGAGTCAAAAATAGTTACCAACGCTCTGCCGAAGCCGGCATCCATAGCGCTGCGCAGCGTCTTGCCGCGCCGTAGTTCTTCCTTGAATCTCTCAAAAATAAGCACGTTAGCGTCTACCGCCATACCTATTGACAAGATGATACCTGCAATACCCGGCAAAGTCAGCGTTGCATTCAAATAACGCATAGCCAGCAGCAGCAGCATTACATAAAGCAGCAGGGCAATATCGGCTACCAGGCCGGAAAGTCTGTAGAAAAGCAACATGAAGACAAAGACACCGATAATACCTATACTGAAAGCCTTAATGCTCTTTTCTTTGGAATCCTGACCCAAGGTAGGACCAACCGTCCTGTTTTCCATTACTTCGATTTTCACCGGCAGAGAACCGCTGCGCAAAAGAATAGCCAATCTTTCAGCTTCTTCCATAGTACGCGAGCCGGAAATCTGTGCACGCCCGCCGGTAATAGCCTCCTGTACCACAGGAGCCGTCAGCACATCGCCGTCCAGGACGATTGCAATCTGTTTGCCGATATTTCTTGCAGTAAGGTCAGCAAATTTTTTGCCGCCTTCATCATTAAATTCCAGTCCTACAACTGCCTGATTGCCGTTGCTGATCTGTGCTTTAGCGTCTTTCAGGTCTTTACCTGTCAGGACTACATTGCCGTCCTGATCCTTAAACTGCAGCATAGCGGTACGTCCCAGCATAGCAATAGCCTTTTCAGGATCTTTAACACCAGGCAGTTCTACAATGATACGGTCCTTGCCCTGTCTTTGAATAACAGGTTCCGTAAGGCCCAATTCATTGACGCGGCGCTCGATAATCTTAACGCTGCGGTTGACCGCATCGTCATCAACCTTCAGTTCCGGCGTATCCACCGCCTGCAATACGACATGGGTGCCGCCCTGCAGATCAAGGCCTTGTTTGATTGAATTGGTCAAAGGCGAGATATAAACGCAGAAACCTCCGACGATTGCCAATGCAATAATCAGAAACTTCCCTAATTCATTCCATCGCAAAATTATTCCCCCTTAAATTAGTTAATCGTTAATGATGTGCCTGATGCCATTTTCATCAACTAAAGCAGCAACAGGCACATCATTAACATCATATGGCAGCTTTTCCTGTAACAACGCAGCACAGGCAATACCACAGGTAACTTCTTTACGCGCCTTGGCCAGGAATCTGTCATAATAACCTGCTCCCATACCCAGGCGGTTGCCTTCCCTGTCATATGCCACAGCAGGTACCAGTATCAGCTCGAGCAAATCCGGCGCGCTTATTTCTGCCGGCTCCGCCACCGTTCTGATACCGTACCTGTCGCTGACAAAATCCGTCATCGTCCAAATACGTGCGGCAGCCATCTCTGTGGCGGACAACACCCAAGGTACATAAACCTTTTTCTTATCTGCCAGCGCTTGCCGCAATATTTGATCCACAGAAATCTCGTTACCGAAAGCAAGATAACCCATAATGCTTCCGGCGCGCTTATATTCCTCACTCTGCAAAATATATCCGGCAATCCTGTCGCTGCAGACGCGGATATATTCCGATGTCAGACTGCTGCGCAGCTTTTTCAGCTGTCGGCGCAGCTGCAGTTTATCCATAAATCAGTTTTCCCCTGTATTTTTGGAAGAATCCTGAAAACCGCTGATAGCGGAACGTACAAAGTTTATTTCCACATTTTCCGCCACTTCGACAGTAACTTTCTTTTCGGATATGTTGGTAATAGTACCGTACATACCGCCGATAGTAATAATTTTGTCACCCTTTTTCAGAGATTCCAACATGTTCTGACGTTTTTGCTGCTCTTTTTTCTGCGGACGCCACAGCATAAAATAAAAAATACCGCCCATCAGTATAAACGGCCATATGGCATTGAGCATTGCCATCATATCTCCACCTGCCATTATTACACCTCCATGTTTGTAAATATTGAGTTTAATCTTAATTATATTCTACAAAGACTTAAAAATACCTGTTTATCCCTGATAGTTTTGCAAAAATCTTTCCCTGAACTCGGGGAAACGGTCCTCCGCAATAGCCTTTCTGATCTGCTTAGTAAAATTAAGCAGGAAATACAGATTATGGATGGTCAAAAGCCGCAGAGCAAAAATTTCTTCCGCCTTGAATAGATGACGGATATAAGCCCTGCTGAAATTCCGGCAGGTATAGCAGCCGCAGCCTTCCTCAATAGGAGAAAAATCTTCTGCGTAGCAGGCATTGCGCACTACCAGGCGTCCGTAGGAAGTCATTGCCGTACCGTTACGGGCCACACGAGTGGGAAATACGCAGTCAAACATATCTACGCCGAGGTTTACTGCTTCTACTATACAGTCCGCCGTGCCTACTCCCATCAGATACCTTGCCTTGTCCTTAGGCATGTCTTCTGTCGTATGACCAAGGATATCGTACATCAGCGGCTTAGGCTCTCCGACGCTGAGACCGCCGATACCGTACCCGGCAAAGTCAAGTTCTGTCAGCTGCTGGACACTCAGCTTACGCAGCTCAGGATACATACCGCCCTGTACGATACCAAACAGCGACTGATCTTCCCGGCTGTGAGCCGCCAGACAACGTTTCGCCCAACGGGTAGTACGTTCCGTAGACTTTTTAGCATAGTCAAAATCGGCAGGATAAGGAATACATTCATCAAAAGCCATCGCAATATCTGCTCCCAATGCTTCCTGGACGTTAGTAGCTATTTCCGGCGACAGGAATTTCTTACTGCCGTCGATATGAGAACGGAACATAACCCCTTCTTCGCTGATCTTACGCATCTCTCCCAGGCTGAAAACCTGGAAGCCGCCGCTGTCCGTCAGCATCCCGCGTTTATAATTCATAAATTTATGCAGGCCGCCTGCTTTTCTGACCAGTTCATGGCCGGGACGCAGGAACAGATGGTAAGTATTGGACAAAATCACCTGGCTGCCCATATCATATAATTCTTCCGGCGATAATGTCTTTACCGTCGCCTGGGTACCCACAGGCATGAACATAGGCGTCTCGAAAGTTCCGTGCGGCGTATGCAGTCTTCCCAGTCTTGCGCCGCTGCGGCTGCATTCTTTGATAAGTTCGTATCTTACTGCGTGCATAAAATCTCCTTTTATTTCTGTCTGTCTACAATAAACATGGCGTCACCGAAAGAGAAAAACCTGTATTGCTCCTTAACTGCCACAGCGTATGTCGCCAGCATGATTTCACGGCTGGACAATGCTGAAACAAGCATCAGCAAAGTACTTTGCGGCAGATGAAAATTAGTTACCAACGCATCTACGAAGCGGAATTTATAACCGGGGAAAATAAAAATATTCGTCCAGTTGCCGCCTGCCTTCATTGCACCGTCGGCACCGGCAGCTTCCAGAGTACGAACCGCCGTCGTACCCACGGCGATAATCCTTCGGCCTTCGGCTTTAGCCTTGTTGATTGCGTCTGCCGCCTCCGGGGATACAGTGTAAAACTCTTTGTGCATCTGATGGTCTTCGATGTTTTCAGCGCTTACAGGACGGAAAGTTCCCAAGCCTACATGCAGCGTAACAAAGACCTCTTCACAGCCTTTGGCCTTGATTTTCTCCAGCAATTCTTTAGTAAAATGCAGTCCGGCTGTCGGTGCAGCAGCACTGCCGCGTTCCCGCGAATAAACAGTCTGATACCGCTCCTTATCCTCTAAAGGCGCAGTAATGTATGGCGGCAGCGGCGTTTCTCCCAGCCTGTCCAATATTTCTTCAAAAATGCCGTCATACTTGAATCTGACGACTCTGCCGCCGAAATCCGTATGTGCAATGACTTCACAGGACAATTCGTCACTGAAAATAATTTTGGCGCCAACCTGCAGTTTTTTGCCGGGCCGCACGAGCACCTCCCAGTCAGTAGCATCTTTACGCGTCAACAGGAATACTTCCACATGAGCGCCGGTATCTTTAGTACCGTGCAGACGGGCAGGAATAACGCGGGTATCGTTAAATACCAGCAGGTCGCCTTCCCGCAGATAATCAGTCAGGTCATAAAAATGCCTGTGCTCGATTGCGCCGGTATTTTTATCCACGACCAGCAGTCTTGAATGATCCCGCGGCTCCATCGGATGCTGGGCAATCAGTTCCTGCGGTAATTCATAATCAAAATCTTTAACTAACATTCTTCCGCTTCTTTCATCTTGTAATATTTCTAAGAGTTGTTCCCTTATAATAATGCTTCAAAATCTTTATATAGTCGTTAGCAGGACTAAGGTCAGCCATGCCTTTAGCTCCCCAGACGCTTAACCCGACGCCGCTGCCTTTACCAAAGCCGTAAAACACGACTTTTTCGTCCTTGCCGCTACTGAACAGATGGTAACTGCTGTACACATTCTTCCAGACAGCTTCCTCCTGGTCATCTACATGGATTTTAATATCCTTCCGACCGATTTCCATACCGAAATAATTTTCAATAGGCACTTCCAGATTATCCGGCAGCGGCGTTGTAATCACCAGGTCAAAAAAAGTACTGTTCAAAGAAAGCAGCTTCATCAGTTCCTGCCCGCTAAGGCTCACCGTGCCGGTTTCGCCCGAAATAACGATATTTCTGACACGTCCCGTTGCCGTCCTGTCATGGCCGCTGCTTTTCAAAGGCGACAACCTGATGCTGACCAGCTTGCCCACGCCATGTCCGGCCTGTTCCAGCAGCGTCTGCAGCAGTATCGGGCTTATCTGGTATTCCCATTTATAATCCGGGCAATCCTGGTCGTAATCCTCTACCGACTGCAAATAACTGACGTCGTATCCCCAGGCTCCCAGCGCCGATTCAGTACGGCCGCCGCTGCCGGAAGTAGTTACGGCTTGAATTACATTACCGGCTGCATCCGTCAATACCTGCCCGGAAGTGGCTTTGACCAGGCTGCTGACAGCTTCCTTTTTCGCTGTGTTACCGGCATATGCCAGTTCTTCGTCATTAGCGCTGATATCATAAGCTTTTTGACGATTCTGGCGCATCATATAAACTGCATAACTGCGGGCAGCTACAGCCTGCGCTTTGATAGCTTCATCCGGCCAGATTACCATCGTCTTGGATGCTACCACACTGCACAGATAATCCTCCAGCTCCAGCACATTAGTAACTAAAAGCCTGCCGTCCTGCACGGTCGCCTGCAGCACTCCGTCATAACTTTTCTTATTTACCAGCGGCAGCTTGCCTTCGGCGGAGGCCAGCAAACGAATAGGATTGACAAACAACTGATCATCAAGTTTCAACGCTTTTCCAGAAACGCTCAGAAAATATTTTCCCTTCGCCATAGCGGCAGATTTCCCCGTAACAGTATCTACCACGCTAAAATCATCATCACAGCTTATTTCCGCGGTATACTGCCCGCTGACGACAGCAGCCCTGATATCAGCCGCAGACGCCGGAACGCTGATTCCAGCATACAGTGCCACCGCTAAACATATGATAATAATTCTTTGCAGCATCTATTTACTCCCCGGCTTCTGCAGCCGCTTTTTTCTTTTTCTTGACCCTTTCATACCGGTCGCGCTCACTGAAAACGCAGCCGCAATAAGGCTGTCTGTACAGCTCCATTTCCAGGCTGATATCCACGCCGCGCTGATATCCTTCACGGAAGTCCTCGTAATAAAACGGTATACCAAACTCTGCCGCCGCTTCCTCAGCTATCTGCTTTATCAGCTCGTGCTTCTGATAGGGGCTTACTAAAAGCGTGGTACTGAAAGCGTCATAACCGTTTTCTTTAGCATACTTAGCCGCATAGCGCATCCGTACCCGATAACAGTAGGCACAGCGTACTACCGGCTCATCAAGCATACCGCGTAAGCACTCTTCCAGCGGATAGCTTTTATCTACAATCAGATTATATTTTTTCTTCTCACAAAATTCCCTTAAAGTATTCAGGCGGCGTTTGAATTCCTTGTAGGGGTGGATATTCGGATTAAAATACAAAATATCGAATTTTTTCCCATCTGCGGTAAGCTTTTCTGTCGGATAACAGGAACACGGCCCGCAGCAGGCGTGCAATAATAAATTCATAGTCTATCCTTTCTCCGGGAAAGGCACTCCCAGATAACGATATGTTTCACGGGTAGCAATACGGCCGCGTGGAGTACGCTGCAGCATCCCCTGCTGCAGCAAGTAAGGCTCGATAACGTCCTCGATGGTCGTCGCTTCTTCGCTGATGGCGGCAGCAATAGTTTCGATACCGACCGGCCCGCCGCCAAAAGTCTTCACTATCGTCGTCAGTATCCTGCGGTCGTTGCGGTCAAAACCATGTGCGTCAACCTCCAGCTTGGCCAAAGCTTCTGCTGCTACCTGTTTGGTAATTGTTTCACAGCCCAGTACCTGGGCAAAATCACGCACGCGCTTCAGCAGCCTGTTGGCTATACGAGGTGTGCCACGGCTGCGTCTGGCTATTTCCTCGGCGCCCTCCCGGTCTATCTGTACGTCTAATATCTCTGCAGCTCTGGAAACGATAAACTGCAGCTCGGACGGTTTATAAAATTCCAGACGGCACTGAACCCCGAAACGGTCGCGCAAAGGCGCGGCAATAGCGCCAAGCCGCGTCGTCGCGCCTATCAGAGTAAATTTAGGCAGATCAAGCCGCACGCTGCGCGCGCTTGGCCCCTTGCCGATAATGATATCCAGTGCAAAGTCCTCCATGGCCGAATACAGTATTTCCTCTACCGTTTTGGAGAGGCGGTGTATTTCGTCAATAAAAAGCACGTCGTTATCGCCAAGATTAGTTAAAATTGCCGCCAGATCTCCCTGCCTCTCTATAGCGGGCCCGGAAGTAACGCGGATATTTACGTTCAGTTCATTAGCTATAATATTAGCCAGCGTCGTCTTGCCAAGTCCGGGAGGCCCGAACAGCAGCACATGATCCAGAGCTTCCTTTCTTGCCGCTGCAGCCTTGATAAATACCGACAGGTTGTCTTTGATCTGCTCCTGACCGATGTATTCTTTCAGAACCCTGGGACGCAGGCTGTACTGCCAGCCGTCGGCTTCCTGTTCCTGCCCGGCAATGATTCTATCATCAAAATCCATTTTTATCTCCTTGCAAACAATTTAAGCGCCTGCCGCAGTATGGCTTCGCCGCTCAGATTAGCGCAGTCCGGTATTTCTTTCAGCACCGGCATGATTTCGCTGTTGCTGTACCCAAGGGACACCAGTGCTTCAATAGCTTCGGCAACGGCGCCGCTGCCGCCGGCAGCCGCCGCTTCCTGCACGACGTCTTCACTGTCACTGCTGCCGCTGACCTTATCTTTCAATTCCAGCAGCATCCTTTCGGCAGTCTTCTTGCCTACTCCCGGCAACTTGACCAGCAGCTTTACATCTTTATTGCTTACAGCTGTGTAAAAAGCGTCCGGCTTCGTCGCCGACAGGATGCCCAGAGCCATTTTCGGCCCCACGCCGCTGACCGTAAGCAGGATTTCAAATAAATCATAGTACTCTCTGCTCAAAAAGCCGTACAGCAGGATGGCATCTTCACGTACCGCCGTATGCACATGTATCCGTATCTCTTTACCCAATACCAGCTGTGCCAGGTGGGCAGAAGGCATAAAGACCCTGTATCCCACGCCGCCTGCAGTATCTATAATGCAGTATTCAGCTTCCAGTTGAGCAACAGTTCCTCTCAACGAACCTATCATTTATTTCAACTCCTGCCATCTTCGTGTAGCCGCCGTATGCAGCCCGCAAACTGCTACTGCCAAAGCGTCGGCAACGTCATCCGGCTTCGGCTTCTGCCTGATATTCAAAAGATGCTGCACCATATAAGTTACCTGCTCCTTATTGGCGCTGCCAGTGCCTACTACCGCCAGTTTAATCTGCATGGGAGTAAATTCCAGTACGGGCAGCTTCCTGTTGGCCGCAGTCAGCAGCACCACGCCTCTGGCCTGCCCTACAGCGATAGCAGTAGTAACATTACGGTTGAAAAAAAGCTGTTCCACACTCATAATATCAGGTCTGTACGTTTCTATCAACGCCGATATCTCGTCATAAATCTTTTTCAGGCGCATTTCCGGCTGCATATCTTTATCGGTAAAAACCGCTCCATAATGGACTGGACGCAGCCTATTGCCTGTCATATCCACCAGCCCATAGCCGCAGATGGCCGTACCCGGATCTATTCCTAATGCCAGCAAGACAAACCTCCTGTGATTATCAACGATTATAGAAAAAAGCAGGCCGGACAGCCTGCTTTTTTATTATTCCTCGTCTTCTTCCGGCAGGTCGGCATTGGTATATACGTCCTGCACGTCATCCAGATCGTCGAGCGCGTCCAGCATTCTCTGCACTTTTTCAGCATCTTCCGCACTCAGTTCAGCCATAGTATCAGGCACCATGGTTATTTCGGACATTTCTACTTCAATGTTGTTGTCAGCCAGAGCTTTTTCAACAGCTTCAAAATCATCGGGCTGAGTTACAATCTCAAAGCCGTCTTCGTCACCTTTGATATCTTCAGCGCCTGCTTCCAGGGTCATCATCATCAGGTCGTCTTCGCTTACGCCAGCTTCGCTGCTGATAGCAAAAATACCTTTGCGTTTGAACATCCAGTTTACGCAGCCGGTTTCACCCATGTTGCCGCCGTATTTAGAGAAGACGTGACGCACATCTGCCGCAGTACGGTTACGGTTGTCAGTCAGTGCGCTGACCATGATGGCAACGCCTGCCGGACCATAGCCTTCATAAGTGATTTCTTCGTAGTTGCTGCCTTCCAGAGCGCCCTGGCCTTTCTGGATAGCTCTTTGGATATTATCTTTGGGAATATTGTTTGCCTTAGCCTTGGACAAAGCCAGTTTCAGCTTCATGTTGCCGGTAGGGTCAGCGCCGCCCATACGCACGGCGATAGTAATCTCCCTGCTGATTTTAGTAGTAATTTTGCCGCGCAGAGCGTCAGCTTTACCTTTTTTATGTTTAATATTGGCCCATTTAGAATGTCCTGACATACTTAAATTCCTCCAAACTTCACTGTTTCTAAAATTTTAAATAATTACCATAATATTATACTACGCCGCTACTATTTTTACAAGCAATCAGTCTTCTATTCTCTGACGCTTATAACAGCCGCGGCAGATATTTAAAAATAAAATAAAAGCCTAAGGTCAAAGCCAGAGCCAAACTGCCGCTGTCGTAGTCGATATGCCCCAGCGCGATACTATTAAGCCCGGCAATAAAAATCATATTCAGCCACAAAAAGCCATATGCCCAGAGAAAAATCCTTATGAGGAAAGGCGGTCTTTTATATCCATTATTGTTGGCCGTCATTTTCTGCACTCCTTGTTTCTGCATCGCCGGCTTCTTCTGCGGCTTTTAATCTTCTGCTGATAATATTGACTTTCTTGCGCGCATTTTCCAGACCTGTTTCCGCTTCAGAAAGTTTCTTGCCGCTTTTTTCCAAAATCTCTAAAAGCTGTTCCATATCATGTTTTACAGCCGCCAGAAGCTGCCACACCTGTTCCGTCTGCTGCTGGATAGCTACAGTACGCAGGCCTGCCTGCAGACTGCTCAGCAAAGCCGCCAAAGTAGTAGGCCCGGCCAGGCACACTCTGTAACTTCGCTGCAGTTCATCCATCAGTCCGTCGATATTTACCGCTTCGGTAAAAAGGCCTTCGCTTGGCAGATACATAACCGCAAAATCAGTTGAATACGGCGGCTGGATATATTTATCGCGGATATCTTTCGCTTCGCTTTTCAGCCTGCGTTCCAACTGCTTTAACGCCGCCTCCGCATCATTGGGGCTGCCGTTTTCCCTGGCAGATTGCAGTCTTTGGTAATCTTCCTGCGGAAATTTTGCGTCTATCGGCAAGAGGATTTCACCTTCTGCATGAGGTATACGCAGGGCAAATTCCACCCGGCAGTTACTGCGCGGACGTACCTCTGCGTTCTCTGCTACCCGCGACTTCGGCAAGATATCATACAGCAACGTCGCCAGCTGCATCTCGCCCCAGATGCCTCTCGTCTTGACATTGGTCAGGATGCGGCGCAGCTCATCTACCCCGCCTGCCAGGCTCTGCATTTCTCCCAGTCCGCGGTGCATCTCCTCCAGTCTGCTGCTGACCAGGGAAAATTTCTGTTCCAACGAAGCGCTGAGCCTTTCGTCTACAGTAAAACGTATCTGCTCCAGATTCCTGTTGGTCAGGTCAGCCAAACGCGCCACCCTTTTATCTATCTGCTCGCTGATACGGTCTGAAGACTGCTGGCTTTCCATCCTGGCAGTCCGCGCCAGCGAAGTCTGTTCCGACCTCAGATCGCGCATGGCCTCATAAAAAGCCCGTTCCAATACTTCCAGCCGCTGCAGGCTTGCCGCGTTATCCTGCTGCCTGTCTCTTTTCAGCAGCATTATTACTAAGACAATCAATAAAAGCAGGCCGAAAAGCACTGCCATATACATCATATTCTCCATTGCTTGCTCCCGTCTTTTTCTTGTTGTAACACAGATTATACCAAATACAGGTCTCCTTTGGCAAAGAAACAATTTAGATTACAGCGCCACACTTTTAGTGTATAATAAAATCAGTTAATCAAGCGATTAAATTTTATTTTTGAGGTATCCATCATGTCAGAACATACCAATAATATGAGCCAGAGCGCCGCCAGGATTCTCAGCGCAGCTATCGACCTGTTTGCATCGGATAATTTCAACGCCGTATCCATCAAACAGATTGCTGTTGCCAGCGGCGTCAACAGCGCTTTGATATCCTATTATTTCGGCGGTAAAAAAAATCTTTATCAGGAAGTACTCAACAGCCAGTCGGAAATCTTCTTCCAGCTGATAGAAAGTATCCGTACCATGGAAATATCTCCTCTCAGCAAGCTGCATCACTATGTTCATTCTATCGTCAGCCTGCAAAAAGAGCATCCCCACTGCATCCACCTTATTTACCGTGAGCTGCTTTCACCGCAGCCCATGTTTGAAAACTTTGTCAAAAACAGACTTTACAGGATTCATCAGTTTATGACAGAGCTGGTTGCTGAGGCCATTGAACGCAGAGAAATCAGCAGCCGCATCCAGCCTACCCATGTAGCCTTTACGCTGGAGAGTATCATTATGTTTTTCTTCCTTACTCATAATCAGATCCGTGATCTGGGAAATTTCCTGCCCGGCAGCGAAATAGACTATCTTACCCAGGCGCTGAATACCTACCTTGCATCTCTGAGCTAAACGACAGGAGGATTTTCTCATGCTGCAAAATATTCTGACTGATCCCCGTAAGAAAAAATTAGCAGCAGCGCTTGCCGCTGCCGTTATCGTCGCCGGCGGCTGGTATTGTTACAGCCACTCCGGCAATGATACCGCTCCTGCAAAAAACATCCCGCTGGTACGAATCCTGACCATCGGCGCCAGTACTGCAGCGTCTGACAGCGTTTATCCAGGCGAGGTACGCGGACGCTATGAAAGCAATCTTGCTTTCCAGGTAGCCGGCAAAATCAACGCCCGCTACGTAGATATCGGCGATACCGTACATGCAGGACAAGTACTGATGACCATCGACCCTAAAGATGTCTTGCAGGCCGTGGAAAACAGTAACGCCCAACTTGCCTCTGCAGCCGCTAACCAAAAGCTTGCCGCTGATAACGCAGCCCGTTATGCCAAACTGTATGCCAGCGGAGCTGTCAGCCAGGCCGTGCTTGACCAGTACAACAATCAGCTGGAAGCGGCCAATGCCGTACTGCGGCAGGCTCAGGCTCAGGTCAACACATCGGCTAACCAGCTGGAATATACTAATCTTCGCAGTGATGCAGACGGCGTAGTCGCCAATATCACCGGCGAAGTAGGTCAGATTGCGGCAGCAGGCTCTCCCTTGGTTACCGTTATTCAAAACGGAGAAAGAGAAATCCAGATCGTCGTCCCGGAAAACAAGCTTTCTTCCGTCACTGTAGGTGAAAAAGCGCAGGTAACTTTCTGGGCGCTGGAAAATCTCCAGGCTGAAGGCAGAATACGCGAGATTTCGCCTATCGCCGACCAGGTAACCAAAACTTACAAAGTACGTGTAGCTGTAGACAATTTCCCGGCTGAAGCCCAGCTCGGTATGACCGCCAAGGTCATCCTGGCAGGTACTGCCGATGAAGCGATCATGCTGCCCATAGGCGCAATTTATCAAATAACCGGCCAGCCGCAGGTATGGCTGGTAGGCGACGATAACAGGGCGCGTCTGGCGGCTATCACGCTCGGCACCTACAGCGGCAACGAAGTGACAGTTACTGCCGGACTGAAAAAAGGCGACCGCGTTATTACCGCCGGCATCAATAAACTGACAGAAAATCAGGAAGTACGCATACTGGAAAGCGGTGACCAGCCATGAGGCATATCAACTGGGCCGAATGGTCCATCAAACATAAACAGACAGTATACTTCTTTGCTTTTTTAATCCTGGTCATGGGCATCTATTCTTTTAAATCACTTGGACGCAGTGAGGACCCCAGCTTTACCGTCAAGCAGATGGTCGTCTACGCATCCTGGCCCGGAGCCAGCGCCAAAGAAGTAGAAATGCATCTGACCGACGAGCTGGAAAAACAGATTCAAAACGTTCCCAATATCGACAAGATTACCAGCTATTCCCGCCCCGGCACCTCCGTCATCACGGTCTATCTCAAAGACGAGGTACCCAGCTCGCAAGTGCGCCAACGCTGGCTGGAACTGCGCAATATGGTAAACGATATTAAAGCCAACCTGCCGGAAGGCGTATACGGTCCCTATTTCAACGACCGTTTCGACGATGTTTACGGCAACATTTATGCCCTTACCGGCGACGGTTATTCTTATGAAGATATGCGCCGTTACGCAGAAAAAATCAGACTTGATTTTACCTCTGTGCCAGACGTACAGAAAGTAGAACTTGTCGGCGTACAGCCTGAGAAAATCTTCGTTTTGATGGATACGGATAAACTCGCCCAGCTGGGTCTTGATATCAACAGCCTTGCCTCCGTAATCAAGGCGCAGACCGTAGTTACCCCTTCAGGGATGATAGAAGCCGAGGTAAATAATACTTATCTGCGCCTTACCGGGGCGCCGGAAAGTTTAGCAAACATCAAAAATATACCCATCAACGCTAACGGCAAAGTTTTCCGTCTGGGCGACATCGCTACCATCACCAGAGATTATGCCGACCCGCCTGAAAGCAAGATGTATTTTAACGGCCGTCCTGCCGTCGGAATAGCTATTTCTATGGAAGACGGCGGCGATAATATCAAACTGGGGCAAAATTTAGCTAACCAGATCAAGCTGATTGAAAAAGAACTGCCGTTAGGACTGGAGCTGAACCAGGTAGCAAACCAGCCGGAAGTAGTCAAAAATTCTATCAGCGAATTTTCACAAAGTCTTTATGAAGCAATCTTCATCGTTCTGGCGGTAAGCCTTTTCTCTCTGGGACGCCGCAGCGGCTATGTCATTTCCTGCTGCATCCCGCTGATCCTTTTGGGAACTTTTTCCGCCATGTTCGCGCTCGGCATTGATTTGCACAAAATCTCGCTTGGCGCGCTGGTAATTTCTCTGGGTATGCTGGTCGATGACGCTATCGTAGTAGTAGAACTGATGGAAGTAAAGATGTCGGAAGGCTGGGAGCGTATGAAAGCGGCGTCCTACGCCTTCAAGACCTGCGCCTGGCCGCTGCTGACCGGCACCGTCATTACCTGCCTGGGCTTTATGCCCATCGCTTTTTCCCAGGCCAGCGCCTCGGAATTTGCTTTCAGCCTTTTCCCCGTTATGAGCATTACCCTGCTGTTTTCCTGGGTAGTATCAGCTACGTTGGCTCCTGTACTGGGCTACGAATGGATCAAACCCACAGTCATCAAGCAGGAAAATTTCAACACTCCTTTCTATAAAAAATTCCGCAGTTTTTTAACCTTTTCATTGCAGCATCGTTTTCTCATCCTCGGTATTACCGTAGCGCTGTTCTGTTCTTCCCTGTTTATGCTGCGCTTTATCAAGCAGGAATTTTTCCCCGCTTCGGTTCGTCCCGAGCTGCTGGTAGAACTTAACCTGCCGGAAGGCTCATCAGTCAAGACGACGGATGCTGCGGCGCAAAAACTCACTGCTCTGATTAAGGACGACCCTGATTTGCAGAGCGTAGCCACTTATGTAGGCGAAAGCGCGCCCCGTTTCGTCCTCGTCATCGACCCGGTCCAGCCCCGTGATAACTACGCCCAGCTGGTCATCGTCGCCAAAGACGTAGAAGCCCGCAAACGACTGGAAAAGAAGCTGCACCAGCTGGCCAATGTCAATCTGCCCGAGGTAACGGCGTTTTCCCGTACCATCCCCCTTGGTCCTCCAGCTCCTTATCCGGTCATGATCCGTGTCAGCGCCTCTACTGACGAACAGGCCAAAGAATATGCCTGGAAAGTACGCAACGTCATGGCAGCCGATCCTGATATCACCATGACCCGTTTCGACTGGATGGAACAGACTCGCGTAGCCAAACTGACTATCGACAACGATAAACTGCTGCAGATGGGGCTGACCCGCCAAACTGTAGCTACGGCTTTGCAGGCTCAGCTTTCCGGCTACACTGTGGGCAGCTATCTGGAAAACGATCAGGAAATCGGTATCGTCTTCCGTCTGGAGCCTCAGGAAAGGGCCGCAATCACCCAGCTGGAAACTGTCAGCATCCCTACCTCTAACGGCGCTGTACCGCTAGCGCAGGTTGCACGCATAGAATACGGCAGCGAAGACAATATGATCTGGCGGCGTAACCTTCGGCCTACCATTACGGTCAGCGGCAGTATTACAGATGATGTTACCGGCAACGACGTAACGTCCCGCGTATATGATAATCTCGCCTCTATACGGCAGGAACTGCCTGCGGGCGTCACTATCGAAATCGACGGTTCCCTGGAAGACAGCGAAGACACCCTCAATCAGCTTTTGAAGCCTATCCCGATTATGCTTGTCCTAATGGCCGTACTGCTCATGCTGCAAATGCAGGATATCCGCAAGCTGTTCGTTATCCTGTGCACGGCTCCGCTGGGCGTTATCGGCGTTATCTTCGGACTGCTCATCTTCCATTCTACCCTCGGCTTTATGGCTGAACTTGGCATCCTGGCGCTGACAGGCATCATCATCCGCAACAGCGTAGTACTTATAGATCAGATTCAGCAGCACCTTGACGCAGGTATGCAGCCTTTGGATGCTGTTATCGAATCGGCAATCGTCCGTTTCCGTCCTATCATGCTGGCTGCCTTTACGACAGTGCTGGGTCTGATACCGCTTTTTGCCAGCGTTTTCTGGAATGCAATCGCCGTCTCCATCGCCGCAGGCCTGACAGGCGCCACCTTACTGACCCTGATCGTCCTGCCGGTAATCTATTCACTGGTTTTCCGCATCAAAACATGATAAAAGGCAGACACAAAAGTGTCTGCCTTTTTTACCGTCATCATTATTTATTTTTCATCATACAGTCTCTTTACGACTGCTGCTGCCAGCGCGTCAATACTGGACACCGATTTTTCTTCCGGCAGCCCTGAAGCCGTGTATCCCAACGGCAGCTCCGTGCAGGCAGTCATAATCGGCAGGTCATGCTCCTGCCACAGCTCAGCAGCCAGCTTGCGCATCAGCTCGCCTGCCTGCTGCATCTTGTTGGCTTTAACATAAGTAATGATTTCCTGTGAAACATCACTCTGCTTTTCGTTGGGAATATATAATTTCAGTCCATGCATTTCAGCATATTGCTGGTAAATACCTGTAGCCCTGGTCGCCTTGGTAGACAGCATCCAGGCTCCCTCCGGCGAAAGTTTTTGCGCGGCCAACACCGTTTCGTCAATGATATGTACCAGCGGTACCGGCAGCTCATCTTTAAAGCGGTCAATAAAGCAATGCGCAGTATTGCACGGCACAGCCAGTACATCAGCACCCATCTCGCACAAACGCAGGAGATCAGCTTTCAATTTAGGCAGCGGCGAAGCGCCTCCGTGCAGGATTGCCTGAGTCCTGTCAGGAATCTCACAATCGCCTATCATATATATAACAGGGTGTTCCTGATCTGTGGCAGCCGGACATTTTGCAGCCAGCACACGCAGAAATTCTGCCGCTGCCGCAGGTCCCATGCCGCCAAGTACGCCCAGCTTCTTACCGTTTTTTACAAAGGTCATACCAATCACTTCTTTCCATTGAACTTGCCTGTTTAGTTTACCACAAAATTATGCTTTGTGCCATATGCTCTCCTGCCTTTCGAGCCAGGCAATAATTGACAGCAGCAGCATACGGAAGTAAAATAAATTGTATCTACACCAAAGGAGCGATTGTGATGTCTATTGAAAAAGTACGTGATTATTTTAAAAATCTGCATATAGATGACAGAATTATCGAATTTCCCACTTCCAGCGCTACCGTAGAGCTGGCTGCTCAGGCTGCCGGCTGCGAACCGGCGCGTATCGCCAAAACTCTTTCCTTTAAAGTTAATGACGTTTGTATCCTCATCGTCACCGCCGGCGATACTAAAATAGACAACGCTAAATACAAGCACTTTTTCGGTACCAAAGCGAAAATGCTTACCGCAGAGGAAGTGGAGCCGCTTATCGGTCACGCTGTCGGCGGCGTCTGCCCTTTCGCTGTCAACGAAAGCGTAAAAGTTTATCTCGACGTTTCTCTGAAACGCTTCCAGACCTTCTTTCCCGCCTGCGGCAGCCATAACAGCGCTATCGAACTGACTCCCGAAGAGTTAGAGCGTTATTCCTGTAATTTCCAGTCCTGGGTAGATTTGTGCAAGGGCTGGCAGACTGACGAACAATAAATCTAATATAAGCATAAACAAAAATCCGCTGAAAATTCAGCGGATTTTTTTCTTATCAGTTAAATTCTGCAAGCATTGGCAAGCATCACCAGCCCTCCTGCCAGCACTACCAGCAGGATATAAACCGGCTGAGCCAACAGACCCTGATACACGAAATAAAATGCACCTGCGGCAAAAGGCAGCAGCAATATCGTCATAATATAAAACAGCCTTACTCCCTGCCTGTTTACTTTAAACAGCTGCCTGCTGAGCCTGATGGCCTGCAACAGTCCATCAAGCCTGCCTTCCTGCAGTACGATATCTGCCACATCCTTTCTGCCTGACATACGCTGTCTGCAGCCTATGGCGATACGCAGGTCTGCCCGGCATTCCTCCAGACAGTCGTTATGGCAGCTGCTGACAACAGCCACTTTTTCTCCGCCCAGGCTGATACTGCTGACCAGTTCTAATTTCTCCTTGGGCGACAGCGCACCCATGTACTTTTCGATGCCAGCCAGAGACGCTGCTCTCAGCGCCGCTTCCTTTGTATCGCCGGTCATCAGGATCGTCCTGATTCCTTCAGCCTGTAAACCTGCGATTACGTCTTTTCCTGACTGCGGTACTTCTTCTGCTATGGCCAGTACAGCGCATAAAGTCCTGCCAGCAGCCAGAAACAAAGGCGTTTTGCCTTCCTGTCGCCATCTTTCCGCCTGTTTTACAGCAGCTTCTGGGATACGGCAGCTGCGCCGTACATAGTCTTCCAGTCCAAAGCACACCTTCGCTTTCTGACAAACAGCGGAAATACCCTCGCCCGGAAAATATTGCGGTTTCTCACAGATAAGCAGATCTGCTTCAGCCACATTTTCCTTAAGCGCTCCTGCCGCGGGATGCAGGCTGCTGTTTTCCAAAGAAGCGGCCAAAATAAGGGCGGCTTCTTTTTTAACGCCATTATAGGTAACAATATCTGTCAAAACTATTTTTCTGTCCGTCACCGTGCCGGTCTTACCGAATATTACTACGGAAATCTCCCTAAAAAGCAGCAACGGCCGTACACTGCTGCAGCGTATCCCCCGCTCCGCCGCCTGCCGCAAGGCCCGCAGCAACGCAGCAGACTGAGATAATTTTAAAGCGCAGGGGCAGGTAACCAGCATAATGGCGGTAAATACCTTGCCAGCCAATCCGATGCTGCCGGAATAAAACAGCCAGTTGAGAGATACCGCCACTGCAACAATCAAAATCAGCGGCAAAAACAGCGCAGCTCTTTTGTCGGCAGCATTTTCCCTGCTGCCTGCCAACTCAGTCATGCTGCCGTTCTCATCCGTCTGCAGCTGCGCCGCTTGGCGTACTTTTACAGTCAGTTCGCCGCCCAAAACATAGCTGCCAGCCATAACCTCCATGCCTTTGTCTTTCAGTACGGGTATGCTGCTGCCTGTAAAATCGCTTTCATCCACTGCCGCGTGTCCCGCTTCTATAACGCCGTCTGCCGGAATTATCTCGCCTTTTTGAACGGCTATAAGATCGCCGTCCAGCAGCATATCTGCCGTCACCTGATGCTTTGTTTCGCCCCGCAGCAGCACCGCCTGCTGAATGGTATCTTCCGCCTCTGTTGCCCGCTGCAAAGTTTTGTCCGTCAGATATTCTCCCCACAACGACCATAACAAAACCACAGATGCTGCAGCCGCATAAATATTGTTTGCTGCCAGCTCATTACCGGCACTCAGGTCATATAAACTGAAAATGCTGTACAGCAGCGCCGCACAGACGCCGACTGCCGTCAACGATTCCATGCAGGGCTTGCCGGCAAAAAGATTACCGAAGCCAGTCAGGATAATCTTCCTGCCCACATATAAAGCGGCTAATCCGCAGATACATTCCACCCAGGCAAGTGCCAGAAGCTGGCTAAAGCTCAAAGCCAGCAGCAGACGCAAATAAAGCACAATAGCAGACACTGAGGCTATCAGCGTCAGCGCAACAATAAGATAACACCCGCGCCGCAGCCCGTCTTCCTGCTCCGCCGGCGACGCAGGCTCGGTTTCTTGCTGCCTTTCCGCCGTATATCCCGCTGCCATAATCGTATTTATTATCGTTTCTTCTGTAACGCCGTCATCCAGGCAGCGTATTTTAACCGTACCGGCAGCCAAATCGACATATACTGCATCGATACCGGCAAGACTTCGCACCGCCAGCTCTACGCTGCGCACGCACAGTACTGATTTCATCCCATGTATTTTTAATGTAAATAATTTCATGACAAAGCCTCCAGCTTAGTATCTCAATCTTAGCAATACGGCTGTATTTTGTCAATAAAAGTAAATCAGGCCCGACAGCTTGAGCGTCAGGCCTGATTATTATTCATGCTTAGTTATTGTTACCTCGTCGAAACAAGTTCCGTCCTGTAAAAAAGCCTTGATAACCAGCTCTTTCTCCGAACTCTGCAGCGTCAGATAATTGTCTTTTTCCGGCCGCGGCGCATGAGCTGCATCCAGCCGGCTGTCTTGCCACAAATCAGCATAACGCACGCTGCCGGCAACCCCGGCCAGGATATAGACGATTCCCTGGCTGTCCGGCATAAAATTTTTCAACGGCTTCCGCCGGCGGTAAGTATGCAGATGCGCACTAATCACCGCATCCGGCTGATATTTGTCAAAAATCGGCATCAGCGCCAGTCCGGCATCGGTAAAATGCTCCATCGTACCGGGTCGATTGTTGAATCCGTACAGCATGATATCTTTATGCATCAAGACGACCTTCCAACGTGCCTTGCTGGCAGCTAAATCTCTTTCCAGCCAGTTGACTTCCTCTGCCAGCAGTTCGGGCTGGCTGGCCTGCATTTCCTGAAAATTGGTATCCAGCACTGTAAAATGCACGTCGCCGTAATCAAAGCTGTAAAACTGCCCCGGATATTTTCCGCTGCCGTTATCCGGCACAGCAAAAAGTTTGACGTAGGCGGACGGATACCGCAGTTTCCAGTCCAGCGTATAGGTCTCATGGTTGCCAATAACCGGCGCCAGCGGCAGCTCACTGCTGAATGCAGCAACACTCTGCAGCCAGTCCTGCCATTGCCGTCCGTCCTGACCGTTATCGACCAAGTCGCCCAGATTGATAAATAAATCAGCCTGCGGATTACGTTTTACAGCATTGCCAGCTAAACTTCCCCAGCCGGAATAATCCGTACTCTGGGAATCGGGAAAAATAACAGCCGATACAAAACGTCCGTCATCAGTGCGCAGCGTATGCCATGCGCCAGCCTCCTCAGCCGTCCTGATGCGGTATGAGTAGACCCCGCCAGGTTCCAGCCCCTGCAGCATGGCCTGATACTGATAATATAGCCTGCCATTATCCGTAAAGGAAACATCCGTTGCCTTGAGCTGTTTGCTGTCTGCTCCCTGTTTTTTATATTCTACGGTATATTGCTTACCGCTGCCGCCGCTCCACATAAGCATCCGGCAGCGCATATTATCGGCAGTTACCAGCTGCCGTATATTGCTGACCCCAACAGCTGCATCTGAGCCTGCTTCCTCTTGCGCGTCCATACAGCCGCCCAGCAGCAGGACGGATAGACATATCAGCATTATCAGCTTGAACTTTTGCATAAAATCCCTCCTTATACACAGCATACAACTTAAAGCTAACTGTAAGTCAAGGATAAAAAAACAAGCTGCCTAAGCAGCCTGTTTTCTACTATAGTGCGGCAGCAAAAGCAGACCCGCCGATGAATTCACGCAAAATGGAATTATTGGGGATAGCCTCGTCGTCGATTTCCTTCACATGCGCCAAAAGCCCTAAAAGCCTCCTGGCAGAATAATATGCCGCGCCAGCCTGAGGAGAAACATCTTGCAGACGGGGCTGCGCATATTTTTTCAGCACTGCGAATTCATAAATCAGCGTAGTGTTGAAAATAACATCGGCGCTGCACTGGAACGGGAAGATATACTGTTCTTCGCCATAGCGCACACTGTCCCACAGATTCAGCGTCGCCGTAGCATCATGGGAGCGGAACTGGGCATCACGCACGATACGGCGCAAAAGCCGCATATCCGTAGTATTGATACGGTTATATTCATCCATCGACATCGGCGTCAGCGCGCTGACATAAATCTTCATCTTGTTTTCTGCCGGTATAGAAGCCGTCAGCTTATCATTCAGGCCATGTATCCCTTCGACTATCAGCACCGAGCCTTCATGCATCTGCAGCTCTTTGCCGCGATATTCACGCACACCGCTGCGGAAATTATACTTAGGCATCTTGACACATTCGCCCTGCAGCAGTCTGGCCAGGTGGTCATTAAAAAGCTCCAGGTCGATAGCGTCGATACACTCAAAATCATAGCTGCCGTCAGGCTTTCTTGGCGTATCCACCCTGTTGCGGTAGTAATCATCCATAGATATCGGCATGGGCCGGATACCGTTTACAGCCAGCTGGATACTCAAGCGCTGCGCAAAGGAAGTCTTGCCGGAAGAAGACGGCCCGGCAATCAGGATAAGCTTGAGTTTATCTTTCCGTAATGCTATTTCGTCAGCAATACCGGCAATCTTCTTTTCATGCAATGCTTCCGCTACCTGGACAATCTTGTCGGCATAACCAAGCTCGATAATCTTATTCAGCTTGCCGACAGTATTACAGTGAATCATTTCCGACCACACTTCAGCCTCGTGGAAAGCCTCATTAAGCCGCGGCTGGTCTTTAAAAGGCGGCACTACCTGCCAGTTGCCAGTATCAGGATAATTGATGACAACGCCCTTATCGTATTTTATCAGCTCAAAATTAGGCACATACCCGACATCGGGACACATAGGCCCAAAGAAATATCCAGGCTCTCCGCACAGATAATAGATGGAAATCTCGACATCGTCATTTACTTCGCAAAGCAAGGATCTCCTATCTTCGCTGCACAGACAGCCATATTCCCTCATCACATCATCCTTGCGGCATCTTGTAAGATTGATTCTTTCCTTTGCGGCAATGAGCTTATGCATCTCTGCTTCTATTTGGCGGATATCTTCTTCCGTCAGCTTTTTTTCACTGTTATCTATACAATAAAGCGCACTGCCAAGAGTATTACGGACTTCCATCCGTACATCTGGATAAAGGCGCTTTACTGCCACCAGGAACAGGAAAAGCAGCGAGCGTACATAAACACGCATCCCCTCGCTCTGGTTGGCGTCAATAAAATCTACGGTGCCGTCAGTTTTCAGCGGAAACTGCAAATCACAGGCTTCGCCGTTGAAAACGCCTACGACTATAGGAGCCTTATAGGCAGCGGCAAACTCCGGCACCACATCCAGCAAGGTACTGCCTTCTGCCACCATCTTGGTTTCGCCATTTTTAAACGTAAGCTTTAACATTTTACACCTCGGTGATATTCAGCTGCAAAAAAAGCCGGAACTATGAAGCTCCGGCTAAATAATGCAAAAATTATTTTTCGACTTCCTTCATTGCTGCATACACCTTTGCTGCCATACCTTTGATTTTTTTCAGAGGCACGGCGCATACGGCAATACGCACGCCCGCAGCCAGAGGAACGGCAAAGATATTATCTTCGTGCAGTTTATTGCAGATTGCGTCAGGATTATTGGCAGGAATGGAAAGGAAGAAGCCTGCCACATAAGGCAGCATGGGCAGTCCACATGCTTTTGCTTCCTCAGTAAAGAGATCGGCGCGCGCCTTAATCATCTTATAATAGTAATCACGTTCTGCTTCGGTAGCTTTCAAAAGTTCAGGATCGCTGTAAATTGCTGCCAGAGTACGCATAGCCGGACGGTTGATATTAGACCAGGTTGCGCGGCTGGTATATTGGTTGATAGCAGCAAATTCTTCAATAACCTCTTTACTGGAAGATACGCCAATCATTGCGCCGGTACGCTGTCCGTACATGGTAAAGCCTTTGGACATACTGTAGCCTACAATCGCCAGGATATTTGCCGGCAGGCCGGAAAGTTTTTTGAAGATTTTGCGTACTTCCTCTTTTTCACCGGCATAATCAAGGTAAGCGACATCCAGGAACAGGATAATATTTTTACCGTCGACAGCAGCAGCTTTCAGAATATCCAGCACGCCGTCCATATCGCTTTCAGACAAGCTGTAGCCGGTAGGGTTGTGAGCAGGGGTGTTGAGGATGTATAACAGGTTGTCCTGTTTGCTCAAAAGTTCCGTAACTTTTTCTTTCAGGGCCGGCAGATTGAATTTATTATTTTCATCCAGCATCTTGTAGGTGGTAAAGTTACGGCCCATATCGCTGCATAACACTTTATAAGCGCCCCAGTACCAGTCAGAGCACAAAGCGGTTTCGCCCTCGTCCATATAGTTCCAGATTGCGTGATGAATAGCGCCGGTACCGCCTGCGGTGGCAACAGCTGCCAGATAACCGTCAGGGCGGGAGCTGCCGAAAGCAGCAGTCAGTACACATTCCAGATATTCCGGCAGGCCGGAAATAGGAGCATAAGCGATAAGTTCGTTGGTTTCCAGACTGCGGAATACTTTTTCTACAGTCGGCAGGCACACCAACTTTTCATCTTCGTCTAAAATAGCGCCGATAGTGGCGTTAGTAACATTTTCCTTGCCGTATTTAGCCGCAGCGGCAACAGCAGCGGCATTAGCTGCAAAAATCTTATCCTGAGCAGCTTTTCCTTTAGCATGTTTAGCAGCAATACTCGTAAGCATGTATAAAGACCCCTTTCAACACTGAAAAATCAGCGGTAATATCGTATGTAATTATTATCACATCAAAAAATAAAACGGTCAACTTATTTATAAATCAATGACGGTAGCGCCGCTGCCGCCAGTCTCCAGCGAAGCCATTTCCATCTTCTTCACAAAACGGTTAGTCTGCAGATAAGCAGTGAGCCCTGCTCGCAAAGCCCCTGTACCCTTGCCATGAATCAGGCGCAGCTGATTGATACCTGCCAGCAGCGCGTCGTCGATAGCCTTATCCACAACAGGGATAGCTTCATTAAGCGTCATGCCGCGCAGGTCAACTTCCTGGCGGGCGCTGCTGCTTTTGGCAACAAACATCTGATGAGCGTAGCCTGCTTTTTTACGTTTTTTAGCGCTTTCCGGCTCGCTGCTGACAGGCTGAGCCTTGGTCAGCAGGCATTTGGATGCAGGCACGTTCATTTTCAGGATGCCCACCTGTACGGTCACTTCATCACCTTTGACATCGGTAATAATACCGTTTTTGCCTAATGACACCACAAAGACGTTGAGACCTTTTTTGGCTGTCTGCGCTGTGAGCGGCGCGCCTTCCGGCAACGGCGCATCCTCGCTGAGCTGTTTATTCAGCTTCTTGCGCGCTTCCTCTGCCGCCTGTTCCAGACGTTTGGTATCAAAATCTGCTTTAAGAGCACGCAGCTCTTTGAGCACAGCCTCAGACTCCCTGCGGCTGCGGCGGTAAATATCGTCCGCCTGCTCGCGCGCCTTACGCAGCATCTCGTTACGGCGGCGTTCAAATTCCTGTTTGGCATGTGCCAGTTCATTGCGCAGATGTTCGCTTTCCAGCCGCAGCTGTTCGATTTCCCTGCTGCCGCTTTCATAACGGCGGCGCTCGCCTTCCAGTTCCTGCAAGACATTCTCCATGTGCGCGTGCTCCTGATTCAGCAGCATTCCGGCCTGTTCTACGATGCTTTCGCTGAGCCCCAGCCGCCTGCTGATATTGAAAGCATTACTGCTGCCTGGTACGCCCATCAGCAGACGATAAGTAGGCTTGAGCGATTCTGCGTCAAATTCTACGCTGGCATTTTCCATCCCCTCACGTTCATAGGCAAAAGTTTTCAGCTCGCTGTAGTGAGTGGTAACAATAGCCAGCGCCTGCTGCCCCTTCATATGCTCAATGATGGACATCGCCAGCGCCGCGCCCTCGTTAGGGTCAGTACCGGCGCAGATTTCATCTATCAAGACCAGGTCACCCGGCCTGATTTCGTTAAGGATACCGATGATATTTTTCATATGGCCGGAAAAAGTACTCAGACTCTGCTCGATGCTTTGTTCGTCGCCGATATCGGCATAAACGGCTCTGAATACCGGCAGCTTAGCGCTTACCGCCGGAATGAACATACCCGACTGAGCCATGAGGGCAAAAACGCCTACCGCTTTTAGAGCAACCGTTTTACCGCCCGTATTCGGGCCGGTAATCAGAAGGATGTTAAATTTTTCTCCCAGCTGGATATCCAGCGGCACTACTTTATCCTGCTGCAGCAGCGGATGCCTTCCTTTAACTATCTCAATCTTGCCGCCGGAAAGCATCATCGGACGCACGCAATGCAGTTCCTGCGCCAGATAAGCCTTACAGCAGATAACGTCCAGCTCGGTCAGTATATCAAGAGATCCCAACAACGCAGCAGCATCGCTGCCTACATTTGCGGAAAGCTGTCTTAAGATTCTCTCGATTTCTTCTTTTTCCTCAGCAGCATAACGCTTGATATCGTTGTTGAGATTTACCACCGCCAGCGGCTCGATAAACAGGGTAGCCCCCGTACCCGACTGGTCGTGGACGATGCCGGGAAAATTCATCTTGTATTCCTGCTTGATAGGAATTACATAGCGGTCTCCGCGCATAGTAACAAGATTATCCTGAAAATACTTTTGATTATTCGGGTCATGCAGTATGGCGTCAAGTTTTTCCTTGACACGATTTTTCGCTATCTGGATTACGCTGCGCAGTCCGTTCAGCTTCGGCGAAGCGCTGTCTTTGATTTCTCCATGCTCATCTATAGAAGCTTCAATTTGCTTTTCCAGCTTGGTAAAAATCATCATACCATCGGCATATTCTTTCAACACAGGCGCCAGTTCAGCCTCGTCAAGCAGGAAATATTTCATCTGCCTGATTGCTGCAGCCGTAGTCATAATATGCAGCAGCGCTTCCGGGTCAAGCACGCCGCCAATTTCCGCGCGTTTAACATCTGCCACGATATTATAAGCGCCGCCAAAAGGAAATCTTTTACCGCTGTCTAAAATAAACAGCGCCTCAGCCGTCTCCTCCTGCAGGCGGGTAACGGCGGCAAAATCGCTTTCTATCTGCAGGGCCAGCGCAGACTGTCTGCCTAAAGCAGTTGCAGCTTTACCTGCCAGCATATTTTTAACTTTATCAAATTCTAAGGTTTTAATAGCAAAACGCGCCATCTATACTCCTTCTTTTTTACAAAACTCCCCGGAAATAATGTCCGCGGGTAGTCTGCGGCATATTCTCCTTAACTTCCAGCTCGCCGCGCAGCACGCTCTTATACATAAATACCAGCTTTGCTGTTTCTTCCTCGTTATAACTGCGGGCATCGATACGCAGGCTCCTCACGCCGATGCTTTCCATGTGTTTGACGTTAGTCAGCATGGAAAGGTCGTGAGCGTTAAGGATATGCATCCGGCAATACTGGTCCGTAGCAATCGGGAATTTAGCGTCTTTCCTATCGCTCAGGAAAAGCTGCTCACGACAGTTAAAGCTGCAGACGCCTTTATCCAAGCCACCCAGGAAGCTGCCGCCCACGCAGTATTCAGATACCATCATCTCTATTCTGCCCTGCACCAGGCATTCTACCGGCACCGGCGCTACTGCGGCCAGGTGCTCTACCTGTCCCATGGTCAGCTCGGCTGACAATACGCCGCCTTCCGCACCCTGTTCACGCCAGAACTCAAGGCACTGCACATTATAGATATTCAAACTGCTGTCCGCCCACAACGGCAAATGCTCATACTTGCGCGCCAGCAGCCACAATCCGTTATTATTAATATATACGCATTCCGGGCGCAGCTCATCCCATACAGCCAGCAGTCTGTCAAAATATCCCAACTGGCTTTCTTTGACGATACGCGGGGTAGCGAAAGCAAATTCTTTACCCGCCTTACGCGCCAGCTGCGCCACTTGGCGGTAATCATCTTCTCTGATAAACTTGCTGCTGAAGCTGTCGCCGCCGAATAATATTCTGTCAGCACCGGCGTTCAGCGCCGCCTCTGCTTTAGCCACCGTATCACAATGCACGGTCAGCAGGCTGTGCCTGCTGCGGCTGCCTTTTTCTTCCGGTACCAGCTTCACCCCAGACAGATGCCGCTGTGCGCGCGCTGGTGCAAAAACTTCCAGTCGCGCCGCATCCAGCATTTCAGCCGCTTTGCGTCTTGCTTCGTTCATCTCGCTCATGGGTACCATGACATTTTCATCATGTTCAAAAGTCAGACTGTTTAAAAAATATTCCGTCGTACCCAGTCTATCAATCTGCTTGCACACAGTATCTTCCGTCAAAGCGCGTTTCATAGCCGGCTCAACAATAAATTCCGTCTCTCCGTAACCTACATTGCCCTCATCGTCCGTCAGGATGACCTTCATAGGCTCACCCAATTTTGCCGTCACAACAGCGTCAACGGGAATCCTGCGTTTGGCGTCATTGCCGAAAAACTGCTGCGCATAACTCATCAGCGCACTGTCTAAAGTTCTGAATACCCTGTCGTTGAACCGTACTCCATTGGGAATATCAATAGTAACCTGCTCACCGGGATAACCGACAGCCGCTTCCTGCCCGTTTTTGCGCATCTCACTGACGGTCGTACCCACACGCCCGCCGACGGATACCCAAAATTCCAGTCCGTCACCCAGATGCAGCTCTTTTTCCAGCTTGACGATAGCTTTATTTTTGGCTTTATCCAGCTTAGTCACACGTCCAATTAAGACGCCGCGGTTATTTGGACGCCTGTCGCTCATCATTTTCCTGCCGGGACGTTCAGTAAGATAGGCCGTAGTAAAATCACGGTTAAAAATCTGTTCGATATTTGCGTAATCCTGCTGCGGTACCTTATATTCGCCGGCCAAATATGAATCAATAGCGCGGCGGTAAGCATCTACCACCACAGCTACATATTCAGGGCGCTTCATCCTGCCTTCAATCTTATAAGAAACTACGCCTGTTTCAATCAGCTGAGGCAGGATGCTCAAAGTATTCATGTCTTTCGGGCTTAAAAGGTACTGCCCAGCGTCTTTGCCTGCCAGCATATCTTCACCGGCAGCATTGACCAGCTTATAGGGCAGCCTGCAGGGCTGCGCGCAGCGGCCACGGTTGCCGCTGCGTCCGCCGATCAGACTGCTCATCAGACATTGGCCTGAATAGCAGACGCACAGAGCTCCGTGGATAAAGGTTTCTATTTCCGTACCAACAGCACAGGCAGCCTTGATTTCTTCCAAACTCAGCTCGCGCGCCAGCACGGTACGTTCAAAACCGGCCTGAACGGCAAATTCTACCCCGCTGCTGTTGGTCACCGTCATCTGCGTGCTGGCGTGCAGCGGCAGCTCCGGCACAATCTTTCTTGCCAGACGGATAACTCCCATATCCTGTACTATGATTCCGTCCACACCTACATTATTTAAAAACAGCAGATAGTCTACCAGCTCTTTCAGCTCACTGTCGTCTACCAAAGTATTGACCGTAATATACAGGCGTACCCGGTGCATATGGGCAAAATAAACTGCCCGGGCCATCTCCTCCCGGTCAAAATTACTGGCATACTGACGGGCGCCGAAAGCCTTGCCGCCCATATAGACAGCGTCGGCTCCGGCATTGACCGCTGCTTCCAACGCTTCCCAACTGCCAGCCGGAGCCAGCAGTTCTATTTTTTTTGTTCTTTCCATACAAATATCCTCTGTCAACGTTCTTTGGCTGCTGCAAGCAGTTTTGCGTAATCCTGCCGCAGCTTGTACAGCTCGCCTGCAAGGTCGAGCGCCGCCCATACAGCCAGCCTGCCGGTATCGCTGATCTGCTTCTGCTCTGCCAGCCGCTGCATCTTCTTGTCCACCAGCTCCGCCACTGCCAGAACGTCGCCCTGGGACGCTTCCGTCCGCAGCACATATGTTTCGTTGTAAATCTTTACTGAAACGGCAGTCTTTTCCATAATTACTCCTTGATTACCACCTTGAAAGAAAAGCTGTTGACAGCCTGTTTCTCCCAAGGACGTTTATATTCCAGCGTTACCGTACATTCGCCAGGTGCCTGCGCGGTTAATACCAGTATTTCCGTACCCGGCGTACCGACGCGGTCATCATTGCTGTGGGGCATGATAAACGAGCTGCCCACTTTCTGAATCCGTCCTTCAGCCGCTTTATCCAGCTTGACTTCCCAACGGTAGCCGCTGGAAGGATTGGAGTCCAGCTTTAAAGCCATCAGGCTGCCGGATTGTACAGTCAATACCTTATCCGCAGCATTCTGCGTCAGACGGGCGATCTGCAGCAGTCTTCCGGCATCGCCAATACGCATATAGGGCATCAGGCGTCCGTAACCTACAAAAGAATCATAGTTTCCCTGTCCGCCTGCACGCAGGTACAGACCTCTTTCAGCAAACAGGATTTCGCTGCTGTTATTGAGCAGCGCTTTAAATTCGTCACTATCCGTATAAAAATCACTGACAGAGAATTCTCTGCCGCTGGTCAAATCAATATTGACTCCCTGATAAGCCACACGGCCGTTATTTTCAGCTTTCAACAGCACGCCTACCAGACTGGGACGGTTGAGTTTGACCTCATATGATATACTTCCCTGCCCCCCAACATCCTGCAGCAGTTTTTTTGCTTTATCCTGCAGGATATTGTTAGCCTGTTTTTCCAGGACGGCGTCGTTGCTGCCGTCAATATAAGGAAGTGTTCCGTCCGCTTTACTGAAAGTTACCGGCGCAGATAACACGGTAGTCTGCTGGTCAGCAAAAACAGGCACACACATCATCATACAAAGCAAAGCTGTTAAAATAAATTTCATAACCGGCCTCCTTATCGCTATCTTACAGAGATTTTATATATTCCACTGCCTTGCGCATTCTCGCTAAAGTTTTTTCTTTGCCTAAAAGCACCATCACGTCGAACATACCCGGGCTGACAGTACGTCCTGTAAGCGCCAGACGGGTAGGATGGATAACCTTGCCCAAAGCCAGTCCGTTATCGGCAGCAATCTTGTTATAAGCCGCCTCGGTGCTGGACAGGTCAAATACTTCATCAGCTTCCAACGCTGCAATGCATTTTTCAAGAAGTTCTGCAGCTTCAGGTTTAAAATGCTTAGCCACGCCTTTTTCATCATAGGCTTCCACGTCTTTGAAGAAATAAGCTGCCGCATCTGCAACTTCCTGCAGCGTCTTAACGCGCACGCGCACCGTATCAACCAGTTTAGCAAAATACTCTTTATTTTCTGCCAGCCATTCTTTGGTTACCAGTCCGTCTTTCAGGAAGAAGGTTTCTGCTTCCGGCAGGATTTTTGCCAGCGGCAGCTCGGACAAATACTGGCCGTTCATCCAGGTCAGTTTCTTGGTATCGTATACGGCTGCTTTTTTGGACATCTGCTCCAGTTCAAACAGTTTTACAGTTTCTTCCAGGGTAAAGATTTCCCTTTCATCGCCAGGCCCCCAGCCAAGCAGGGTAAGATAGTTGACGATAGCTTCCGGCAAATAGCCCTGAGCACGGAATTCTTCCACAGAAGTTGCGCCATGACGTTTGCTGAGCTTAGAACGGTCAGGAGCCAAAATCATCGGCATATGGCCGAATTTAGGCGGTTCAAAACCCAGCGCTTCATAAATAAGCAGCTGTTTAGGCGTATTGGAAAGATGTTCCTCTGCACGCAGTACATGGGTCATGCCCATCAGATGGTCGTCTACTACAACGGCAAAGTTATAAGTAGGCATACCATTGCTCTTAACAATGACAAAATCATCAAACTGATCCATATTGAAAGTAACGTCGCCGTGAATCAGGTCATGTACGGTAATGCTGCCTTCTGTCGGAATCTTAATACGCACGGAATACGGCTCGCCGGCAGCAGCTCTTGCCTTGGCTTCTTCCGGGTCAAGGTCACGGCAGGTACGCGCATAACGGAAAGGCTGTTTTGCCGCACGCTGTTTTTCACGCTCAGCTTCCAAATCGGTCGGCGTGCAGAAGCAATAATAAGCCTTGCCTTCATCCAGCAGCTGTTGGGCATATTTACTGTACAGCTCACGTCTTTCAGACTGATAATAAGGGCCGCAGGCGCCGCCTGCTTCCGGGCCTTCATCCCAGTTCAGCCCCAGCCATTTCAGACTGGTCAGGATCTGACTGACGGAATCTTCTTTCAAACGCTCCGTATCGGTATCTTCAATACGCAAAATCAGCTTGCCGCCCATCTTACGGGCAAACAGCCAGTTAAACAGCGCCGTGCGCGCTCCGCCAATATGTAAATACCCAGTAGGGCTGGGCGCAAATCTTACTCTGATTTCTGACATTTTCTCGTCTCCTTAGTTATCTAAAAATAAAAATTGTATATCAGAATAATTATACCCCCTAATAAAACAAACTGCAAACGAACACGGCTAAAAAGCGAAAAAAAACACCGATAAATCACAAAGATTCATCGGTGTAAAAATCATTTCATTTTATTCTGTCTTCTGTTGCTGCCGGTCTTGGGGGCTTTACGCTTATCGGCCACTGCGTTGCGTCCGCGTTTAGGGCCGCTTGTTTTTTTCTTTTTAGTATTGGTGGCGGCAGTCATTCTCCTGGCAACAGTTTTGCCTTCCAGATTCTGCCTTTCCATAACGATGTTCAGTTTGGTTTCGATATTGCGCAGCCATTTTACTTCCTCGGCTGTATAGAAAGTAACAGCAATACCGTCGTTGCCGGCACGCCCCGTCCTGCCGATGCGGTGCACATACCAGTCTACGTCGTGAGGTATGTCGTAGTTAAGAACGTGGGTTACGCCCTCCACATCCAGCCCTCTGGCCGCCAAGTCGCTGGCTACCAGTATCTGTATTCTTGCCTCGCGGAAAGCCTTCATAACCGTCTTGCGTTTAACGGCAGACATTTCTCCGTGCAGTACGTCTACATTATAGCCCTGGGTGCCCAGCCATTCGCCTACTTCTTTAGCCCGTTCCTTGCTCATACAGAAGACAATCATCAGATAAGGATTGTAACGGTCGATAAGGGCGGCTGCCGCTCTGTTCTTATATTCTTCCGTAGTCTTAATGCATATCTGCTGAATCTTTTCTACTACGGCTTCTTCTGGGTTAACATCTATCAAAGCGCAGTTTTTAGTCAGCTTTTTGCCCAGTTTACGCACTTCTTCGGAAAGGGTTGCGGAACACAGCATGGTCTGATGCTCAGGCGCAGTCATGGAGATAAGCTCGGCAGCCTCGTCGATAAAGCCCTGCTTGAGCATCTCGTCCACTTCGTCCAGCACCAGATATTTGACGCCGCCTAAAGACGTGTTGCCCTTTCTGATATGGTCTAACAGGCGTCCCGGCGTGCCAATCAGCACGTGGCTTTTGCCTTCCAGCTTGCTTTTCTGCAGTTCAAAATCGCGTCCGCCGGTAACTGCCAGCACTTTAATCTGACTTTCGCCGGTAATTTTTTTAAATTCACTGGCAATCTGCTGGGCCAGCTCGCGGGTAGGCGTAATTACCAGCGCCTGGACGTAAGGTTTCTTCACATCTATTTTTTCCGCCAGAGGTATCAGAAAAGCCAGCGTCTTGCCCGTACCTGTCTGCGCTCTGGCAATAACGTCCCTGCCTGCAAACAAGGCGGGAATGGCCTGTTCCTGCACAGGCATAGGCTTTCTGATACCCATCTTACTGAGCTGCTCTACCGTCTGAGCACAGACATGCAGCGCTGCAAAACCATTAGTCATCTTCATACCTCTTTTCTCTGTTAACATTACTTTTCCCTAAAATGAAAAAATCTCAATGCCGCATAGCATTGAGAACAATTATTGTCTGTAATAATGGTGCCGCGGACACGCACCCTTCCCAGCATACACAAAAAATATTGTTATCATATCAGGCGTGCAGAATTAGCAATTTAAGTACCTTATTATATATTGCAATTCCGCAGGCAAAAGATGTTCCTGTTCTTCAGTTACAGCAAACAGCCTGCGCCGCGCCGCTGATAATTGATTGTAGGCACTCTCCCGCTGTACTGATAAAACTGCAGCAATTTGGTTGATGTCCTTTTCGTCAACATACCACCATTTTAATATTTGTTCGTCCCTTCGCTTTAACCCAGTACCGGCAATAAGCGCCGCCAGCGACACTTTATTCAGGCTGTCCAATTTCTTGCGGAACGCCTGATAATCCATAACACAGTCATTATAACACAAAAGCCCTGCTGTTATCAAAACAGCGGGGCTTTCTTTTTATGCTAAAACAGACACCCATAATCCGAACTGGCTTTCATCCCAATTATAAGAAGCACGCGCACCGATATAACGGCTGCTCTCGCCGATGCGGAAGTATCTGCCGTAAGCAACGCCTGCAATACCGTTAAAATCATCTATTAGTACCGCGTATTCGCTCAGCGCTTTCTTCGCCTGCGTCTTTTCCAACGCTTTTGAGGATTTCTCTGCATTCTGCAATAAGGCTTCCTGATTCTGCGAGGTAACTTTCAAGGCGGCCAGCTGCGCTTGTAGCTGTTCCGATTGCTTCCTGGCTTCGGTCAATGCTTGTTGTGACGCTGCCAGCTGTGCCTTCAGCGTCTGCAATTCCGCCAGTGATAGCCTGTTGATTTCGTCCAGCCTGTTCAATCTGCTTTCCAACGCTGTCAGCTGTTCCGGCGTTATCTCCGCCGCGCCACAAGGCAACGGAAATAAGCACAGCGGCAATAACAGCAGCAATAATAAAATAACGTTTTTTACTGCTTTTTTGTTCAGGCACAACGTCAGCACTCCTTTCTTGCAACTTGTGCCAAAATGGAACAAGTTCAAAAGGCTGCCGCCGGTATCAGCAGCAGCCTTGCAAATAAGATTAGTTAAATACGCCGCCAGCAATGCAGCCGACAATTACGCACAGCACAATACCGGCAATAATGGCCATTTTAGTTTTGTTCATGGTTTCACCCCCTTCAACAGCTCGAATTTTTCGAATGGTTAAACTGGTCGATTTCGACCGGTTTAAACCTTTCGCGATAAAATACACGAGATTTCTCGTATATCAAACGTTTTTTAGAACTAAAACAAGCTAATTTTACTTGCAAAAGTAATTGGTTTTTAGTCCTAAAATTCTGCAAAGCCGCATAAACACTGAATATTTTAACTTGACGGTAATTTGCAAATTGGTTCAGTTTAGTCTTATGTTGGCACCAAAACCGAACCAATCTTGTACCAATTCTTATACCAACTCGTACCAGTTTTACTCGTTAGTTACTCGTTACCTACTCGTTACCTGCTCTACTGTACTCTACTTGCTGAGATAATCTGTAACACCTCTTGCAATAGCTCTGGCCATTTCATCCTTATTGGCAAGTAAAAATTCAAGGTCGGTATCGTTGTCAATGAAAATCATCTCGTACAGCACAGCAGGCATATTGGTTGCGTTAAGAACTACGTAGCCTGCTTCTCGGTCAACATCTCCGTCCAGCCATTCGGAACGCACATACAGTTTTGCACCGAAAGTATTTTCCACCCGGGACATAATGCAGGTGGCCAGTTCGTCAGCCGCTGTCTGCCCTCTGCTTGTAAAAATTTCCGTACCTTCTGCCATGCCATTAAAAGCATTACAATGAAGGCTTACAAAAACATCCGCAGGCCAGTTGTTTGCTGCTTCGCAGACGCACTCTCCAACGCCGTCATAATTAAGGTTATCTGATTGCAACAGCTTCACCTCGCAGCCAGCCGCTTCCAAATACTTTTTAACCATGGTGCCAATTTCAAGTGCAATATCTGCTTCGGTAATGCCACTGCGTTTATTGATTGCCCCAGGGTCGATACCGGGACAATGCCCAGGATTCAAAAAGACTCTTGCCATTTTAACAGCCCCCTTTATTTGTTACTTCCTTTAAATACGGTTGTTACTTTGTTGGCGATATTTACGCCGGCCACGGCCGCAACCAAAGTTTGGAACACCAACACAATGTTATCGCTAATATCGCCGTCAACCTGGTACTTGACCAATACAAAAATAAAACAGATTACAAGGCAAAGTATCAGCGCGCTTACTTTTGCTTCGTCAATACTCAACCCGTCTTTAAGATTAAAATTTGAGATGGTTTCTTTTACTTCGTCTGCCATTATTTGCATATCCCCTTTACTGTAAAACCAACTGCGCTACCGCAACAACAGTACCTATTACTGTTAAAATGGTGGCAGTCATCCAGACAAGCAAACCTTTAAGCGTCAGTGCCTGATGCTGCGTTTTTTCCAAAGCGTCCAGCCTTTCACTATGCTTGTCAAGTCTGCGGTCTTGCCTTTCCTGCGTTTTCAAAATACCATTTGATAACATGGATTCAATAACGCTTACTTGTGCCACCAATTTTTGGATATTTTTTCCCATGTTTTCTAAACGGTCGTTTTCTTCCACCGCACCACCCCCGTATTGTTATAATGAACTCCGAAAGGAGTTGTTAAAAATGTTAAGAAGCCAAATTATTAAAAAGCCCAAACGTATCCGACGAAAGAAAGGTGCACAAGATAAATTGCCTAATGGCTTTGGCAGCGTTACACATTATAATGACGGCAACCGTTCAAAGCCTTATATTGTCCGGGGCCCACGTGACCCAGCCACCGGTAAGCAACCATTTATTGCTGCCGTGTCCACCGAGGAAGAAGCCTATGAGATTTTAGTTAAACGCCGCAACAATCCTTACTTGTTTGCCAAAAACGCCACTACATTTGCCGAAGCACACCAGCTGTTCTTAATATCGCACTATCTCGAACTTGATAAACCAACCCAAAATAACTGCCGCAGCGCCTGGAAACACTGCGAAATGCTTGCGAATTATAAATTTAGGGCAGTCAAAACCAGCGACTTGCAGCGTGTCATCGAAACTATGCACGATAAAGGCATTGGCTACGACATGCAGCGTAAAGTCAGGCAGCTTATGCACTATATTTATAATGCCGCTGTAAAATACGAACTTATCAAAAAAGATGACGATAAAAGCATCGGCGTTGACATTGACCCCAAACTTACAGACCCCGATAAACAGCCTTTTAACCGCAGACAGCTAAACCGAGTTAAGGCTTTAATAACAACCGCTTCGCCGGAAATAGCGGAACTTGCAATGATAGTAGTAATGATGTGCTACGCAGGAACAAGGCCGGGTGAATTTTGCCGCGTTCTGAAAAAGGATGTGCATTTAAAGCAGCGCTGGTTTTGGATAGGCAAAAGTAAAACCAAAAGCAGCAGCAACCGCATTGTTCCGATAAGTAAAATTACACTGCCTTACTACGAACACTGGATGCAAAAGCCCGGTGCAACGCTCATAACTCGTGATAACGGCATCCCACTTTCCTACGCCGCCCTGCGTGACAGATTCAAACTAATAATGAAGCTATCGCGCTGCAAACATACACCAGGCGAATGTCGCCATACCTGCGCGACTATGCTTGATAACGCCGGAGCTAACGAAACGGCCGTAAAACGTATTCTTGGTCATGCTTCACAGGGCGTTACCAAAGGTGTTTATACCCATAAATCCCTCCACGAGTTAAAGCGCGCTATAGACCTGCTTTGACGGGTTTTCGTGTTGCTAACTGGTTATTATTTTTCTTCCTGGTATTTTCTGAAACGTGCTTGTAGACTACGTTTCCGGCGTTGCTAATCTGTTGCTTGTATATTCATTTATTTATAACAGCGAAAAGCCGCTATTTTCCTTGAGTTTCGGTGTTTTCGGCTTCTTTTTCTGCAGCTAAAGCTTCAGCAACAGCAGTGCCAGGAACGGTTGTGCTGCGAATACACTCCACATTAGAGCACAAGCCGTTTTCCAGCATTTTATGACCACACAAAAAACATCTTTTTGCCAGCATTACAATTCACTCCTTTTTTGTTCGTATTCAGACTTTAAAACAGCCTTTTCAGCAACTAATTCTGTCTGTAATTCAGTATCGCCCTCAGCAGCAGCAATCAATATTGCATTGTTAACTTCGCTGATTTTTGCAGCGTATTCAGCATCAAGCGCTGCCAATTTTTCTTCAGCTGTGGGAACGTGCGGCGGTTTAGGAATGTATTCTCCGGTTTCCGGGTCGCGGATGAATGGCCCATCACCTACATTACCGACCAGCATCTGATATTGTTCATAAGTGACTTCTTCGTATTCAGAACCAAGTTCCGGGTCGAACATTTCTTTCTGATCCACAACAATCGGCTCTTCCTGCCCTTCTTCTAACGGAGCATAAACAGGAATATATTTAATATTAAGATTAGCACCTTCAATATAGGCACCGCCGAAGCTACCATCGGCTTCGAACTTTACAAATATACGGCTCTCGGCCGCAGATTTTGCAGGAGTATCATTCATCTTTGTCATCCTTTCTTTTCAACAATTCCAATACCGATGTTAATCCATGGTGTAGCTGTAAATGTTATTGGGAAATTGGTACTTGTAGTATAATTGCTGGGCTGTGGAGCAGTTCCCCATTGTTACCTGAAAACTCCAAACCAGGCAAAACTATCCGCAGCGACCGGCGCAGAATTAACAATGTAACGAATTGTAGTAGTTGTTGACGCCAGTATATTCCAAGAGGCATATGTATACCCAATACTTGCATTTCCATCTGTTTTTTCATATAAAACATCCGTGCAGACAGCGCATAGACATGAATTAAATGCAATAGGGCATTTTACATCTGCATAATATTGGCTTACTGGCCATACAAAATTTCCCCATTGTAGAATTAAGCCGATATCCCATTTCACATACCCGTTTTGTGCAAGATTATAAGCAACAATCTTACCTTGACTGGATATAGCAGCAATAGCATTTGCAACAAACGCAGTAGTAGCAATCTGAGTATTCTTCGTACCTGCAGTCGCCGTAGGTGCTTTCGGCACGCCGGTAAAAGTAGGGTTGGCAATATTGGCTTTCAAGGCAAGGTTTGCCGCTGTTGCATAATAACTCGGCAACTGCCCGCCAAGTTTATTTGCATTTGCTGCCGTGTCCGCAGTACCACCGTCAGCAGGCAAAGCCGACGGTGCTATTTCAACCATTTTGTAAGTTACACTGCCATCCGTCGTGCTGCCACCAACGACAGTGTTCCATGTTGGCTCATTTGCCCCGGTTGTACCTGCCGTTGTAACAATCGCCTGCATGTTCTGCGGCATACCAGGCGACCAAACAATCTGATTAAGCGCATATTTTTTTTGCGGCTGCCATAAAATTTGTACAAAACATTTTAAGACATCGCTGTTATTGCGCATAAATTCCTGTATCATTGCCATTGTGGTTGCGCCCTGCTGCGCAACGCCACCGGCCTGACCATAAACAAATAAATCGTCCGTTGCTTCAATAAATTTTGGAATTTCTATTGCCTGCGGCATTTTAAATCACTTCCTTTACAAATCCCTGCCATGTCACGTCCACCGTGGCCGTAACAGCATTGCCGTTAATATCAAGTATTTGTATTCTGCAAGGATTACGGCTAATTACCGCACCCCTGCTTATACCTGCTTCTGCCGTTGTATCTTGAATGGCGTCAATTCTTACCGCCGTTGTGTAATAATTCGGAGTAACTACCGGCAGTTCTATGCCCGTTGCCGGTACCGTAATATTTTCAAAGTGTTCTTCCCTGTCCGGCACGTCTATAATCGCCATAAGGCTTTTTAAAAGCGTTTCTTCTTCAACGTTATCCGGAGCACGGAAGCGTACCTGTATTATGTCACCTGCTTTGACGTTTACTTTGCATGTATACGGTTTGAACAGGTTAGCTTCGTCCGGCCACATTGCCCAGTTTTCAGCATCCCAAAATACAGTATCCTCTGTTCCATCCCAAAACGGTTGTGTTCCGGTAATACGGTATTCCACCGCCGCCGGTCCTTCGATTTCATATCTAAGCCAAAACTGGCCGCTGGCAAGCGCTTTGAACTGCATGTTTAAATAAAAAGCACTGTAACGTTCATACCAAAAAGCATAATCCGGCTGTACCCAAATATGGCTATTGGCACTGGACCAGAAATAACTATTTTGCGGAGCATGGATATAATTATCCGTATAATACTGCTCGCCATTGGTAACAGCATGTTCCCAGTTATTTACTGTAAAGTCATTTTTGTAAAGAACGTTATCTTCAAGTGGGTCGCCGAGATTAAGAATTGTATAAGCAATGTGCTCACTCTCCTGCCCAGCGTTATCCACGGCTTTAATCATAACTGTATGCGAGCCCTGCCTGAGCGCTTTCGTTTCAAACGGCTGCTGGGTAATAAGCCCACTGTGCAGTTCATAAGCAACATTCCAGTTAAGGCTGTTGCCTTGCAGGTATTTAATTTTAAAACCTGCAATATCATCAGGGTTTGGATATTCAAACTGCCACCAAAAACGTCTTGTTTCCGCAGCGCCCTCGCCTACGACTTCGACATTAATAACACTTACATCAGGCGGCAAAACATCTTCACCGGCGGCAATCGGCCCAATAATAACACCGCTTGACTGCCGCATTTGATAAACGGTAATTACCCGAACCATATATTCGGTAAACGGCTGCGTGTCAAGTTCACAGTCAAAACCATAAACCGTACCGGCAATAGTCCATGAAGAACCATAATTTGTCGAAAGCTGCACACTGAAATAATCTGCAAGCGCACCTTCCGGCAGGCTCCATGAAACGAACATTTTGCAACGCAGCGTGCCCTGCTTATCTTTATAAGCAACCTGATTTGCCTGCAAATTAATAACATTCTGCACGTCCGTCGCTTCGTCGAAGCTATAATCCGGCATCGGTATGTCGTAGTTTTCTTCAAAAACAGCGGCGTTATACTCAATGGCTTCTATCTTGCGGGTGTAGTCATCGGCTCGCGTTATGCTTGTAACCGTAAAAGGTTTACTGGTCGCGTTGCGCGGGCCTAACGCAAAAATGTCGTTTTTCTGCGGCAAATCACTTTCATCAAAACCGGTAACTTCAATCAACAACATATCGCCGCTGGTGGTAATATTCGTTACCTCAATCGTATGAATTACATCATTTTGGCTTCGGTATTGGAATGAATATTCATCCGTCCATTCGCGCCCATCCGGGTCTATCGGAACCGTTACCGCATACAATCCGTTTACTTCGTAAATCCTTCCGGAGTAACTCCACTGCGGCACATCATGCGCAACAAGTATTACATCTCCAACCATGCAGCTGATAGCGTCAATCTGCGCCGTAAAGCTTACGCTGCGTTTTAACAGTGCATTGCAATACAGCTGATACTTTGCTTCGCGATAAGCCTGGTTATAATCGGTAATACCGTCCATGCTTATTTGCGTCGGGTTATTTACGATTTCCGTTTTATCGTAATCGGGCCCATAAGCAACAATGGTATCGCGGGTATAATCCTTGTCCCTGTTGTTAAATGTAAGTTCCACGCAGTCGGCACGGTCTTTTAACGCCAGGTAGGTTTCCGTAAAGCTGCCGCTTACAATATTGCCCATGGTAAACATCTGCACCGGCTCCTGCACATGGTCCCAAATACAGCCAAAGCGCGTGCCGAATTGCAAAACTTTGCCGCGTCCTACCGGCGCAATGTCGGTGTTTACCTTGTTCCAGTATTCGCCAGTAGTTGCAATCTCGATGTTAATATGCAGGTCCATATCGTCGCAGTACGCCGCCCATTCAGCAAAGCGGTCATACATGATAAGTTCAGCCGGAGCGCCGTTAACAACAATCTTTTGCGTACCGTCGCGCGGGTCGTCCAAAAGGCGGGCAAGGTGCGTAAAATCATACGCGGCCCACGCCGGGTTTGTTGCGTCCTTTTCTTCATAGCCTGGCAGGTTCGGATTATAAACCAAAACCGTGCTGCGCGTTTTTAAAAAGGTCAGTGTCGGCGTGTTTCCGGAAAGCTGATTGCTGGCCAGTGCTTTTAAACCGATAAGCGCTTTGTTGGGGTAGATAAAATCATCATAAATAATGGCAGATAAGCCGCTCCAATAACAGCGCACCCCGTCACGCGTGCTATTAGTTGCTGCACTGCGTGCATTAGCTTTCACTCGTACCTGGTATTCTCCGGCAGGTATGTTGTCAAAGCGGAACTGCCGCCGCACTGCTGTTGTTTGCGCAGCACTTATTCGGCTATCGTTAACAACGTTAATGCTAATCTGCGTACCGCTGCCGAGATTACGCAGGAGCGCCTTATCCGGAAAATTAAACGGGCCGCAATTTACGCCGCCGCTGCCTTCGATACTTGCACGGCTCCCGCCCATAAGTCCACTTAAGCCTGTTGTTTTTTGCACAGGCGCCCAAACACGCACTTGCCACTGATATTCCGGGTCTTCGTCACTGCCGCTAACATCATAACGTCCTATTTTTACCGTCCAGCTTCCGAGCGCCGCATCGGTGTTAATAAGCGTTGCATTTGCCTGGTTTGATTTTGCATAAGGCGTTGATGATACAAGGGTCTGCCATCCGTCATCATCCCCTTGCCCTTCTACTTTAAGCCGGTACTGTGCGGTAATTTGCACCCATGCTGTACTCAGGCTTCCGTCATCGTTTGCATGGTATAGGCCTTGTGTAAATTCAATGTCAATAATCAAGCCTTCGGCACTATTACCTGCAACTTCGTCAAGGCGCCATTCGTCATCTAAAATCTCATAGCCCAACTGTTTTGTTTCGATAGTGTCATTAAAGTTGCTGATGATTTCCTGGTTATTTGTACCGGGCCGGATTTCCACCGATACATCTTTGTAATTTTCGATAGGATTATCATTAAGCCGTATATCTTCAATTTCAAGCGGGCCTTCGCCGGCGCAAACAAGCCAGTTAAGTACCTGGTCATTTTCATTGTTGCTTACATACTTTGCAATCGACTGTCCGCCGGATTTTACTGTGCCGTAGGTTAAGGCAATAGCATTGCCCTGCCCTTCCATTGTTGTTACTCCGT
>CANREP010000016.1 GCA_947629685.1 uncultured Phascolarctobacterium sp.
TGCGTCGCCGCCGCGGTATTTTTCCAGCGCCATGTGCACGATTAGGCCGGTTATATAGGCAGGCAGCTGTCCGCCCTGTTCGCTCTCCGGCTCAACCGCAGGCAGTCCCAGCTGCTGATAATAGTACCTGCGCTGACAGTACAGATATGTTTGCAGCGCCGTTGCCGAAAATATCCTGCGTCCAGAAGCAGCATACATTGCCAGCGGCGCCGCTGCCTGCAGCATCGCCTCGTCCGGCCTTGTCTTTGCCGCAGGCTGTACCTGCCCGACAGCGTCTGGCAGAGTTTCTGCGTCTATCACAGTAAATTGTACCAGGCCGCTGTCTGCCAACATCTCTTTCAGGCTTCTAAACCAGCTTTCCGCGCTGCTTTCTTTATCCATACAGAAAGCGCCGGACATAATCAGCCTGTTTTTAGCCCTGGTCATTGCCACATAAAGCTGCCGCTTGCGTTCTTCTTTCTGAAGCAGCTGATCAATTTTCTTTAATTTCTGCAGTACGCTGCTTTCCGCCATGCTGCCATCCGGCAGCACCGCCTTGATGCCCAGCCCCAGCTGCGGCTGGAATCTGATTTCCGTTAAATCTCCTTGCGAGCCTGCGTCCAGCATGGGCAGCAGCACCGTGCCGAATTCCAGTCCCTTAGATTTATGGATAGTCATAATCGTCACAGCGTCGTCGGCTTCTAAATTAGCCGCGGTTTCTCGGGCGCCGGAAGCGATAAGTGCCGCGACATATTCCAGCCAGGAGGCCAGCGTCCCCTGTCTGCCGCTGCTGTATTCCGCCGCCAGACGGCGCAGCTTGACTGCATTAGCCAGTTTTGCTTTGCCGTTTTTCTGCAGCGAAAGGACTGCATCTATCTTAAGCAGCTCCCAGACCCGCTGCCACAGCTCCTGCAGCCCTAAAAGGGCCGCATCCCGGCGCAGCTTTGTCAGCACTTCCCGCGCCCGCAGCAGCAACGGCCGCTGCGCTTCTTTCACAGCAGCCACGTCCGTTGTCATCAAACTGTCCCACAAGCAAGCGTTGCCCTGCTGCAAAAAGAGTACTGTGATTGTTTCGTCATCCAGTCCAAAGTACGGCGAGCGCAGTACGCCTGCCAGTTCCAGGCTGTTATGCCTGTTGTGCAGCGCCCGCAGCAGATTGAGCAGGTCCAGTACTTCCTGCCGCGTGTAAAAGCCCCTGCCGTCGATAACCTGATAAGGTACCTGCCGCGCCTCCAGCGCTTCGGTCAGCACGTCGCAGCGGGTCATGGCGCTCAGCAAGACCGCTATCTCGCCATAACTGGTACCGTCTGCGTGCAGCGCGGCAATGCGTTCAGCCACGGCTGCCGCTTCCAGCCGTCTTTTCTCCACTGCCTGTTCTTTAAGATACCCGGTCTGCATCAGTTCCGGCTTTTCTTCACTGAAAACGTGGGGATGCAGAGCCTCAAAAAAGATAGGCTCGTTGACGTCTACGCCTAAAAGACCGGCAAACACTTCGTTGCAGGCCGCCAGAATCGTATCGGCGGTACGGAAATTATCGTTCAGCGTTATTATCCTGCCGCCGCTGGCCTCGATGTCGCGCCGTACCTGGGCAAAGACGCTCACATCCGCCCCACGGAAACGATAGATGGACTGCTTAGGATCGCCTACGACAAACAGCCGGCTGCCGCGCAGTTCCGTATGTGTGCCGCCGCACAGCAGGTAGACCAGCTGCTTCTGTTTCTCGTTGGTGTCCTGGAATTCATCCACCATGATATAACGGTATTTCTGCCGGTAAGCTTCACAGATACGCGGCTGTGTCTTGAGCAGGGCCAAAGCATAATTTTCCAGATCGTCAAAGTTCAAAAAATCAGCTTCCTGACGCTGCTGCTGTAAAAAAGCGGCAAAACCGGCGGCCACGCGCTGCCAGCTTTCCGCCAGCGGCAAAGCCGCCTTATCGGCGCAAATCAGTTCCAGCTGTTCATACAGCAGCCTGCTTTCCTTGACCAGCTCTTTCAGCCTGGTATTGGCAGCCAGTACGCCTGCATATGTCTTATAGGCAGCCATGTCTGCCGGGTCCTGACGGATACCTTCCAATACCTCGGTAAGATTTTCCGCCAGCAGCTGCAGCTGCTGCGCCTGTTTACTGCCCCTGACCTCGTCGCGCCGCTCCGTCAGTTCCTGCAGCAGCAGGCAAAGCTTCTCCTTGACTTCGTCTTCCTGCCCGATATTTTCCCGGTAGCCGACAACCGCGTCGGCGCACTCAGCTACTTCCGTCAGCTGCGGCAGCAGGCTCTGCAGCTGGCGCATGACGCCGAAAGCGCCGTAGGTTTCTGTCAGACGCTGCAAGTCTGCCTCCTGGTTGCGCAATCCCGTCAGAAAATATTTTTTCAGACAGTCTTCCACGAAACGGTCGCCTTCAAATTCGTCCGCCACCTGGAAAGACGGGTCCAGCGCCGCTTCGACAGGGTTTTCTTTCAGGATACGGTTGCACAGGCTGTGAATCGTGGTAATCTGCGCACGTTCCAGCTCCTTGAGCTGCTGCCGCCAGAAGTTCCTGTTGGCCGCATCCGTATGCGCCAGCACGTCCATGCTGCGGCGCACTCTTTCTTTCATTTCTGCCGCGGCCTTACGGGTGAAGGTGATGGCCAGTATCTCGCCGGCAGAAAGCTTCTGCCCCTGCTCCAGGCTGCGGCGCAAGATATACAAGAAACGCTCTACCAGCACACGGGTCTTGCCGCTGCCTGCGCCTGCAGACACCGCCACATTAGCATCTACAGTCGTAATCGCCTGCAGCTGCTGCGGGGTAAAATCAGCCATCTTCCTCACTCCTTTCTTCTGCCAAAAGGCCGATACGGCAGATATTTTTAAGCGGACAGAAAGCGTTGCAGTTTTTCTGCGGCCGCACGGAAAAATCACCGTGATAAATGCTTTCCACATAACCGGCCAGCAGTCTGCGGCAGAACTCCTCAAAGCTCTGCCAGGGCGCCTGCGTATCCGCAAATAATTTATCATTGACTTTAAAAGAGGTATTGCCAAGTTTTTCAAAAGCTATGCTGGCCTGACGCTTCGCCTGCTTCAATACCAGGTAGCCGCCTCCGGCCACGCGCTTATGCGGCTCCATAGCCGCTGCGGCCAAAAGATAGACCGGCAGCTGCAAATCCAGCCCTGCAGCCAAATCGCTGCCAGACGGCGCTGCAGAACGCTTGTAGTCGGTAATAAAAAGCCTGCTGCCGTCGCTGTCGATGCGGTCGATACGTCCCTCCAGATGTACCTGGCTGCCGTCGCTCAGTTCCAGCGGCAGCCCAGTTCCCTCTGCCCGCCGGAAGCTTAGTTCCGTAGCGCAGGGGACAAACTCTTCCCACTGCTGCTGCTCGCCATATTCATATTGCAGCCACTGCAGCAGCAGGTTTTTCATCCGCCGCGCTTCTGACTGCCAGAAGACATTGCTGCCGGCAGCGTGCTTTTCTGCATAAGCGGCGAAAACGGCGTCAAAATCAGCCAAAAGTTCTTGCTGCAGCAGTTCTGGCGCATATTTGCCCAGCTTTTCGTGCAGATGCCTACCGACAAATCTTGCCAGGACTTCGTGCAGCAGCGAGCCTTCATCTGCCGGCTCCAGATTTTCGCTTTTTTCTTCGCTGCCGCTCTCGCCCCAGATATACTGGCCCAAAAAGCTGAACGGGCAGGCAGCGTACACTTCCAACCGCGAAGCGCTGAACGTGCGTCCTGCTTTCCTGCTCACCTGTTTTTGCAGCGCGGCGTCATGCAGCCTGCCGTTATACAAATCGCAGCCTGCGCGCAGCTCATCGGCAGCAGCAGCCGCTACCGTACCTGCGCCTGCCGCCTGCTGCAGCCATTCAGTCTCCCAATGCTCTGCCGCCAGTAAAAGCTCAGCCAGAGAGGCCGGCTCTTTCACCGGCTCCGTGATAACCGCATTGCTGAACAGCTTGCACAGCTCATCCACATAAGCCGAAGCGCCTGCAGCATCGTCCTCATGCCAGGTAACGGTTAAATGCCCGGCACATTGAGCGGCGGCTACCGCAAAGAAATAATCGTCTTCCGCATAAGCCTGCGCCGTCGTCGGCATATCTATTCCTACAGCCGTCAGCTCGGCACGCTCCCGGTCGTCATAAAGCCAGTTTTCGCTGCTGCCGGCAGGGAACTCGCCTTCCCGCACGCCCATGAGGAAGACCTGCTCGTACTGTCTGCCCTGTACATTGACTACTTCAGATACCAGCACGCCGTCGGCACGGCCTTCCGCCAGGATAATTTCCGTCTCCCGGGCCGCTTCGGCAAGGATTTCCTGCAGCTGCGGCAGCGTCAGCATATTTTTTTCTAATCTGCAGGTCTTATAATCTTCAGTCAGCTGCCGGAAACAGTCCAGCAGCGCCTCCTGTGCCGCCAGACAGCTTTTGATGCCCGCCAGCGGCTGCTCGCCCTGCCGGTAACGTTCTCCCAGCAGCTGCGGCAGCCGCAAGTCGCTGATAAACTCCGTCAGCAGCGCCAGATAATCCGGCAGACAGCCGGAGGCAGGCAGCTCCTGTAGCAGCTGCTCCGTCCTAGTCAAAGCCGCGTCTTCACCGCCCGCCTGCAGCACATGGTAATCTTCCTGCAAGGCCGCGCCGGACATATAATATTTGTTCTGCCGCAGTTTCTGCACCTGTTCCGTATCGCTGCTGAAAATAATCTTACCCAGCTCCGAGCACAATAGCGACGCATATGCTTCCGCACCGCTGCGTCCGCCTCCCGCCGCTGCCAGCGCCAGGCCGATAAATTCCGTCAGCGGCTGTACTGCCAGCTGCGCCGTCTGCGCCAAAGAAACAGGGATGCCGTATTCATCGGCAATCTGCCGGATACCGCTGTAATCGCGCAGGCTGCGCACTGCGACAAGGATGTCTTCCGCAGCTATGCCCTGCCGCAGCAGCTGTTTTACCCGGGTAAACGTCCAGCGTATCTCCTCTTCTCTGCTTTTAAAACGGCACAGGGTTATATTCTCCATAGGCTGCACATCGGCAGCAGTAAAAAGCTGACGGCCCAGATGACGCAGTCCCTCTTTCTGCGGCAGCTCCGGCGCATAACGCTCCACTTTGCAGAAACCTGCCAGCGCCGCATAAGTGTTTTCCGCCGCCTGGAAGACGCTTTCGCGCCCTGCTTCATACATCAGTCCCACGCTCAGCTGACAGTGCCTGCTCAGCGCCCGCAAAAATTCCAGCTGCAGCACGTCAAAACTGTAAAAATCGCTGATATAGATATACTTCCAGGGTATCTTTACCTGCTCGGCAGCCAGCACGCTTACAGCCAGACGATATTTACCCTCTAAGTCAAACCATTTATTGTTTTTCAGATACTGACGGTACAGCACATACAACTCGGCCAGTTCTCTATCCTTTTCGCCGCCGCGTTCTGTCAGCGCAGTATGTATCTGCTGCTCCGTAGCGCCGCTGCGCGACAGCTGCCCCAAAACCGAAGCTGCCGCTTTGACAAAGCCTTTCTTGCCCGTCAGCCGCCGGAAATATTCCAGCTGCGACTTATTGCCCAGGTATTCCAGCAGATCGCGCGTAATCAGCTCCTGGCTGCGCCTGTTGATTTCGTCCAGATAGACGTAGCCGTTGCTGTTTAAAATTGTTGATGCCAGCTCATCGATACCGCCGCAGTTGACGGCAGCTTCTTTCTGCGCCTGCAGCCGCAGCTGTCTGTTGGGCAGCACCAGGATGCTGTCCTCATAATCTTGCTGCCCCATCTGTTCATAAAAAAGCCTGCGGGCCGTACAGCCCAGCGGCACACAGTATAATACAGCCATTTTTACCTCCGTCAAAACACTTTATCTTATTATTGTATCATAAATGCATCGTTTATTTGCAGATCAGGTAAAAGAAAAAACGCTGCCGTAAAGGCAGCGCTTTTTCAGCAAATTATAATCTTATTGTACGATATAGCCCAAATCGCCTACAGCATGGGTAATATCCTTAACTGCGGACAGGAGAGCCAGACGGTTGTTTTTAATCTTTTCATCGTTATCCATAACCATGACGTCTTCAAAGAACTGGTTAACGGGAGCGATCAGACGGCAGGACAGTTTGAGCACTGCCGCATAATCAAATTTAACGGTGGCAGCCAGCAGCTCGCTGTTGAGAGCAACGACTGCATCATGCAGCGCTTTTTCAGATTCGTGCTGGAACAGGCCGGTATTGATAGCAGTCTCCTCTTCAATCTTCTTGCAGAGGTTAGCCACACGGGTTGCAGCCTGGATCAGCGCTTCTGCTTCCGTCTCTGCCACAAAATCGTTCAGAGCACGGGCACGCATATACAGGTCGGCAATATCGTCGTTGCGTTTTTCTGCCAGTACTGCGTCCACTACGTCGTAGCGCATACCCTGTTCGATCATCATATTTTTCAGACGCTGTCTGATAAATTCCATAATCTGGGGCACCAGCTGACCAGTCTGTTCGGACGGGATATTCAGCAGATACAGCATACCTGCCAGCAGTTTGAGCATGGACAGATGATAGTTGCCGTCGATGATGATATTGATAACGCCGAGAGCCTGACGGCGCAGCGCATATGGATCCTGAGAGCCGGTAGGAGCCAGTCCGCGGGAGAAGGTAGCGGCAATGTTGTCCAGCTTGTCGGCAATGCCTACGATACGGCCGATATGGCTTGCAGGCAATTCGTCACCGGCAAAACGCGGCAGATAATGTTCGTAAATGCCCTGTGCTACAGCCGGAGCTTCGCCGTCCAGTTTGGCATATTCGCGGCCCATTACGCCCTGCAGTTCGGTAAATTCGATTACCATGCCGGTAACAAGGTCAGTCTTGCACAAAAGGGCGGTGCGGTCAAGTTTATCTTTGTCAACCTTGATATTAAGACCGAAAGCAATCATGTCGGCAGCTTTTACCAGACGGCTGCTCTTATCGTACATATTGCCCAAGCCTTCCTGGAAGGAAACAGTTTTGAGTTTTTCCAGACGGTCTTCCAATTTCAGCTTACGGTCTTCATTGAAGAAGAATTCAGCGTCGCTGAGACGTGCGCGCAGCACGCGTTCATTACCGTGAGCAACTATGTCCAGATGTTTTTTGCCGCCGTTGCGGACGGTGATAAATTTATTCATCAGGCTGCCGTCTTCATTGAGCACCGGGAAATAACGCTGATGCTCGCGCATCGGGGTGATGATGCATTCTTTCGGCAGGCTGAGGAATTTTTCTTCAAATTTGCCGCACAGCGCGGTCGGCCATTCAACCAGATAGTTTACTTCTTCCAGCAGATCTTCGTCGATTTCGGCTCTGCCGCCTTCAGCCACAGCCAGGTCGGCAACCTGCTGACGGATCAGTTCGCGGCGTGCGTCCTGGTCTACCATGACGAAATGATCGTATAATACCTGTTCGTAAACATCGGCATTGGCAATTTCTACTGCGCCCTGGGTGCCGATAACGGCAGAAGCTACGGTGTTGGTAACCTTGCTGGCAACTTTTTCCAAAAAGCCCTGCGCATCCTTAGCGTCGGTAATGGACGGAGTCAGGAAACGGTGGCCGCGGGAATATCTGCCGGATTTTACGCCGGTAATCTCCACGGGGATGATTTTTTCACCGAACAGCGCAACCAGCCAGCGGATAGGACGTACGAATCTGAAATCATGGTCAGCCCAGCGCATGTTTTTCGGGAAGTTGAGAGAAGTAAGGATGTCCATCAAAAGTCCGGGCAAAAGCTCCAGAACGGGTTTGCCGGCCAGATGTTTTACTGCATAAACATATTCGCCGCGAACTTCGAGAGCGCTTACATCCACGCCCTGGCCGCGGGCAAAGCCCATAGCAGCTTTGGTAGGTTCGTTGTTGACGAAAGCAATCTTCACGGACGGGCCTTTGGCTTCTACTACGCTGTCGGCCTGCGCTTCTGCCACGCCGGAAGCGATAAAGGTCATGCGGCGGGGAGTGCCGTATACTTTGACAGCTTCAAAGGGGATGCGCAGCTCGTCCATCTTCTTTTCTGCCAGTTCCTGTAACTGTTTTAAGATACCGGGCATAAACTTTGCCGGGATTTCTTCAGTGCCTATTTCAAATAATAATTTTTCCATTATTTATTTTCCCCCTTTTTCAAGAGCGGGAAGCCCAATTTTTCACGCTGTTCTACATAAGCGGCAGCGCACAGACGCGCCATGGCGCGCACGCGGCCGATATAGGCTGTACGTTCGCTTACGCTGATAGCGCCGCGGGAATCCAGCAGGTTGAAGGTATGAGAGCATTTCAGTACGTAATCATAAGCGGGGCGGATATAACCCAATTCGATAACGCGTTTAGCTTCTGCTTCATATTTATCGAACAAATCGAATAACAAATCAGTATCGGCAACCTGGAAGTTATAGTAGGACTGCTCCACTTCGTTGCTGTGGAAAACGTCGCCGTAGGTAACGCCGTCAACCCATTCAACGTCGAATACATTTTCTACGCCCTGAATATACATGGCCAGACGTTCCAGACCATAGGTGATTTCTACGGTTACAGGTTTTACGTCGATGCTGCCAACCTGCTGGAAGTAAGTAAACTGAGTGATTTCCATACCATCCAGCCATACTTCCCAGCCCAGACCCCAGGCGCCCAGAGTCGGAGATTCCCAGTTATCCTCTACGAAACGGATATCGTGTTCTTCCTGACGGATACCCAGCTCAGCCAGACTCTGCAGATAAAGCTCCTGGATATTTTCCGGGGAGGGTTTTACAATGACCTGGAACTGATGATGCTGGAACAGACGGTTGGGGTTGTCGCCGTAACGTCCGTCAGCAGGACGGCGGGACGGCTCCACATACGCTACGCGCCAGGGTTCCGGTCCCAGTACGCGCAGGAAGGTGGACGGGTTCATCGTGCCCGCGCCTTTTTCAATGTCGTAGGGCTGCGCCATGATGCAATTCTGCTCAGCCCAGAATTTCTGCAGTTTCAAAATAATCGTTTGAAAATTCATTTTCTGCCTCCTATTTCCTGTTACAAAAACGAAAATCTCCGTCTCTGTAACAAATATGTTACAGGGACGGAGATGTACACTCCGCGGTTCCACCCTGCTTGACTGCTGTAATAATGCAATCCGCCTCAAGCAATATTTATTTACGGCTCCAAAGCGCCTTCACCCGCTGTCGCCGGCTTGCACCGTCCCGGCTCGCTTGTCTTGCAGGCTACTCCTCTTCTTCATAGCTTAAACTCAAATATAGCAGAATCAATCTATTTTGTCAATCAGCAAATGTCCAGCCTGTTCAAATAGTCCAGACTTTTTAAGGGCTTATCGGTCTGGAACAGCAAAAACCTGCACAGCAGCCGTTCCAGCTCCATCAGGTTAGCGCCGCGCACGCTGAATTTCTGCGGCGACTGAAAATCAAGCTGCTGCAGCTGCGTCAAGAGCCTGCGCGTCCCGGCGCTGAAAGGTTCCTCGCCGCCGGCAGCGCACTCGCAGCAGATAAGACCGCCCTGCAGCGGACTAAACCGGCAGTCTTCATCGGCTTCCGGCGTCCTGCCGCAGACCACGCAGCTTTCCGTTTGGGGAGCAAAGCCTGTCAGCGCCAAAAGCTGCAATATATAAGCCGCCGTCACTAAGCGGGGATTGTGCTTCTTGAGCACCGGGAAGACCTGCTCCAGCAGTTCGTAAATTTCCGGCTGCGGCTGATGATCCTCGGTCATAACGGCAGTTATCTCGCTGATTACCGCGCCGTAGGCCATCTCTTTGAAATCAAAGCCCAGGGGCAGGCGCAGCAGTTCGCAGCTTTTGAGCCGGTCGATTTTCTGTCCCGCCGTTATTTCCAGCTGCAGGCTGGCAAAGGGCTGCAGCAGCCTGCCTGCCGTATTACGCACATAGCGGGCGCCGTAAGCGATAAAGCGCACCTTGCCGTGCTCACGGGTAAAACAGACGGCATATTTGTCCGCCGTCTGCCAGTTGCGTACCATGAGCACTACGCCCTGATCACTGATATTGTTCGTCCTGTCCTGCATCTTCATCATCCCGTACCCGCACTGCCCGCACGCGCAGCACACGGAAGCCTTCGGCCTGCAGTACGGTAAAATCATAGCAGCCTATGTCTACTTTGTCGCCCACTTCCGGCTTACGTCCCAACAGCCCGAAGATATAGCCGCCGATAGTGTCCTCCTCCGGGTCGTCAAAGCTGATGCCGAGGATATCCGTGATTTCATCCAGCAGCACCAGGCCGTCAAACTCGTATTCCGTATCAGACAGCTTGACGATGTCGTCCGGCTCGTCGGCTTCATGCTCGTCCTGAATCTCGCCGACGATTTCTTCCACCAAATCTTCCACAGTAACCAGCCCTGCCGTACCGCCGTATTCATCGGCCACCAGAGCCATCTGCTGGTGCTTCTGCTGCAGCATCTGCAGTACCTTTACCGTGGACATAGCCTCAGGCACTACGCTGATAGGACGCATAATCTGCCGGAAATCAAAGTTTTCGCTGCGAGAATCCAAGTCAATCAGATCCTGCACATGTATGATGCCGATAACATGGTCCTTGTCTTCGTCGCACAGCGGATAGCGGGTGTGCTTGCCGTCACGCACTACCTGCAGGTTTTCTTCCAGCGAATCATCCGTATACAGGCACACCATATCCTGACGCGGCACCATGACCTCTCTGGCCACGCGGTCGGCAAAATCAAAGACGTTGTCAATCATCCTGCTCTCCGCATGGTCCAGCTGTCCGTGCTGCTCGCTGGCGCTGACAATCTTACGCAGTTCTTCCTCGCTGCGGGAAATATCCTCCTTGGGCAGCTGGGAAATGCCCAACGCCCCCAGTACCAAGCGCGCTACCTTGTTGAACAGCAATACCAGCGGATACAGCAGGTAATGGACGAGTACCAGCGGGTAAGAAACCAGCAGCACCACCTTTTCTACCTTGCTGACCGCAATGGCGCGGGGTACCAGCTCGCCGAAGACTACATGCAGGAAGACGACGAACAAAAATGAACATGCCCAGGCCAGGCCCTTGTCCATAACGCCGTCGGCAGCCAGCAGACGGGCAAAAAGCGGCCCGCCCAAAATGCCCAGCAGTACGGAAGAAGCCGTAATGCCCACCTGGATGGCGCTGAGATACGTCTCGCGCTTACGCGAGATACGCAGCACGATAGAAGCCGTACCCTCGCCATGCTGCTCCATTTCTTCCAGCCGGCTGGAACGCACGCGCACCAGTGAATATTCTGCTAATACAAAAAAACCGTTTAATAAAACTACCAGGATTACCAATAAGATTTCGCTAATCAGTCTGATAGCAGGATCGCCGTCGATAAGTCATCACTCCTTAAAAAATTTTCTGCTCAATCATTATAACCGAACTGTTTCAGCGCCTTATCCTTGTTGCGCCAGTCGGCTTTTACCTTCACCCACAAATCAAGGAATACCTTGCAGCCCAAAAGTCCTTCAATATCTGCGCGCGCCTGCTGGCCAATCTTTTTCAGCAGGCTGCCTTTAGCGCCGATAACGATGCCTTTTTGGGAATCACGCTCTACAAAAATCGTAGCGCGGATATAAACGTCGTCGTTGTCGCGTTCCTTAAATTCTTCCACCTCTACCGCGATAGAATGCGGAATCTCGTCGCGGGTCAGCAGCAGGATTTTTTCTCTGATCATTTCCGCCGCGATAACGCGCTCTGGCTGGTCGGTAATCATGTCGTCAGGGAAATACGCCGGTCCTTCCGGCAGATGCCTGGTAATTTCTGCCACCAGTCCCGGAAACTCTTCATCCTCCAGCGCCGAAACAGGCACCACCGCCGCAAAATCATAGGTCTTGCTGTAGTCGTCGATAATGCGGAACAGCTTCTCCTTATCCTGCAGCTTGTCAATCTTGTTGACTACCAGGATGACCGGGGTCTTGACCTTCTGCAGCAGCTCGGTGATATATTCCTCGCCGGCGCCGCGCTTTTCAGAAGCGTCCACCACGAACAGGATGACGTCCACTTCCTTTAAGGTATTTTCCGCCGTGCGCACCATGTATTCACCCAGTTTATGATGGGGCTTATGGATGCCAGGCGTGTCCAGGAACATGATCTGGGCGTTATCCGTATTCATAATGCACATGATTTTATTTCTGGTAGTCTGCGGACGGTCGGACATAATGGCGATTTTTTCGCCGATCAGATGATTGGTCAGCGTGGATTTGCCCACGTTAGGACGACCGACAATAGCCGCAAAACCGGCATAATGCTTTTTGCTTTCTATGTTAATCAACCTCCAGATACTTACAGAGTAAAGCCGTAGGGCAAAAGCTCCTCCGGCGTGTATATTTTAAAATCGCCGCTGATGTCGGCTAAAATAATCCTGGGAATCTTAAACTCCGTCATCACCTGACGGCAGGCGCCGCAAGGGGAAACAGGCCCCTCGGTATTAGCAACAACGCAGAGAGCCGCAAACTCTCTTTCTCCTGCTCCTATGGCCGCAAAAATTGCACAGCGCTCTGCGCAGCAGCTTAACCCGTAGGAAGCATTCTCCACATTGCAGCCGGTAAAGATATTACCTGCCGCTGTGCGCACCGCCGCTCCCACGGCAAAATTGGAATAGGGCGCGTAGGCATTCCTGCGGGCCGCCAGCGCCGCCTCGAAAAGCTCCTTATCCATCGGCCTCACCTATTTCTGCTCCAGATCCAGATATTCTTCGGACAGGCGGATTTCGCGCAGCGCCTCTTCTTCTTTAGCGCGCATTACTTTCTTGTCCTCGTCCGTCATATGGTCGTAGCCCAACAGATGCAGCAGTCCGTGCACGGCAAGATACACGATTTCGCGCTCCAAGCCGTGGCCGAACTCCTCGCCCTGGCGCTGGGCGGTTTCTGCCGAAATGATAATATCGCCCAAAAGATGTTCTTCCGGCCCGTCCACCAGCGCCGGCTCTTCTTCGTCGCCTTCGTCCAGCGCAAAACTCAGCACGTCCGTAGGCCTGTCCACGTTGCGGTACTCGCGGTTCAGCGTATGGATTTCTTCATCGTCCACGATGGTGATGTCCACCTCGGTCATATCGTCCAGCCCATGCAGGCGGGCCACGGCGTTCAGTCCGTCATGCAGCCGCTTTTCCATGTATTCGCTTAAACTTATCTTCTGCTGATCATTTTCAAAATTGATGATCATTGTTCTTCCTCCGTCTGTCTGCGCTTCTCAAAATTTTCGTAGGCCCTGATAATAGAGCCGACAATTTCATGGCGCACCACGTCATGCTCGTCAAATTTTATAATACCGATGCCGTCCACGTAACGCAGGATGCGGGCCGCGTCTTTCAGGCCGCTGCTTTTGCCTGCGGGCAGGTCGATCTGGGTGATGTCGCCGGTAATAACCATCTTGCTGCCGAAACCGAAACGGGTCAGGAACATCTTCATCTGTTCCGGCGTAGTATTCTGCGCCTCGTCTAAGATGATAAAGGAATCATTGAGCGTACGCCCGCGCATATACGCCAGCGGCGCAACCTCGATAGTACCCCGGGATAAGTGCTTCTGGAAGCTTTCGCTGCCCAGCATATCGTACAGACCGTCATACAAAGGCCGCAGATAAGGGTCTACCTTGTCCTGCATATCGCCGGGCAGAAAGCCGAGCTTCTCGCCTGCTTCCACCGCGGGACGCGTCAGCACAATACGCTCTACTTCTTTCCTCTTTAGCGCCGCCACGGCCAAAGCTACCGCCAGGTAGGTCTTGCCGGTGCCGGCCGGGCCGATACCCAGCGTAATAAAATTATGCCGGATGGTTTCCACATAATTCCACTGTCCCAGCGTCTTGGCCTTCACCTGCCGCCCGCGGCTGTTAGTAATGATATTGTCCGCATACATGCGATGCAGTTTATCTGTACGCCCCTCTTTCACCATGAAGACGCTGTAGCGCACATCATGCACCGTCAGCGGCAGCCCCTGCCGGTACAGGAACAACAGCTCCGTAAAAAGCTGCCTGAGCTGTTCAACCTCTTGCGCCGGCCCATCCAGCGAAATCTGATTGCCCCGGGCCAGAAGCCTGCTGGTAAAAGAATCGCGGATAATGCGCAGAAATTCCTCGTTTCTGCCGCAAATCCCTACCATCTCCTGTTGGTCAACGGTCTCGATAACATAATCCGTCTGCTGCAACAATCTATTTCCTCCTCAGCCTAGCGCTTTTCTATGGTAATCTTCTTGATAACTACGTCCTGCAATGGTTTATCGTTGCCGTCCGTAGCCACGCGGCCGATTTTACGCACCACGTCCATGCCCTTGGTCACCTTGCCGAAAACAGCGTGACGCCCGTCCAGCCGCGGACAGGGCTCCAGGGTAATGAAGAACTGGCTGCCGCCGGTATTAGGGCCGGCATTGGCCATAGAGATGACGCCGGCGCTGTCATGGAGCAGCTTGCTGGTAAATTCGTCCTTAATAGTATACCCGGGGCCGCCGGTACCATTACCGTTGGGGTCGCCGCCCTGAATCATAAAGCCATCGATAACGCGATGAAAAATAAGTCCGTTGTAAAAGCCCTTATCTGCCAGGCTGATGAAATTAGCGCAGGTATTCGGGGCAAGGTCGGTTGCCAGCTTCACCTCAAAAGAGCCCATACTGGTTTCAAAAACTGCCGTAGCGGGCTCAGCTTTGGGAGCTTCGGCTTCCTTGCCGCAGGCAGAAGCGGCCAGCGAACATACAAGCAGCATACATATCAAAAATAACTTTTTCACATTCATCCTCCGAAAAATATATTTCCACATTATATATTATACATCTAATTGGCAAAAAAATAAATTATGCAAATTGCTGCAGCCACCTGCAGATAATTTCTCCGGCCTCGTCGCTGCAGCAGGTAAAGCTGTGGTCTCCCTGCGGAAAGATGTGTAATTCCTTATGCACATTCAGCAGCGCAAAATTACGCCGCGCCTGTTCTACATTGACCGTCTCATCCGCCGCACCGTGCAGGATAAGCACCGGCCGCTGCTGCCAGCTGCGCAATACGGCGTCGATGTCGTATTTATCTATATCCGTCAGAAAATCCGGCGTCAGAGCCAGCTTGCCCCGCTCGTCTGCCAGATGCAGCGTAACGCCGCTGTCTAAAAGCTTATATTGCTCTTGCCCTAACGCCTGCAGGAAAGTTTCGCGCAGATTATTGGGCGTTGCCCATAAAATCAGGCCGGCAATACTTTCATCCTGCGCCGCCGTTAGCAGCGACGCCGCGCCCCCTAAGCTGCGTCCCAACAGGATAATTTTTCTGTCCGGCAGCCGCTTGCGCACCGCCGCGATGACTGCCTGCAATTCTTCAATCTGCCGGGAAAGGATCTGACTGCCGTTAAAGTTGAAGCGCACTACATTTACATATTGCCGCGCCCTGCCAGCCAAAGCTATAGCACGTCCGCCGCCGTCTCTGCTGCCGCGGAAGCCGTGCGCCATAATAAGCACCGGGGCCTCAGCCTTTGCGCAGCTGTTCACGATACATTCGATTGCTCCATAGGGACCTGTAAAAGTAAAATTCTGCATTTTCTTCACCACGCTTAATATCTTTATACTTCCTTAGCAAATTTTTTTCGGTATTATTTAGTTAATTACACATAAAACGCAAAAAACCTGCTGCAAGCTTACGCTCACAGCAGGTTTACTTGTTTCCCGTATTTAATTCAGATTAAATTATTTGCCGGGGAAGAAAGGCCATACCATCGGGATGATAATCAGGGATACGATAAATGCTACGATTACCAGACCGGTACCAGCTTTTACGTAGTCCATGAATTTGTATCCGCCAGGGCCAAGAACCAGGGTGTTCGGAGGAGTACCAACAGGAGTTGCGAATGCGCAGGAAGCTGCAACCGCAATTGCCATCAATACTGCTTTCGGGTCAGCACCCAGTTGTTTGGAGATTGCAATGCCGATCGGGCACAGCAGAGCTGCAGATGCAGTGTTGGACATGAATTGTGTCAGGCCGCAGGACAGGATGAAGAGTACTGCAGTAACAACCATCGGGGAAGGAGAACCGCCCATCAGGCCAACGCAGAATTCAGCAACCAGTTTACCAGCGCCAGTTTTGTCCATTGCGGAAGATACAGGCATCATACCAGCGAACAGGAAGATGGTTACCCAGTCGATGGAAGCATATGCTTGTTTTTCAGTCAAGCAGCCGGTCAGTACGCAAACCAGAGCACCGATAATTGCTGCCATTTCCAGGGTTACGCCCGGGATGCCGATTGCCATGGTGATAACAACCAACAGCAGGATAACGCCGGAGATGATCATTTTGTTAGTGGAAGTAGAAGAAGCTTCGATTTCTTGTTCGATTTCCTGGTCAGCATCCAGTTCAACTTTCGGCAGGAGGTGTTTGCCGATGAACATCATGTAGAGCATACCTGCTACGGATACAGGAATACCGATCCAAGCGAATTCGAAGAAGCCGAATGCCGGCAGACCAGCTGCAGTCATAGCGCCGGTTGCGATGATGTTAGGCGGAGTACCAACCATGGTGATGATACCGCCCCAACCGCAAGCAAATGCCAAAGGCATCAACTGACGGGAAGCCGGAATCTTAGCTGCTGCGCAGATACCGAGTGCTACAGGAAGCAAGCAAGCTGCGGTACCAGTGTTGGACAATACAGAAGAAAGTAAAGTACCAACGAGCATCAGGCCGAACATCAGGCTGTTTTCACCGGTACCACACATTTTAACAACAGTGTTACCGATTTTCTGAGCCAAGCCGGTGTAGAACATTGCTGCACCTACAACGAACATACCTGCGAACAGTACTACGGTAGAGTCGGACAAACCGGAGAATACTTGTTTAGCAGGAATGAAACCTAACAGGCCGCATGCGATAGCGCCTGCCATTGCAGTAATTGCCAGAGGGATAAGTTCAGTTACGAAGAAAAGTGCAACTACTGCCAACAGAATTAAACATTTTACTGCTGGGGACATTTTCTGTTCCTCCTTTATAAAGTTTTTTACAAGCTTTATCAGCTTGCAAAATTATAATACCAATTTTTGTCAAAAACTTCTGTTGCTAAAGCAACACTTTCCGGCTTACACCGCCACTTACCATGTCTATATCACTTTTTTTAGTTTTTTAATTACAGGGATAGAATATTGACAGAAAGTGCATAAAAAAACAGGGCGGCTCATCAGAGCCATCGTGCTGAAAGCGGGCCTAAAGTTTACACACGGTGAGCTTTAAGGTGAAATCAATCCTCAGTTTTTCGTTCTGTCTTTTAAACATTCCCGAGGTGAAGTGCTGAAATAGTGCCGGAATGCCTTGTAAAAATTACTGCTGTTGCAATATCCAGGCATATCGGCCTTTCTACTGGCAGATAAGTTTATTCCAGCAGCAATTTCACACGTCGCATCCTGGATGCCAGCAGGATTTCAGAAAAAGTCCGCCCTGTCTTTTTCGGCAGAAGTTTGGAAAGATACACCGGATGATATCCAAAGTGTGCGGCAGCAGATGCTGATGTCATGGTATCCGAGTTAGTCTCTATATATTGTACAATCTGGTCTTCCAAAAACTCCTTTACCGCCAGACGCGAAGGAAAAAAATTCATGTAAAGCACAAGCACAGTATGAGTGTTCATTGCCTGCATCCTGCAGGACTGATACCTGTATTCCTTGTGCATAGAAAAAAGCCGCACTTCCAAAATTGAAAGTGACAGCTTTTTCTTGCCCCAAAATAAAATTTTCCGTAAGTAAAATCGGACACCGGCGCTTATGCGTCCGGTGTCCGGCATAATCTATTGTTTCGCTGTTTCTTTGTCTGTTTTATCCAGCAGTTCAAAGACATTCTTTTCAAAATTTATCAGGCCTTCTTCACGCATCCGGGAAAGCTCGCGGGTCAGCGCGCTCCTGTCGGCGTCAAGATAATTGGCCATATCGGTGCGGTTAAAGGGGACGACTACTTTCCTGCTGCCCTGGCTGGCTGCTTCCTGCTCCAGATAGGCCAGAATCTTGCCTTTCAGGGTTTTCTTGCAGAGAATCTCGGTTTTCTCAATCAGCTTGGTGTTATTGTCTGCCAGGATAGCCACGATATTGCAGGCCAGTTTGCCCTGCAGCAGCTTATTGTCGCCGCCGGTCATCATCTTGCCGAAAGGCAGCATCAATATCTCGCTGTCGCTGGCCGCAAAATAACTGACGATACTGCGGTCGCCGCGGCGTCCGAGGAAGTTTTCCGCAAAAACGGAGCCCGCGCCTAAATTAGCGATGATGGATTTTTCGCCCCAGATATCCTCTTTAATCATCTGTACCGTGCCGTTGATGACCACGCACAGATTCTCCACGCAGTCGCCAGCCAGAAAGATATAGTCGGACTTCTGAAAATGCTTGACAAGCGCATTAGCCTTGGTCAGGACTTCTTTGATCTCGTCGCTGCCCAATCCGTCAAACAGCGGTATTTCATTGATCTTCTGCAAAGAAAGCTTCACGTCCATAAATACTCACCCATTTACCCTTAATTCATTTTCCTGTAATTTTATTATACTTTCCCGTATATATAAGTAAATATTTTGTAATTAAAGTAAGTATTATGTAAATATGTTGCGTAGGCAACATTTATCATATTTAAAATAAATTATATATTATTTAATATATTGTAGGTAAAGTTTAGTAATTTATGTAACGGAATATTTTAATTAAAATAAGTGCGCTGCAGAGTATTTTTGTTGCTTTAGCAACAGCTAACTATAAACAAAGATTTATAATTTAATTAACAGCAAACGAGACATTTGCTCGGGACATTAGTTCTTCTAATGTCACAAATTTTTGGCCGAATATATGGAGTTCAGCATATATTCGGTTCTTTTTTTGTGTTAAAATAATCTTATCCTTACATAAATTTAGCTTCAGGGTGAAAAATATGCTTTACTTTACATTTATCAGACCAACGGCGGAAATAGCGCTGACGCTTACTGCCGACGAAGACAGCCTGCTGCATATAGATTTTGGCGCGCAGCATCCAGACGGCGCTGTCTTAAGGCAAAACCCGGTGCTGACGCTGGCAGCTTTGCAGCTGCAGGAATATTTTGCGGGTCAGCGCCAGCAGTTCGCTCTGCCGTTAAAGCCTGCCGGCACAGAGTTTCAGAAACTGGTATGGCGCGCGCTGACGCGCATCCCCTACGGCTCAACCTCTACCTATAAGGAGCTGGCGGAAGCTATCGGCAATCCAAAAGCCAGCCGCGCCGTCGGCAGCGCCTGTCACCGCAATCCGCTGCCCGTCGTCATCCCCTGCCACCGCGTCATCGGCAGCAGCGGCAGCCTTACCGGCTATGCCGGCGGACTGGAACTGAAAGCAGCGCTGCTAAAGCTGGAACAGGAGCATCCTCAAAAAGAAATATAAATACGACAAAACCCCGCTGCTAATAAGCAGCGGGGTTATTTTTTTACTTAACGCTTATTTGAAAAAGTCTTTAACCTTATTCAAAAAGCTTTTTTCTTCGGGATTGATATTGTCCTTACTGATGTCCGCAAACTTCTGCAAAGCATCCTTCTGTTTATCCGTCAGCTTGGTGGGCACTACTACCTTCATGCGTACCAGCTGGTCGCCGCGGCTGCCGCCGCGCAGGCTGGGAATGCCCTTGCCTTTCAGACGCATAACCTTGCCGGGCTGCGTGCCTTCGGGAACTTTCATAGTCACCTGGCCGTCCAGCGTCGGCACTTTGATTTCAGCACCCAAAGTAGCCTGGACGATGTTGATAGGCACTTCGCATAATACGGTGGTACCGTCGCGTTCAAAGAACTTATGCGGCTTCACATACAGATATACGTACAGATCGCCGCTTGGACCGCCTTTGAGACCTGCCTCGCCTTCGCCGCCCACACGCAGTCTGGAGCCGTTGTCCACGCCTGCCGGGATTTTGACTTTCAGCTTCTTGGTCTTTTTCACGGTACCGCTGCCGCCGCATTCACGACACGGATTGCTGATAATCTTGCCTTCGCCGTGGCACCTGGAACATGGTCTTTCGTTGACCATCTGCCCAAACATGGTGTTCTGGGTAAAGCGTACATAGCCGCTGCCGTGACATTCGGGACAGGTTTCCACCTTGGAGCCTGGCTCCGCGCCCTCGCCGTGGCAATGGTCGCATCTTTCCGCACGTTTCAGGGAAATTTCTTTTTCTACGCCGAAAGCAGCTTCCTCAAAGGAAATCTCCATATCGAAGCGGAGGTCGGCGCCGCGCTGCGGCCCGGCGTTAGTGCTTCTGCCGCCGCGGCCCTGACCGCCGAAAAACATATCGAAGATATCTTCCATGCCGCTGCCGCCAAAGCCTCCGAACCCGCCGAAGCCGCCTGCGCCAGGACCTCCGCCCATGCCGCCGTTTTCAAAGGCTTCCGGGCCGAACTGGTCATACTGAGCGCGCTTCTGTTCGTCAGAAAGTACGCTGTAGGCTTCGTTGCATTCCTTGAATTTTTCCGCAGCTTCAGGATTGTCTTTATTCAAATCAGGATGATATTTACGCGCCAGTTTGCGGTATGCTTTTTTCAGCTCATCTTGGGTAGCTGTTTTAGACACACCCAGGACCTCGTAATAATCTCTTTTACTCAAGGTTTACACCATCCTAAATCTATTATTTTTTGTCGTCGTCAACTACTTCGGCGTCAACTACGTCATCGTCGGCTTTCTTGCCTGCGTCGCCGGCCTGAGCGCCCTGTGCGTTCTTAGCTGCTTCAGTTTCTTTGTAGAGTTCGGCAGAAAGTTCGTACAGCGGTTTGGTCAGAGCTTCAGTATCAGCTTTGATTTTCTCCAGGTCGTCGCCTTTCATGGATTCTTTCAAGGTATCCATAGCGGTTTTAACCTTAGCGATCAGGTCGTCTTTGCCTTTGCCTTCCATGTCCTTCATGGTCTTTTCAGCCTGATAGCACAGGGAGTCTGCCTGGTTGCGTACTTCTACGCCTTCTTTGCGTTTCTTATCAGCTTCAGCGTTTGCTTCTGCTTCTTTTACCATTCTTTCAACTTCGTCTTTATCAAGAGAGCCGGAAGAAGTAATGGTGATTTTCTGTTCTTTGCCGGTGCCCAGATCTTTAGCGCTTACATTAACGATACCATTAGCGTCGATATCGAAAGCAACTTCGATTTTAGGTACTCCGCGCGGAGCAGCAGGAATACCGCTCAATTCAAAACGGCCCAGGGTCTTGTTGTCCGCAGCCATTTCGCGTTCGCCCTGCAGTACATGGATATCAACGGAAGGCTGGTTATCAGCTGCAGTAGAGAATACCTGTTTCTTGGAAGTCGGGATAGTGGTGTTGCGGTCGATAATCTTGGTGAAGACGCCGCCGAGGGTTTCGATACCCAGAGACAACGGAGTTACGTCCAACAGCAGTACGTCTTTAACTTCGCCTGCCAGTACGCCGGCCTGGATAGCTGCGCCGATTGCAACGCATTCATCCGGGTTTACGCCGCGGTGGGGTTCTTTGCCAATAAATTTCTTGATTGCTTCCTGAACAGCCGGGATACGGGAAGAGCCGCCTACCAGGATAACCTTCTGGATATCGCTGGCAGAAAGGCCTGCGTCAGCCATTGCCTGACGGGTCGGTCCCATGGTGCGTTCTACCAGGTCGGCAGTCATTTCTTCAAATTTAGCGCGGGTCAGGTCCATGTCCAGATGTTTCGGGCCGTCAGCGCCTGCGGTGATGAACGGCAGGTTGATGTTGGTGGTCAGAACGCCGGACAGTTCGATCTTAGCTTTTTCAGCAGCTTCGCGCAGACGCTGCATAGCCATACGGTCAACAGAAAGGTCGATGCCTTCTGCTTTCTTGAATTCGGCAACCATCCAGTCGATGATTTTCTGGTCGAAGTCATCGCCGCCCAGATGAGTGTCGCCGTTGGTAGCTTTTACTTCAAAAACGCCGTCGCCCATTTCCAGGATAGAAACGTCGAAGGTGCCGCCGCCCAGGTCATATACGAGGACGGTATGGTCGTCAGTCTTGTCGATGCCGTAAGCAAGCGCTGCAGCGGTAGGTTCGTTGATAATACGCAGAACTTCCAGGCCTGCGATTTTGCCTGCGTCTTTAGTAGCCTGACGCTGGCTGTCGGAGAAGTAAGCCGGAACAGTGATAACTGCCTGGGTTACAGTCTCGCCCAGATATTTTTCTGCATCACCTTTCAGTTTTTGCAGAATCATAGCGGAAATTTCTTCCGGGGAATATTTTTTGCCGTCGATTTCAACTTTGTAGGAAGTACCCATATGGCGTTTAATAGAGCTGATGGTTCTGTCAGGATTGGAAACAGCCTGACGTTTTGCCAGCTGGCCTACCAGACGCTCGCCGTTCTTGGAAAAACCAACTACGGACGGGGTCAGACGGCTGCCTTCCTGATTAGTGATAACTGTCGGTTCGCCGCCTTCCATAACAGCGACAACAGAGTTTGTAGTACCTAAGTCAATACCGATTACTTTAGACATTGTTATTTCCTCCTAATTACACATACGATTATTGGATTTATTTTCAGAGCACCGGCACTATTCGTTGCTGATGACTCTTACTTTGCTGTGGCGGATGACCTTGTCATTGAGCTTGTAGCCCTTTTCAAAAACCATGTCGATGGTCTCGTCCTCCAGCTCGGGGTTTTGTCCCCGCATTACTGCTTCATGCAGCGCCGGATCAAATTTCTTGTCCTGCGCTTCGATTTCCGTCACGCCCAGTTCTTTGAACACTTCGTCAAACTGGCGGCGGATCTGTTTCAGGCCGGTCAGCATACTGTCCAGCTCCGGCTTTTGCGCAAAGCTCGTTTCGGCGCGTTCAAAATTATCCAGCACCTTGAGGAACTTGCCGACAACGCCGACTGTAACAAATGAAGAAAGCTGTTCTTTCTCACCTGCCGTACGGCGGCGGAAATTATCAAAATCAGCCTGCAGGCGCAGCAGCCTGTTCTGCAGCTCCGTAATCTGAACATCCCTGGCATCAGGCTCAGCCTGCGCCTGTTCTTCTTGGGGAGCTTCCGTCTCCGGCTGCTCTGCTGTCTGCTCGGTCTGAACATTTTCAGTCTGCTCGTTGGCGGAAGTTTCTTCAGTTTGAGTTTGTTTCAATTCTTCCTCTTGCAAAATTCTTCCTCCTTCGTCTTACTTTTCCTGTTGGAAAATAGTTTTCAGATATTTGTGCAGGTAATCCATAACGGATATAACCTTGCTGTATTCCATGCGCGTAGGGCCCAGTACGGCCATCGTGCCCACAACCTGTCCGTTAAGGCGGTAGGTTGCCTGCACCATGCTGCAGTCCTGAATACCGGTAAACTTGTTTTCAGAACCGATAGTAATTTTAAGGCCGCTGTCCTCGCCTGCCAGAAGCAGGTCGCGCACTACTTTCTCTTCTTCAAGAATCCCCAGCAGATCCCTTACCCTGTCCATATCGCGGAACTCCGGCTGGCTTAAAAGCTGCTTAGTACCGCCCAGGAACACTCTTTGCTGCTGATGCTTGCGGTTCATCTTGTTAATGGTGTTGAGCAGCGAAGTAAACAGCAGCTTGTCTTCGACGATATCAGTATGCACGGCGCTGAGCAGCGTTTCGCTTATGGACGAAAGCGGCTTGCCTTCCAGCAGCCTGCTGACGCGCCCTGCCATGTAGTCCAGTTCCTCGGGACGCATCCCAAGAGGTATCTCGACCACACAGTTATCGACATTGCCGTCGTCGGTGACGATGCACAGTATCGCGTGCCTGTCGTCCAGCGGCAGGAATTTCATGTACCTGAACACCGCCGTATCGCTTTTATTGGCCAGCACCATGGAAACATTCTGCGTCATCCGCGACAATATCTTAGCCGTGGACTGGAAGATTTCATCGATGCTGCGGCGTCTTTCGCGGAACCAGCTGTTGATGAGCGCCATATCGTTATCGGTAAGGGCGCCCGGCTCCAGCAGGGAATCCACATAAAAGCGGTACGCCTGCGCCGAGGGTATGCGTCCGGCAGAAGTATGGGGCTGCTCCAGATAACCAAGCATTTCCAGGTCGCTCATCTCGTTACGGATGGTCGCCGGGCTGATGCCCAGATTATATTTGCGGGCAATGGTCCTGGAGCCCACTGGCTCTGCCGTTGAAATATAGTCTTCTATAATGAGCTGGAGAATTTTTTTCTTTCTTTCGTTTAACATAACTTCACCCCAGTTCGTTGTTAGCACTCGATTGTTTGGAGTGCTAACACCTTGATATTAGAATAGCACTGCCCTTATACCTTGTCAATAACTTTTTTGTTAATTTTTATACAGTCACAAAAATTTCAAAAATGCGGTTGCCGACCTCCATACCGCTCTCAGTCAGCCTCAATATCTGCCGTTTTTCGTCATAATCTATAAATCCCGCTTCTCTCAGCGGCTCAAGCTCCGCACGGTATTTTTCCCACACGTCCACACCATAGCGTTCACGCGCCTGCGCCAAATCTGCGCCTGCCGTTTTACGCAGATTCATAAACATAAATTCGCCCACAAGTTCAGCATCGCTTAGCAGCTCAATATCGTAAATATCCTCGCCTGCCGCGCTGCCGGCAATATACGCCGCTACATCCGCCGTCGCCGTCACACGCCTCGCGCCGTCAAAAGCGCAGGCTGCCGCACCGAAAGCCTCGTAGGGCAGATAACGCCAGTAAGCAAGATTATGCTGAGAATAAGCGCCGCTACGGGCATAGTTGGAAACCTCATAGCGTTCATAGCCGTTTTCCTGCAGAAAGCGCTGCACAAATTCATACATATCGGCCGCCGCGTCCTCATCCGGCAGCTGCACCTTTCCTGCTTGCACCAGCCTGGTCAGCGGCGTCCCCTCTTCCAAAATCAGTCCGTACACGGAAAGATGCTCAATACCCGTCGCTGTCAGCTGCTGCAAAGTATCCTCAAGGCTACGCAGAGTCTGCTGCGGCAAGCCGTAAATCACGTCCGCATTGATACGCTTAAAGCCTGCCGCCTGCGCCATGGCAACAGCGTCTAACGCCTCGCGCGCCGTATGGATACGCCCGATTGCCGCCAGCTCGCTATCCTGCAGCGACTGCACGCCGAAGCTGACACGGTCAAAGCCAAGCTGACACAGCGCCTGCAGTTTATCCTTATCAGCCGTACCCGGATTTACCTCGATAGTCGCTTCGGCAGGCTGCTGCCACCAGCCATTATTTTTCATAGCGGCTACAATCTCGGCAATGTCCTCTGCCGGCAGCACTGAAGGCGTACCGCCGCCGAAATACACCGTCGCGGCCGGATTGACGGCCTTACCCATACGTCCCTTGCGCTCAATCTCACGGCATACGGCAGCGACATACTCCTGCTGCATCTTTCTGTTCCGGCAGGCGTAGGAAGCAAAATCGCAGTACAGACATTTCTGCACGCAGAAAGGAATATGCACATAAACCGCCTGCACCTGCTGCCAAGAGCGCAGCCCGGTATTTTTTCCAGCTTCACACTTCATTTTCGTCCGCTCCATCTCTAAATTACTGACACCACTATAGCATTGCCGCCTGCCGCCGTCAAATCTTTCTGCAAAAAAGAAAGGGAGCCGCAAAACGCAGCTCCGAAAAATATTGCTGAAAAAATTTTTCTCGCCTGGTTCTTTTTTCTTGTCGTTAACGCCATTATAAGGGTGAGATTTCTTTTCTTTTTTCTCTTTTTTATTTATTTTTTCTCTTTCTTCTTTTCTTTGCCCCTCTAAGATCCTGTAACGTAGTTTAAAACAGTAACCCAAATAAGTTTCTTCCTTGTGCCAAAAGAAAAGCAGAACCCAAAGGTTCTGCTTTCCATGTATTAAAGATTTTTTACTTAGAAGCTCCACTGCAAACCGGCATTGATCTGATACGTTTCGTCATTATCATTACCGAAGGATTTTTCAAAGTCCAGATATGGCTGCGCCTATATGTCTTTCGCCTTTGTCATCTTTATTATCCAGTTTGTCGTAGCCCAGCTGGTACATGGTGTTCATGCTTCTGAATTCATCTTTCATGCCTATACGGTCATGACGCAGTCTCACCCACATTCCTTCATCTCCGTCTATATATCTTGCTTCGCCAAGACGTTTGTTGAGTCTGTCCATATATACTGCGTTTTTATAGTTGACATGGCTCATGTTGATGATGGTCTCACCGCTGTCTGTCAGGTCATCATCGTCGCCCGGGTCTATGGTACTGCTGCTTCTCACCAGGTAAACATTCTGACTGTTTTTACCTTCCTCTATCTTGTCATAGGTATTTTCAACATAACTGCTTCCTGGCTTATCGTTACTTTCCGTAAAGCCACTGCCGCCATTGTAATCGCTTTCTTTACCTACATCCTGATACTTTTCTTCTGCTTCACTTTCTTTATCCATGTCTACATATTGTACGCCAAGTTCTACGTTTCTCAGTCCTCGTCCTTTGACAGCATATGTATTTCCGAATGTTCCAGCACCATTATAGGCGCCGCCATATTCAAAGCTTCCTTCTGCATCTGCTATGGTAGCAAAACGTATTCTTTCTCCTGCTTGCAGATTCAGCAGATCTCTTTCGTTATTTACAACTAAACTCTGGCCGCGGGCAATCCAGGTAGCGCCGTTACTTAAGCTGATTTCTACATTACCGGCGCTTGTTACATCAAGAGCATTACCGTTATTATCAACAAATGCAGAATTATGGAACATAATATCTTCGTTACCTACATCTGCAAGCTCGTGATAATCGTCAACCTGTCCTTCTAATACAGAGTTTGCTCCGCTTAAATTCAAAGTAATCTGTCCACCGTTGCCGGCAAAGACATCGCCGTAAATCTGGGTTGTTTCACCGCCGATGCTGATAGTACCGCCGTTAATGCTATTGCTCCCCGAACCGGCAACAAGCGAACCGTAAACATAATACTTGCCGTCAACATCAGTCCAATCAATATTAGCACCCTGTACGCTGCGTAAAGCTATATTGTTGATTTTTTCTGAATCATCAGAAGCATCTCCAGTATATAAGCCTGAATAATCTCCATAATCAGTTTGGCTGTCCGGCAAATTTATATAAGCCTGATTAACTTTTAACTCACTTTGCTGCATATTAACAGCGGCAGCAAACTTATCGGTAGAATCCACATCATTTATATAGAGCTCATCAATCTGAACTTTCGCATCTTCATAATTTGTATTCTTATTAACACCCAAGCCTATCGCCACACCATTTTTAGACGTAACACCATCTATTCTCAATACATCTATATGAGAACCTTCTTCTGTACTATCAACACCTTTTGTTATCTGCAATCCATAAACATTTTTCTCTGTCGAACTTATATTTTTTATATCAACATAACCAGCTAATAAATCCTGCTTATTAACATACAATCCATAAGTTTTTACTTTATCTGCAGTGATATTTTCAACTTTAATATTTTCTACGTTCTTCATTTTAGTATTCTCTAAAAGAATGCCGGCTAAATATCCATACGCTGTCGTAACTTTGGACTTAATATTTTTCGCTGTTAACGATAAAATATCTTTATCTGTTTGTGTACTTGATATGTTGATACCTGTAATCTGATTAATGGTTTTACCGCTAAATAAAATATTTTCAACGTTGATACTGTCCACTGTAAATGAACCGCCATCAGTTAACTCTACGGCATCTGCATCAGAATACAAATAACTATTATTTATATCTGCAATAAGTTCCAAATCACTTACTGTAATATTATTTATGGAAGAAACTGTATTATTAGCATTAAATCCACTCGCTATACCTTTGGCATCTTCAATAATAATATCTTTAGCTTCTATTTGTCCGCCATCAATATCAATTAAACTCTCTTTAAATTGAACAGGAGCATTTGAATCTGTACTCTGTATCGTAATATTTCCATCAGCCTTTAAATTGCCAGTATCTATAGCAGATGTTGAAAAATCTACATCTGTAAACGTAATGTTACCAGTTTCAACAAAAACGCTTTTATCTCCAGAAATACCATATTTGACGTCACTGTTGCTGATTATAATATCGCCCGTATTAAAACTTACTGTCTCTTTGCCTGCACTTGATTTTAATTCTATTATTCCAGCATTTGTTCCACCATTTACATTATCAATAGTAATATCACCAACACTCATACTGCTTCCAGTACCATCGTCATCAGCCATTCCTACAGAAATTAAAGAATTAATATTTGAAAAATCAACATTTTGAATTTTCAAACTGCCATTTATAGTAAGCTTACCACCATTGGTTGTAGTACCATTTTGCCCAACTTGAATCAAAGATGTATATGTCCTTTTATAACTGCTACCCCCTAAAAGCTCTTTTGTCGGTGTTATGGTAGCCGCATCATTATCGCCAATACTAACGTTACCATGAATAGTGAGACTGGACATAGCGGCATTCTTCTGGCTATTTTCCGTTGATACGATAATCCCGCGATGTTCAACATCAGTTATACTCAATCCATTGTCTAAAGCATTAATAATATAATCCGATTCTTTATTACCAATAATATAGATAGCTCCTACTTCGTTTGTTGTTGGAGTGTAAGTATTCATTTTATCAAAATCTGCTTCAGTAATTTTTTCTGCTGCATATACACTGCCTTGCATAACACTTAATAATACCAATGCAGTAAGTAAAGTTTTTCTCTTCATATTGCTCTCCTCCCACGTGCTTTCATGTTAAATAAAACAAAAAGGCAAATATTCTCTGGATATTTGTCTTTTTTCTCCTTATTTATCCTTATTTTTCCAGCTTACCAGCCTTAGCGCTTCTATCAGGTCTTCTAAGTCTATCTTGTTTTCAGTGGCTTTATCTTTGCCATTGTCATATCTTTCCTCATCGGCAAAGCTGTCGATGCTGCAATCCAGCGCCCTGCTTATCTTGACCGCCGTCCATAAACTGATACCCGTATTTCCCTTTTCTATATTGCTCATATGGGTTTGCGATACTTCTATCGCTTTCGCCAGTTCTATCTGTGAAATCCCTTTCTGGATACGCAGCTTCCTTATCCGCTCACCTATTTTTTTGCAGTTAATATTAATTTCTTCCTGCATAAAAACCACCTTATAAATATACTGTTTGACGATATATTGTGTGAAATATTATAACACGTTTGCACCCCCCCGCAAGACATTTTGAGGTTGCAATACTTTCTTTATTCTGTCTTGCGGCTGGGACCATTTTTATTACGGCTTTTACCGAAAATCTTATACAAAAAAACACCGGACAAAACTTGTCCGATGTTTTCAATAATCGTAATCCATATAATTTTATTAAATCTGCTTTATCAATTTATATATTTAAAATTTTAAACATAATATCCGGGCATAAAAAATACCCTGCTATAAGGCAGGGTATTTTCTTAATCCATCTTCAAAATCGCCATGAAAGCTTCCTGCGGCAGTTCAACACTGCCTACCTGTTTCATGCGTTTTTTGCCTTCTTTTTGTTTTTCCAGCAACTTGCGCTTACGGCTGATGTCGCCGCCGTAGCATTTAGCCAATACGTCCTTGCGCATGGCACGCACATTTTCGCGGGCGATAATCTTGTTGCCGATAGCTGCCTGTACAGGGATTTCAAACATCTGACGGGGAATCAGCCCGCGCAGCTTTTCTACCAGCTGGCGGCCGCGGGAGGTTGCTTTTTCCCTATGCACGATAGCAGACAGAGCGTCGACAGGATCGCCGTTCAGCAAAATATCTACCTTTACCAGGTTGGAAGCGCGGTAGCCAGCCAGCTCATAGTCCAGCGAAGCGTAACCGCGGGTAACAGACTTCAATCTGTCAAAGTAATCATAAATAATCTCACTCAAGGGCAGCGCGTAGTGAATCATAACCCTGTTTTCATCCAGATAGGTCATGTTCTCGTATTCACCGCGTTTTTCCTGACTCAGCTCCATAACCGCACCCACATAATCCTTGGGCACGATGATGGTAGCGTTCACATAAGGCTCTTCTACATGGTCGATAACCGTCGGGTCAGGGAAATTGGAAGGATTGTCCACCATTTCCACGTCGCCGTTGGTGCGGAACACTTCGTAAATAACGTTGGGCGCCGTAGTAATCAGACTCAGGTTGTACTCGCGTTCCAGCCTTTCCTTGATAACGTCCATGTGCAGCAAGCCCAGGAAGCCGCAGCGGAAGCCAAAGCCCAAGGCGATAGAAGTCTCCGGCTCAAACACCAGGGAAGCGTCGTTCAGCTGCAGTTTTTCCAGCGCGTCGCGCAGATTGTCGTAGTCAGAGTTTTCCACAGGGTACAGACCGCAGAATACCATAGGCGTAGCCTTACGGTAACCGGGCAGCGCCTGCTCGGCAGGTCTCAGCGCATCTGTTACGGTATCGCCGACGCGGGCGTCTTTCACGTTTTTAATTGCCGCGGCAAAGAAGCCTACCTGCCCGGGCTCCAGCGAATCTACGTTGACAATGCCAGGCTTAAAGTAGCCTACTTCCGTTACCTCAAACTCCGCGCCGGTAGCCATCATACGGATCTTCATGCCTTTTTTGATGCTGCCGTCGATAACGCGGACATACAGCACTACGCCTTTATAAGCGTCAAACTTAGAGTCAAATACCAGCGCCTTCAGCGGCTTTTCAGCATCGCCGCTGGGAGCAGGCACCTTAGCTACGATAGCCTCCAGTACGTCCTCGATACCAAGTCCGGTTTTCGCGCTGCACAGCACGGCGTCAGACGCGTCGATGCCGATAACGTCTTCAATCTCGCGTTTCACGTGCTCAGGATCGGCGCTGGGCAAATCAATTTTATTGACAACGGGGATGATTTCCAAATCGTTATCCAGCGCCAGATACACGTTAGCCAGCGTCTGCGCCTCGATGCCCTGGGTAGCGTCGATAACGAGCAGCGCGCCTTCGCAGGCCGCCAAAGCTCTTGATACCTCATAGGTAAAGTCCACATGACCAGGAGTGTCGATAAAGTTCAGCATATACTCCTGTCCGTCGCGCGCTTTATAAATGCTGCGCACTGCCTGAGCCTTGATGGTGATGCCGCGTTCTCTTTCCAGATCCATAGAGTCCAGGATCTGCTCCTCCATCTCGCGTTTGGACAAAGTGCCAGTATATTCGATTAATCTGTCGGCCAGGGTAGACTTACCATGGTCGATATGGGCAATAATGGAAAAATTACGAATTCTTTTTTGCTCCATCATAAGCTCCTTTACAGAAAGATATTTTATCAGTATTTTTTATTATATCATTATTAAAGCCCCTCTTGCAAGTTCTCTGCCCCGGCATAAAACAGCTGTCGATAATTAACAATCTATATTATGGAAAGCATCGCGCCGATAAAACATCTCACGCCGTGGCGTTCACAAAAAGTTTGCTGTCCTGTTATATAATATTTGCTACAATATATTTAAGTAATTATTTAGTATGGAGGTATGACTTATGAATACATTAGACGCCCTTGCAACCCGCCGTTCTACCCGTAAATATCTGCCGCAGCAGGTAGAAAAGGAGAAAATCGACTTAATTTTAAAAGCTGCCTACGCCGCTCCTGTCGGACATGGCGCTTATAAAGACCTGCATATCGCCGTAGTCCAGAACGCCGAACTGCTGCAAAAAACTGCTGCTTACTGCGGTCAGGCATTCGGCAATGCTGCCTACAACCCGTTCTACGGTGCGCCCACTCTGATTATCGTCTCCGCCAAACCCAAGGCTGACGAACAGCTTGTCTACATCGCCGATGTAGGCTGCATTATGGAAAATATGCAGCTGGCAGCTACCGAACTTGATTTAGGCTGCGTATACCTCTGGGCCATGCTGAACCGCATTACTCCGTGCCCCGAGCTTATTGAAGCACTGAAACTGCCGGAGGGTTATCAGGCTATTTCCGCGCTGGCGCTGGGCTATCCCGAAACGCCGCTTACTCCCAGGACCCTGGCTGATATTCCCGCAGGCAAAATCGCTACCGAATTTATTGACTGATACGCAGGATTTTTTTCACAAAAACCTTGCTAAAACAGCCAGTCCATGATAGAATATTCCAGTACAAGTAATTTCAGGAGGTGAATTTCGTTGCCGAACATTAAATCTTCTATCCGCAGTGTAAAAACCGACGCAGAACGCCGTGCTAAAAATGCACCGATCAAAGCAGCTCTCCGTAACGCATCCCGTAAAGTTGTTGCTCTGACCGAAACCGGCGCTCAAGAAGACGCAAAAGCTACTCTGGCTACTGCTTCCGGTTTGATTGATAAAGCAGCTCGCAAAGGCATTATCCATAAAAATGCTGCAGCTCGCAAAAAATCCAGACTCGCTAAAAAAGTTAACGCTATGGCTTAATTTTGGCACGACAACCTGTTATAAAGCAGGTTGTTTTTTTGCCCTAAAGTAAAAAACTAAAGGCTGCCCGTAAGAAAACGGGCAGCCTTTCATTTTTTCTGTCAGGAATTAACCGTATTGTTTTTGTTCATAATCCGCTGCAGCTCCTGCATGAAATTATTCACGTCGGCAAACTGGCGGTATACAGAAGCAAAACGCACATAGGCAATCTGGTCGGTCTGTTCCAAGTGCTTCATGACGATTTCACCGATAATGGTGCTGTCAATCTCGCTTTCACCGCGCTGACGGATCTCTCTTTCCACGCTGTCGGCAATCTCCTGCACTTTTTCCAGAGAAACCGGACGTTTTTCAAAAGCCTTGAGCAGCCCTGCCAGCAGCTTTTTACCGTCAAAAAGCTCTCTGCGCCCATCCTTCTTGCTCACTACCAGCGGCGCTTCCTCATATTTTTCGTAGGTGGTAAAACGTTTGCCGCATTTAGGACATTCACGGCGGCGTCTGATAGAATTACCTTCCTCAACGGAACGGCTGTCCACAACTCTGCTGTCATGGTAAGAACAAAACGGACATTTCATTTTTTCACATCCTCACTTCAAACTGTTTATCCACTCGCACATCATATTGATATACGTCTGTATCTGTGATTATTATAACATATTGTACACTTATATGTAAAATAACCCTATACGCAAGCTGCCGCCCGCAAAAAAAGACCTGTGAAAAATTCACAGGTCTTTTGTTTCTAAGTTTAATCAGCCGCGCAGCCAGGGCGGAATCTCCGTATTATCGTTTCTCGGGAACGGTTTGAAAATACCTTCGCCGCTATTATGGTGTTCGCCGGTATGTTCAGGATTCTTAATCGTAGCCTGCTGGCCGCCGTAAATAGTGCGAGGGCTGCCGCCGGGCACGGAAGGATTCTTCTTTTCAAAGCCGGTAGCGATAACGGTTACTCTGATTTCATCTTCCAGGCTTTCGTCGATTACGGCGCCAAAGATGATGTTAGCGTTCGCGTCAACAGCCTCGGTAATAATATTGGAAGCTTCAGTTACGTCAAACAGGGACAGCTCTCTGCCGCCGGTAATATTGAACAGTACGCCCTGCGCACCGTCGATAGAAGCCTCAAGCAGCGGGCTCTTGATAGCAGCTTCAGCAGCGGCACGCGCGCCGCCTTCGCCTTTGGCAGTACCGATACCCATGAGGGCGCTGCCTGCGTTGGACATAATAGTCTTCACGTCGGCAAAGTCGGCATTGATGAGGCCGGGCACGCCGATCAAATCGGAAATGCCCTGCACGCCTTGGCGCAGTACGTCGTCGGCAATGCGGAAAGCATCCAGCATGGAAGTCCTGCGGTCGATAACCTGCAGCAAACGGTCGTTAGGAATGGTAATAAGGGTGTCAACCTTTTCTTTCAGATTGACGATGCCGCTTTCAGCCTGGTTCATACGGCGTTTACCTTCAAAGCAGAACGGTTTGGTAACGACGCCTACAGTCAGCGCGCCTACTTCTTTGGCGCATTCTGCTACTATATGCGCAGCGCCGGTGCCGGTGCCGCCGCCCATGCCTGCGGTAACGAATACCATGTCCGCGCCTTTCAGCACTTCCAGAATCTGGTCGCGGGATTCTTCGGCAGCCTTTTCGCCAATTTCAGGATTAGCGCCTGCACCCAGGCCCTTGGTAAGCTTTTCGCCGATCTGGATGCGTTTTTCCGCCTTGGAAAGCAGAAGCGCCTGAGCATCGCAGTTCACGGCGATAAATTCCACACCTCTGACGCCCGCGGTAATCATACGGTTTACGGCGTTGTTGCCGCCGCCGCCGACACCGATGACTTTGATATTGGCAAGCGTTTCAATTTTAGTTTCAACATCTTCAAACATATCTGCAAATCCCCCTTAATTCTGGGTATCAAATTTATTATAAAACTGTTAAATTTTTCTATTCAACAAGCAGTCTGAAATCTCCTGCTGAATCTGAAATTTATTTTCCAATATACAGGCGTCTGATTATCGCCAGATTCTGGAAAATACGCATGCCGAAAATCAGCACCGCTACCATGTATAAATCTATGCCCAGCATATTGCCCGCATAGCACAAAATCGCCGACAAAATACCATTGACAAAGAAACCGGAAATGAATACCTCGGTATCGTACTTGCCTTCCATGGCGGCCCTGATACCGCCAAGTACGGCGTCAAGTCCGGCCAGCACCGCTACCGAAAGCAGCTTTGCATATTCCAGAGGAAGCGCAAACGGGCAATAGATGCCTAAGATGATACCTATCAGCAGCCCGCCAAGGATATAATAGATCATTTCTTGCCTTCCTCCTTCTCTACCGGCTGCGCATACTCAAAAGCGCGCATACCTTTAAAGGCCGGGATATGGACGTCGTCGGACGTATTGATCTTAACGTGGATGCCCCAGAATTCAAAGGTCTCCACCACGCCACCGCGCAGACGCAGGGCGCTGTTCAGATTCTTCGGATCGCCTATCGCCTTGATAGTATACGGCGGCGCGCTGCGCACATTATTGACCGACACCGTAGGACCCGCACAGCGCACTTCGCTCATGGCTACGATACGCTGGTCGTTGAGCGCTATCGCCTCGGCTCCGGCGGCACGCAGCTCGTTTAAAACGCGCAGCAGGTCTTCGTCATGGATGATATACAGATTAGGATTTTCTCCGGCGCGGGAAGGGATGCTGCTGTCATCCAGTACGATTTCCACGCCCTTGCCCCTGACCTCGGTAGTGCCGGCCAGCAGCATCAGCCGCTCCATCTCGCTGTCGACTAAAGCGCCGCTGCCGTTTTTACGCAGATTATCCAGCTCATCTTCCAGCTGTTCTTTTTCTGCTTCCACGCTTTTCAGCCTCTCGGACAAGTCCTCTACGCGCTCAAAATGGATGCTCTTCTGTCTTTCCGTAGTTTTGAACTGTACGGAAAGCATGAAGCCCAAAACTACAAATACCAGCCCCACAACAATCCTGGCTTTTAAATCAAGTTTTACCGGTTCCTTCATTTTTTCAAATTTACCTCATTTTCACTGCCGTTAAGCCTGATATACGGTTTGGCAAAACTCAGATCAATATATTCCGCTTGAATCTTCTTATCTTTTATTTCATTAAATACGGTACAGAAAACATCCGCTTTTTCCGTTACCTGATCGGCGCTGCCTAACAGCACGGGATAACCGCCGCGCAGCTGCACTCTTACCTGGTGTCCGGCATCGACGACGATTTCCACAATCTGGTCGTTGGCGTCATGGCCTATTTTATCCAAAAAATGCAGTATATTCAGTACCCGATGGTTGGTGATGGTTTCACCGATGTAGACATTGCCGCAATCCTCGCCCACCAGCAAAGGCGCTTTGGCATCGGGGATGGCAGCCGTCACATCGAGCACCATACCGCTGTAGTCCAGTTTCAGGTAGCTCTGGTAAGAATTGGCCACGTAGACGGCGGCCTCTCTTTCCTTGACGATAACGCGCAGCACGCCGGGCCAAAGATAACGCACATCAGCCGTCTGGAAGCGGGTATCATGCTCCAGAGCCGTCCGCACCTTAGCGGCGCTGACGGTGAACAGATTAAACGGCGGCTGCGAGCCTGCCATGTCGATAATATCCTGTTCTGTCAGTTTGCTCGTGCCCCTGATATCGACAGAGCCGAAAGCAAACCCGGGCTGATGCACGTAACGCCAGCCTGCCGCGGCCAGCGCGACGATGACGCTTAGATATACGAGCAGGCGCAGTAAACGCAGACGTTTCCTTCTGCGGTTTTCACGTAATTTTTCACGTATAGTCTGCATATTACCACCTACCTGTCCGTATCTATTTTGCACTCACTAAAATCTTTTCACACAGCTCCGGGAAAGAAATCCCCACCGCAGCTGCAGCTTTAGGCACCAGGCTCGTAGGCGTCATGCCGGGTACGGTATTGGCTTCCAGCACGTAACCTTGTCCTGCTTCGTCCAGCATGATGTCCACGCGGGCTACGCCGCTCAGTCCCAGCGCCAAATATGTTCTGACAGCCAGCTCCTGCACATGGGCGGTAACGCTCTCCGTCAACGGAGCAGGCACCAGATAGTCGGTCGCTCCCTTCGTATATTTAGAATGGAAGTCGTAAGAGCCGGAATGAGGCGCAATCATAATGACAGGCAGCGCTTTCGGCGCGCCGTCTTCTTCCATCAGGGCCACAGTCAGTTCCCTGCCGCTGATGCACTTTTCCACCAACACATTTTCAGAAAGTCTGAAAGCTTCTTCCAGAGCCGGGATAATCCCGCTTTCTTCTTTAACAATCACAACGCCGATACTGGATCCCTGGGTCGCCGCCTTAACTACGGTCTGTACGCCCAGCGTCCGGCAAATTGTTTCTTTTACGCGCTGCAGATCCTGCGCATCCTTTTTGCCGAAGATAAGGTAGTCGGGAGTAGAAATCTTTTCTGCTACCAAAAACTTCTTGGTAACTACCTTATCCATAGCCACGGCGCTGGCCAGCATCCTACTGCCGGTGTAAGGCATATGCAAGGCTTCCAGCAGGCACTGCAGTCTGCCGTCCTCGCCGTACATACCGTGCACGGCGTTAAAGACCACTTTGGCCCCGCAGGCTTCCAGTCTGCTGCGCAGCGTCAGCGGGTCGAGTTCGATTCTTTCTATCTGGTAGCCTTTTTCTGTCAGCGCATCGGCAATCGCCGTGCCGGTTACCCGGGAAATCTCCGCCTCAGAAGACGGGCCGCCCATTACTACTGCAACTGTATCCTGTTTATTCATTTTCTTTCGCCCTCATTTCTTCCACCAGATGTTCTCCTACTTTGTAGACGTCACCGGCGCCGATAGTCATAATCAAATCGCCGGCAGCAGCGCAGTCTTTCAGACACGCTGCCACTTCCGCCAGCGCAGGAATGTATTCCACCTGCTGGCCGCGGCTCCTGATGCCTTCTGCCAAAGCCTTGCTGCTGATCCCCTCGATAGGGTCTTCGCCAGCAGAATAGATATCCGTCAAAATCAGCTTATCGCAGCCTGCAAAACAGCCGCAGAATTCTTTAAACAGCAGCTGAGTGCGGGTGTAGCGGTGAGGCTGGAAAACACAGATCAGCCGCCGGGGCTGCGTTTGACGCGCCGCCCTGAGCGTTACGCCTATTTCCGTCGGATGGTGGGCATAATCGTCTACCACCCAGACGCCGCCAACTCTGCCTTTAGTCTCAAAACGGCGTTTCGCGCCGCCGAATCTATGCAGCGAAGCCAAAATGCTCTCTACGGCTACGCCCATTTCCCTTCCGGCAGCAAAAGCTCCCAGCGAATTGAGGACATTATGCCTGCCCGGCACCGTCAGCCTTACCTCGGTAACGAAACTGCCGTCAACATACAGGCTGTAAACCGTCCCATCCGCATTATAACGGATCTCACGGGCCGTATAATCAGCGCCGGATTTCTCCATGCCGTAAGTAATCACCGGCACGGCGGTCTCTCCTGCCAGACGTCTTACTTTATCATTATCCACGCAGAGGATGGCTTTGCCGCCAGGCTTGATATTAGCCAGGAACTGTCTGAAGGCAGCGTAAATATTTTCTTCTGTTCCGTAATGATCCATATGATCATTTTCAATATTAGTCACCACCGCCAGGAAGGGATGGAATTTTAAAAACGAGCCGTCGCTTTCATCAGCTTCTGCAACTACGAAGCGTCCTGCGCCGTTACGGGCGTTACCGCCCAAGCTGCTTACTTCGCCGCCGATAACGACTGTCGGGTCCACGCCGCCTTCGGCAGCGATGCAGGAAATCATGGCGCTGGTCGTAGTCTTGCCGTGTGCTCCGGCTACGGCAACACCTGCCGCAGCATTGAGCAGTTCTGCCAGCACATCGCTGCGGTGCAGCACCGGGATGCCGCCGGCCTTGGATGCGACCAGTTCAGGATTATCCTGATGGATAGCAGTAGAAATAACTACTGCATCAGCATGTGCAATCTGTCCGGCCTTGTGTCCGATATAGATTTTTGCACCCTCCTGCGCCAGATGCGCCGACATACGTCCCTGCGCCAGGTCGGACCCGCTTACATGGTAGCCCCTTTTCAGCAAAACATAAGCAATAGCACTCATACCGGCGCCGCCGATGCCGATGAAATGAATATTATGCAAATCCTTGATCACAAAAGTGCCTCCCTAATCCTTTATTAGGTCCAGTGCCTGCCGTGCAATGGTTTCCGCCGCCTGCGGCCTGCCCAGTCCTTGTGCAGCTTGCTGCATCTTCTTAAGCTCTTCATTATGTACCAGTAAATGTTCGATAATCTCTAACAGACTGTCGCCCGTCAGCTCCCTGTCCAGCACCACTTTGGCTGCGCCGCAGGCTTCTACCGCCCGGGCGTTGAATTCCTGATGATTAGCCGTAGCGTAAGGATAAGGAACAAGCACCGAAGGAATACCCTTCGCCATCAGCTCTGCCAATCCGATTGCTCCGGCTCTGAACACTGCCATATCGGCCGCTGCCAACGCTGCCGGCATATTGTGCAGATACGGTTTGACGATGATGTTCTCAGCTTCCGTCCCCTGTTTGCGCAGCTTCTGCAGATACTCTTCATAATTAACGTCGCCGGTCACGTGCAGCACCTGCACGTCATGACGGCCTGCCAGCGCAGCCTCTACCTCCAGCATGGCGTTATTGATGCTGCGCGCGCCGCGGCTGCCGCCGGAAACAAGCACCGTCTTCTTTTCCTTGTCCAGCCCCAGTTCCGCTATGGCTGCTTCCTTAGTATAGGACAGGATCTCCGTCCTGATGGGATTGCCCGTAAATACCTTGGCCGTCCCGCCGGAAAAATATTTTGCTGCTTCCTTATAGCCCAGGAAAACTTTTTTTACATAGTGACACAGTATCTTATTGGTGACGCCCGGCATCGCGTTCTGTTCCTGGATACAGGTCGGTATCCCTTTAAGCGCCGCCGTCAGCACCACCGGCCCGCAGACATAGCCGCCAGTACCGATGACCAGGTCAGGTTTTTCCCGGCTGATGATGCTGTAGGCATCGTGCAGTCCCTGCACCAGTTTGACAGCGCTGCGCAGCGTATCAAGGCTCAGACTGCGCCGGAAACCGGCTACTTCTATAAATTTCAGCGGATACCCGTACCGTGGCACGATATCCTTTTCCAGCCCGTGTTCGGTACCGATGAAAATAATCTCGGCAGCCGGAGCAAGTTTCTTTATCTGATCCGCGATGGTCAGCGCAGGATAAATATGTCCTCCTGTGCCGCCGCCGGAAAGAATGACTTTCACTTCGGAAGCCTCCTTCATCTATCTGATCAGAGCGCGTACCAGCTGCTTGAAGCAACGCCCGCGCTCGGGATAATTCTTGAACATATCATACGAGGAGCAGGCCGGCGACAGCAGTACGGTCTGAGGCTCGTGCGCCGCTTCGTAAGCTTTCTGCACCGCGTCGGCAAAAGAATCTGCCAGCAGGATATTTTCCACGCCGCAGTCCTTAGCCGCCTGATAAAAACGCTCCTTCGCTTCTCCCAGCAGGATGAGCAGATCGGTTTTTTCTTTAACGACCTGCATCATGGTTGCCAGCTCGGTCATCTTGTCATGCCCGCCTGCCAGCAGGATGATGTGCCCTTTAGGAAATGCTTCCAGCGCTTTGATGGCCGAATCCGTATTGGTCGCCTTGGAATCGTTATAATAGGGCACGCCGTTGATAGTCGCCACATATTCCAGCCGGTGCTCGATACTCTTAAAATTTTTCAGTACCTCGGCCATGTCGGCAATCTTCACGCCGGCAAAAAAGCCGCAGGCAACAGCCGCCAGAATATTCTCTTCGTTATGGCCGCCAAACAGATGCACTTCGTCTACCCGGCAGACAGGATATTGCTGCCCCTGCCAGCTGATAGTAAAAACGCCGTCTTGGATATAGACGCCTTCTGCCAGCGTCTCTTTGCGGCTGAAATAGCATACGCGGCCGCGTGCTTCGTCAACCCAGCTGCGCACCTCGTCATCGTCGTAATTGAGCACTGCCACCTGCTGCGGTCCCTGCTGCAGCAAAATCTTTTTCTTAGCCGCACCGTAAGCCTGCATGGTATGATGCCTTTCCATATGGTCGGGCGTCAGATTAAGCACTACGGCGATATCTGGGCAAAAATCCCTGACAAATTCCAGCTGGAAGCTGGACAGCTCGGCAGCAATCCAGCTGTCGGCAGAAAGTCCTTCTGTTTCCTTGGACAGCGCCAAACCGATATTGCCACC
>CANREP010000017.1 GCA_947629685.1 uncultured Phascolarctobacterium sp.
GGGACGAATATAGAATTTGATTGCTTCCAATCGGTTGAGAACGGTAGATTTACGAATTATATTTAGTGTTTCTAATGCTGCACACTATGTATCAGGACAGAAGCAGCGATCTAGGTGGTCACTATATCGCTCCTGCCGCAGAAGAAAAAGCAGTAGCAGCTAAAAAGTACCGTTGTAAGGTATGCGGTTATATTTACGAAGGCGACAGCCTGCCGGAAGGATATAAATGTCCAATCTGCAAGATGGGCAGTGAAATGTTTGAAGAAATAAAATAGGCTATAAGTTTAGGGGTACCGTTTTTCATCAAGGCGGTACTCTTATTTTTTCATATGCAGGTTTTGTTTTTTTATTTTCTGCTGCAAATAAAATTTTTCCTATTCTTGTGTTAAAATATCAAGAGCTTCGTGATAATAATGTAAAATTATTTTAGGCGAGCAGTAATTTATCTTGTTGGATGATATAATTATCAATATCGGGAGGATGACGATGAAGATTATAATTTCTCCGGCAAAGCAGATGCGGGTGGATGAGGAGGCCTGCAGCTGCCGGCAGCCGGTATTTTTACAGCGAACGGGAAAACTGCTGGCTGCTATGCGCAAGATGGATTATGCGCAGCTGCAGCAGCTTTGGCAGTGTAATGATAAGCTGGCGCAGCAGAATTATGCGCGTATACAGACGATGAAGCTGCTGCAAGGCATGACGCCTGCGGTACTGGCTTATGACGGACTGCAGTATACACATATGGGCCCGCGGGTTTTTGATACCCAGGCATGGCGGTATGTTTGTGAAAATCTGCGTATCCTGTCAGGATTTTATGGTATATTACGTGCCGATGACGGTATTGTGCCGTACAGATTGGAAATGCAGGCTAAGCTTGCCTGTGACGGTTTTGGTGATTTATATTCTTTTTGGGGTGACAGTCTTTACCGTGAGCTTATATGCGACGACAGGGTTATACTTAATCTTGCTTCTAAGGAATACAGTAAGGCGGTTGAGCCTTATCTTGAAAAAGATGTTGAATTTATCAGCTGTATTTTTGCCGTAGGCACCAAGGAAAAGTATAAAGTGAAGGCAACCGAGGCTAAGATGGCGCGCGGCTATATGGTACGCTGGTGTGCGGAAGGCAACGTTACCGATGTCGTTAAGGTACAGGAGTTTGACGGGTACGGATATAAATTCTGTCAAGAGCTTTCCGATAAAAGAAAATATGTGTTTCTTAAACCGGAAAAGCAGCGTATATAGTAGTAAAGGCTTGCCATAGACGCAGGATAATGTTATAATATTAGCAGAAAATATATCTGTTATTTTGAAAGAGTGGGTTCAATACCCGCTCTTTCCGCTTATTAAAGCAAAAATACAATTTAATATCGTGGAGGTGATAAAGATGCAGGCAAGAGAAATAGAAGCATTGATTACAGAGTTGATGGCGCCTATCCTCAAGGGTACGGACATTACGCTGGTCGATGTGGAGTATGTGCGTGAGAAAGACTGGTATCTGCGTATTTTTATCGACAAGCCTGATGGCGTGGAAATTGACGACTGTCAGCTGGTAAGTGAGAAGCTTACTGCTGTGCTGGATGAGAAAGACCCCATCCAAGACAAGTATTTTCTTGAGGTTTCTTCTCCCGGCATCGACCGTCCTTTGAAAAAGGATAAGGATTTTGTGGATGCTTATGGAACGAAGGTAGATATTTCTTTTTATGCTCCCTGGGAGGATATGAAACTTTTAGTAGCTGTCCTGGTAGGGCATGATGATGAATTTGTAGAAGTAAGAAAAATTATCAAGGGCAGGGAATTTAAAAATCCGGTCAAGATAGAACGTAAACTGATAGCTAATATCAGACCGCATATTGATTTTTAAAATATTTAGGAGGCGTATTAATTGAATGCAGATTTTATCTTAGCAATACAAGAATTGGGAAAGGAGAAGGGTATTGAACCTGACCTTCTGTTCCAGGCTGTGGAAGAAGCTTTGGTAACTGCTTACAAAAAGAATTTTGGCTCTGTCCAAAATGTAAGAGTGGATATGAACAAACTGAGCGGAGAAATCCATGTGTATGCTCAGCGGGAAGTTGTCGAAGGAGAGACTGCAGAGGCTAACGAGATTTCTTTGGCGGACGCGCGCGAGATAGACAGCCGTTACGAAGTTGGCGATATCGTTGAAACAGAGGTAACGCCTAAAAACTTTGGACGCATTGCCGCGCAGAATGCTAAACAGGTAGTTGTGCAGCGTATCCGCGAGGCTGAACGCGGTATGGTTTACGAGCGTTTCTCCAGCCGTGAAAACGATATTGTTACCGGCGTAGTGCAACGTATTGAAAATAAAAATGTCTATATCGACTTAGGCAAAGTAGAAGCAGTACTTGCCGCTACCGAGCAGATTCCCGGCGAAGTTTATCAGTACCATGAGCGCATGAAGACCTACATCATTGAGGTCAAACGTACCAGCAAAGGGCCTCAGATTATGGTTTCCCGTACTCATCCCGGCTTGTTAAAAAGACTGTTTGAGCTGGAAGTGCCGGAAATCCATGACGGCGTAGTAGAAATTAAATCCGTTGCCAGAGAGCCTGGTATGCGGTCCAAGATTTCCGTCTATACCCAGGACGATAACGTCGATCCGGTAGGCGCTTGCGTAGGTCACAAAGGTATGCGCGTGCAGACCATCGTTAACGAGCTGCGCGGCGAAAAAATCGATATTGTGAAATACAGCGAAGATCCGGCGCAGTATGTTGCTAATGCGCTCAGCCCGGCGAAAGTAGTAAGCACCCAGGTGGATGAGAATGAAAAAATCTGCCGTGTAGTAGTACCGGATTATCAACTTTCCCTGGCTATCGGCAAGGAGGGCCAGAACGCACGTCTGGCTGCCAAGCTGACCGGCTGGAAGATTGATATTAAGAGCGAATCCCAGGCTGCCGCTGAAGCGGAGACGGAGCAAGAAAACAATGATCAAGACTAAAAAAATCCCGCAGAGAAAATGTGTGGGCTGCAATGAGATGAAAGACAAAAAGTCGCTGTTGCGCATCGTCCGTTCTCCTGAAGGTGAAATCAGTCTTGACCTGACGGGTAAGAAGAACGGCCGCGGCGCTTATGTGTGCCCGGATAAGGCCTGCATTACCAAGGCTGTAAAGGAAAAACGTCTGGAAAGGGCTTTGGAAAAGCCTGTCAGCGACGAAGTATATAAAAAGCTGCTGGAGGATTTTGACCATGGGCAACAGTAATATTGCTTTTGCTCTGGGTTTGGCACAAAAGGCCGGAAAACTGGCTTCTGGCGATGTGGCAGTGCGTATTGCCGTAAAGTCCGGCAAAGCTAAGCTTTTGCTGGTAGCGGCGGATGCGGTGCCCAATTCTAAAAAAGATATGTATTATCTGGCTGAAATGGCAGGAATCCCGGTTTTGGAGGTTATGACCCGTGACGAACTGGGCGCAGCAATCGGTAAAGCTAAAAGAACGGCCATAGCGGTTACAGACAGAAATTTTGTAAATATGATCAATAAAAAATAATTCCCATAAGATCTGATTTGGAGGTGGCTGAATGGGTAAGAAGAGAATATACGAAGTTGCCAAGGAATATGGCAAGTCCACAAATGAAGTTTTAGATCTTTTGAAACGCCACAATATTGAAAAAAGCAATTTTAGTGCGGTAGATGACGCCGACCTGGTTATTATTGATAAAGCTTACAATAAGAAAGCTCCTGCTCCTGTCAAAAAAGAAGCGGTAAAAAAAGAACAGCCTGCCAATGTACAAAAGCAGCAGACAAAGAAACCGGAACAGGCCGGTATGAACAAGAATGCTGCGCAGCATAATCAGAATGCACGCAGCAATGAGGGCAAGCCGCAGCAGCGTAATAACAATAATAACCGCGGCAATCAGAATATGCCGCAAAACCGTGGCGGTCAAGCAGCGCATACTGACCGCAGAAATCAGGACGCACATAACCGTCCACAGCGTTTCGGCAATAATGGGCCGAAAAACCAGCCTGTCCGTAATAATGACAACCGCGGCGGGCAGGGTAACGCGCAGCAGCATAACAGACCTAATTTTAACAGCGGCGCTGCTGATAACAGAAACACCCGCAACAATAATTTCAACAACAACAATAAGAATAATCGTAAGGATAAACCGCAGATCAAGGGTTCTTATGCAACCAAAGAAAGCAGGCCTAACCGCAGCGCAGGCCATCAGATGAACCGCAAACGTCCGGCCAATAATGCGCCTAAAGTGCAGCAGCCGGTTGTAGAAGTTCCGAAGCCGACTTATGTTGAAATTGGTGAAAGCATCAATGTCAAAGAATTTGCTTCCCTGATCAAACGCGAAGTAAACGAAGTTATCAAAGCTTTGTTCATGCTGGGCGTTATGGTAACCATCAATCAGGACATAGATTATGATACGGCTCAGCTGATTGGTGAAGAGTTTGGCGTAGAAGTAGGCCAGAAAGCGCCGGACGAAGATCCTACCGAAGTACCGGAAGTAGAAGACGATCCGGCAAAACGTGTTCCGCGTCCGCCTGTAATTACAGTTATGGGTCACGTTGACCACGGCAAGACATCTTTGCTGGACGCTATCAGAAAGACTAATGTAACTGCTCGTGAAGCAGGTGGTATTACCCAGCATATCGGTGCTTATAAAGTAAATTATCAAGGTAAGCAGATCGTTTTCCTGGATACCCCTGGTCACGAAGCATTTACCGCTATGCGTGCCCGCGGCGCACAGGTTACTGACGTTGCTATCCTTGTCGTAGCTGCTGACGACGGCGTAATGCCGCAGACCATTGAGGCCATCAACCACGCCAAGGCTGCTAAGGTACCTATCATTGTTGCCATCAACAAGATTGACAGGCCCGGAGCCAATCCCGACCATGTAAAACAGCAGCTGGCAGAACATGAGCTGATTCCTGAAGACTGGGGCGGCGACACTATCATGGTGCCGGTATCTGCGCACCAGAAGACCGGCATCAGCGATCTGCTGGAAATGATCCTGCTTGTTGCTGAAATGCAGGAACTGAAAGCAAATCCGAATCTTCCGGCTCACGGTACTATTATTGAAGCACAGCTGGATAAAGGCCGCGGCCCGGTAGCTACCGTCCTTGTCCAGAGAGGTACGCTGCATATCGGCGATACCATCATTGCCGGTACTGCTTATGGTAAAGTACGTGCCATGATCAATGACCGCGGTGAAAAAGTTAAAAAAGCACTGCCTTCTACCCCGGTAGAGGTACTGGGTCTTAACGATGTGCCGCAGGCAGGCGATATCCTTGATTCTACGGATGAAAAGACTGCCCGCAGCGTAGCTGAAAAACGTATTGCCAAGAAACGCGAAGAAGAAATCCAGGTTAACTCGAAGGTATCTTTGGACGATTTGTTCCAGCGTATTCAGGAAGGCGAGCTGAAAGAACTGAACATAGTTGTCAAAGCCGATGTTCAGGGCACTATCGAAGCGCTGAAAGCGTCTTTACAGAAAATCAAGAACGAAGAAGTAAAAGTAGTAGTAGTACATGCAGGCGTAGGCTCTATTACAGAATCCGACGTTATGCTTGCTTCCGCGGCTAACGCACTTATTATCGGCTTCAATGTACGTCCTGACGCCAATGCCCGCAAGGCTTCTGAAACTGAAAAGGTAGACGTGCGTACTTACCGCGTAATTTATGACGCTCTGAATGACGTTGAAGCGGCAATCAAAGGTATGCTGGCGCCTAAATTCAAAGAAGTTATCCAAGGCCGTGTGGAAGTACGTCAGCTGATTACCATTTCCAAACTCCTTATCGCAGGCTGCTATGTACTGGAAGGCAAGGTTACGAATAATTCCAAGGTAAGGGTAGTGCGCGACGGTATCGTAGTGCATGAAGGCGAAATCGAATCTCTGCGCCGCTTTAAAGACGATGTCAAAGAAGTTGCCCAGGGCTTCGAATGCGGTATTACTTTGGATAAATTCCGCGACCTTAAAGAAGGCGATATCTTTGAAATCTACGATATGGAAGAAATCAAAGAAGAATAGGCCAAAGCAGGTGGATTATGGCAAGATTAAGAGTTGAAAAAGTACAGGAGGCTATCCAGCACGAAATCAGCAATATGCTGCTGCATGACGTCAAAGATCCGCGTATCCAGTTTGTTACGATTACCGGGGTGGAACTTACGGACGATATGAGCATTGCTAAGGTTTACGTAAGTCTGTATGGCCCAGAAGATAAACAGGAAGAAACATGGAAGGCTTTAAATAAAGCGCTGGGCTTTATGCGCAGCGAAATTGCGAAACGCATCCGTCTGCGTTTCGCTCCCTCTTTGATTTTAGTTAAGGATACTTCTATGGAATATAGCGCTCACATCCAGAGCATTCTTGATAAGATCAAGCAGGAGGAAGGCGGCACAAATGAGCAGTAGGCTGAGTCTGCGGGAAACAGGCAATATTTTGCTGCAGGCGCAGAAAATCGCCCTATGCTGCCATGTCAGCCCTGACGGAGATACTCTGGGTTCGGCATTGGGGCTTATGCACATACTGAGCCGTCTGGGCAAAGAAGTTACTGTCTTTGTCGATGATGAAATTGGTAAAGGTTTTGACTTTTTGCCAGGTATAGAACGCTGTCTGCGTCCTGTAAGCGGCAGTACCATGCCGGCTGATGTCCTGGCAGTTATCGATGCAAGCTCTTTTGATCGTGTCGGTATTGTAGGCGAGGTTGTGCAGGCTCCTTTTATTCTGAATATTGATCATCACATCTCCAACACGGAATTTGCCGATTATCTGTATCTCGATACCAAGGCGGCAGCTACGGGTGAGATTATATGCGATTTGTTTGAAGAAATGCAGTGGCAGCATGATGAAGCAACAGCGCTTTGTCTGTATACTGCAATTTCTACGGACTGCGGCTCGTTCCGTTATTCCAATACGACCCGCAAGACTATGCAGAGAGCGGCGCTGCTGTTAGATTATGGCGTACAGCCAAGTGTTATTTCCGATAATCTTGATATGCGTACACGCGAAACAGTGGAACTTTTGAGCAAAGTTCTGCCATCGCTGACCTTTGCCTATAACGATAAGGTGGCTTATATCTCTATTCCGCATGAATTATATAATAAGGATATACAGACCGACAGCTTTGTGTCATATCCCCGTTATATAGAAGGCGTAGATATCGCTGTCATGTTCAAGGCCGTAGAGGAAAAAGTAACCCGTGTCAGTATGCGTTCCAGCATTACCGATGTAGCGCAGATAGCTCTAAGCTTCGGCGGCGGCGGACATCTGCGTGCGGCAGGCTGCACTATTTATGCGCCTTTAGAAGAAGCCAAAAGGCAGCTGCTGGAAGCAATAGGGAAGGCCTTGTAATGGACGGTATCTTGAATGTTTTAAAACCGCCGGGAATGACGTCCCACGATGTTGTTGCTTATTTGCGGCGGGTGCTGAAAACTAAAAAGGCTGGACACGGAGGAACTCTTGACCCTGATGCGGCAGGAGTTCTCCCTGTGTTTATAGGAAGCGCTACCAGATTACTGGAATTTGCCGTGGAAGGGCGCAAACAATATCTGGTGGAAATAACTTTGGGACAGCAGACTGATACTGGCGACGACAGCGGGACGGTGATAAAGACCATGCCGGTGCCGCACTTCCAGGAAAGTGATGTACTTGCCGTGCTGCATCAGTTTACCGGACGCTTGATGCAGACGCCGCCCATGTATTCTGCTTTAAAGGTTGCCGGCCAAAAATTATACACGCTGGCGCGACAGGGCATCAGCGTAGCAAGAGAAGCGCGGCCAATCGAGGTATATAGGTTGGAACTGCTGCATCTGGGACAGGAGACTTTGACGTTGGCGGTAGAATGTTCCAAAGGAACTTATATCAGGGTGTTAGGTGAAGATATCGCCGCTGCGCTCGGAACCTGCGGTATGATGAGTTTCCTCTTGCGCACGCAGGTAGCAGGCTTTAGGATAGAAGATGCGTTTACATTGCAGGAGATTAGTGCAGACCCGGAAAAATGTTTAGCTGCGCCGTTAGCGGCAGTAAGCCATATGCCGCAGCTATCTCTGACGGAGCGGCAGGCTGCCCGTATCACCAGCGGTGTGCGGACTACTGTTGCCGGTACTGCAGATGGCCGTTATGCCCTGCTGGGACCAGATGGGGAATTTTTAGGCATAGGCAGCAGCAGCGAGGAAAAAATACAAGCGGAAAAGGTTTTTTCCCGTTATCTGGTACAAGGGGAATGAAAAATGGAGATTATTACTTCGCTGGAAAACTTCCATGGATTTGACCGTCCTTGTGTTATCGCACTGGGAACTTTTGACGGACTGCATCTCGGGCATCAGGATGTTATTGGAGCAGCCGCCTATTATGCGCGGCAGACTGGCTGCCGGCTCGCAGTTTTTACCTTCAGCAATCATCCATTTTCTTTAATCAGACCTTCAGAAGTGCCTTTGTCTTTAATCAGTAGTAAGGAAAAATATGCTTTGCTGGGAAAAATGGGAGTTGATCTGCTGTTAGAAGTTCCGTTTGATAGGCGCTTGGCTGAATTATCTCCTTATGATTTTTTGCAGCAGCTGGCAAAATTGCGGTTTACCTGCCTGTCAGTAGGAGAGAATTTTAATTTTGGCTGCCATGGCGACGGCAATATCGTCACTTTGAAGCAGTTTGCTGCCGATATGGGGTTCAAGCTTATCGTGCGCCCTTTGGTAAGCGATAATGGTATTATCGTCAGCAGTACGGTCATCAGAAGTCTGATCAGTGCCGGCGATGTCACAGAAGCCAACAGGATGTTGGGCAGGAAATATACTTTATCAGGAACTGTAGTGCAAGGCTGTCAGCGCGGCAGACTGCTGGACTTTCCTACGGCTAATATAGAGCTGGCGGCGCAGCAGGCTGCAATACCCCATACGGGAGTTTATGCGGTGCGGGTATTTGTCAATGGTTCTTGCTATTACGGTATGGCCAATATCGGTCTGAATCCGACTTTTGGCGACGTGACGGCGGTAAGAATGGAAACGCATATTTTTGATTTTGCCGATGATATCTACGGCAGCCAGATGTCTGTAGAGTTTCATAAATTTATCCGTAATGAATGCAGGTTTACGTCTGTACAGGATCTTTGCCATCAGTTGACAGCTGATAAAGCACAGTGCAGAGAGTTTTTCAGATTATAAATTTATAAAAAGATAACAAATACCTTGCGTCGTCATGTGCGTGTATGGTATACTATGATAGTATTTGAACCAAAGCTTGGAAGTGCGCAACTCCGACGGCTGCTATGCTTTGGGAATTGTAAATTTAGGAGGAATTTTTAATGTTAACTAGCGAAACCAAACAATCCATTATTCTTGAAAATGCTCGTCATGAAGGCGACACCGGTTCTCCGGAAGTGCAGATTGCAGTTCTGACCGAACGCATCAAGTATCTGACTGAACATCTGAAAGAACATAAAAAAGACCATCATTCCCGTCGCGGCCTGCTGAAAATGGTAGGTAAACGTCGTGGCCTGCTGAACTACCTGATGGAAAAAGACATCGAACGTTATCGTGCAATCATTGCAAAACTTGGTATCCGTAAATAAGCTTTTTGAGGCTTGCCGTAAAGGCAAGCCTTTTTTGTTTGCGTTAAGGCTTGTCAAGATTTTACTGTCACGATATAATAAAATTGTATTTTATTAAGAGAGGTGGGTTATATATGAAAAAAATACTCGTATTATTGAGCTTGCTGGCTTCTATGGTTATCTGTTCTGCCGCTATGGCTGCCGGTGTGGCCAGCGACTTTGCCAAAGAGGAGGCTGCTGCAGATACTTTTATCAAAGGATTAAATGACAGCACTGTTACCTATGAGTCTGTTGCCGCTAATTTTACTCCGGCGCTGAAAGAAAATTTCACTGCAGAAAAATATGCTGATCTGCTGAAACAGGTTAAGGAAAAATTTGGCAAGAATAAAGAAGCTAAATTTGCTGTTTTGCAAAGATTCGATAAAGCTGACCGCGTTATCTATATCGGCGCTTTCAGTAAGGAAAATCTGGCTCAGATGGTATTCGTATTTGATACTACCGGCAAAAAGCCGTTGATGGCAGATTTTGCTTTGGTACCTGTACAAGAACAGAAACAGGAAGAAGCTAAATAAATTGACTTTATGACAACAGTCTGTACCTTGGTGCAGGCTGTTTATTTTTTTCAGAAGAATGTTTAATAGTTTACGCTTATAAATAAATATGGTACAATATATACAATGTAAAATTTGTATAATCTGGTGCTATTGATGCGAAAAGAATTTGTTATTGAGAAATTACCTACTGATTTTTGTCATGCTTCTACAGTTTTGCGGCTTCCGGGTGATAAGCTGCTTTGCTGCTGGTTTGGCGGTCGTAAAGAGGGTACTGACGACGTTGCTATCTGGTACAGCCGCAGAGAAAAAACAGGTTGGAGCAAGCCGCGGAAGCTGGCAGACGGCGCAGCTGCGAATTGGAATCCTGTACTTTTTGCCTGTGCTGATAAAATAGTGCTGTTCTTTAAAGAAGGTCAGATAATTTCTGCTTGGAAGACGCTGTTTAGAGAGTCTGAGGATGCAGGACTTAATTGGAGTGCTCCGGTAGAACTTGTGACCGCTGACGACAGCGGCGGTCGTGGGCCGGTACGTACTAAGCCCGTCCTGCTGGCAAACGGCAGGATAGTAGCTGGCGGCTCAACTGAGCGCGGACTTTGGACTGCATTTGCAGATTGTAGCGATGATAACGGACGCACATGGCAGCAATCGCTGCCGATAGGTATCGCAGGTTTGCGATACAGAGACGGTGAAAAGACGGCGGAAAGCGCTATAGCTGTCAGCCAGCAGTCTTTTTATGGGCGCGGCGTTATCCAGCCTGCTATCTGGGAAAGCGAGCCTGGAAAGGTGCATATGCTGCTGCGCAGCAGTGAAGGCTATATTTACCGCAGTGATTCTGCTGATGGCGGCAAGACCTGGCAGGTGGCATATAAAACAACGATGCCTAATAATAACAGCGGTATAGATCTTGTAAAAGCTCCCTTTGACCAGTGCCTGTATCTGGTCTGCAATCCTGTAGGCAGTAATTGGGGGATGCGGTCGCCTTTGAGCCTTTTTAAATCCTGTGATAACGGCGGCAGCTGGCAGAAAATACTGGATCTGGAAACAAGTAAGGGGGAATTTTCCTATCCGGCGATAATTGCCGATGCAGATGGGCTTGATATTACTTATACCTGGCAGCGTCAAAATATTGTTTGCTGCCGATTGGATAAGGAAGATTTATAAACGTTTGTTGTAAAAATTTTTATAGAGGAGTGGTATGTATAATGAAAAAGGTTTTATTTGTTCTGGTATCATTGCTGATGATGACCATGATGATTGCCGGTTGTGGCGGTGACAGCAAGAAAGCTGCTTATCCTGCTGACGGCGACATCAGTGTCATTATCCCTAAAGCTCCCGGCGGCGGTACGGATGTTTCTGCCAGAGGCTTGGTACAGATGCTGCAGAAAGAGCTTCCCGGCAGTAAATTCGTTCCTGTAAATAAGCCGGATGGCGGCGGTGTAACTGGTATGGTTGAACTCGCCAATGCAAAACCTGACGGACACACTTTAGGCATGGTTACAGTAGAACTGGCAATGTTCCCGCATCAGGGTAAATGCAAGAATACTTATAAGGATTATGCTTCTATCTGCGCGCCTATTGCAGCTCCGGCTGCGCTTATCGTTCCGGCGGAAGCTCCCTACAGTACTTTGGATGAATTTGTAGCTTATGCTAAAGCAAATCCGGGTAAAGTACAGATGGGCAACTCCGGCATCGGCGCTATCTGGCATATCGCGGCGCTTTCTTTTGAGGATGAGTTCGGCGTACAGCTGAAGCATGTGCCTTATCCGAAAGGCTCTGCCGATATTGCTGCAGCTTTGGCTGGCAAACATATTGACGCAACCTTAGCTGACCCGTCCGTATTTAAGAGCCAGGTAGACGCCGGCAATTTGAAGATTCTGGCAGTTATGGCTGATTCCCGTTCTCAGATTTATCCTGACGTGCCTACTTTTAAAGAACTGGGCCACGATATGACTATCCGTGCTTGGGCCGCATTGGTTGCGCCTAAAGATACTCCGAAAGAAAAACTGACAGTGTTGCGTACAGCTGCTAAAAAAGTATGCGAATCCAAAGAGTTTAAAGAATATTTTATGAAGCAGGGTATTGATCCGACCGTTATCATCGGTGAAGATTGTGACAAGATGATGCAGGAAGATCACGAAATGTATCAGAAATATTTACAAATCGCTCAATAAGAAACAATAAGCTTAATAATTAGTTTAGTAACAAAAAAGACAGCTTCAGCTGTCTTTTTTGTTTGCTGGATAAATTGGACAGTAATTTTCCCGATTGGCATAAATTTCCAAAAATGATATAATATAAAATATGTCATATTTGTGAATAAATAAATTTATGGGTGATGATGATGAACATATTCTTTATGGCGGCGGCCTGTTATGTTATCGGTATATTTACGCTGCTGTTGCCGCATAGATGGCAGAAAGCAGCTCATTACACGGCATGTCTGGCGGCAATGACCGGCAGTGCCTTAGTAACATATAACGCTGCGCTGGTGCTGCTGGATTTGTTGCAGCCGGCAGCTGTACATTGGGGGTCCTATTCGCTGGCCTGTGATAAATGGAGTGCAGCATTCCTTTTGCTTACAGGTTGTGCCGGAATTATTACCAGTATTTATGCGCTTGGTTATGCGCTCAGCTATCTTGGTAAAAGGCTCAGATTGTTAGGCGCCTTGTGGAATCTTTTCCTGGGCTCAATGGTCTTCGTGGTGCTGGCGGGTGATGCATTCAGTTTTCTTCTGTTTTGGGAAATAATGGCAGTAGCTTCTTTCCTGCTGGTAAACCATGAGGCTGAAAAACGCGTAACCTGGAATGCAGCCTATCAGTACCTGGTAATGACTCATATCGGTACGGCAGCTATTATGATAGCCTTTTTGCTGACTGGTACTTATAGCGCTTCTTTTGCTTTTGCGGATATGGCTGATAATACGCTTTCAGCAGGTATGGGCAGTATTGTCTTTATGGCAGCGTTTATCGGTTTTGCCTTGAAAGCCGGGCTGGTGCCATTGCATGTCTGGCTTCCAAATGCGCATCCGGCAGCGCCAAGTCATGTGTCCGCGCTGATGAGCGGCGTGATGCTGAAAATAGCTTTATATGGCTTTGGCCGCTTTGTATTTTATTTTCTGCCTGCCTGGAACTACTGGTGGTGCATCATAGTCATGCTGGCGGGACTTATTTCCGCGTTTTTAGGCGTGCTGTATGCGCAGATGGAAACTGATATCAAAAGGATTTTGGCTTATTCGTCGGTAGAAAATATGGGGATAATTTTTGCTGCTTTTGGCTGCGGTATGCTGCTGCAGGTTACTGCGGGAGGCAGCTGGGGCACAATAGGATTTATGGCGGCCTTGGTACATTGTTATAATCATTCGGTTATCAAGGTGCTGATGTTTATGAGCGCAGGCAGCATTATGCACGCTACCGGCAGTAAGAATCTGGAATTGTTCGGCGGGCTTTTGCGCAAACTTCCCTATACAGCTGCCTGCTGCTTTGCCGGCTGCATGGCGCTTTCGGCATTGCCGTTTACAGGAGGTTTTATCGGAGAGTGGATGACGCTGCAGAGCTTTATCACGTTGGCTTATAACGGGTATGGTCAGGATATCAGGCTATGGTGTTCGCTGGCTTTTATCTTGTTAGGTTTTACAGGTGCTCTGGCTTTAGGGTGTTTTGTACGCTTTTTCGGTATCGCGTTCTTGGGTAGGGCGCGCAGCCAAATTGCTGAACAGGCGCATGAATCTGATGCTTTTATGCTGTTTGCCATGGGTATTAGTACAGTGCTGATTTTTGTTTTAGGAATATATTCTGCGCCGTTGCTTACTGTACTGAGCGGCGTTCTGGCTGTAGATACAGCATTTTATATGCCGGGTATTGCCGATGTACTGCAAAGCGGCGGTGAATTGCTGCAAGCTTACGGTGCAGTTTTAGTGCTTGTGTTAGCTGTTACGGCGGTATGCTTTGCTGTAGCTGTCAGCATGGCGAAAAAGGCCTATGTTGCCAGTGATGTGACTTGGAACTGCGGTACTATCCCTACTGCAAGGCAGCAGTATTCTGCTACAGGTTTTTCAAAACCGCTGCGCCGCGCTTTTGATTATCTGCTGAAACCCAAGCGGGAGGTTTCCTATGTGCGTAAGGATAACCCGTATTTTGGACGTTTATTATCGTATAAGTTGGAAATACCAGATATGATTACGCAGAAGCTTTATCTGCCGCTGCAGAAATATTTTGTTGTTTCGTCTGCTTTCCTGCGCCGCTTACAGCAGGGGAGCGTAAGGCTGTATGTTAGTTATGTTATGGCTGCGATGATTGCGGTACTGATTTGGGGGGCAATATACAAATGATGACGGGCTATCATAGTTTAGGATACAGTCTGTTGCAGGCTTTGTTGCTGCTGCTGGTAGCTCCGCTGATTGCCGGTATCATCAAGAAGCTGAAAGCACTGCTGCAGAACAGGATTGGTTCCAGTATCCTGCAGGAATATTTTGATTTGTACAAATGGTGGCGTAAACCTACATTTGTTACTCCTTATACGAGCTGTATCTTTTTAGCAGCTCCATGCGTATATTTTGCGTCTACTGTTGCAGCTGCCTGTATGCTGCCTAATTTCATCGGCAGGACAGTATCGCTGGGAGACGTGTTTGTCTTTGTTTATGTCATGGCTTTAGGACGTTTCCTCATGACGCTTTCGTCTTTGGATGCAGCTACTGCTTTCGGCGGCATGGGCGGCAGCAGGGAAATATATGTAGCTGCTTTTGTGGAGCCAGTCATCATGCTGGCTATACTTTCCAATGTGCTGCATACAGGAAGTACATTTTTAGGCGGTATGTCGCTTGACCCGGGAGAAGTAAATCTCACTGTTGCCGGTGTTTTGACCTGCATAGCTTTCTTTTTGGTATTGCTGGCAGAAAACAGCCGTATACCAGTAGATAACCCGGATACCCACCTGGAACTGACCATGATTCATGAATGTATGACTCTGGAATATTCAGGACGGCTGTTAGCGCTTATTCACTGGGCAAGCCAGCTCAAACTGCTTATTTTTCTGCTTTTATTTTCTTTGCTTTACCTGCCGCTTAATATACCTGTCGTTTTCAAGGTGCTTGGTTCAGCAGTACTGGTGGCAGTGGTAGAAACATTAAATAATAAGATGCGTTTGTTCAAGGTACGTGTGTATCTGGCTGCGGCCGGTATAATGCTGCTGCTGGCTATTGCTGCGCAGTAAGGAGGTAAATTGTGGAATTTTTAGTAGTAACACTCATGTTTATCGTCTTTCTGCAAACGCGTATCATGGATTTGAAACGCGGCATTTTCTGCCTCAGTATCCAGTCGGCGTTAATTGCAGCTGCGTGTCTTGCCGTGGGAATGAGCCATGGCGGAGGCATACATGCTTTTTTACCGGGTATGCTGACTATTGCTGTCAAGGTAATCTTTATTCCGTATGCTATTTTAAAAGTAGTGCGTCAGCTTAGTGATGAGAAGGAAATAGCCAGCGATATCAATGTTAATTATTCTACGGCTGCTGCCGCCTGCTTCCTTGCTTTAAGTTATGTAGTGCTGGACAGCCTGCTTCCAGGCGTGCAAGGGCGCGATATCGTGGCTTCTTCCATCTTTATGATTATGACCGGCCTGACGCTTATTGTTATGCGCAGCCGCGCTATTATGCAGATGATCGGGTTGATCACTATGGAAAATGGTATTTATCTTTTGGGACTGATTATGACTGAGGGCCTGCCGCTGATTATAGAACTTGGCATTTTCCTGGATGTACTGATTGCAGTCGTTATTTTGGTCATTCTCACATCGCGTCTGCGTCTGTCCTTCAAAACGACTGATACTAATGTTTTGAGAAAGCTGAAAGGGTGAGAAGATGCTGAAAATTATTTATGCTCTGTTAAGTCTTCCGCCTTTGTGCGCGCTTTTGGCGCTTAGCGGGCGTTTTACCAATACGTCCCTGCACTGGCTGCATCGACTTACGGCTACCGGGGTAGGCGTGTTGGTCTGCCTGCTGCTGGCTGGCTTTAATCCGGCCCGGCCCTTTAATAGCGAATATTTTTATCTGGACGCTTTAAACTGCTGGGTATTGATAATTATCACAACGCTTTACATGGCGGCTACCTGGACAGCCCGTTCTTATCTGGTGCGCGAAGAAAAAAGCGGCGTACTGAAAAATGAGCAGCTGCAGACCGGCAGATATTTTGCTTTGATGCAGATGTTTGTCTGGACGATGTTCATTGTGCTGCTGGTTAAGAATCTGGGCCTTATGTGGGTAGCAATAGAGGCTACAACCCTTATTTCGGCTTTGCTTATTTCCTTTAAATTTACCCGCAGCGCCTTAGAAGCTACCTGGAAATACATCATGGTATGTACAGTCGGCATCTGCCTTGCGCTTTTGGGAACTTTGATTTTGTATTATGCGCAAATAGATGCTTTGGGTAACGATAAACCTCTCAGCTGGCTCTATCTTTATGAACATGCTGCCGTGCTTGATCCTTCGTTGACTAAGATGGCACTGTTGTTTATCCTGATTGGGTATGGCACAAAGGTAGGTATGGCTCCCATGCATACCTGGCTGCCCGACGCTTACGCGGAAGCGCCTTCACTGACAAGCGGAATGCTGTCCGGCGCTTTGTGCAGCTGTGCTTTATACGTGCTGCTGCGTAACCTGGTGATATTGCTGCCGACTGCCGGCGTGGAAATGATGAGCGGGATGCTTCTGTTTTTCGCTGTGCTTACTGTCGCTGTGGCCGTGCCTTTCGTTGTTGTTCAGCGTGACGTGAAACGTATTTTAGCGTATTCTTCCATGGAAAATATCGGTATTATGGTAGCCGGCGTAGGCGTGTTTACCGCTTTTTCGCTGAAAGCAGTCATGTTACATATGTACAGCCATGCGCTGATTAAATTTGTATTGTTTTATATCGCCGGCACCATCATTCAGGAGTATCAGACAAGAAATCTGATGCGTATTCATGGCATGATCAAGGAAGTTTCGCATACAGCGACGCTGTGGCTTATCAGTATGCTTGGCATCCTGGGATTACCGCCGATGGGACTTTTTTTCAGTAAATTTTATATTCTGACTGCACTTTTTAAAGAAGAACATTGGCTGGCTGGCAGCCTGCTGATTATCCTTTTGGCTGGCGTATTGATCGGTATTTTATATCACGGGATGCGTATGCTGTGCGATCAGCCGCGCCGTCCTTCTTTGGGTGACCTGCTGGACAGACTGGACACGCCGGTGCTGGCAATTTTGCTGCTGCTGACCTGTTTTGTAGGCGCAGGCTTTGAAAATATTCCCTGGATCAATAATCTTTTAAATCATGCAGTATTGATAATAGGAAGGTGATAACGTGCTGCAGGTACAACCGGAAAATTTACGCGGTGCTGCCAATATTTTCAGTGCCGCAGGGAAAAATCCTCTGGCTGCCATGTTCGGCGCGGATGAAACCTTGCGCGGCGGCGGCCTTGCTATTTATTGTTTGTTTTATAATGCTGAAAAAAGAGATATGGACATTTTAAAAGCGGAATTTTCGGCAGACGGTGATCTCAGTTATCCGTCATTGACGCCGATTTTACCTGCTGCAGCCTGGTATGAACGGGAACTGCATGATATGTTCGGATTTATCCCTCGTGAGCATCCTGACCTGCGCCCATTGGTGCTGCATGAAACTTTTCCTGAAGATTTTCATCCGCTGTTGAAAAAATATCCTGTAGATTATCAGGTTAGAGGCAGCAGAAAATACGAAATGCTTACTTCTGCCGGTGAAGGCTTGTATGAAGTGCCTGTAGGGCCTATCCATGCAGGCATCATCGAGCCGGGACATTTCCGTTTCAGTCAGGCTGGGGAAGCCATGCTGCAGCTGGATGCCAAGCTTTTTTATACGCATCGCGGTATTGAAAAGGCTGTGGAAGGTAAAACGCCTTTTGAGGCATTGCCGTTAGTGGAACGTATCTGCGGCGCGTGCAGCGTAGCTAATACGCTGAGCTTCTGTCAGGCAGTAGAAAAGCTTTCAGAGGCCGATGTTCCCAGAAAAGCATGGCTGATACGCACTTTAGCGGCGGAAATGGAACGCTTATACAATCATGTCGGCGATACCGGCAACGTGTGCGCCGGCGTCGGCTTTTCGCCTGTCATCAGTATGGGCAGCCGGCTGAAAGAATACCTGATGCAGCTGAATGAAATGCTGGCGGGAAACCGTTTTTTGCGTGGACTTATTGTGCCTGGCGGTGTAAACTGCGATGTAGATGAAAACTGTCTGGAAGAAATAGATGAAGTTCTGCGTGAGCTGGAAAAGGAATACAGAGATATTGTCCATATCATGTGGGAACAGAATAATTTCGTCAACAGGATACGCACTACCGGCATTATCAGGCAGAATACGGCCTTTGAACTGGCTATGGTTGGCGTAGGCGCGCGTGCCAGCGGCAGCGTCCGTGACAGCAGAAAAGATATAGGGTTTGGTATTTACGACGAACTTGATTTTGCTGTTGTTACAGAAACCGCGGGAGATGTTGAAGCGCGTATCAAAGTTCGTGTTGGCGAAGTATACGAAAGTATAAAACTGATAAAACAGCTGATAAGTAAGTTGCGTAAGGAGCCGGAAGGCAGTTTGTGCGTCGATTTGGGAATGCTGCGGACGCTGGAAGGAAGTTGGGGCATCAGCGAATCTGCTCGAGGTGATAATCTGCACTGGCTGATGCTGGATGAAGAAGGACGCATCGACAGATTATTTGTCAGATCCGCTTCGTATCCTAACTGGCCGGCATTGACACTGGCCGTCCAGGGAGATATCATACCTGACTTTCCGCTGATAAATAAAAGCTTTGAACTGTGTTATGCATGTCTTGACCGTTAGGAGGAGATATTTATTATGTTGAAAATGATAGAGGCTATTTTAGCCAAAAGAATAGTCACTGAAAATATTTCTTTCTCCGGGCACAAAAGAATGCGAGGACAGCTGCAGTGCTTAAATAACTGTGACGGCTGCGGCAACTGCAGTGCTGTCTGCCCTGTGCAGGCTATTACTATACAGGATGGCAAACCTGCCGTAGACTATAAAAAATGTATTTTTTGCGGACGTTGCGTAGAGACTTGTATACAGGGAGCATTACAGCACAGTAATAAGGATGTCATGGGCAATGTACTGACGGAGACGCAGATACAGATAGGTGAAATGATTACAGCTAAGCTTGGCAGATCTCTGCATGTGCGTCATCTTGACGCAGGCAGTTGTAATGCCTGCGATTTTGAAATGGGTGCGCTGAGCAATCCTATATATGACCTGCACAGATTTGGTATAGCATTTGTTGCTTCTCCCAGACATGCTGATATGCTGATGGTGACTGGCGTAGTTACACGTAATCTTGAACAGGCACTGCGCATGACTTATGAGGCTATGCCGGAACCCAAATTGGTAATGGCCTGCGGCGCGTGTGCCTGCGGCGGGGCTACTTATGGCGCTACTTACGCTGTCTGCGGCAGCGCAGCTGATATAGTTCCGGTGGATATTGCCGTGCCTGGATGTCCTCCCAGGCCCAGTTCAATGATAGCTGCTATGTGCGCGGCTGCTGATATTCTGGCTGAGCGTTTATAATCTGCTGATATTTTGTAAAAAATATTGTCTAAACTGCTGATGAGTGCTAAGATATCAGTATACTTTTTGAGGAGTTGTTTAAGATGATTACTTACAGAGCTGCAAAATTCAGTGATGTTGAAAATATACATAAGCTTTTGAATGATTATGCCCGTGAAGGTTTGATGTTACCGCGTTCGCGCAACAGTATTTATGAAAATTTGCGCGATTATATCGTTGCTGTGGAAAATAATCGACTGATTGGCTGCGGAGCGCTGCATTTCGTCTGGGATAAGCTGGCAGAAATACGTTCTTTGGCTGTTGACCCGGATTTAAAATGCTCTGGTATCGGCCGCAGGATAGTTGCTTTGTTAGAGCAGGAGGGCATCGAGCGAGGTGTAAAAATGTTCTTTACTCTGACCTATCAACCTGGCTTTTTCTCTAAATGCGATTATATTGAGACTGCAAAAGAAAAATTGCCGCAGAAAGTTTGGAAAGAATGTGTTTACTGTCCTCAGTATCCGTACTGTAATGAGATTGCCTTTGTAAAGACCACGGTTGATTATCAGCCGGGAGATGTCATGTTCTAATTTTAGTAAAACATATTGACATCTCAATTATAAAAGAGTATAATACTCATTGTTCCGAGTTAATTGGAATAATTTGCCGAAGTGGCGGAATTGGCAGACGCACTTGACTCAAAATCAAGCGTAGTAGCCCTACGTGCCGGTTCGAGTCCGGCCTTCGGCACCAGCCATATCTAAAATTCTCTCTGTGGTTAACTGCAGAGAGATTTTTTTATTATCTACAACAACCTTATCAACAAATAAATTAATTAAAATTTGTTGCGCATCAACATCTTTGTTAGAATAAACGTCCTCATGTAAATTATTGAGAATGTCTAAAAGTTCTTTTTGAGTAATGATATGCATATCTTTAGAGCTATTGTTATGTATTTTATTTTGAATAATTTTTATTTCAGTTTTTAGTTTGTTAATTCGACTAATAATAAATTCATCAGCTTCGCCGTTTTCTACCAACTCATATAGATTATTGAGCTTTCGTTCTGCAGTTGCTTTTTCTTGTTCAAGAATTGAAGTTTTTTCTGAAACTGTTTTAACAAAATTTTCATATTCCTTAGATAAAAATCGAGAAATATTTTCTTTAGCAATAGGAGAAAATATTTCTTTTTCTATTTTCTCCAGTATTAATTTTTCGACAGCATCTCTGCTCAACCGTGATTGTGGGCATTTATCTGTGACTATTCGCTCATGTCTATTGCAATTATAATAAATATACTCTTTTTTATGGCTTGTTGTTCTGTGTCCAGTCATTGTTGATCCACAATGGCCGCAAAAAATTTTACCGGATAATAAGTAATGTGCCTTTGCTTTGTAGGAACCAGCTTTTTTCTTATTATGCTGCTTAATTTCTTGGGCGATTTTAAAGTCGCTTTTGCTGATAATTGCCGGAATAGCATCCTCAATCCTGATAAAGTCATCAGCAGGGGAGTCAACATGCATGTTGCGCGGCCTGTTTTCCTTTCTGTTGGTTTTATTAAACGTATAGGTGCCAGTATACTTCTCATTACCTAAAATGTCATACAGGCTATTTTTACCGGAATTTCGGCCTTCACGAGTTTTGAAGCCCTTGGCGGCAAGAGCGCGTGCTATAGATCCGTAACCATGGCCAGAAATATACATGGTAAATATAAGTTTTACGGCTTCTGCTTCTGTTGGTTCAATCACATAACACTTATGTATTACAACTGCCGGATAAAGCGCCAATGGCATCTGAAGGTATAATAGCTATAAAGCCAATACAAAATTAGATTTAAGTCATTTTAAATTATTAATTTCGTGTTCAGTACCTTTTCGTAAGCTATTTTGCTGCTGCCTTGAAAAATTACCGTTCCGCAGTTGCTATAGCCATTCTTTGCCAATATGTGCTGCATACGTTTATTGCCAAAATCTGTGTCCACGCGTATACTGGTGATGTTTTTTGAAAGGCAAAGCTGTTCGATCATTTGAAAAGCTGCCGTTGAAATACCAAGGTTTCTGAACTCGCTGCTGAACGCCATACGGTGGATAACAGCGTATGCCTTAGTTGTCAGCCATTGCCCCTGTATATGCTGATAAGCTGGTTCACCGTCAAAATCAATGCACATATAGCCTGCGATTTGTCCGTCTTTTTTTAGTACATAACCCTTCTTGCTGCGAATATCATTGCTAATCGTTTCCATATTAGGATATTCGTTAGTCCATTGGGTAAACCCCTGTTCTTTTTGAAAGTTTTTGGCGTCTTCTATTATTTGCAGATAGGTGTCGATTTCTGCAGCTGTTGCCGGTGTAAGTGTGTACATAATATCCTCCTTATATAATGTCTTTAAGTTTGTGTTTCTTGTAGTTATTTTCTATAATAACATTAATTGCATTTTAAAACAAATTTGCGATTTTAAAATCATTGTCTTACATTTTAGAGAGTAATAAAATCTTATCGTTTTATTCAGGTGTTTTTAGAGAAGGGAATATTAAGAATGAAAAAATTTGTCAGTAAGCTGTTATTATTGTTAGTTGTTGTCATTAGCATATGCTTGCTGCCGGTATTTGTCTTGGCAGCTGATAAAAATATCATAATACTTCATACTAACGATATTCACTGTGGGGTAGAAGATAATATTGGTATGGCGGCGCTGGCGCAATATAAAAAAGAATTGAGCAAAAATAATTGTGTCCTGCTGGTTGATTCCGGAGATGCGATTCAGGGAACGCCGCTGGGAAAATTGTCTGAAGGGGAAGCAATAATCAAGATTATGAATACTGTTGGTTATGATTTTGCAGTTCCTGGTAACCACGAATTTGATTACAGTATGGATAGATTTAGCCAATTAGCGGAACAGTTGTCGTGTGGGTATTACAGTGCCAATTTGCTGGACAAGAATACGGGGAAAACAGTTTTGCCGCCGTATAAGATTTTTGATTTTGCCGGAACGAAGTTAGCTTTTATCGGCGCTACCACGCCGGAAACACTTGTTTCCTCTACACCTGCTTATTTTCAGGATGAAAATGGGAAATTTAGGTATGATTTCTGTGAGGGAAGAGACGGTAAGAAACTTTATAAACAGCTGCAGCAAAATATTGATGAAGTAAAAAGGCAAGGAGCAGAATATGTATTTTTAGTCGCGCATTTCGGGCTTAATGGTACGTTGCCGTATTACAGCAGTGCAGCTGTGATAAGCAATACGGACGGGTTAACAGCTGTATTAGACGGTCATTCCCATGAACAAGTCGACGGTATAGACTTGCTTGATAAAAAAGGCCGCGTCGTCTTATTAGGACAGACGGGCACCAAACTGCAAAGCTTTGGTCAGTTGACGCTGAAAACTGATGGGAATATAGATTATAAACTGGTAAAAAATCTTGAGAAAGAAGATGATGGGGTCTGCAAACTGATTACTGAGGAAAAAGCTGCATATGCCTCTTTGTTACAGGAGCCTGTAGGCAAGGCAATGGTGCCGCTATATGTAAATGATCCGGCGACAGGAAAAAGGATAGTACGCAGTAAGGAATGCAGTATGGGTGACTTGGTTGCTGATGCTTATCGCGTTGTTCTGGAAACAGATGCCGCAATAGTAAACGGTGGAGGGATCAGGGCTGATTTTAAAACAGGCGTGTTTAATTATAATGATGTTTTACAAGCGCTGCCCTTCGGCAATATGTGCGTGGCAATCGAGGTAACAGGCCAGCAGCTTTTGGATGCACTGGAGATGGGAGCTGCTGATTATCCTCAGGAAAGCGGGGCATTTTTCCAGGTTTCAGGTATTTCGTATATGGTTGACAGCAGCGTGCCTTCCTCAGTGGTAAAAGATGAAAAAGGCAACTTCAATGGAGTTGACGGGCCGTATCGGGTAAAAAATGTTAAGATAGGAAACAGACCGCTGGAAATCGACAGAAAATATACTTTAGCCGGTAGTTCTTATATACTTAGAGACGGCGGAAATGGTATGACAATGTTTAAAGGAGCAAGAATCCTTCAGCCTGCTGCCGGCAGTGAAACAGATATTTTTATTGAATATGTCCAAAATCATTTAGACGCAGTTATCGGTGCAGAATATGCCGAGCCTTACGGAAATGGCAGAATAATGCTGAAATGATGCGGTGAGTGCTTATTTGACTTATATTTTCATATATGTTAAACTAAAATACGTGAGTGTGAAAGATAATCGCGGCTGGCGTAGGCCAGATGAGGAAAGTCCGAGCTCCACAGGGCAGGATGCCGGATAACGTCCGGCGAGGGTGACCTCAGGGATAGTGCCACAGAAATGTGTACCGCCTGCTTTTGCAGGTAAGGGTGGAACGGTGCGGTAAGAGCGCACCAGCAGTTGGGTAACCAGCTGGCTAGGTAAACCCCATCCGGAGCAAGACCAAATAGGGAAGGGATGAAGCGGCCCGCTGATCCTTCCGGGTTGTGTCGCTTGAGCCTGTAAGTAATTGCAGGTCTAGATAAATGATTATCACCGCTTAGCGGAACAGAACTCGGCTTAATGAACACTCATATATGTAATCAAAGACACGTGGAATCACGTGTCTTTTTCGTGTTATTTTTTATATTGGGGTTAAGTTTTGTTTAATGATGGGAAGCTATAATAAACGATAACGGATATTTTGCCGAAATCTATTTGTTTTTTTGTGGTGAAGTAAAATGAAAAAAATTTCAGTTGTCGTTCCTGTATATAATGAACAGGAAAATTTACATGAATTTTATAAGCGTGTTACGGCAGTCATGGGCGCCTCAGGTTACGACTATAATATTATTTTCGTCGATGATGGTTCTAAAGATAGCAGTGCATTTATTTTAAAGCAGCTTGTTGAACAAGACGGACATGTAGAAGCATATCTGCTTTCGCGTAATTACGGACATCAGATGGCTTTGACCTGCGGTCTGGATAATGCTGACGGCGACGCTGTTATTACTATGGACGGCGACCTGCAGCATCCGCCGGAACTTTTGCCGGAGCTGATACATCTCTGGGAAGAAGGCAGAGAAATCGTCATGACTAAACGTTTAGCAACAGAAGATGCCGGCTTTTTGAAAAATATTACCTCTTCGCTTTATTATAAGCTTATCAATATCATGTCCAAAGTAGAAATAACCCCAGGCGGTTCTGATTTTCGCCTTATGGACAAAAAGGCCGTCGAAGCTTTCCGGCTGTACCGTGAGCGTGCCCGTTTTATACGCGGTATGGTAAGCACGCTTGGCTTTGATGTTGCTGTGGTAGATTTTGTTGCGCCGCCGCGTTTTGCCGGTCATTCAAAGTTCAATCTGCATAAGATGCTGCATTTTGCGTTGGATGGGATAACAGCTTTTTCTAATTTGCCGCTCCGCTGGGCTTTTTACTTGGGACTTTTTTTCGGTTTGTGCAGCATCCTGTTGCTGGGACATGTCTTTTATGTGAAATTGATCAGCGATGACGCGGTTCCGGGCTGGGCTACGACTACTGTAAGCGTATTGTTCCTGGGAGGTATCCAGCTGGTAGGAATTGGTATTTTAGGTGAATATATAGGCCGTATATTCGAAGAAATTAAGCATAGACCACTTTATTTAGTATCAAAACATTTGAAAAAATGATTTTTATTTTACAGGATAGCTATTTTATGATAAAATAAACCTGTATTAGGCGGAAAGGATGTGGATGCGTTTGGGAAAAAAGAAGTTGTTTATTGTTTTAACTTTCACCCTTTTGTTTTCCTTGACAAATGCTGTTGCTGCATTTGCTTCTTTTGAACGCGGAGATGACGGCCAAGAGGTAATGGCTATCCAAAAGCGTTTAGTGGAATTGAGTTACACTATTACTAATATAGATGGTGATTTTGGCCCAGAAACCGAGAATGCTGTCAGAAAATTCCAGGCGGACAGAGGTTTGGAAGTTGATGGTGTAATTGGTCCTGATACATACAGAGCGTTAATGAACAGGGATATTCCTCCCAACCGCGGAAGAAGTTCTGTTGTACGTCGCGTATTAAGCGCAGCCTATAGCGTCATTGGCACTCCATATGTATTTGGCGGCACCTCTCCCTATGGATTTGACTGTTCCGGATTTACTCAGTATGCTTTTGCGCAGGCAGGCATCTCCATTCCGAGAACGGCAGACAGCCAGTTATATTATGGCCGTCGTGTTTCCATGGATAATCTGCGTGTGGGCGATCTTATTTTCTTTTCTACTTATGAACCGGGCGCGTCGCATTGCGGTATTTATGTTGGTAATGGTAACTTTATTCATGCGGGTACGAGTACGGGCGTAACTGTTGCTTCTGCTTTTACCGGCTATTGGGGAGCTCGTTATTACGGAGCTTGCAGAATTTTATAATGTTTCAAACAGACAGGTCTTGGCCTGTCTGTTTTGTTTAGATTGAAATCAGTGCAGAAAATTTTAAATAAACAGTTAAAATTTTTCTGTGATATTGGTTTTTTGCTTCGTATGTGATATAATATCAAAGTAATTCATTATATGAGTGCTTTTCAGCTTAAATGGTGAGAAGATTTTTAATCGTTACGGTCCCGCCGCTGTGCAAGCAGATGCTTAAGTCAGCAGCCAACTCATATAGATAGCTATAATCCACGAGCGATGGAGGCAGCAATGATACGCTACGGCCGCAAAGGCAGTGGCAAATTAGTGGTGTCTTGAAGACTTCTGTCGTTGCTGGCAGAAGTCTTTTTTGTTTATCAGTAATATTTTGTATTTGAGAGTTTTTAAAAGGAGTAGTGGCTGTGGAAGAATACCAATTTTCTCAGGGAAAAAATCTGCGCTGCGGATATACTACCGGAAGCTGTGCAGCCGCGGCTTCTAAAGCTGCTGCAACTATGTTTTTAAGCGGGAGCAGGGTGGACGTAGTCAAAATAGACACTCCTAAAGGCATTGTTCTGGAATTGGAGCCGTTGAACGTAGAAATCACGCCGGATTATGTAAGTTGTGCTATCCGTAAAGATTCTGGTGATGACCCTGATGATACTAACGGCGTCTTAGTTTATGCCAGAGTAGAAAAGAGTCAAGGGACAGAAATTGAGATTGAAGGCGGCATAGGCGTCGGACGTGTTACTAAGCCGGGACTGGCTTGCGCTGTCGGCGGATCAGCTATCAACCCCGTTCCCAGGAAGATGATTACAGACGAGGTTACGGCTGCCGCAGCGGCAGCAGGATATAGCGGCGCTTTAAAGGTGACTATTTCTATTCCTGCAGGTGTTGAAATCGCTAAAAAGACCTTTAATCCCCGCTTGGGGATTGTTGGAGGCCTGTCGGTACTGGGAACCAGCGGCATAGTAGAGCCCATGAGCGAAAAAGCGCTGGTGGAAACCATGTATGTGGAAATGAATGCGCAGAAAGCCAAGGGTAATAAAAATTTATTGGTGTTTTTCGGCAATTATGGAGAAGATTTTACGCGCGATGTGCTGAAATTAGATTTGTCTGATGCCGTAACCTGCAGTAATTTTGTAGGCGAGCTGCTGGATTACGCCGTATTTTGCGGCTTTGAAACCTTGCTTTTGATAGGACATTCCGGCAAGCTGGTCAAACTGGCGCAGGGGGTTATGAATACCCATTCCAAATATGCGGATTGCCGTACTGAGCTGTTGGCTTTGCAGGCTATGTTTCACGGCGCTTCTGCCGATGTAGGCAAGGAGATTTATAAATGTCTGACTACTGACGAGGTTGTCAAAGTTCTGCAGCGAGAAGGATTGCAGGAGCAGGTCATGCAGGAAATAACTGCTAAAATTGATTTTTACATGCAGCATCGTGTGCATGGTAAAATAAAAACCGCGGGGCTGATGTTTTCCAACGTTTACGGCGTTTTAGGCAAAACTGAGTATGCGGAAGAGCTTATCAAACTACATGTAAAAAGAGAAGGAGAATGAGAGAAATATGAGAGGTAAACTTTACAGTGTGGGTATCGGACCTGGCGACCCGGAACTTTTGACCTTAAAGGCTGTACGTCTTTTAAAGGAATGTGATGTCGTAGCCTTGCCGAAGGGCGATACGGATGTTATGACTGCGAAGAATATCGTTAATCAGGTTGTCAATCTGGATGAAAAGGAACAGATCATTATCTATATGCCCATGACTAAGGATATGGTTGCCATGGATAAAGCCCATCGTGAAGGTGCTGAAGCGGTTATGAAGCTTTTGGATGAAGGCAAGAATGTCGTTTTCATTACTTTGGGCTGCCCGACGGTATATGCTACCTGTATTTATGTGCATAAACTTGTGCTGGCTGCCGGTTACGATGCTGAGCTTGTTGCAGGCGTGACCTCCATATGTGCTGTTGCCGCCAGACTGAATACTTCCCTGTGCGAGAGAGCGGAACCGTTGATTATTCTTCCCGGCAGCTATAAAGAAGCTGCTAAGTTCCTGGATGGCCCTGGTAATAAGGTGCTGATGAAATCCGCCAGCGAAATCGGCCGCGTGCGCGAAGAACTGAAAGAACGCGGACTGCTCAGCCATGCGGCAATGGTTGAACGCTGCGGGCTTCCTGGTGAAAAGGTTTACCGCGATCTGGAACAGATCGATCCTAACAGCAGTTATTTCTCTGTTATACTGGTTAAAGAAAAGGAGTTTGATAAATAATGATTTATTTTATTGGTGCAGGTCCCGGTGCTGTTGATCTGATTACTGTTAAAGGCAAAGAACTGCTGGAAAAGGCAGATTTGATTATTTATGCAGGTTCGCTGGTTAATCCGGGTCTGCTGCAATATGCTAAACCGGAATGTGTAATCATGGACAGTGCGAAAATGACTTTGGAAGAAGTTATTGCCGCTATGGTACCGGCAGCTCAGGCTGGTAAGCTGGTAGTACGCCTGCATACTGGCGACCCCAGCGTTTATGGTGCGCATCGTGAACAGATCGATATGCTGCGCAGCTACAACCTGGACTTTGAAATCGTTCCCGGCGTAAGTTCTGTCTGTGCAGCTGCAGCAGCGCTGGATGCAGAATATACTCTGCCGAATGTCAGTCAGTCTGTAATCATCACCCGTATGGAAGGGCGTACTCCTGTTCCCAGTAAACAGAAGATTGCCGACTATGCGGCCCATAAAGCGACCATGGTTATTTTCCTCAGCTCAGGTATGCTGGAAAAACTGCAGGGCGAACTTATTAAAGGCGGCTATACCGCCGATACCCCGGCTGCTATTGTCTACAAAGCTTCCTGGCCCGATGAAAAAGTAGTACGCTGTACCGTGGGTACATTGGCTGAAAGTGCTGCTAAATATAATATTACCAAGACTGCGCTTATTACTGTCGGCAACTTCCTCGGCAGTGAATATGATCGCAGCGAACTTTATAATCCTACCTTTGCCCATGGCTACCGTGCGGCAGACCCGAGTAAGCTGGAACTTAAACCAGAGGTAAAATAAATGCAGGCGGTTGTATATTCCTTTTCTCGGCGGGGAGCTGAGCTGAGCAAAAAGGTTTGTGCGTTTTTAATTACGGCTGGCTATGATGCCGCGGCACAGACTTTGCCCAAATATGCGGCTGCTCCCGGAATCGGAGTAATGCTGCCGGATTATAAAACAGCATGTGCAGAAGCATTTCAGAAATGCGGCATAATCGTTTTTGTCGGTGCTGCAGGTATAGCGGTACGCACTATCGCGCCTTATATAAAAAGCAAACTGACTGATCCGGCAGTGATTTCTGTTGATGAAAAGGGTAATTTTGTCATCCCTCTTTTGGCAGGACATATTGGCGGCGCTAATGAAATTGCGCGCTGTTTGGCCGGATTTTTGGGCGGTACTGCCTGCGTTACTACTGCAACTGACGTTAACGGGCTTTTTGCGGTTGACGAGTGGGCAGCGCGTAATCGGATGACGATTGCTTCCATGCAGGCTGCTAAAGAATTTGCTGCAGCGCTTGTCGCAGGAGAACAGACGGGATTAGTCAGCAATTTTCCGGTGATCAGTACACTGCCGCAAGGAATGCAGTTTTATACGGGAGAAGATGCTCCTGCTGTCGGGCTTGATATTGCCCTAAATACTTGCAGCAGTCCTTTTGCAACTACATTGCATCTGCTGCCGCGTATTGTGCATCTTGGGATAGGATGCAGGCGAGGGACGGAAAGCAAAGACATTGCTTTGCTGGTGCTGCCTGAGTTGGAGCGTTTAGAAATCGACAGTCGCGCTGTCTGCAGTATAGCTTCGGTTGATTTAAAGAAAGATGAACAGGGACTGTTAGAATTTGCCGCTACTCAGGGATGGCCGGCAAATTTTTATACAGCAGAAGAACTTCAAGCCGTGTCGGGCCATTTTACCCCTTCTAACTTTGTTAAAGGCATTGTAGGTGTTGATAATGTCTGTGAGCGCAGTGCGGTTAAAGACAGTAACGGCGGTAAACTGCTGCTGCGCAAAACGAGCAGAAACGGCGTTACGCTTGCGGTAGCGGTGGAAGATATCGTTATAGATTTTTATAAAACAGGTTTGAAAACTGAATAAATAATAAGGATGGTTAGAATATATGTCTAAATTGTATGTTGTAGGTCTTGGACCAGGCGGCGTAGAGCAGATGACTAAGCGGGCTTATGAAGCGCTTCAGTCTTGCGACGTTATTGCAGGGTATCATGTGTATGTCAATTTGATTAAAGAAGATTTCAAGGAAAAAGAATTTCTTTCCACTGGGATGCGCAAGGAAGTGGACCGCTGCAAGCTGGCTCTTGACGAAGCGCTCAAGGGCAAGACTGTGGCCATGATTTCCAGCGGCGATGCCGGCGTTTACGGTATGGCTGGCATCATGTTCCAGGTTGCTGCCGAGCATCCTGAGGTAGAAATCGAGGTTGTTCCCGGCATTACTGCGGCTTGCTCTGGCGCCGCTGTCCTTGGGGCGCCGCTGATCAGCGATTTTTGCCTTATTTCTTTGAGCGACTTGCTTACTCCTTGGGAAAAAATCGAAAAAAGACTGGATTGTGCGTCTCAGGCTGATTTCTGTATCTGTCTGTACAATCCTTCCAGCATCAAACGTCATGACTACCTGCAAAAAGCTTGTGATATCATGCTGAAAAATCAGAGCGGCGATGTTCCGGCAGGTATTGTACGCAATATCGGACGTGAGGGTGAAAGTTATGAACTGACCACCTTACGTGAACTGCGCGATAAACAGGTAGATATGTTCTCTACCGTTATTATCGGCAATTCTCAGACCCAGGTAATCAATGGCCGTCTTGTTACTCCGCGCGGTTATAAACTGGTATGAGGCCGGCAGTCTGGATTATTGGCGGCACCAGCGAAGGACGCAACCTGGTAAAATCTTTGGCTGGCTTTAATATTGATATCTATGTTTCTGTGGCTACGGAGTATGGAGCAGGACTGATTGAAAAACAGGATAATATCAAAGTAATGGCCGCCAGGATGGATTTAAAGGCCATGAGGGAATTTCTTCAGGAGCATAGGCCGGAATGTGTTATCGATGCTACGCATCCTTATGCAACGGTAGTGACGGCGACGGTCAAAGAGGCCTGTGCGACAGAAGCTTGTAAGTATCTGCGCTTATTACGGCCGTCCAGCGAAAGCGGCGAATACATAACCGTCAGTGATTTTGCTGAAGCAGTCGAGCTGCTGAATCATATGGAAGGCAATATCTTTTTGACTACCGGCAGCAAGAATCTGAAAGATTTTACTGCAGTTAAAGATTATGCTGAGCGGACAGCGCTGCGCATCCTGCCAATGGAAGAATCGTTACATACTGCATTGAGCCTTGGTTATAAACCGGCCAATGTTGTCTGTATGCAGGGACCTTTTTCCCGTGAACTGAATATTGCCATGCTGAAAAAGTTCCATAGTAAATTTATGGTAACGAAAGATTCTGGAGCAGCAGGCGGCTTTGAAGAAAAAGCAGAAGCTGCCGCGGCTGCGGGAGCCAAACTGCTGGTAATAGGCCGTGAGCCTGAAGAAGGAACTGGTTACAGTGATGTATTAAATTATTTGTATCAGCAATATGCGGATACGCGACTTTGATAAATTAAGGAGTGCTGTTTATGCTGCGAGTTAATATTGTAGGTATTGGTCCGGGCAACCCGGAATTGCTTACAGGCGCTGCTATCAAAGCCATCAAGGAAAGTAATATCCTGATTGGCGATAAAAGGATGCTGGCGGCATTTACTGAAGCGGGTAAAAAAACTTATGATACTATTAAGACTGCGGATATAGTAGCCATTGCGGCAGCAGCCGATCCTCAAAAGGATGTTGTTGCAGTGCTTGTTTCCGGCGACGTAGGTTTTTTCAGCCTGGCAAAAACTATCAGCGGCAGGCTGCCGGATTGTAAATGCGTCCGTTACAGCGGTATCAGCAGCCTGGTCTATTTTGCGGCGCAGCTGCAGATGTCCTGGGACGATGCAAAAATCGTTAGTATGCATGGAAGAAAACAAAACCTTGTCGCGGCTGTAGCGGCAAACAAAAAGGTGTTTTCTCTTACAGGCGGCGAGCATACACCGCAGCTTTTGTGCAGGCAGCTGTGTGAACATGGACTGACAGACGTACAGGTTTATGTAGGTGAAAATCTTTCCTACCCGGAAGAAAAAATTACTTCTGGTACGGCTGCTGAAATCAGCAGGCAGAAATTTCCTTCGCTGTCTGTGATGATGATCGTTAACGAGCGGGCTATGAAGCATCCGCCTGTGGTGCATGGTTTAGCTGACGAATTGTTCACCCGCAGCAAGGTGCCGATGACTAAGCAGGAAGTACGCAGCGTCTCCATGTCTAAATTGATGCCCAAGGCGACTGATAAGATTTATGATATCGGCGCAGGTACTGGTTCCTGCTCGGTAGAGCTGGCTTTATTAGCTAAGCAGGGGCATGTATGGGCATTTGAACGCAATCCAGAAGCATTGGAGCTCATTCATAAAAACAAAGCTTTGTTTGGAATTGAAAATTTAGAGATAATCGCCGGAGAAGCTTTGGAAAATATCAAAGATATGCCTGCACCGGATTGCGTCTTTGTCGGCGGCAGCGGCGGCGATCTATGTGAAATGCTCGATATAATCTATACTAAAAATCCTAACTGCCGTATCGTTATCAATGCTATAACTATTGAAACATTGGCAGAAGTTGCAGAGTATTATAAAAAACATCAGGATTATTCTTTGGAAATCGTTAATATCTGCGTTGCCCGCAGCCGTAAGCTGGGCAGCTACAATCTGATGATGGCCCAGAATCCTGTATATGTTATGACGGCATTGAAGAAGGATGAATAAAATGGCTGAATTACGGATTCCCCGTTTTATGATAAGCGCTCCTGGCAGCGGCAGCGGTAAAACGACTATCGTCTGCGGTTTGCTGAAAGCGTTGATGAATATGGGTCTCAAGACTGCTGCTTTTAAATCTGGTCCGGACTATATTGACCCGATGTTCCATTCCAAGGTTATCGGCGCAAAATCACGCAACCTTGATTTATTTATGCTGGGAGATTCAACTACCAGGTATCTGGCGGCAAAAAATTCCCAAGACGCGGACATAGCAGTATTTGAAGGCGCAATGGGATTTTATGACGGTATGGGCAAGACGGATGAGGCAAGCGCTTATAAACTTGCCTGTGTCTGCGATGTGCCGGTAATACTCGTCGTTAATGGTAAAGGAGCAGCTCTCTCGCTGGCAGCGCAAATAAAAGGTTTTAAAGACTTTCGTGCTGACAGCCATATTGCAGGGGCGATTATCAATAACGTCAATCCCATGAGTTATCTGTTTTATAAGGATGTTATAGAACAGGAAACTGGCATCAAACTGTTGGGATATTTTCCTGTAATGAAAGACTGCAATTTCGAGAGCCGGCATCTGGGGCTTATTACTGCTGAAGAAATCGGTGATTTGCAGACTATAGTTGACCGGCTGGCTGTTCAGGCCGCTAAATCTGTTGATTTGCAGGGGCTTTTAGCCATTGCGCGTCAGGCTGAGCCCTTACAGTATGATGAACAAAAGATTAGAGCAGTGGGAAAAGCACGTATTGCAGTTGCGCAGGATAAAGCATTTTGCTTCTATTACCAGGACGCGCTGGATTTATTATCTGAGCTGGGTGCGGAATTAGTACCGTTTAGTCCGCTTATGGACAAGTATTTGCCGGAAGATTGCCAGGGTTTGATCCTTGGCGGCGGTTACCCGGAAATTTATGCGCAGCAGCTTGCTGCCAACCGCACTATGCTGAATAATATCCGACAGGCTTTGCAGCAGGGAATGCCATGTTTTGCTGAATGCGGCGGCTTTATGTACCTTTTGGAGCATTATCGTGAAGGCGAACAAGTTTATGGTTGGGCAGGCGTCATTGCGGGCGAAACTGCTATGACAAAAAAATTGAATCGTTTCGGCTATGTGCATTTAACAGCGCTGAATGATAATCTGCTGTGCCGTAAAGGTGAAAAAATCAACGGACATGAATTTCATTATTCCGACAGCAGTAATAATGGCAGCAGCTTCTTAGCCGAGAAAGCTTCCGGCAAAGGAGCCTGGCAGTGCGCTCACGCGAATGAAAATATCTATGCTGGTTATCCGCATATCCACTTGTGGGGAAATCCAGTGTTTGCCCGTAATTTTGTACAACGCTGCTGTGAGTACGGACAGAAAAAATAAAGAGCCTGTGGGCTAAGGGGACTTTGTTTATGATGACATTAGCTGCCATTACGGCCGGCTTCATTTTGGATCTGCTTTTTGGCGACCCTCACTGGCTGCCGCATCCTATATGTTTGATAGGAAACTTAATAGGCTTTTTGGAAAAAAATCTGCGCAGGATATTTGCTTTCAGCAATACAGCGCTGTTGCTGAGCGGCGGTTTCATGGTATTGATAGTATTGCTGTGCACTTATCTGGTGCCGTATTTTATTCTGTATGAAGCAGAGAAAATAAGCGTCTGGCTTGCTTTTGTTTTGGAAACAATCATGTTTTATCAGATATTCGCTACCAAATGTCTGCGCGAAGAAAGTATGAAGGTTTATGATGCCTTGCAGAAAGACGATTTGGCAGATGCCAGAGTTAAACTGTCTTGGATTGTTGGCCGTGATACTAAAAATCTGACGAGCGAAGAAGTTACTAAAGGCGCTGTGGAAACCGTGGCAGAAAATACTGCAGATGGAGTTATCGCTCCCATGTTTTATATGTTTATCGGCGGTGCTCCGCTTGCTTTTTTATACAAAGGAATCAATACCATGGATTCCATGGTAGGCTATAAAAATGATAAGTATCTGTATTTTGGCAGATGTGCAGCTAAACTTGATGATATTGCCAATTTCATACCGGCGCGTATTTCCGGCATGGTGATGATGTTGGCTGCATATTTTCTTAATTTTGACAGTAAACAGGCCTGGAAAACATTCTGGCGCGACAGATATAATCATCTAAGCCCTAATTCTGCCATGACAGAATCTGTTGCTGCAGGCGCGCTTAATATCCAGCTGGGCGGCGGACATTTCTATTTTGGTAAATGGGTGCCCAAGGATACTATAGGTGATGATATCAGGCCGGTAGTGGCGGAAGATATCGTTGCCGTGAATAATTTACTATATATGTCGGCTGTGATAAGTATTTTGCTCTTTGCGTTAATTTATCTGCTGGAAATATTTATTGCGGCTTGATTTTAGAGGATGGGAAGCTATGTATACTTACGTTCATGGTGGGGATATCTATACTCAGAAGCAAACTGCCGACGGCAAGGCAATGGTTGATTTTTCTGCTAATATCAATCCGTTGGGGCTGCCGTCAGGCGTTAAGAATGCAATAAGAAATGCAATTAAACAATGCGTTAACTATCCAGATCCATTTTGCCGCGAGTTAGCGCAGGCAACTGCAGATTTTCTGCATGTAGATAAAGATTGGCTGTTTTTCGGCAATGGTGCAGCTGATGTGCTTTTTAGATTAGCACTGGCTTTAAAGCCAAAAAAAGCACTGCTTTTAGCGCCTACTTTTGCTGATTATGAGAAAGCGCTGCGTTCTGTTGATTGCGGTATCAGTTACTATAATTTGCAGCCAAAACATGCTTTTACAGTGCAAAAAGATATTTTGCGGCGGATTACCCCGAGAACAGATATAGTAGTTATCTGCAATCCCAATAATCCTACCGGGCAGCTTACTGGCCGGGAACTGCTGGAACATATCCTTGCTAAGTGTAATGCAGTAGGAGCTTATCTTTTAGTTGATGAATGTTTTATGGATTTTGTCGATAGCAGCAGGGCGTACAGTATGCGCAATTTATTGGCTGACAATCAGAAGCTGATTATTTTAAAGGCTTTTACTAAAACTTTTGCTATTCCGGGCGTAAGACTCGGCTATTGTCTGAATGCAGACGGCGCTTTGCATAAGCTTCTGCACGAAAGCGGTCAGGACTGGAGCGTTTCAGTTTTGGCTCAGGAGGCAGGGCGTGCTGCGCTCTTAGAAAAAGAATATTTGCATGAATCATATCTGCTGATTGAGGAAGAACGTCAGTATCTTATCAATCAGCTGAAAGCATTGGGAGCTGAAGTGTACGGCTCAAACGCTAATTATATATTTTTTTATATGGAAAAACCCGTACAGTTAAAGGAGCTGCTTCATAAGCAAGGATATATAATCCGCTCCTGTGCCAATTATCACAATCTTGGCGACGGGTATTACAGAATCGCGGTAAAAACAAGGGTGCTGAACCGCGGACTTATCAAAGCAATTAAGGAAGCAAGAAAAAATGCGCTCATTACTGGTACTTATTGACGGTTTAGGTGATGAACCTATTCCCGGTTGGAATGGGCTTACTCCCTTTCAACGGGCACGACATCTGAATATAGACAAATTGCTTGCTGGCAATGCCGCGGCAGAAATTTCCATCTGTGAGGATGATATTGTTCCAGAAAGCTGCAGCTGCATTTTGCGTCTGCTGGGGGTAAAAAACGAATTTATCCCAAGAAGCCGTTCTTACCTGGAATTGTTAGCACACAACAGAGATATTTCTGAATTTGAAATGGTATTAAGATGCAATTTGGTTGCTGTTAATAACGATGGTGTTATCACCGCTTTTAATGGCGCTGGATTAAATCCTCTGGAGATGCAGTCAGCTGCTGCTGTATGCGATGATATTTTGAAGGATATCGAATTTATTCATTTGTCTGAATATCGCAATCTGATGATTTTAAATAGAGAAGAACAGGTTTTAAATTGCATGGTACCGCCTCCGCATGAGAATGTTGGGGAAAATATTTTTTCCCTGCTGGCAGAACTTAAGCATAATTCGCTGGCAATGAAATATTTTCTGGAGGTATCGGCGCGAAAACTGCAAAATTTCAGCCGTAACGGAATCAGGTATATGCTTTATCCGTGGGGCGCAGCTGACAGATGCGTGCTGCCGTCTTTTCAGGCGCTGCATCAGTTAAAGGGAGCTGCCGTATGCAAAGCGGAAATTGTAGCAGGTATTGCGAAAGCGCTGGGAATGCAGGTAGAGATTCCAAAACACGCTACAGGCGATATAGATACTGATATAGACGCAAAGGCGACGTCTGTACTGAAATTACTGCCTGAAAACGACTTTGTTCTGGCACATTTTAATGGCAGCGACGAAGCTTCGCATCGCTACGACGCGGCTGGAAAGCAGCATTTTATCGAAAAAATTGACAAAGGTTTTCTTGGCAGGATTATGCAGGAATATAAGCAGCCTGTGAAAATAGTTGTTTGCGGAGATCATGTAACCAGTTCGGTCAGCGGTAAGCATGGTCGCGGCGCGGTGCCGGTAGTTGCAGGCATCAGCAATGGTTTGGCTGTGACTACGCATATGACCTCATACCAAGACATAATAAACTTTTTAATGAGAGAGAGTGATTGATGTGGCAAAAGCGATAATGGTGCAGGGAACGATGTCCAATGCAGGAAAAAGTCTGGTAACTGCCGGTTTGTGCCGTGTATTTAATCAGGATGGCAAAAAAGTGGCTCCGTTTAAATCGCAGAATATGGCGCTGAACTCTTTTATTACCAGAGAAGGTGCTGAAATGGGGCGTGCTCAGGTTGTACAGGCAGAAGCGGCTAACATCGAGCCAAGTGCGCTGATGAATCCTATTCTCCTGAAGCCTACCAGTGACAGCGGGTCTCAGGTAATAGTTAACGGTGAAGCTATCGGCACCATGACCGCAGCTGAATACTTCAAATTCAAAACCAATCTCATCCCCGATATTATGAAAGCCTATAATCAGTTGGATGCCGCATATGATGTAATTGTGCTGGAAGGAGCCGGCAGCCCTGCGGAAATTAACCTGAAAACCCAGGATATTGTAAATATGGGAATGGCTAAAATGGCTAAAGCTCCGGTGCTTTTAGTGGCTGATATTGACCGCGGTGGTGTTTTCGCTTCTATTTATGGCACATTGATGTTACTGGATGAAGACGAACGGGCTATGGTCAAAGGTGTGATTATCAATAAATTCCGCGGCGATGTAGATATACTGCGCCCAGGGTTGGATATGATTGAGGCAAAGACCGGCGTACCAGTTGTCGGTGTGCTGCCTATGCTGCACGTCGATATTGAAGATGAGGACAGCCTGTCTGAAAGATTGACGGCGCACACTGAGGTCAAGCTGGTAGATATTGCAGTTGTTAGAATTCCGCGTATGTCCAACTATACAGATTTCAATGTATTCGAGCTTATACCCGGCGTATCGCTGCGCTATGTGACTTCTGTAAAAGAATTAGGCAATCCTGATATGATTATTATTCCTGGGACTAAGAATACTATAGGCGACCTGAAATGGCTGCGACAGAGCGGCCTGGAAGCTGAAATCAAGAAAAAGGCCGATGAAGGTACTGTAATTTTTGGCGTTTGCGGCGGGTATCAGATGTTAGGTAATAATCTTTCTGACCCCTACGGCGTGGAAGAAGGCGGAGATACTCCCGGTATCGGCCTGTTGGATGTAGAAACTATTTTTGCTGAGAAAAAACGTACTATTCAGATGTCCGGCAAATTCGGTACCGTGCAGGGGATTTTTGCTAAATTGAGCGGTAAACCTTTGATTGGATATGAAATTCACTCAGGCGTAACTAATTTTGCTCCTGCAAGCGCTATGACTGAAATCAAGCCAATTTATGAAGCTGGCGATACTATGCTTGAAGGCTCGCAAAATGTTTCTGGGAAAATGAATGTTTACGGTACCTATGTACACGGCATTTTTGATGGTGAAGGTATAGCTGCCGCAGTAGTAGAAGCATTGCTGGCTAAAAAGGGCATGAAAATGGAGGATATCAAGACAGTTAACTTTGCTGACTATAAAAAACAGCAATATGATATCCTGGCAGACAGCATAAGAAAGAATCTGGATATGAAAAAAATCTATGCTATTTTGGAGGCTGGTGTGTAAATGAAAGACGGCGGCCTGATACACATATATTGCGGCGATGGCAAAGGCAAGACCACCGCTGCCGTTGGGTTGGCTGTACGGTGTTGCGGACGTGGCAATAAGGTTTTGTTGGTACAGTTTTTAAAAAGCAGGCCTACCGGCGAGCTTAACTCGCTTGCTTTGCTTCCTGGTATTGAAGTGTGGCGTGGAAAAGAAAACAACAAGTTTACTTTCCAGATGTCTGCAGAAGAAAAAAAAGCTGTTTTGCAAAGTCATATGGAATTATTTGCCAAAGTACGGACAAGATGCCAGCAGGACAAAATAGACCTGCTTATTTTAGATGAAGTAATAGGAGCATGTAATACTGGCGTTTTTGAATTACAGCAGCTGTTGGAGTTTTTGAAAAATAAACCGCAAGAGCTGGAGGTAGTGCTTACAGGACGTAATCCTGCGGCTGAGCTTATTGAGCTGGCAGATTATGTATCAGAAATCTGTAAACGTAAACATCCATTTGATAAAGGTATTCCGGCGCGAACCGGGGTAGAAAGGTAGGTTAGTAAGATGCAGTTACAGAATGTATTGCCTGCGGATATTGAAAAACGCAGCATGGAAATTATTGGTGAAGAGCTGGGAGAAATTCAGCTGGACCCGGAAAAGATAGATATAATCAAACGTGTTATTCATACTTCCGCTGACTTTGATTATGCGCGTACCATGCATTTTTCTGAAGGAGTAGTGGAAAAAGCGCTGGCAGCTTTGCAAAATGGGGCTACCATTGTTACAGATACAAATATGGCTTGCACCGGCATCAATAAAATGGGCCTTAGCAAACTGGGGGCAAAGGCAGTTTGCTTCATGGCTGATGCAGATGTTGCTGCACGCGCCAAAGAAGCTGGTTCTACCAGGGCTGCAGCCTGCATGGAAAAAGCCTGCAGCATAGAAGGGCCGGTTATTATAGCAGTGGGGAATGCGCCTACGGCTTTAGTTCGCCTCGACGAGCTGGTGAAAGAAGGACGTATAAAACCTGAATTGGTAATAGGCGTACCTGTGGGATTTGTCAATGTAGTAGAGTCGAAAGAAATAATCATGAAGACTGGCATTCCCTATATCGTGGCGCGTGGACGT
>CANREP010000018.1 GCA_947629685.1 uncultured Phascolarctobacterium sp.
TACTTTGACGCCAACGTCAGAGGCTACGTGGGAATGCAGGAAGGCATCAGCGGCAGCGTGCAGGCCGTATACAGCTTTTAAATAAGAAATGTTAATTTTAAACCCCGCAGTGTCAGCAGACACGGCGGGGTTTTGCTGTAAAATGATGTAGTTTGCTTTAATTTCAGAATTATTTTATAGTAATATGAGAAAGATAATTGTTTAAAATACAAAATCATATAATTACATATAAATAAAAAATCAATGAGCTGTGTTAAGCATCTTTACTATACAAACTATACCTGAGGATGTTACAATAAATATAGAAAATTTAGTAGCAGTATGTTGAAAGCTGATTGTTTTGCCAAAGTAACGGATTTTTAAATAATATGGGGGTGTGTTTTATGAAAAGACGTTTGAAGTACGGAGTTATGGCCAGTATCGTTGCTATTGGCATGTTGGGCACGACTGCTGCCTGGGCGGCAAACAGCGGTGGGAAAATTATTGATACTGGGGTTCCAGGACAGAAAGCATATGCCGGTACAAAAAACGGTAGCGTTGTTAAAGTTGATTCTGCATTACCATCTGATGTTAGTAACATAGTGGGTGGTCTAATGCTTTTTAATAAAGCAAGTTCTAATACTGTTACTGTAAGTGGTGGTAATTTTGAAAATTTCAGCATAATTACTGGTGGAATGGCGATAGATGGAGATGCTTCAGGAAATATAGTAAATATTGTTGGAGGAACAATATCTTTTGAGCCATTTGGCTATATTGCTGGAGCTGATAGCGACGTTAATGTTAACAATAATAAGGTCAATATCAGTGGTGGTATAATAAATGGTTATGTTTATGGTGGACGTGTTGAGGCTCAAAAAGGTAATGCTACCAATAATAATGTTAATATCAGCGGAGGTACAGTAAAAGGTTCGATTTGTGCTGGATTTGTTGAGGTAGATGGGAAAATAAGTGATAATACAATAACAGTGAGTGGCAAAGCAGTTTTGACAGAAGCTTCCTTATCTGGCGGTGATAGTTGGTTAGGTGATGATGTGGTTATGCAAAATAACAAACTGGTCATTGATAACTGGAGCGGCTCGGTACTGAAAGCAGAAAACTTTGACAGTATAGATTTCAAGAATATGCAGTGGAAAAATGGCGGAACAGTTCTTACTCTTACCGAGGCTGAGGACGGAAGCCTGAAGAATACAAAAATTAATCTTCTCAGTCTGGCAGGCGGCGCAAAACCGGCTGTAAACCAAAGTATGTATATTATTAAAGGTGAGGAATATGGTTCTCCTGCAGATTTAGGTATACAGAAAGATAATGTTCATGTCAGCCAAGATTTCAGCGCCGGTGTAGCTTTGGTTGGTTCAGGCACAGTTAGTGTCGAATCTGACGGCAGTGCACTTAAATATACCATCCATAGCCTGATGCAGAACTCGCAGACACATCTGGTAGCTCAGAACCATGCGGTAGCGGCAGCATTTGTCAATCAGGGGACTGACCTTATCTCCGACAGCCTGGATACTTTGAGCCGGGACGACAAATACGGTGTTAAAACTTTTGCTGCCGTACACGGCAATCACAGCAAATACGATGTAAACAGCGATCTTAAAATCAACGGCTGGAGCGGCATCGTCGGTGTCGGCAACGAAAAAGACATCGGCAACGGCGATTTCAGCTGGGGAGTATTTTTTGAAAACGGCAGCGGCACCTACAGAACGTATAACAGTTTCAACGGCGACTTCTTCCGCGGCGACGGTAATGTAGTCTACAACGGCGGAGGTATCGCAGCCCGTTTTGAGCAGGACAACGGCGTCTATACAGAAGGAAGCCTGAGAGCGGGTCTGCTGAAAAATGAAATGAAAGATGCGTTGAGAGACGGAGCCGGCAACAGCTATGGCTATAAATCTGAAAGCACCTATTATGGAGCCCATATCGGCGTAGGCAAAGTGATCAGCCTGGATGCAGATAACGACCTTGATATTTACGGTAAATTCTTCCACACCTATACGGATGGAGACACTTTCACTGTAGCCGGCGATAAATTTGATCTTGACAGCATAACCAGCGACAGGCTGAGGATTGGCGCAAGACTGACGGCGAATAAAGAAAACAAACTCAGCACCTATTACGGTCTGGCATATGAATACGAATTTAACGGTGATGCCGACATGAGGGTTGAGAATATGAGTACGCCGCAGCAGAGCCTGAAAGGCAGCAGCTACATGGCAGAAATAGGCATGAACTACCAGCCGGGCAGCGACTCTCCCTGGAGCTTTGATGTAAGTATGCGCGGTTACACAGGCCAGCGTGAAGGCTTCAGCGGTAATGTGCAGGCTGTATACAGCTTCTGAATAAGAAATATTGCTTTTAAACCCTGCTGTGTCGGCAGACGCGGCGGGGTTTTACTGTACAGTTTGACAGAATACTTTAAGTTTGATTCCTTTTTATATAAAAAGTTTCTGAAAATGACAAAAGCTGCATCATTATATAAATAAAAATTTATTAATGTGCTGTATTAAGTGTCTTTACTATACAAAATATACTTGCGGATGTTACAATAAATGTAGAAAAGTTAGTGTATATTGAAATTTAATTATTTTGCAAGGCAACGGATTTGTAAATGGAGGTGTTTTTATGCAAAGACGTTTGAAGTACGGAGTTATGGCCAGTATCGTTGCTATTGGCATGTTGGGCACGACTGCTGTCTGGGCGGCAAACAGTGGTGGAAAAGTAATTCAAAATGGTATGACATGGGCGTATGTCGGGACCAAAACTCAGGGCAGTAATGTTCATGTGGATTCTGCGTTGGACGCCAAAGTTACTGAAATTATAGGCGGAGTATCAGAAACCGGAAAAGCAAGTTCTAACAGCCTTACCATCAGCGGCGGTGATTTTAAGATGTTTAACATGATTGCCGGCGGAATGTCAGGTTTTGGTGAAGCTTCTGGCAATACGGTAACTATTACTGGCGGTAATATTGATATGGATCCTTTGGGCTTTATTGCTGGTGGTAACGGTGACAATAGTGCTATAAATAATAACGTTAATATTAGTGGCGGCACAATAGACGGTAATATTTATGGAGGCTATACTCAAAGTGGTGGCACTGTAAGTGGCAATACTATTACAATTAGTGGTGCGGCAAATCTAGAAAAGGCGTATTTAAGTGGCGGCGATAGTAAATATGATAATGCTAAGCTTACTAATAACAAACTGGTCATTGATAACTGGAGCGGCTCGGTACTGAAAGCAGAAAACTTTGACAGTATAGATTTCAAGAATATGCAGTGGAAAAATGGCGGAACCGTTCTTACGCTTACTGATTATAATAGTAACGATAACCTGGTAAATACAAAAATTAATCTTCTCAGTCTGGCAGGCGGCGCAAAACCGGCTGTAAATCAAAGTATGTATATTATTAAAGGTGAAGATGAGTATGGAGATGCCATTAAGTTAGGAATAAATAAAACAAATGTAACGGTCAGCCAAGATTTCAGCGCCGGTGTAGCTTTAGTTGGTTCAGGCACAGTTAGTGTCGAATCTGACGGCAGTGCACTTAAATATACCATCCACAGCCTGATGCAGAACTCGCAGACACATCTGGTAGCTCAAAATCATGCGGTAGCGGCAGCATTTGTCAATCAGGGGACTGACCTTATCTCCGACAGTCTCGACACTTTGAGCCGGGACGACAAATACGGTGTTAAAACTTTTGCTGCCGTACACGGCAATCACAGCAAATACGATGTAAACAGCGATCTTAAAATCAACGGCTGGAGCGGCATCGTCGGTGTCGGCAACGAAAAAGACATCGGCAACGGCGATTTCAGCTGGGGAGTATTTTTTGAAAACGGCAGCGGCACCTACAGAACGTATAACAGTTTCAACGGCGACTTCTTCCGCGGCGACGGTAATGTAGTCTACAACGGCGGAGGTATCGCAGCCCGTTTTGAGCAGGACAACGGCGTCTATACAGAAGGAAGCCTGAGAGCGGGTCTGCTGAAAAATGAAATGAAAGATGCGTTGAGAGACGGAGCCGGCAACAGCTATGGCTATAAATCTGAAAGCACCTATTATGGAGCCCATATCGGCGTAGGCAAAGTGATCAGCCTGGATGCAGATAACGACCTTGATATTTACGGTAAATTCTTCCACACCTATACGGATGGAGACACTTTCACTGTAGCCGGCGATAAATTTGATCTTGATAGCATAACCAGCGACAGGTTGAGGATTGGCGCAAGACTGACGGCGAATAAAGAAAACAAACTCAGCACTTATTACGGTCTGGCATATGAATACGAATTTAACGGTGATGCCGACATGAAGGTTGAAAATATGAATACGCCGCAGCAGAGCCTGAAAGGCAGCAGCTACATGGCAGAAATAGGCATGAACTACCAGCCGAGCAGCGACTCACCCTGGAGCTTTGACGTAAGTATGCGCGGTTACACAGGCCAGCGTGAAGGCTTCAGCGGCAGCGTGCAGGCTGTATACAGCTTTTAAATAACTTGCGGTAAGGAAAAACGGTAGTCCGAATTTGTGAGAACTGCCGTAGCAGCACTGCGGAGACAAAAAGTTTCCGCAGTGCTTTTGTTTTGCTAAGATAAGCTGGGAAAATTTTTTAAAAAGTATAGATGAATATTTGCTCATATGTTATAATATAGGCGAAAACAGATAAGCAGATTGCCAAATAAACTATAGATGAATATTCACTTGTGTATAATGGCAGCTGCTAAAAATTTTTATACATCATATGAATAACTGTTCATATATAACGGGAGGGAAAAATGATGACAAGCGCAAAGCGTCTGCACCAGGATTGCAACCAGCATGACCATATGCAGGAAGCAGCACACGGCTGCAGCTGCGAATGCGGCGAGCAGATCCGCAGCAGCTGTTGTTACGCTGCGCAGGAACAGGCTGTGCAGGCGGAACCTGCTGTTACAGCCGGCGGCAGCGTCAGCCGTACTTATCTGCTGCAGGGATTGGGCTGCGCCCACTGCGGGGCAAAGATTGAACAAGCAGTAGGACAGCTGCCGGAGGTGGAGACGGCACTGCTGACTTTTGCTACCAAGAAATTGCAGGTAACTGCGCGCGGCGACAGTGATCTTTTGGCAGCGGTACAGCAGGTGTGCGACAGTATCGAGGCCGGTATCTGCGTCGAGGCTGGCGGCGGTTTGACTGACAGGCGTCAGAATACTGCGCCTGCAGACACTGCTGGCTGGCTGAGCGGTCGGCGGCAAGCTCTGGCGGAAATCGTCAGCGGCGGCGCGTTGTTCATCGCCGCCGAATGGCTGGGCGTGCTGCCGGAAGATTATCATCTGCCGGTGCTGCTGGCAGCGTACCTGCTTTTGGGACGCACCGTCGTCATGGCGGCGGCGCGCAGTATGCTGCGGGGACACGCGCTGGACGAAAACTTCCTCATGACTATTGCCACTTTGGGCGCTTTTGCCATCAACGCCTGGGAAGAAGCCGTAGGCGTGATGTTTTTTTACCGGGTGGGCGAATATTTTGAAGAGCTGGCCGTAGAAAAAAGCCGCAGTCAGATTATGGAGGCCGTAGACCTGCGTCCTGAAACGGTCAACCTGGAGACGGACGGCGGCGTGCAGGTGATTGACGCCGCTGCCGCTAAGGTGGGCGATGTACTACTGGTACGTGTGGGCGACCGCATCCCGCTGGACGGCGTGGTCGTGGAGGGCGAAAGCCTGCTGGATACTTCGGCGCTTACAGGCGAGCCGGTGCCGGTAGCAGTGCGCAAGGGGGCGGCGGTACTGTCCGGCTGCGTCAATACTGGCGGTATGCTCAGGCTGCGGGTCGAAAAAGTGCTGGCGGACTCCATGGTGTCCCGCATTTTGGCTTCAGTGGAACAGGCGGCGGCCAGCAAGCCCCATATCGACCGTTTCATTACCCGCTTTGCCCGCGTTTATACGCCAGTTGTTGTAGGACTGGCGGTACTGACGGCTGTCGTGCCGTCTCTTGTGACGGGTAACTGGCAGTACTGGATTTACACGGCGCTGACCTTTTTGGTCATCAGCTGTCCCTGCGCTTTGGTGCTCAGTGTGCCGCTGGCCTTTTTCAGCGGTATCGGCGCTGCTTCCCGGCGCGGCATCCTGTTTAAGGGCGGTATCGTGATCGAGGCGTTAAAGAATGTGGCGGCGGTAGTGCTGGATAAGACGGGAACGGTCACGAAAGGTGAATTTGCCGTACAGGAGCTGCTGCCTGTTGCGGGCGTAACAGAGACAGAACTGCTGCAGCTGTGCGCCAGCGCCGAGCAGGTTTCCGTGCATCCTATCGCTGCCAGCATTGTGCAGGCTGCTCACAGCCGCGGCCTTACCTTACGCCGGCCGGACAGTTTCCGGGAAAACGCCGGAGAAGGTCTGACGGCGCGTTTCGGTACGGACGAGCTTGTATGCGGCAACAGGAAGCTACTGCAGCGGTACGGGGTAGCTGATATGCCGCAGCCGGAAGAATTTTCCGGCACCGAAGTGCTGGCTGCCTGCAACGGACGTTATCTGGGACGTATCATTATCAGCGATACTTTAAAGGCGGACGCGCCTGCAGCCGTGAAAAAATTGCAGCAGCAGGGACTGGCAGTAATCATGCTCACCGGCGACAGCGAGCAGGAAGCCCGGGCGGCAGCTAAGCAGGCAGGTATTAAGGAAGCTTACGGCAGGCTGCTGCCGCAGGATAAATTTACCCATCTGCAGCGTCTGCGCCAAAAGTATGGCCCGGTGCTGTTTGTAGGCGACGGCATCAACGACGCGCCGGTGCTGGCGGGCGCAGATGTAGGCGCGGCAATGGGCAGCGGTGCGGATGCGGCTATCGAAGCGGCGGATGTAGTCTTTATGAAATCTGATATGGACGCGGTGCCCCAGGCGCTGGCTCTTGCCCGCAGTACGGCGGCAGTAGCCTGGCAGAACGTGGTTTTTGCATTGACAGTCAAGGCGGCAATCATGGCGGCGGGCGTGTTCGGCTACGCTTCCATGTGGGCGGCAGTTTTTGCCGATTCCGGCGTGGCGCTGCTGTGCGTGCTGAATTCTGTAAGGCTTTTATATCTGCATAGATAAATAATCCGACGGTATGGCAGTAATGTGCTGTACCGTCTTTATTTTTATAAGCGATAACGTACTTAAACAATAAGTAATGATATTCTAACTTAAATAAAGAGTTAGCAAAAGCTAAAATTTTCGTTGACAAAATAAAATGCCAATGATATATTTTACATGAGTTATCTAATGCTAACTATAAGCTGGAATACAGGAGGAACATATGAATTTAAACGATGCTGTAGAAGGCAGGGAATATATCATCCAGGCCGTGGCCTCCGGCGATGAAGAGGTGGACGCTTTCCTGCTGTCGCTGGGCTGTTACAGCGGCGAGCCGGTCACGGTCATCTCCCATCTGCAGGGCGGCTGCATTATCTCCGTCAAGGATGGCAGATATACTATCGACAGGGAACTGGCGGAAACTATTCTTATCTGAAATAAAGGGCTGGCGCAGCCTTTTATTTTTCACCATTGGTTAGCTTAGGCTAATTTTAATTGTAAAATCTCAAGCAGGCGTATGAAGGAGGAGTTAAGTATGAAAATTGCACTGACAGGTAATCCCAACAGCGGCAAGACTACTATGTACAACGCGCTGACGGGCAGACATGAGCGAGTTGGCAACTGGGCGGGCGTTACCGTTGACAAGAGAGAAGCCGTCATAGAAAAGAAATATGCTGTGGGTACGGAGACGCTGATAGCAGTCGATCTGCCGGGCGCTTATTCCATGTCGCCCTTTACTTCGGAAGAAAGTATTACCAGCGCTTATGTGAAACATGCGGCGCCGGATGTCATCGTCAACATCGTGGACGCTACCAATCTGAGCCGCAGCCTGTTTTTCACTACCCAGCTGCTGGAGCTGGGCATTCCCGTAGTAGTGGCGCTGAACAAGTTCGACATTAACGATAAGAAAGAGACCCGCATCGATGTGGCGGCGCTGTCCGCCAAGCTGGGCTGCCCGGTTATCAGGACCGTGTCCACGGAAGGCAGCGGCTTACAGGAAGTGATACAGGCGGCAGCGGCCCAATACGGCAAGACGCAGCGTGCGCCTTATGAGCAGGGTCAGATTGATTTGCTGGATAAAGATGCCGTAACGGAAGCGGACAGGAAGCGCTTTGCCTTTGTCAATAAGATTGTGGCTGCGGTAGAAAGCCGCAAGGTATTGACCAGGGAAAAGAACAGCCAGGACGCTATCGACGCTGTACTGACCAATAAATTTCTGGGCATTCCTATTTTTGCCCTTATCATGTATTTTGTCTTTGATATTTCTCAAGCAAGCTTCGGCCCCATGCTGGCGGATATCCTGGCAGGCTGGATCGAGGGCTTCCAGGAAATGGTGGCTGCGGCGGTAGAAGACAGTTCGCCGCTGCTGCAGGCGCTTTTGGTAGACGGCATTATCGGCGGTGTTGGCGCTGTTGTAGGCTTTTTGCCCCTGGTAATGGTGATGTACTTTTTGATTGCCCTTTTGGAAGACTGCGGTTATATGGCCCGCGTCAGCGTAGTGCTGGACCCCATCTTCAAAAAAGTGGGCCTGTCCGGCAAATCCGTTATTCCCTTCGTAATTGCCACCGGCTGCGGTATTCCGGCCATTATGGCCTGCCGCACTATCCGCAACGAGCGTGAACGCCGGGCGACCGCCATGCTGGCAACCTTTATGCCCTGCGGCGCCAAGCTGCCCGTTATCGCCCTCTTTACCGGCGTGTTCTTCCAGGACAGCGCCTGGATAGGCACATCCATGTACTTTATGGGCATTTTCCTGATTTTTGCAGGCGCGCTGCTTATCAACAGGATTGTAGGTTATAAGAGCAGACGGTCCTTCTTCATCATGGAGTTGCCGGAATACAAGCTGCCCAGCGTCAAACGCGCTTTTCTGGCCATGTGTTCCCGCGGCTGGGCTTATATCGTGAAAGCCAGCACTATCATCCTGCTGTGCAACACTGCCGTGCAGGTGATGCAGACCTTTAACTGGAATTTCGAGGTGGTGGAGGAAGGTATGGAAAGCACTTCCATCCTGGCGTCCATAGCGCATCCTTTCGCCTTGCTGCTGATTCCTTTGGGCTTTGGCGTATGGCAGCTGGCAGCGGCCGCCGTTACCGGCTTTATCGCTAAGGAAAATGTGGTCGGTACTTTAGCGGTAGTTTACGGCGTAACTAATTTCATCGACCCGGAAGAGCTGGAACTGGTAGGCGGCGCCGGCGATGTTGCCGCTATGTTCGGCCTTTCTTCCGCGGCGGCGCTGGCGTATCTCATGTTCAATCTGTTTACGCCGCCCTGCTTTGCGGCGCTGGGAGCAATGCGCTCTGAGCTTGCCAGCACTAGGTGGCTGCTGGGCGCTATCGGCCTGCAGCTGGGCGTAGGCTATACCGTAGCCTTTGCCGTCTACCAGGTTGGTACGTTGATTTATGACGGTACGCTTGGCGATGGCTTCCTGCCCGGACTGGCAGTAGTGGCGGTTATCGTTGCCTATATCATGCATCTTATCAACAAGACTGACAGGGAGCTGCAGAAAGAATATGCGCTGGGCGCTTCTACTGCCCGCTAAGTCAGTACGGTATCAGTAAAGGAGGATAGCGGATGAACGATATCATTGTAGCAGGCGTTATCATCGCCATCCTGCTGCTGGCGGTACGCTACCTGCATAAGGCGAAGAAAAACGGCGTTAAATGCGTAGGCTGCCCGGCAGCGAAAAGCTGTGCTGCAGGATGTAAAGGAAATAGTAAAAAATAATATTACACCTTTTTTGGTTATTATTTTCTTATTACAGCGATAGCGGACATTGCGTCTTTAAAACTCAGTCCTCGGTCAAATACGTGCCGGGGACTGTTTGTATTTTTAAAGAGTATCAGGGCCAAGCTTCCTGCCGTCTATCGCAAGAAAATACGCAGCTTTAAAACAAAATTGCAAGATAAAGCTTTTTTGCAGGCAAGAATAAACTGCGTACTTGTAGCCGCAGGCGGTGGGTGAGCCGGCAGAAGTTATGCATAAAATGGTGATAGTGCCCGGTACGGTTGCAACCGGGCACGGAGATGATAGGCTCACAACATCCGCGAAGGTTTGCGAACAAAAGAAGGCGATTTTGGCTACACCTTTTTCGCCCGAAAAAAGGTGTATATATAAATACTTGACATTCCCCTATGCTGCTTGCTAATATATAAGGTATAGTAAAATATGGTAAAGGCTATGAAGGGGAGTCTTCCTGGAGGCAGAGCTCAAGAGAAGCGGCGGTTGGTGCAAGCCGTGCAAGGCGTCAGGATCTGTAGCCCCGGAGCAGTCCGGCTGAAACAGCAGTAGGCCGGAACGAGTCGCGCCCGTTACGCGCTTTGAGTGCTTCGCTTTGTGCGGAGAAAATAGGTGGTACCGCGATAATTCGTCCTGTTCATTTTGAACAGGACTTTTTTATTTTCAGTTTTGAGGAGGATTTGTCAATGAGTGAAGAACATAACATTCCCAAGGTTTACGACCCTGCTTCCGTAGAGAAGAAATGGTATAAATTCTGGGAAGAGCACAGATATTTCCATGCGGAGGTTGAAGAAGGCAAGGATGCGTTCAGCATCGTTATCCCGCCTCCGAATATTACCGGCCAGCTGCACATGGGCCATGCTCTGGACAATACCCTGCAGGATATTTTAATCCGCTGGCACCGTATGATGGGTCACAATACCCTGTGGATGCCCGGCTATGACCATGCAGGTCTGGCTACGCAGATTAAGGTAGAAGAAGTAATCAAAAAAGAAGAAGGCAAGACCCGTTATGATCTGGGCCGCGAAGAGTTCCTGAAACGCGTATGGCAGTGGAAAGAGCAGTACGGCGACCGCATCATCAACCAGCTCAAATGTCTGGGCGTTTCCTGCGACTGGGAACGTAAACGCTTTACTATGGACGAGGGCTGCTCTAAGGCTGTACGTGAAGTATTCTGCTCTTTGTACGAAAAAGGCCTCATCTATAAAGGCACCCGCATCACCAACTGGTGCGTAAACTGCAACACTGCGCTGAGTGATATCGAAGTTGAACATAAAGACGATGCCGGCAGCCTGTGGTATGTACGTTATCCGGTAGTGGAAGAAGAAGGTACTTATCTGACCATTGCTACCACCCGTCCGGAAACCATGCTGGGCGATACTGCTGTTGCCGTTAACCCGGAAGATCCCCGTTACGGACATCTGGTAGGCAAAACTCTGCGCCTGCCTTTAACCGACCGCGTTATTCCCATTATTGCCGACAGCTATGTTGACCTTGAATTCGGTACCGGCGCCGTTAAGATTACTCCGGCACACGACCCCAACGACTATGAAATGGGTATGCGTCATAAACTGCCCAGCATCGTCGTTATCGGCATGAACGGTCTGATGACTGAAGAAGCTGGCAAATACGCCGGTCAGGAACGTTATGAATGCCGTAAGAATATTGTTAATGATTTAAAAGAACAGGGCTACCTGGTAAAAATCGAAGAACATTCCCATGCAGTTGGTCACTGCCAGCGCTGCGGCAGCGTCGTAGAACCGCTTGTTTCTACCCAATGGTTTGTTAAGATGGAGCCTTTGGTAAAAGCTGCGGTAGACTGCGTAGAAGACGGCCGTACCCAGTTTGTACCGGAACGCTTTACCAAGACTTATACCGGCTGGATGGAAAACATCCGCGACTGGTGTATTTCCCGTCAGATCTGGTGGGGTCACCGTATTCCTGTCTGGTACTGCGATGACTGCGGCGAAATGTCTGCTTCCCGTACTGATCTGACTGTCTGCCCGAAATGCGGCAGCGCTCATATCCATCAGGACGAGGACGCACTGGACACCTGGTTCAGCAGCGCTCTGTGGCCGTTCTCTACTATGGGCTGGCCGGATAAGACGCCGCTTTTGAAACAGTTCTATCCTACCAGCGTACTGGTAACCGGTTACGATATTATCTTCTTCTGGGTTGCCCGTATGCTGATTATGGGTATGGAATTCATGAAAGAAATTCCTTTCGAGAAAGTATTCATCCACGGTCTGTTACGCGACAGCCAGGGCCGCAAGATGTCCAAGTCTTTAGGCAACGGTATCGACCCGCTGGAAGTTATCGACCAGTACGGTGCTGATACTCTGCGCTTCATGCTCATTACCGGCAACACTCCGGGCAACGATATGCGTTTCTACTGGGAACGTGTGGAAGCTACCCGTAACTTTGCCAACAAGATCTGGAATGCTTCCCGCTTTGCCCTCATGAATATGGAAGGCTACGACCCCAAAGCAGAGCTGGCTCCGTATACTCTGGCAGATAAATGGATACTGTCCCGTCTGCAGCATACTGCACAGTCCGTTACCGATTTGCTGGGCAAATTCGAGCTGGGCGAAGCAGGCCGTCTGATTTACGACTTCATCTGGGGCGAGGTGTGCGACTGGTATATCGAGCTGGCTAAACCCAGACTGTATAATAAAGAAAATGCCGCAGAACGCGCTACTGCACAGCACGTTCTGGCGCAGGTACTTACCTCTGCCATGCAGCTGCTGCATCCTTACATGCCCTTCATCACCGAAGAAATCTATCAATGCCTGCCCCACGAAGCAGAAAGCATCATGATTTCCAAGTGGCCTGAAGCTGACGCTGCCTTAATGGATGACGAAGCAGAACGCCTGATGGGCGCTATCATGGAAAGCATTAAGGCTGTCCGCAACATGCGTGCGGAAGTAAATGTACCGCCCGGAAAGAAAGTTCCGGCTATCATGCTGGCTGCTGCCGACCTGAAAGACGGCATTATCGCCAACGAAAACTACGTACACCTGATGGGTGCTATCAGCGAACTGACCGTGCTGGATGAAAATGCGGCCAAACCGGAAAACGCCATGGCTGCCGTAGTAAGCGGTATTGAAGTATATCTGCCGCTGGCAGGCCTTATCGACGTGGAAAAAGAAAACCAGCGTCTGACCAAAGAGCTGGCAGCTATCGACAAAGAGCTGGCACGCGTTAACGGCAAGCTGGGCAACGCAGGTTTCCTGGCTAAAGCTCCTGCTGACGTTATCGAAAAAGAAAAAGCAAAAGCAGAAGAACTGAACGCGAAAAAGGCTTCCATCAACGAACGCCTGGAATATTTAAAGACCTTATAAACAGCACAAGGAGCGGTGCGGCGCAGCCGTGCCGCTTTGCTGTATGATTACGGAGGAAACTATGAACTATACGGAAGGCCTGGCCTATCTGGAAGGCTTGGGCAAATTCGGCATCCAGCTGGGTATGGAGCGTATTGAAGGCCTCCTGCGCGAGCTGGGCAACCCGGAACAGAAAATCAAAACCGTGCATGTTACCGGCACCAACGGTAAAGGCTCCGTCAGCAGCATGATTACCAATATCCTGCTGGCAGCAGGCCTCAAGGCAGGCAAGTTTACTTCGCCCCACCTGGTAAAATATAATGAACGCATCAGCGTCAACGGTCAGAACATCAGCGACGAGGATTTTGCTACGGCGATTACCGCCGTTAAGGTTGCGGCAGACAGCATCGTTAAAAAAGGCGTATGCGACCAGCCTACCCAGTTTGAAATCCTTACGGCGGCAGCTTTTCTGCATTTTTATCTGCAGAAAGTAGATTACGCTGTCATCGAAGTAGGTTTAGGTGGTCTGTGGGATTCTACCAACGTCATTACGCCGGTGGTTTCCGTCATCACTAACGTGGCGCTGGACCATACCGACCGCTGCGGCGACACCGTGGCCCGTATCGCCATGCAGAAAGCGGGCATTATCAAGGAAAAAGTGCCCCTCGTTACGGCTGCGGAAGGCGAAGAAGCGCTGGGCCCCATCGTTACCATGGCCATGTTTAAGGACGCGCCTGTGTATCTGTACGGCAAGGCCTTTTACGGCACCGAGGTAACCAGCTCCATGGAAGGGCAGAAGTTTACCCTCCACGCCGGCGACTACTATCATTCCGATTATGAAATCAAGCTGCCCGGCGAGCATCAGATTAAAAATACCAGCGTCGCTATCGTAGCTGCCAAGCTGGTTTCCAAGCAGGACGAGCGCATTACCGAGCTGGCGCTGCACATCGGCGTAGCTAATACCCTGTGGCCGGGACGCCTGGAGCGCATCCATAAAAATCCTGATATTATTTTGGACGGAGCCCATAACCCCGACGGCGCCAGAGCGCTGCGCAAGGCGCTTGATAAATACTATCCCCAGCAGCCGGTGCAGTTTGTTTTCGGCATGATGGGCGATAAGGATATGAGCGGCGTTATCAAAGAGCTGATTACAGAAAAAGACACGGTGCATACGGTGCAGGTCAGCAACGGCAGCCGTGCGGCAACGGCGGAAACCCTTGCAGGTCTCGCCGGCGCTAACGCAACGGCAGAAAACGATTTGCTGACGGCGTATAACAAGGCGGTGGCAGCTGCAGGCGATGGCGGCATCGTCTGCGTGTGCGGCAGCTTGTACCTGGTGGGCGAATTTAAAGCCCTGATGCTGCAGGAGAAGGAGCAATGTCATTAAAAGCGTGGGCGGACAAGCTCGATCAATATGTTTATTATCTGCTGCTCTTTACGGTGGCAGTCATCCCGCTGGAGCAGGAATTTACCGCCGGCTGCGTAGCCGTTACCTTTTTCTGCGCGCTGCTGGCTTCCTTTGGCACAAGACGCAGAGAAAACGTGCTGCATCCCTGGCAGCAGGCGCTCTTGTATCTGCTCTTTGCTATCGGCTGGATTTCGCTGCATTTTTCGGCAGATAAATTTCTTTCTTCCTTTAATTTTGTCTATGTGGGCGGCCAGTATGCGGCGTTGATCTTCGTACTTTTGCGTTACGGCTGGCAAAAGCCCCAGCCCTTTGTGCAGGCTGCGCCGCCGCAGAATCTGTGGCAGCGTTTCAGCAGCCTGCCGCGGCCCATGCAGCTTATCGGCGCTTTTCTGACCGTTTCGGTACTGGTAAGCGGTATCGGCCTGGCGCAGAAGCTGTTGGGCGTTACGGCGGAGGGCATCTGGGTAGACCCGCAGGAGTTTCCTGAGCTGAAAATCAGGGTCTATTCCACTCTGGTCAATCCAAATATCCTGGCGGGGTATCTGGTGCTCGTTGTTGCCTACGGTGCGGCGCTGTTCAGCGTGTTTAAGGCTAAACGTGTGCGGCTGGCACTGACAGTAACGTCCTTGCTGGCGGCGGCCTGCCTGCTCTATACCTATTCGCGCGGCAACTGGCTGGCGTGCGCGGCAGTGCTGTTTGCTTTCTGCCTGTTTTTTTATCACAAGGCTTTCCTGCCCGTACTGGGCGTAGGCGCGCTGGGCTTGGCAGTAGGCGGACAGGCCGTGTGGCACCGGCTGGGCTCCATCTTAAACGGACAGGATACGTCCATGGCTCTGCGCATGGCTTACTTGCGCAGCACGAAATGGATTATCGAGGAATATCCTTTAGGTGTGGGCTGGTACGGTTATCGCTTTGTCTATCCTACCTATAATTATTATCTGGCTGATACCAGCGTCATCATGTATCACTGCCATAACCTGTTTTTGAACGTGCTGGCGGAACTGGGCTGGCACGGGCTGATCGTCTTTCTGGTGGTGTGGGGTATGTTCCTCTATCACGGCTGGAAGCTGGCGTTTAATAAAAAAGGCGCGTGGACAACGGCGCTGGGACGCGGTTATGTACTGGCCAGCGTGGGCATCGCCATCGGCGGACTGACCGACCATGTCTATTTTAATACCCAGATGGGCCTGCTCTTCTGGCTTTTAGGTATTTTAACCATGCTCAGTTATAAACTGGATAAGTATGAAGTAAAAAGATAGAAGACAGTAAAAAACGACGTATAGCAATATACGTCGTTTTTTGTATTTACAGCAAAAAAATATTTCAATTCCATTTTATTTGTCATAAAAGTATTTACGCAGATAAATATAAAACAAAAGCTAAAAATACGCTGTATAGTGGCGCAGGACCAGTTTTTGCCTCTTGCTGCCGCTGTTGACAGAGTGAAATTTGTGTGATAAAATCCCGAAAAACAAGAAAAATTATCATTAAGAATAAAAATTAAATAAGTATAAAATTTTGTTTAATAAAATACTGTAATCGGGTGCAGCCATGCTTAATAGAGAAATCGGTACAAGCCGATGCTGTCCCGCAGCTGTAGTGCCGAGCAAGTCCAACAATGCCACTGGGAAACCGGGAAGGCTGGAGGCGCGATGAAGCAGAGCCAGAAGAACTGCCCGATTATTTTTATACAATGCCTGCGAAAGACAGTCAGCGTATTCAGGACGCTTTTTTGTCATGGGCAGAAAAGCGTCTTTTGCTTTATTTCGCCGGAAATAAAGAGGCCGCGGCTGCTTATTTTATATACTACAACTTAAACGAGGTGAAGCTTATGAACAAAAAATTACAGATGAAGATTGTCCTGAGCATCCTTTTAGCCGGGGCCTTTACAGGCAGCGCCTGGGTGCAGCCGGGACAGGCGTATGCGGAAAAACGTATTACCGGCGGTATTTATGAAGAGGATGTCTTTGCTCAGCAGCAGAGTGTGAACAGTAAGGAGAAAGTAACGCTGACGGATGCCAGGCTCATCATCGAGGGCGGCGAAATAAAGAGCAAGTTTGATTCCCGCTACCGGGAGTATGTCAACGGCAATGCTTACGCCGCGCACCTGCAGAATGTGGGTACAGGCGGTATAGAGATGCGCAACGATACGCTGTGGATGAGCGGCGGCAAAGTGGAAGGCGAGGCAGTAGCAGCCTGGGGCAGCGGCAAGGGCGACCTGCTGCTGGCAGGCAACGAGGCGCGGCTGACAGGAGGCAGTGCGGCTGCGGTTTATGCGGCGCAGGCTTTCAACCCTGACGAGCGGGAGGTAGTGCTGCGTGATAACCGGCTGAAGCTGCAGGGCACGCCGGAGGCCAGGGCGGAAATCGGCACAGGCGCGGCGGCGCTGGTCAATTATGCCAACGGCGGCACGCTGACCTTGACCGGTAATCAGACCTCAGTAAGCAATGCGCTGGTTGGTAGTCACCTGTACGGCGGCAATATTGCGGCCTTTGACAGAAAAGCTGCTCAGGTGACGGCCAGCGGCAATGGGGTTGAGCTTACGGATACGCAGACGGCAGGCTCGGGCAATATCTACGGCGTCAATGTGCAGCAGGACAAGAAAAGGTTTGAACATATCGCGGCCGACGGCAACAGCGCTTCCCTCAGCGGCAGGATGCAGGGCAGCGCCAATATCATCTACGGCGCTAAGGTAGCGGAAGCGGTTACAGGCAGCGCCAATAACAATAAAGTTGCTATCAGCGTCAGCAGTAAATATGTTGTGGACGCGGCTATCGGGGCGCGCATCGACGGCGGCAGCAAGGACGGGCACAGCGAGCTGGAAGCCAGCGGCAACCAGGTTTACGTCAGCGGCGGCGCCGACAAGGAACATGAGCTGCTCGTCAGGGGCAGTACTGGCGGCGGCAGTCAGGGCGGCATTACCGGCGGCAGGGTCTATACTGCTGCAGATACGGATGCGGCCAGAGCTAACAGAAACGTCGTCACTATCGGCTCCTTTGTGGGCAACAAGAATGGCACTATCAACTATGGCGGCCGTGTGGACGGTTACGGTACGGCGAAAGTCGCAGAGGCTAACGGCAACAAAGTCAGCGTAGGTGCGGACAACAGGCTGGCCGTATTGTACGGCGGTTCTGCCAGCGGCGCTTCGGCGGCAGCGGACGGCAATGTGCTGACGATTGCTTCTTCCGGCGTGGGCGGTATTTACGGCGGCTCGGCCAGCGGTACGGATAAGGTTTCTGCCAGCGGCAACCAGATAACCATGAGCAATGACAGGGAAAACCTCAGAAGCAGCAGTATCACCGGCGGCAAGGCCAAGGCGACGGGTACGGGCGAGGCTGTTGCCGATAACAACATCCTCCGGCTGGACGGTACGGAATTTACGCTTTTAACAGCAGCAGGTATCGCCGACAGCGCGGCGGGCAGCGCCCAAAGTAACGGTAACCGGCTCCTGGTCAGCGGCAAGGCCGATTTCGACGTAGAGGTTTACGGCGGTAAGGCCAGCAGCAGTTCGGGTACGGCGACGGCAGATAAAAACGGCATCGTGATAGAGAGCGGCGACTTTAATCTGCGTAATTTTTCTTTCATTCCCGGCGGGCTGAGTGCGGGCGCAGCCAGAAATGGCACGGGGCAGGCTTTAACCAGGGATAATTTCATCGTTATCCAGGGCGGCGACATCACTGCAGGGGGCGAATGGAAAGGTACCGCCTATCCCAGCTTCATCAACGGGGGCAGGGCTGTTGCCGGCAGCGGCGATGCTGAGGCCAGCAATAACAGCGTTGCCGTCAGCGGCGGTACAATCAAGCTTACCAACAGGTATGACGCCGACCATAAGGCTCAATTTACCAGCGACTTATCCGGCGGGCACGTAGAAAGCGGCGGTAAGGCTGTAGCTGTAAATAACAAGGTAGCTATCAGCGGCGGTACGCTTATCGGCGATATATACGGGGCTTACGCTAAGGGCAGCAGCGCGGAAATCACACATAATAGCGTAAGCGTGCAGGGCAAGGCAGATCTGAGCCTGGCGTCATTGTACGGTTATAAGGCGGAGGTGCAGGATAAATCGCTGCAGGCTGCCGATAACACGCTGCACGTGGACGGCTGGCAGGGCGCGGTGCAGCGGGTGGCTAATTTTGATAAGATAACGCTGGATAATACGGTTATCGGCAAAGACGGCAAAGTGCTTTGCATCGCTGCGGCGCAGGCTGACGATCTGAAAAATGCGCAGGTAAATTTCAACAGCCTGGCAGGCGGGCAGGATTTGAGCAAGGTTAAGACTATCAGACTGCTGGACAGCGGGCAGCAGCTTGGTATAGCTAAGACGGAATTTAAAGAATATGTGCCTGCCGGCGTAGGCCTGATGGTGCGCGGCGAAGCGGATACATCGGCTGGCGGCTTGAGCTTTAAGGTGAAAGAAGTTAAAACCAGTAAGCAGGCTGATAATGTTGCTGCCGGCAGAGCGGTGAGCGCGGCATTTCTGAATCAGGGAGGCGACCTGATTGCCGATAGCCTGGACAGGCTGTCTTTAGCAGAGGAGGAAGGCGTACAGACCTTTGCCGCCGTACAGGGCAACCGCAGCAAATACGATGTTAACAGCGATTTGAAAATCAACGGCTGGAACAGCATCGTCGGTGTCGGCAGCAAGGGAGAAGCTGCTGACAGCGTTTACAGCTGGGGCATCTTTTACGAAAACGGCAGCGGCAACTACCGCACTCATAATGAATTCAACAACGGATTCTTCCGCAGCGACGGCAGCCTTGTCTACAACGGCGGCGGTATCGCAGCCCGTTGGCAGCGGGATAATGGGGTCTATGCCGAAGGCAGCCTGCGTGCCGGCACGCTGAAAAATGAAGCGGGAAGCTCTTTGCAGGACAGCGCAGGCCAGGCCTACGGCTATAAAACTTCTGGCAGTTACTACGGAGCGCATGTGGGCGTAGGCAAGGTTATCAGCTTAAATGAAGCTACCGACCTTGACGTTTACGGTAAATTCTTCCACACCTATACGGACGGCGACAGCTTAACTGTAGCAGGTGACAAATTTGAATTTGACAGCATCACCAGCGACAGGCTGAGGATAGGCGCAAGGGTTACGACAAATAAGGAAAATAAATTCAGCACCTACTACGGACTGGCCTGTGAATACGAGTTCAATGGCGATGCCGATTTGCGGGTACAGAATGTAGCTGCTCCCAGACAGAGCCTGCAGGGAAGCAGTTATATGGCGGAAATAGGTATGAACTACCAGCCGGGCAGCGATTCTCCGTGGAGCTTTGATTTGAATATGCGCGGCTATGCCGGCGAGCGCGACGGTTTCAGCGGCAGCGTGCAGGCAACCTACAGCTTCTAAAAATTACATAGCAGGAAAATCTCATACTCTCAAAATAGCGACAGCCGGACTTAGGTCCGGCTGTTTTTGTATAGATAAGCTGCTGTTAAAAATAAACGGTTAATTAAGACTGTTTATCGCTGGGCAGCGACTTGGTGAGTTTAAAATGGGTGGGCGCAAGACCGTTGCGCGCGTAAAAACGATGGGCCGCAGTGCGTTGACGGCTGCTGGCTACTTCCAAACTGCAGCAGTTTAGCTTTTGCGCTGTCTGGGCAGCCTGCTCCAAGAGTTTACGTCCCAGACCCTGGCTGCGGCAGCCGGGGGCGACGATAAATTCCATAATCTCTGCCACAGGGGCGGCGTGGTGCAGCTGCCTTTCGATGCGCAGGTTTAAAAAACCGAGGATGTGACAGTTTTCTTCATATATATAGCTGAAATAACGCCGGTCTTGCAGCTGCTCTGAATAAACGCTGTTAAACGCTTCGTAGGGTAACACGGTATTCTCCAGCTGACAGACCAGCTCATAAATCTGCCGGCAGTCTGCGGCAGTACTTAAACGAAACATAATCTACCTCCTGCTGCTTCATTATAGCATGGAGCCGCTGCGGGAAAGGTAAAATACGGGTAAAATCTGACAGCGGCCTGTCCGACCTGTTTTAATAGTTACACTCTGCATGGGCGCGGCCGTATCTGCCGGCGGCAGATTTTCTTTTTATTTACTTTGACAGCCATAAAAGGTAGAATAAAATTGTAAGATTATTTAGTTTTTTAGGTCAAGGAAACAGAAATGATATTTTGATTTTATTTTATGGGTGGGAGAAAATATGCAATTAAAAGATGTAAAGGAACTGCTGCGGGCCAAGGTGCTGACCGGCGAAGGATTGCTGGACCGGGAGGTGGAGACCTGCTGCGGCAGCGATCTGATGAGCGACGTGCTGGCTTTTACCAAAAGGCGCACACTGCTGTGCACCGGCCTGACCAATCTGCAGGTGATACGCACGGCTGACATGACGGATTTGTGCGCGCTGGTCATCGTGCGCGGCAAGATTCCCGGCGGGGAAATTTTAGAAGCAGCGGCGGAAAACGGGCTGCCGGTACTGGCGACCCAGCATACGCTGTTTGAAGCCTGCGGCATACTGTATCAGGCAGGTATCAAAGGATGTTCAAAGAAGGAAGACGACCATGAGTGAGAATAAATCTGTAAAAATGGAATTTGAGGTAGCAGGCGGCGATTTTGAACGCGCCGGCGAAGCTTCGGCCAAAATCAAGCGGATGCTGCAGCGTCTCGGTATTGCCGCCGATATTGTGCGGCGTATCGCCATCGGCACTTATGAGGCGGAAATGAACGTCATTATCCACGCCGGCGGCGGCAAGGTAGCGGCAGAGGTGTTTACCGACGCGACGGAGATTACCGTTACCGACGCCGGACCCGGCATCCCCGATATTGACAAGGCTTTGCAGGAGGGCTGGTCCACAGCGCCGGAATATGCGCGGCAGATGGGTTTTGGCGCCGGCATGGGGCTGCCCAATATGGTAAAATGTTCGGATAAGTTCGATATCCAGTCCGAGGTGGGCGTGGGTACCACTATCCGTATGAGGTTTGAACATATCAGTGAAGATTTATAGAATAAACTACGGAAAGAGGTGATACGATGGCTCCGACAGAATATTTTCATTCGGTAAAATTACAGCGGGACAAATGTCAGGGCTGCGTATCCTGCGTCAAGGTCTGTCCTACGGAGGCTATCCGCGTGCGGGCAGGAAAGGCGGAAATACTGAGCGACCGCTGCGTGGACTGCGGCAGCTGCGCCAGGAAATGTCCTTACCATGCTTACAGCGTGGCTATGGATACGCTGGCAGAGCTGGAAGGCTATGCGTACAATATCGTACTGCCCGCGCCGTCGCTGTACGCCCAGTTCCCGGCATCCGTGCCGCTGGAGGACATCTGGCAGGGACTGCACACGCTGGGCTTTGACGAGATTTTTGACGTGTCGCTGGCTTCCGAGTACGTGGCGCGCGAGATAGAAAGCTATGTGAAAGGCGATACGGGCGGACGCAGACCGCTGATTTCCAGTACCTGTCCTGCCGTGCTGCGTCTGATCCAGGTCAAGTTCCCCGAGCTGATCAAACAGCTGGTGCCGGTGCTGGCTCCGGCAGAAGCGGCGGCCATCTATGTGCGGCAGGAGGCGGCAGCTAAGCATAACCTGGCGCCTGAGCAGATCGGCGTCTGGTTTATCTCGCCCTGTCCGTCCAAGGAAAGCAATATCCGTCAGTCGGTAGATGTGAAGCAGTCGCAGCTGACGGGCAGCTTCAGCCTGGCGGATATTTACGGTAGGTTGCTGAAATGCCTGGGCGGCGATGGCAGGCTCAATGTGCGCACTGGTTCTTCCTACGGGATGGGCTGGGGCGCGTGCGGCGGCGAAGCGGCGTCTGCGGGACTGGAAAACGTATTGGTCGTGGACGGTATCGACAATGTCTACGAAGTTTTGGAGCAGGTGTCCATGAATAAGATGCCCCAGCTGGATTATATTGAATGCAGCTCCTGCCAGGGCGGCTGCATCGGCGGTATGCTGGCGGCGGAAAACAGATTTGTGGCGCTGAGCAACCTGCAGCAGCGTATCCGCAGGATACGGGAAAATGAGCCTGCCGACAGGCTCGAAGCTATGGCTGCCCATATGGTGCTGGCAGATTTCCCGAAATCGGCGGAGTACCGCAAAAAGGTCGTACCCCGTCCCATGATGCAGCTGGACGACGACATCATGGAAGCTATGAAGAAATTTGAGCGCATGGAAGAAGTGCTGCAGGATCTGCCCGGCCTGGACTGCGGCGCGTGCGGCGCTCCCAGCTGTCAGTGTCTGGCCGAAGACATCGTGCAGGGCAAGGCCCATATTACGGACTGTATTTTCAAGCTGCGCAGCAGCGTACATAAACTGGCCCAGGGGATGCTGGAGCTGGCGCGTCAGGTGCCTATTTCCCATGAGCCCGAACCGGTGCAGAATTTTGAGGAGGACGAAGAATGAAAGTCAAAGATATCATGGCGGCGCTGCCTGTAAAGCTGCTGACGCCGGAGGCTGCCTTGGACGGCGAAATCGCGGGCGGCTATGCTTCCGATTTGCTGAGCAATGTCATGGGCCAGGCGCAGCCGGGCATGGTGTGGGTCACCATGCAGGGACATCAGAACGTAGCGGCAGTGGCGTCGCTGATCGGCGTAGCGGCAGTCATCGTGGCTGGAGATTCGCCGGTAGCGGAAGATACGCTGAGCAAAGCCGCTCTTAACGAAGTAGTTATCTTTTCTACGGAGCTGTCCGCTTTTGAAATTATCGGACGGCTGTACGAGCTGGGAGTGGGCAAAGAGTAATGCGCAGCATTCTGGCAGATTTTCATATTCACACGCTGCTTTCCCCCTGTGCGGAAATCGAGATGACGCCTCACCATATCGTGATGCGGGCGGCGGAGTTCGGTATCGGCGCGGTGGCCATAACCGACCATAACGCCTCGGCAAACGCACTGGCAGCGGTAAAAGCCGGCGAGCGCTACGGGGTAAAGGTGTTTCCGGGTATGGAAGTGGAATGTCTGGAGGAAGCCCATATCGTAGTGCTGTTTGATACGCTCAAGCAGCTTAACGCCTGGCAGCAGCTGGTGGACGGCAAAATGAACGGGCTGCCCAATAATGCGGAAAAATTCGGCGGTCAGTTCGTGGTAGACGACGACGATAATTTCATCCGCGAGGAACAGCGGATGCTTTTGGCGCCTGTCGGGCTGACGGCGGCAGAGGTGGTGCGCGAGGCAGAACGTCTGGGAGGCATGAGTATTGCCGCCCATATCGACCGCCCTTCCTACAGTATCGTAGGGCAGCTGGGTTTCATCGAGCCTGGATTCGGCTTTGCGGCGGCAGAGATTTCAGCGGCAGGCTGGAAAAACGGGATGCAGAGCAGGCTGCAGCGTCTGGCAGGCTACCTGCCCTTTGTTACCAGTTCCGACGCTCACAATATCATGGATTTTGTGCAGGGGCCGAAAAATATCGTTACCGTGGAAGAGCTGACCATAGCGGAGCTGAAGCTGGCGCTGAACCATAGCAGCGGCCGCAGCTGGCGTGCCGGTTGTTTTGCTGATTTTCAGGAGAAATAAGCTATACTAATTTGTATAAAAAGAATAAATAATGTTGAATATATAAAATAAAAATGCTATACTGATTTTAAATCTGTTACAATATTCAGGTAAAGGAGAATCACCATGAGCCTAATCAATCAAAAATGCAGCTGCTGCGGCGGCGAAAATCCTGAAAAAGTTCAGGTGGATGCAATCTTAGCTAAATATGAGGGCAAAAAAGGTTCCCTTATTCCGATTCTGCAGGAAGTGCAGAGCCTGTATAATTATCTGCCCAAGGATGTGCTGGAATATGTGGCTTCTAAAACCGGCGTGCCCATTTCCGAAATCTACGGCGTAGTAACTTTCTATTCTCTGTTTCATCTCAATCCCCGCGGACGCAACATCATCCGCGTCTGCCAGGGTACTGCCTGCCATGTACGCGGCGGCAAGCTGATTTTGCAGGCGCTGGAAAAAGAGCTGGGCATCAAGGCCGGCCATACTACGGAAGATCTGCGCTACACGCTGGAAACTGTTGCCTGCATCGGCGCGTGCGGATTGGCCCCCGTCATGCAGATCAACGACGATACTCATGGCCGTCTGACGCCTGATAAACTGCCGGCCATTTTAAAAAGGTACCAGTAAATCATGCGGGAGTTGTCACTGCATATATTGGATCTGGCGCAGAATTCCATCGAGGCCGGAGCTAAAAACCTTGTTATCGCCATTGACGAAGATGAAGACGGCTTTTTCGTCTTCCGCATCGAGGACGACGGCAGGGGGATGAGCCAGGAGCTTCTGCAGCAGGTGCGCGACCCGTTCACGACTACCCGGCTGAGCCGTAAGGTGGGGATGGGCATCCCCTTTATCGACATGGTTACCCAGCAGTGCGGCGGGCATCTGGAGCTGACGTCGGAAAAAGGCAGCGGTACGAAGCTGGCCGCTTATTTTGCCGCCGGCAATATCGATATGCCGCCTTTAGGCGACATTGCCGCCAGTATCAGGGTACTGCTGGCCGGAGCGCCGTGGCTGGAACTTGATTTCAGTTATACCTGCGGCGGACGCAGGCTTGATTTTTCTACCCGCCAGGTGCGGGAGATACTTGGCGACGCCGCCGATTTTGCCAACCCGGAGATTTCTCTCTGGCTGGAGGAATACTTAAAACAGGAAATTGCCAAAGTAAAAGGTATGGAGGTTCAATAAATGAAAAGCTTGGAAGATTTGCATAAACTGCGTGAAAAACTGAAAGCGGACATCAAACTGCGCAAAGACGAAGGCACCAAGATCATCGTTGGTATGGGTACCTGCGGTATCGCCGCCGGCGCGCGCGAAGTGATGAGCGCTATCTTGGACGAACTGGCAGTACGCAAGCTGCTCAACGTGCAGGTGCAGCAGACCGGCTGCATCGGTATGTGTGAGAAAGAAGTGCTGGTCGACGTCATCCGTCCCGGCGAGCCCCGCATCACCTACGGCAAGGTAAAACCCGAAGATGTGAAGAAAATCATTGCCGAGCATGTGGTCAACGGCCGCATCGTGGAAGAACTCGTTGTCGGTAAGCTGGAACAGGAATAATTTTTTTGGAGGAGAGAATTATGCAGCATATCAGAGCTCATGTTTTAGTTTGCGGCGGCACGGGCTGTAAATCCGCAGGTTCTAAGGAGATCCAGCTCGGCTTCGCCAAATATCTGGAAGAATACGGCCTGCAGAACGAGGTCATGCTGGTAGAAACCGGCTGCCACGGCTTCTGCGAGCACGGTCCGCTGGTCATCGTCTATCCTGAAGGCACTTTCTACTGCCATGTAAAACCGGAAGACGTGAAAGAAATCGTTGAAAGCCACCTGTATAAAGGGCGCATCGTGGAACGCCTGCTGTACCGTGAGCCTTTGAGCCATGAGCAGGTGCCAAATTATTCGGAAATCGGCTTCTATAAAAAGCAGCAGCGCCTGGTACTTGCCAACTGCGGCGCTATCAACCCGGAAATGATCGAGGAATATATCGCCGTGGGCGGGTATGAAGCGCTGGCTAAAGCCGTTACTACCATGACCCCGGAAGAGGTAGTCGACGAAGTGAAAAAATCCGGCCTGCGCGGACGCGGCGGCGGCGGCTTCCCGACCGGCATGAAATGGCAGTTTGCCAAGAATTCTGTCAGCGATAAGAAATACGTTATCTGCAACGCCGACGAAGGCGACCCGGGTGCGTTCATGGACCGCAGCGTACTGGAAGGCGACCCGCACCGCGTGCTGGAAGGCATGGCCATCTGCGGTTACGCTATCGGCGCTGACGAGGGTTATATCTATGTGCGTGCCGAATACCCGCTGGCTATCAAACGCCTGCGCACGGCTATCGAGCAGGCTGAAAAGATGGGCCTTTTAGGTGAGAACATCTTCGGCAGCGGCTTTAATTTCACCCTGCATATCAAAGAAGGCGCAGGCGCATTCGTCTGCGGCGAAGAAACCGCCCTCATGGCTTCTATCGAAGGCAAACGCGGTATGCCCCGTCCCCGTCCGCCGTTCCCGGCTGTTTCCGGCCTGTGGGGCAAACCGACCAATATCAATAATGTAGAGACCTTTGCCAATGTGGCCCAGATCATCGTCAACGGCGCTGACTGGTACTGTCAGTACGGCACGGAACGCTCTAAAGGCACCAAGGTTTTCGCCCTTACCGGCAAGATTAACAACACCGGCCTGGCAGAAGTGCCCATGGGCATTACCATGCGTGAGATTATCTACGATATCGGCGGCGGCATCACCAACGGCAAGAAATTCAAGGCCGTACAGATCGGCGGCCCGTCCGGCGGCTGTCTGCCGGAATCCATGCTGGATCTGCCGGTTGATTATGATTCGCTGATTGCTGCCGGCGCTATGATGGGCAGCGGCGGCCTGGTTGTCATGGATGAGGACACCTGCATGGTGGACGTAGCTAAATTCTTCCTGAACTTTACCCAGTCCGAATCCTGTGGTAAATGTACGCCCTGCCGCGAAGGCACCAAGCGTATGCTGGAGATTTTGACCCGTATTACCGAAGGCCAGGGCAGGGAAGGCGACATCGAGCTTTTGGAAAACCTGGCGAAGAATATTAAGGAAACCGCTCTGTGCGGGTTGGGACAGACTGCTCCTAACCCCGTACTGAGTACTTTGAAATATTTCCGCGACGAATACGAAGCGCATATCAAAGAAAAACGCTGTCCGGCCGGCGTATGCGAAAAGCTGGCCAGCTACACCATTACCGACGCCTGCCGCGGCTGCGGACTGTGCGCCCGCAACTGCCCGGTACAGGCTATCAGCGGTAAGATTAAGGAAAAACACGTTATCAATCAGGATATCTGTATCAAATGTGGTGCCTGCATGGCTGCATGTCCGTTCAAGGCTATCACCAAGGGTTAAGGAGGAGCACGGACGATGACTATGGTAAATTTGACTATCAATGGTAAACAAATCCAGGCCGAACAGGGAACTACTATCCTGGAAGCTGCCCGTGCGGCCGGAATCTATATCCCGACCCTGTGCTATCATCCTGAGCTGCGCCCCGAAGGGGCCTGCCGTCTGTGTATGGTAGAAGCGTCCGGCGCGCGCACGCTGGTTGCTTCCTGCGTCTATCCCGTCAGCGAGGGCCTGGTGGTAAAGACCAATACGGATAAGGTGCGCGAAGCGCGCAAGACGGTGGTGGAACTGCTTTTGGCCAACCATCCCAAAGACTGTCTGTGCTGCCAGAAGAGCGGCGACTGCGAACTGCAGAAGATTGCCGCCGACCTGGGACTGCGTAAGATCCGTTTCGAGGGCGGCGAGACTAAGGCTCACACTATCGACTGCAGCAATCCGTCGCTGGTACGCGACCAGGAAAAATGCATCCTCTGCGGCCGCTGCATCCGTATCTGCCGCGACGTACAGGGCATGAGCGTCTACAGCTTTGCCGGACGCGGCTTCAACACCATCGTTTCCACCGCTTTCGAGCATGACCTGAAAGACGCTGTCTGCACCTACTGCGGCCAGTGCGCGAGCGTCTGCCCGACCGGCGCTATCGTAGAAAAAGATGATACCGAACAGGTATGGAAAGCTATTAACGACCCCGACAAGGTGGTCATCGTACAGACAGCTCCTTCCGTGCGCGTAGCGCTGGGCGAGGAGCTGGGCATCCCGGCAGGCAGTATCGTTACCGGCAAGATGGTAGCGGCGCTGCGCAGCCTGGGCTTCGACAAGGTATTCGACACTAATTTCTCTGCTGACCTGACCATTATGGAAGAAGGGCACGAGTTCATCGACCGCCTGCAAAACGGCGGCGTGCTGCCTATGATTACTTCCTGCAGTCCCGGCTGGGTAAACATGATCGAGCTGAAATATCCCGACCTGCTGCCCCATCTGTCGACGGCTAAATCGCCGCAGCAGATGTTTGGGGCCGTAGCCAAGACCTATTACGCAGAAAAAGCCGGCATCGACCCGGCTAAGATCGTCAGCGTCTCCGTTATGCCCTGCACGGCTAAGAAAGCTGAAGCGCAGCGCGAGGAAATGTGCGACAGCGGCTACCGCGACGTAGACGTAGTCATCACTACCCGCGAACTGGGCCGTATGATCCGCGAGGCCGGCATCGACTTTGCCGCCCTGCCGGAAGAGCATTTTGATTCTCCGCTGGGCACCGGAACCGGCGCCGCTGTAATCTTCGGCAACACGGGCGGCGTTATGGAAGCGGCCCTGCGTACCGTGGCTGACGTAGTCAGCGGCGAAGACCTGCCCAAGATCGAGTACGAAGAAGTACGCGGTATGGAAGAGACCCGCGAAGCTACCCTGAATATTGCCGGCAAGGAAATCAAGATTGCCGTAGTCAATACCCTTGCTTCTGCTCATAAGATGCTGGACCGTATCAAGGCCGGTACCGCCGACTATCAGTTCATCGAAGTCATGGCCTGCCCGGGCGGCTGCATCGGCGGCGGCGGACAGCCCGTTCCCGTAAACCGCGAAATCAGGCAGAAACGCCGCGAGGCCCTGTTTGACTGTGACAGGATGAGCGAATTACGAAAATCACACGAAAATCCTGAAATTAAGGCGCTTTATGATAATTGGCTTGGAAAACCTCTCGGAGAAAAAGCACATCATCTACTGCATACGCACTATTCGGCAAAAGTACGGTAAAAATACTTCAATAACTGCACAAAAACCCCTTTCAAAATTATTTTGAAAGGGGTTTTTAATTGAAGGTGTAAAGAAAATGCTTGATATGTTACAGTTTTATTGCTATTATAATAGACGTCAGATAGTTTGAATTTGAAAAAAAATCAAAAATTTTGAAAAAAGTGTGAAATAATTTTTGACGATATGTTATAATTGTGTCAAAAATTAAAAAATATTTTCGTAAAATAACGCTACGGCAGCAGGAGATTTTTTCGCGGTGTCGAATAATAGCTGTAGAAAGGGTATGAGTGTGCGACTGCACCTGGTATTCTTTAAATTCCGGTAAAATCTTATTTGTAACTTAATCAGCACTATACGCGGGTTGGCGGCAAATAAGTTTTATTTATAAGGGAATCCCTTACTAACAACAATGTCCTAAATTATAAGGAGGCAGGTAAACATGATCGATATTAAAGATCGCATTTGTGACGCAGTAGCTGGCAAAGTTATGAGCGCTGAAGCTGCTGCAGAATTCGTAAAAGATGGTGACAACGTAGGTGTCAGCGGTTTTACTCCGTCTGGTTATCCGAAAGCTGTTCCTCTGGCTCTTGCTGAAAGAGGCAAGAAATCTCCTTTTAAAGTTAACGTATGGACCGGCGCTTCCGTTGGCCCCGAAATCGACCAAGCAATGGTTGAAGCAGGCGTAATCGACCGCCGTCTCCCTTATCAGACCAATGGCACCATGCGTAAAGCAATCAACGCTGGTCAAGTAAAATATGCTGACATCCATCTGAGCCATATGGCACAAATGGTTCGTTATGGCTTCATGGCTAACCGCCGCGACGTTGATATCGCTATCGTAGAAGTTTGCAAAATCAACGACCTGGGCGACGGCAAAGTAGGCCTGATCCCGACCACTTCCATGGGCAACAGCTCCTCTTATGTACAGAGCGCTAAAAAAGTTATCGTAGAAGTTAACACCACCCAACCGGCTGAGCTGGAAGGTATGCATGACTCCTATGTTCCCCTGGATCCTCCGTACCGCAAACCCATCCCTGTTGAAAAACCGGAAGACCGCATCGGTACCACCTACATTCCTTGCGAATTAGACAAAATCGTTGCAGTAGTTCCCTGCGACATCACCGATAAAGTTCGTCCGCTGGGCGAAATCGATGAAGACGCTAAACATATGGGCGCAAACCTGGTTAACTTCCTCAAAGGCGAAGTTGCTGCAGGCCGTATGCCGAAAAACCTGCTGCCGCTGCAATCCGGCGTAGGCTCCGTTGCTAACGCAGTTATCAATGGCCTGGTAAACTCCGACTTCGAAGACCTGACCGTTTACACCGAAGTTATCCAAGACGGTATGTTCGACCTGATCGACGCCGGCAAACTCCGCGTTGCTTCCGGCACCGCTCTGACTCCGTCTCCGGAATGCCAGAAGAAATTCTATGAAAACGTTGAAAAATACAAAAAATATCTCATCCTGCGTCCGCAAGAAATCTCCAACAGCCCTGAAGTTGCTCGTCGTATCGGCGTAATCGCAATGAACACCGCTATTGAAGTAGATATTTATGGCAACGTAAACTCCACCCATGTTTGCGGCACCAAACTGATGAACGGCGTTGGCGGCAGCGGCGACTTTGCTCGTAACGGCTATCTGACCGTATTCTTCACCAACTCCCTGGCAAAAGGCGGCAAGATCAGCTCCGTTGTTCCGTTCTGCAGCCATATTGACCATGCTACCCTCGACGTTGACGTTATCGTTTCCGAACGCGGCGTAGCTGACCTCCGTGGCCTGTCCCCGAAAGAAAAAGCTCCTATCATCATCGACCAGATCGCTAACCCGAAATATCAGCCCTGGCTGTATGATTACTTCAAGAGAGCTTGCGAAGCTTGCGGCAACAGCCAAACTCCGCATATCCTTGCTGAAGCATTCGACTGCTACAAATGCTTCGCTGAAACCGGCAGCATGGAAGGCATGGTTGAAAAATAATTCAAAAACACTTGAGAAGTTTTTGAAAATAGGTTAAACTATGTAAGGTATTTGCCTGCGGATGCAAGTTCCGCAGGCAAATATAAATAAAACTGTTGACGAAGCCTCAGGCTTTGCCATATACCGTCTACGACGGACACTCTCACCATTGTTTCGGACCCGTCCAGTCCGAAATGTGCACAACAAATATTTAAGGAGGATTTGAGAATGGCATTTGAACAAATTAAAGCTGGTTTTGACAAGTATATGGCTGACGTAGAAGCTAAACTTGAAAAAGCCCCTGAACGTGCAAACCTTGCACCTAACAGACTGTACACCCCGATGGATCTTGGTGAAAACTTCGACTACATGGAAAAACTGGGCTTCCCTGGTGAATATCCTTACACCCGTGGCGTACAACCCACCATGTATCGTGGCCGTTTCTGGACCATGCGTATGTATGCTGGTTTCTCCACTGCTGAAGAATCCAACAAACGTTATCGTTACCTGTTAGCTAACGGCGGCAGCGGTCTGTCCTGCGCATTCGACCTTCCGACCCAAATCGGTTATGACTCCACTGACCCGATGTCCGAAGGCGAAGTTGGTAAAGTAGGCGTTGCTATCGACTCCCTGGCTGATATGGAAATCCTGTTCGACGGCATCCAACTCGACAAAGTTTCCACCTCCATGACCATCAACGCTCCTGCTTCCGTACTGCTCGCTATGTACATCGCAGTTGCTGAAAAACAAGGCGTTTCCGCTGACAAACTCCGCGGCACCATCCAAAACGATATCCTGAAAGAATACGCAGCTCGCGGCACCTACATTTTCCCGCCGAAACCGTCCATGCGTCTTATCACCAACATTTTTGAATATTGCTCCAAAAATGTTCCGCTGTGGAACACCATCTCCATTTCCGGTTACCACATCCGTGAAGCTGGTTCCACCGCTTCTCAAGAAATCGCATTCACTATTGCTGACGGTATCGCTTATGTAGAAGCTGCTATCAAAGCTGGTCTGGACGTTGACGCTTTCGCTGGCCGTCTGTCCTTCTTCTGGAATGCTCATAACAACGTACTCGAAGAAGTTGCTAAATTCCGCGCTTCCCGTCGTGTATGGGCTAAAGTTATGAAAGAACGTTTTGGCGCTAAAAAAGCTAAATCCATGATGCTGCGTGTACATACCCAAACTGCAGGTTCCATGCTGACTGCTCAACAACCGAACAACAACATCGTTCGTGTTGCTCTGCAAACTGCTGCTGCTGTAATGGGCGGTACTCAATCCCTCCACACCAACTCCAAAGACGAAGCATTGGCTCTGCCGACCACTGAATCCGTAACCATCGCTCTGCGTACTCAGCAAATCGTTGCTTACGAATCCGGCCTGGCTGACACCATTGACCCGTTGGGTGGTTCCTACTATGTAGAAGCTTTGACCGACAAGATCGAAGCTGAAGCTTGGGAATACATTAAGAAAATTGACGAAATCGGTGGCGCTCCTGAAGCAATCGCTAAAGGCTACATCCAAAAAGAAATCCAAGATTCCGCTTACAAATGGCAAATGGAAATCGAAAAAGGCGACCGTATCATCGTTGGTGTTAACAAATTCCAACAAGAAGAAGAAGCTCCGAAAAACCTGCTCCGCGTAGACGGTTCCGTAGGTAAACTCCAAGCTGACAAAATCGCTGCTCTGAAAGCTCGTCGTGACAACGCTAAAGTTGAAGAAACTCTGGCTGCTCTGAAAGCTGCATGCGCTGACGAATCTGTAAACCTGATGCCTTACATCCTGGACGCAGTTCGTGCATATGCAACCGAAGGCGAAATCTGCGGCGTTATGAGAGAAGTATTCGGTGAATACCAACCTCATACCACTCTTTAATTTGTAAACATCTGACAATTATACGGAGGTAACTTATAATGGCTAACGTTAAAGTTTTAGTTGCTAAACCGGGTCTTGATGGTCATGACCGCGGTGCAAAAGTTGTAGCTCGTGCATTGCGCGACGCTGGTTTTGAAGTAATCTACACCGGTATCCGTCTGACCCCGGAACAAATCGCTGAAGCAGCTCTGCAAGACGACGTAAACGTTGTTGCACTGTCCCTGCTCTCCGGCGCTCACAACACCCTTTTCCCGAAAGTAGTTGAACTGCTGAAAGAAAAAGGCCTGACCGACGTTCTGGTAATCGGCGGCGGCGTTATTCCTGACGCTGACATCCCCGGCCTGAAAGCTGCTGGCATTGCTGAAGTATTCACTCCTGGCACCCCGACCAGCAACATTGTTGACTTCATCAACGCTAACGTTAAATAATTTGATCGTTTTTTCCTGCAGGCCGGGCTTGTCCCGGCTTGCACTATAAAAATTATCCGATCAGACAAGGCGGTGTGAATTTTGAAGATTGTAGAAGATTTATTGAATCATTCTCGTCTTGCATTATCTAAAGCAATTACTGCTGTTGAAAATGAATATGACGATGCTGTCAAAATCATGACAGAAATCTACCCGCATACGGGCAATGCGTATGTAATTGGTATCACTGGCCCTCCGGGTGCTGGTAAAAGTACTCTGACTGATAAACTTGCAAAAGAATACCGTAAACGCAGTAAAACTGTCGGAATTGTAGCAATCGACCCTACAAGTCCGTATTCCGGCGGCGCTATCCTCGGCGACCGTATCAGAATGATGGATCTTACTGCCGATGAAGGAATCTTTGTTCGTTCCATGGCAACGCGTGGCAGCCTTGGCGGCCTGTCCCAAAAAGCAGGCGATGCTGTAAAACTTATGGATGCTTTCGGCATGGATGTTATCATCGTCGAAACCGTTGGCGTAGGTCAGTCTGAGGTTGATATTGTTAAGACCGCTGACACCACCATGGTTGTTGTAATCCCCGGTATGGGCGACGATATCCAGGCAATCAAAGCAGGTATACTTGAAATCGGTGACCTCTTTACGATTAACAAAGCAGATCGTGAAGGAACTGACAAGCTCAACATTGAGATTGAAATGATGTTAGAATTGAATCCCGAGCATGTTGGCTGGCGTCCTCCGATCAACAGGACTATTGCCAGCAAGGGTGAAGGTATAGAAGCCGTTGTTGACTCCATCGAAGCTCATAAGGCTTATCTGGAAGAAACCGGCAAACTCAGCGAGATCCGCAAGGCTCGTATTAAAAACGAAGTTACTGCGATGCTCAATGATCGCGTAAATCGTTACATCGACAAGAATGTGATTTCAACCGACGATTTTGACCAGCTGGTAATCAGGATGCAGAATCGTGACATTGAACCTTATTCTGTCGTTGATGATATTGTTGGTAAAGTTTTAAAATAAACCACCAAAATTTTGATTCTTAGGAGGAATTTATTATGGCATTCAAAACTATTTGTGTTGACCATGTTGGTATTGCATGCGCTGACTTAGATGCAGCAACCAAAATTTACACCGAGGTTCTTGGCCTTCAAGTAACCAACCGTGAAGAAGTTAAAGAACAAGGCGTTGCAACCGTATTCATTCCCTGCGGCGAAACCCTGCTCGAACTCCTCGTTGATATCACTGAAAACAATGACGGCCCTATCGGCAAATACATCGCTAAAAACGGCCCTGGCATCCAACATATCGCTCTGCGCGTAGATGACATCAAAGCTGCTATCGCTGATATGGAAGCTGCTGGTGTTAAAATGATCGACAAAGCTCCTCGCAATGGTGCTGGCAACATGAAAATTGCTTTCATTCACCCGAAATCTGCTGGCCTGCTGCTCGAACTTTGCCAACCGGCTGAAACCTACGTTGACTAATTTTTAGTCAGCCTTTGAGAGCTGCGGTAATACTATTATTACTCTGATACATGATATTGAAGCCGTACATGAGATACGGCTTCAATATATGTATATAAATTTTGTTCTCCCAATAATGATGGAGGTGTAAGATTTTGTCTACTCAAGAAAAAATTGAGAAAATGCTCAAAAAGTCCGAAGTAATTCTGGCTGCTGGCGGTGAAAAACGCGTAGCAAAACAACATGAAGCTGGTAAAATGACCGCTCGTGAAAGAATTGCTGCACTTCTCGACGAAGGTTCCTTCGTAGAACTGGATCGTTTCGTTCGTCATCGTTGCACCAACTTTGGTCAAGAAAAGAAAGAACTTCCGGGTGAAGGCGTAACCACCGGTTATGGCACCATCGACGGCCGTCTTGTTTATGTATTTGCACAAGACTTCACCGTTGAAGGCGGTTCTCTTGGCGAAATGCATGCTGCAAAAATCGTTAAAGTTCAACGTCTGGCACTGAAAATGGGTGCTCCGCTCGTTGGCCTGAACGATTCCGGCGGTGCTCGTATCCAAGAAGCTATCGACGCTCTGGCTGGTTATGGTAAGATCTTCTTCGAAAACACCATCGCTTCCGGTGTTGTTCCTCAGATCTCCGCTATCATGGGTCCTTCCGCTGGCGGCGCTGTATACAGCCCGGCACTGACCGACTTCATCTACATGGTAAAGAACACTTCCAAAATGTTCATTACCGGCCCTGCAGTAGTTAAATCCGTTACCGGTGAAGATGTAACCCAAGAACAACTGGGTGGCGCTATGACCCACAACAGCACTTCCGGTGTTGCTCACTTCGCTGCTGAAAACGATGAAGACTGCCTGCAGCAAATCCGTTACCTGCTTTCCTTCCTGCCTTCCAACAACATGGAAACCGCTCCGATTGTTGAAACTGGTGACGACCCGATGCGTGTTGAAGAAAGCCTGAACACTCTGCTTCCGGACAACTCCAACCAAGCATACGACATGTATGACGTTATCAAAGCTATTGTAGATAACGGCGAATACTATGAATCCCAAAAATATTGGGCACAAAACATCATCACCTGCTTCGCTCGTATGGACGGCCAAACCGTTGGTATCATCGCTAACCAGCCGAAAGTTATGGCTGGCTGCCTGGACATCAACGCTTCCGATAAAGGCGCTCGTTTCATCCGCTTCTGCGACGCATTCAACATTCCTCTGCTGAACCTGGTTGACGTTCCTGGCTTCCTGCCTGGCTGCAACCAAGAATACGGCGGCATCATCCGTCATGGTGCTAAATTACTGTATGCTTACTCTGAAGCTACCGTACCTAAAATCACCATGGTTACCCGTAAAGCTTACGGCGGTTCCTACCTGGCAATGTGCTCTCAAGACCTTGGCGCTGACCAAGTTATCGCTTGGCCGACTGCAGAAATCGCAGTTATGGGTCCTGCAGGCGCGGCTAACATCATCTTCAGAAACGATCCTGATGTTAAAGCTAAAACTGCTGAGTACATCGACAACTTTGCTACTCCGTATCAAGCAGCTATGCGCGGTATGGTTGACATGGTTATCGAACCGAAAAACTCTCGTCCCACCATCATCAACGCTCTGCAAATGCTCGAAAGCAAACGCGAAACCCGTCCGGCAAAACGCCACGGCAACATTCCTTTGTAATTCATTATCGGCAGTTGCTTAGTGCCTAATAATTTTAAAAGATGAGGTGAAATAAATGGGCCCTGTTACCACTAATCCGTGGTTGATCGCAGTAATTAACATGACTATCGTATTCGGTGTTCTTGCAGCACTGGGCGTACTCATGCACTTAATTCAAATGGTTGACCCGACCCAAAAAAAAACAGCTAAACCGGCAGTAGCTCCTACTCCGGCAGCAGCTCCTGCAGCAGCACCCGCAGCTGCTCCTGTACAAGATGACAGCGAAATCATCGCAGTTATCGCAGCAGCAATCGCAGCAACCGGCTGCAGCGCAGACCAAATCGCTTGCGTTCGTCGTCTTCCTAATGCTAGCTGGACTGTAAACGCTCGCGTTGAAGCTATCAGCGTTCGTAAAGAATGCTTCTAATCAATTATTGGTTCTAACTATTTATTAAAAACGAGATTTTAAGGAGGATTCATATCCATGAAAAAGTATACTATCACCGTTAATGGTACTGCATACGAAGTAGAAGTTGAAGAAATGGGCGGCGCTGCTGCTGCTGCTCCGAAAGCTGCTCCGAAAGCTGCTCCGGCTCCGGCTGCTGCACCTGCTCCGAAAGCTGCTCCGGCTCCCGCTCCGGCTCCGGCTGCTAAACCGGTTGCTGCTGGTTCCGCAACTGTTTCCGCTCCGATGCCTGGTAAAGTTCTCGAAGTTAAATGCAAAGCAGGCGACGCTGTTAAAGCTGGCGACGTTCTCCTGATCCTCGAAGCTATGAAAATGCAGAACGAAATCATGGCTCCGGCTGACGGCACCGTTTCCGACGTTCGCGTTTCTGCTGGTCAAACCGTTTCCACTGGCGACGTAATGATCGTTATGTAATTTTAACCAGTTAATAGGTCGCAATATTAACTGATTAGATGTTCTTTGGAGGGCCCCATTCGCAAGGGGCCTTCCACAAATTGAAAATTGGGAGGATATTAAATGGAAGCATTTGTAGTTGCTTTACAATCCGTGTGGAATGACAGTGGTTTCGCTGCATTTACCATGGGCAATGCAATCATGATGTTAGTTGGTTGCATTCTTCTCTATCTTGCTATTGGTAAAGGCTTCGAACCTTTGCTGCTTTCTCCGATCGCATTCGGCTGCTTGCTGGCAAACGTTCCGAAAACCGGTTTTGAAGACACTCCGGGCGTTATGTCCGTAATCCTTTATGGTATTCAACACGAAGTATTCCCTCCGCTCATTTTCTTGGGCGTAGGCGCAATGACCGACTTCGGTCCGTTGATTGCTAACCCGAAAACCCTGCTCCTCGGTGCAGCTGCACAAGCAGGCGTATTCATCTCCCTGTTGGGCGCTATGATGCTGGGCTTCACCGTACAGGAAGCATCTGCAATCGGTATTATCGGCGGTGCTGACGGCCCGACCGCAATTTACTTGGCAGCAAAAATGGCTCCTAACCTGTTAGGTGCTATCGCAGTAGCAGCATATTCCTACATGTCCTTAGTACCGTTGATTCAGCCTCCTATCATGAAACTGTTCACCACTGAAGCTGACCGTAAGATCGTTATGGAACAGCTGCGTCCGGTTTCTCACTTTGAAAAGGTTGTATTCCCGGTAGTAACTACTATCGTAATTTCCTTACTGTTACCGCCTGTAACCGCATTGATCGGTATGCTGATGCTGGGTAACCTGTTCAAAGAAGCAGGCTGCCTGGATCGTCTGTCCGATACTGCACAAAACGCACTGATGAACACCGTAACCATCATGCTGGCAACCGGTACCGGTCTGACCATGAAAGCTGATTCTTTCCTGAACTATCAGACCATCCTGATTATCTGCCTCGGTCTGGTTGCATTCGCAGCTGGTACTTGCGCTGGTGTTATCTTTGGTAAACTGATGTGCATGGTAGACGGCGGCAAAACCAATCCGCTTATCGGTTCCGCAGGTGTATCCGCAGTTCCGATGGCTGCTCGTGTATCTCAAAAAGTTGGTCAACAGGCTAACCCGGCAAACTTCCTGCTCATGCACGCTATGGGCCCGAACGTTGCAGGCGTTATCGGTACTGCAGTAGCTGCAGGCACCATGCTGGCTATG
>CANREP010000019.1 GCA_947629685.1 uncultured Phascolarctobacterium sp.
TACTTTTCCTAAATCGAAATAATAAGACCACGTTGAACCACGTTTTCTTGTGCCGCCTGTCATTACACTTCATCCTTTCTTGATTTTTGAACCACGGAATGGTATAATGCAGACAGACCATTTCATGATTCTTTGCAGGTTTCTTGAATTGGTTGCTTTCGGAATCCCTGTCTATTGCAGTAGGCGGGGATTCTTTTTTTGCCGTTTTCCGTTGCAGCGGGAAACGGTTATTTTTTTCCTTGTCTTTTTTGCTTCTTCCATACTTGATAATCAACGGTATTTTCTATTTCCAGTTGGAAATCTTCAAATTCCTTCAAATCAAATTCCGTTGATTTACCGCCCTTTGTCAATTCAATAATCGTACTTTCGCCGTCCGGCGAACTATAAGACTGAACAGCATATGAGCAATATAGAAAATGGCAATACAGGAATCAGTTTGTTGACGGCTATTAAAATAAGTAAGCAATTAGGGTGTAGTATAGATAATTTAGTTAATAGAGAAAATGAGGTTGACAAGCAGGAAACTGAACAGATTGATGTTGATGCTTTTATAGAAACGTTAAAAATTTTGCTGAAAAAAATAAAATGATTTTTGCGTCCGTAGTTGCTGTAAATATTTTTATGTGCTTTTATAAATAAGATAAAATAATTAACTTGTTAAAAAATATACAAAGTTAGCAGAAAATATGTAAAACAATAAAAAAATGTAATTTTTTGTTGACGGCTCTTTGAGTAAGTGTTAAAATTTGTTCAATTTAAAAAAGCAAACCGTTGAAGCGGAGATAACGGCTAATATGCCTTTACAGAGAGCCTGCGTTGCTGAGAGTCAGGTAAGAAACAGTTTGTCAAATGGACCGCTGAGGGTGCAGTCAAATGCGCGTGAGCGCAGAGTATTCTGCAACGTGTGGGCATACGTTAGTTGCCGGGGATATGTTGGTATCCTGACAAGTGTACGGCGTCGTGGCCGTGAATCAAGGTGGCACCGCGGATAGAGATTATTCGTCCTTGACAGAAGATTTTCTGTCAGGGATTTTTTTATACTCCTTTGGCAGAAGTCAGAGGAGTATTTTTGTTTAGGAGGTAAAACAATGAAATTTTATCCGTCGTTTGAAGATGTCAGAAAGATTGCAGCCGAGGGCAAATATAAAGTATTGCCAGTAAGCTGCGAAGTGATGGCTGACATCCGCACACCTATCGAAGTTTTGAAAGCGTTGAAAAATGTTTCGTCGCACTGCTATATGTTGGAATCGGTTACAGACAATGAGAAATGGGGACGGTATACTTTCCTGGGTTTTGAGCCTAAATTTGAGGTAACCTGCCTTGACGGCAAAATGAAGATAGGCAGTGTAAGGATGGATACGGATAAACCAGTCAAAGTACTGCGGCAGCTGCTTGATGATTATAAAAGTCCGCGGTTTGATTATTTGCCCAGCTTCACCGGCGGGCTGGTAGGCTATTTTGCCTACGATTTTATCAGGTACAGTGAGCCGAAAGCGTATGTGGAGGTTCAGGACAGTGAAGCATTCAAGGATTTCGATTTGATGTTGTTTGATAAAGTTATTGCCTTTGATAATTACAGGCAGAAAATCATCCTCATTTCTAATATGTCTTTAGAGAATCCGGAAACGGAATATAATAAAGCGGTTATGGAACTGCGGCAAATGTACGAACTGCTGAAAGAAGGCAGCGCCACAGCGGATACCGGCGGTAAACTTTTAAGCAGGATGGAGCCTTTATTTGCCAAAGAAGAATTTTGCAGCATGGTAGAGCGGGCTAAGCATTATATCAAAGAGGGCGATATTTTCCAGATAGTGCTGTCCAATCGTTTGAGCGCCGCCTTTGCCGGCAGTTTGCTGAATACTTATCGTATTTTAAGGACGCTTAATCCGTCGCCGTATATGTTTTATTTTTCCGGCACAGATGTAGAAGTAGCGGGAGCGTCGCCGGAGACATTAGTTAAACTGGAAAACGGCGTGCTGCATACTTTCCCGCTGGCAGGAACAAGGCCGCGCGGCAAAACGGAAGCAGAGGACTTGGCTTTAGAGCAGGAGCTGCTGCAGGATGAAAAAGAACTGGCTGAGCATAATATGCTGGTGGACTTAGGCCGTAATGATTTGGGCAGAATAAGTAAATTCGGTAGCGTACAGGTTGAAAAGCTGCATTCTGTTGAGAAGTATTCTCATGTTATGCATATCGGCTCGACGGTACGAGGCGAGCTGCGCGAAGATTTGGATGCGCTGGATGCCATAGCGGCGGTATTGCCGGCGGGTACTTTATCAGGAGCACCTAAAATCAGAGCCTGCCAGCTGATTGGCGAATTGGAAAATAATAAGCGCGGCATTTATGGCGGCGCTGTCGGATATATTGATTTTACGGGCAATATGGATACATGCATAGCAATCAGGATTGCCTATAAAAAGAATGGCAAAGTATTTGTGCGCAGCGGCGCAGGTATCGTTGCCGATTCGGTGCCTGAAAAAGAGTATCAGGAGTGTTTGAATAAGGCGCAGGCCGTACTTAAGGCGCTGCAGCTGGCGGAGGAAGACATATGATATTACTGATAGATAATTATGACAGTTTCTCCTATAATCTGTATCAGATGGTGGGAGAGCTGGCTGAAAACATTAAAGTGATCCGTAATGATGAGCTTAGCGTCGAACAGATAGCAAGTTTACAGCCGGAGAAAATCATTCTTTCACCCGGGCCGGGCAGACCAGAAAATGCCGGCGTCATTATGGAGTGCATTAAAAGTTTAGGCAACAAGATACCTGTTTTGGGAGTGTGCCTTGGGCATCAGGCTATTTGCGCAGCATTTGGAGGTAAGATCGTGTATGCGCCGGAACTTATGCATGGTAAGCAGTCTATGGTAAATTTCCGGCTCAGTTGTCCGCTGTTTGCGGGTTGTGCGGCAAAATCGCCTGTGGCGCGGTACCATTCGCTGCTGGCTGACAGGGAGACGCTGCCGGAATGCCTGACGATTATTGCCGATACCGATGACGGCCTGGTGATGGGTGTGCAGCATAGAGAAATGCCGATATTTGGGGTGCAGTTTCATCCTGAGTCTATTATGACGCCGCAAGGCAAAATGATATTGAAAAATTTTATTGCGTTGAAATGAGGGGATTTGCATGATTAAAGAAGCGATTGTAAAAATAGTAAACAAAGAGGATTTAAGTTTTGACGAAGCGTATACGGTAATGAATGAGATTATGAGCGGACAGACTACGCCGACACAGAATTCGGCGTTTTTGGCAGCATTATCTACCAAAAGTACCAGGGCGGAGACCACCAGCGAGATTGCCGGCTGTGCTGCGGCAATGCGCGACCATGCTACTAAACTGGTAACGGATATGGATTTGTTTGAAATAGTGGGCACAGGCGGGGATAATTCCCAGAGCTTTAATATTTCCACTACGTCGGCGCTGGTTGCGGCAGCAGGCGGTATGAAAGTGGCCAAGCACGGCAACAGGGCGGCTTCTTCCAAATGCGGGACGGCAGATTGTCTGGAAGCTTTAGGAGTAAATATTGAGCAAAGCCCGCAAAGATGCCTGGAGCTGCTGCAGGAAGTAGGGATGTGCTTTTTCTTCGCTCAGAAATATCATACGTCAATGAAATATGTAGGGGCAATCCGCAAAGAACTGGGTTTTCGTACCGTGTTCAATATACTGGGGCCGCTGACTAATCCAGGCAGTCCAAGAATGCAGCTTTTGGGCGTCTACGACGAATACCTGGTAGAGCCGTTGGCACAGGTACTTATCGACCTTGGCGTACGGCGCGGCATGGTAGTATACGGACAGGACAAGCTGGATGAGATTTCCATGAGCGCGCCGACTACGGTCTGTGAATTTAAAGACGGCTGGTTTAAATCTTATACAATCCAGCCGGAAGACTTTGGTTTTGCACGCTGCACAAAAGAAGAACTTGTTGGCGGGACACCGCAGGAAAACGCAGCTATTACCCTTGCTATTTTGCAAGGAAAGGAACATGGGCCGAAAAGGAATACCGTACTGATGAATGCCGGGGCTTCGCTTTATATCGGCGGCAAGGCAGAAAGCTTCGCGAAAGGAGTAGAACTGGCTGCACAGCTGATTGATTCAGGCAGTGCGCTGGCAACGTTGCATAAATTTATCGAGGTCAGCAACAGGACGGAGGTATGCTGATGAATATTTTAAAAGAAATTGCCGTTCACGCTGCTCTGCGGGTGCGGCAGGCGGAAAGCAATTTGCCGATAGAAGTGTTAAGGGAGCAGGCTTTAGCGTTACCGGGCAAAGAGTTTGCTTTTGAGAAAGCTTTGCGTAAGCCGGAACTGGCTTTTATCTGCGAATGCAAAAAGGCGTCGCCGTCTAAAGGGATTATTGCTGAAGATTTTCCATATCTGCAGATTGCTTTAGAATATGAACGGGCCGGCGGCGAATGTATCTCGGTATTGACGGAGCCTAAGTGGTTTCTGGGCAGCGGCCGCTATTTGCAAGAGATTGCAGCTGCGGTGTCCATACCATGTCTGCGCAAGGATTTTGTTGTATCTCCGTATATGGTTTATGAAGCCAGAATTTTTGGAGCAGCCGCTGTGCTGCTGATTTGCTCGCTTTTGACAGAGCAGGAGCTGGCAGCCTATATAAAAATCTGTGACAGTATGGGGATGTCGGCACTGGTAGAAGCGCATGATGAAGCTGAGGTACAGATGGCTGTACGGGCTGGCGCAAGGCTTATCGGGGTTAATAACAGAAACCTTCAAGATTTTTCCGTAGATATGGAAAACAGCCGCAGGCTCAGAGAGCTGGTGCCTCCCGAGACGTTATTTGTCGCTGAAAGCGGGGTAAAAAGCGCCGCTGATGTGCAAAAGCTGCGGGAAATAGGCGTTGATGCCGTACTGGTAGGCGAGGCGCTGATGCGTGCTGCTGATCGTAGCGCCATGTTGAGAGAGTTACGGGGATTGTGATGACGAAGATAAAATTATGCGGATTGAAAACATCTGCTGATATAACTGCCGCTAATGCGGTGCAGCCGGAGTATATCGGGTTTGTCTTTGCTGACCAAAGCAGGCGTTATATTACGCCGCAGGCAGCGGCAGCGCTGCGCAGGCAGCTGGACAGCGGGATAAGCGCCGTAGGCGTTTTTGTAAATGCGCCAGTTGAATTTGTGGCGTCGCTGCTTGAGCAGGGCACAATCGATATGGCGCAGCTGCATGGAGCAGAAGATGAAGAGTATATCGCTGCGCTCCGGCAGCGGACAAACAAAAAGCTTATCAAGGCTTTCAGAGTGGGGCGGGCAGACGATTTGCAGGCTGCTGCCAGCTGCAGCGCTGATTATATATTGCTGGATTCAGGCAGCGGCGGCACGGGGCAATGCTTTGACTGGGAGTTGCTGCAGGCTTTTGTCAGACCGTATTTTCTGGCCGGCGGCCTGGACAGCGCTAATGTAGGAGCGGCCGTGCGCAAGCTGCGGCCCTATGCTGTAGACGTCAGCTCGGGCATTGAAACCGGCGGCAGGAAAGATCATGCAAAAATGGCTGCATTTATCAATGCAGTACGCAATAAATTGTGAAGGGATGTAGGAACAATGACGAATCAGAAGGGCAGATTTGGTATCCATGGCGGACAGTATATACCTGAAACGCTGATGAATGCCGTAACAGAGCTGGAAAAGGCGTATGAATATTATAAAAATGATCCTGCTTTCAAACAGGAACTGGCAGAGCTGTTCAATGAATATGCTGGCAGGCCTTCAAGACTGTATTATGCAGAGAAGATGACGAAGGATCTTGGCGGCGCTAAAATCTATCTGAAACGCGAAGACCTTAACCATACTGGGGCTCATAAAATCAATAACGTCCTGGGGCAGGCGCTGCTGGCCAAAAAAATGGGCAAGACCAGGCTGATTGCCGAGACTGGCGCTGGTCAGCACGGCGTAGCTACGGCAACGGCGGCCGCGCTGATGGATATGGAATGCGTAGTGTTTATGGGGCAAGAAGATACTATCAGGCAGGCGCTGAATGTGTACAGGATGAAGCTACTGGGCGCGACGGTAGTGCCTGTCAGCAGCGGCACCGGCACTTTGAAGGATGCTGTTTCTGAAGCGCTGCGTGAGTGGACGACAAGGATAGATGACACGCATTACTGTTTGGGGTCTGTGATGGGACCGCATCCTTTTCCGACTATCGTGCGTGATTTTCAGGCAGTAATCTCGCAGGAAATCAAAGAACAGCTGCTGGCTAAGGAGCACAAACTGCCAGATGTAGTTGTTGCCTGCGTCGGCGGCGGTTCCAATGCTATCGGCAGTTTCTATAATTTTATTAACGATAAAGAAGTAAGACTGATTGGCTGCGAAGCTGCCGGCAGAGGCATCGATACCTACGAAACTGCCGCTACGGTCAATACTGGCAGAGTAGGCATCTTCCACGGTATGAAATCTTATTTCTGTCAGGACCAGTACGGTCAGATTGCACCGGTATATTCTATTTCTGCCGGTCTTGATTATCCTGGCATAGGGCCGGAGCACGCTTATCTGCACGATATCGGCAGGGCGGAATATGTGCCGGTAACAGATGAAGAGGCCGTCTGCGCTTTTGAATATCTGGCGCGTATGGAAGGCATTATTCCGGCTATCGAATCGGCTCACGCCGTAGCTTACGCCATGAAACTTGCTCCGCAGCTGCGGCCGGATCAGATCATGGTCATTACATTATCCGGCAGAGGCGACAAAGACTGTGCCGCTATTGCCAGATACAGAGGAGAGAATATCAATGAGTAAAATACAATCTGCATTTGCAAACGGAAAAGCTTTTATCGCCTTCATTACCTGTGGCGACCCTGACCTGGAAACAACGGAAGCTGCTGTGTGTGCAGCAGCGGCTAACGGCGCCGACCTTATCGAGCTTGGCATCCCTTTTTCTGACCCGACCGCGGAAGGACCGGTAATCCAAGGCGCAAATCTCAGGGCTTTAAAAGGCGGCGTGACTACGGATAAAATTTTTGCCATGGTAGAAAACTTGCGTAAAAAAGTCAGCATACCAATGGTTTTTATGACTTATGCTAACGTAGTATTTTCCTACGGGGCAGAAAGATTTATTTCTCGATGCGCAGCAATAGGCATTGACGGGCTTATCCTGCCGGATATTCCCTTCGAAGAGAAAGAGGAATTCCTGCCTATCTGTAAAATGCATGGAATAGACCTTATTTCGATGATTGCGCCTACTTCTGCCGACAGGATTGCTATGATTGCCAAAGAGGCGGAAGGCTTTCTCTATATCGTTTCCAGCCTTGGGGTTACGGGTACCAGGACGGAGATTACTACAGACCTTGCTTCCATGGTAAAGATTGTGCGGCAGAATACTTCTGTGCCCTGCGCTATCGGTTTTGGTATTGCCGAGCCTGAGCAGGCGCGGCATATGGCAGTCTTTGCCGACGGGGTAATCGTAGGTTCCGCCATTATCAAGCTGCTGGCAAAATATGGCAGGCAGGCCCCGCCCTATGTGGGTGATTATATCAAGAAAATGAAAGATGCCATCCGCTGAGAGAATTTTTGGCAGCCGGCAGTTATTATGTTATAATCAGAAGCATACACGATTAAGATAAGGACGTAATGAGATGGTCAGAGACATTGTAAAAGATATGTTTTTCCTGGCACAGAAGTCAGAACCTGCTACGGCTAAAGACAAAAAAATAATTGTTGATTTGCTTGATACCCTGCAAGCTAACAGCGAGCGCTGCGTGGGTATGGCCGCCAATATGATTGGCGAGCGCAAACGTATTATTGCGATTGCCTTAGGTAAAGGCTATTTAGTGATGCTGAATCCGGTTATCCTTAAACAGGAAGCTCCCTATGAAACAGAAGAAGGCTGCCTGTCTTTGGCGGGAACACGTCCTGCAACACGCTATGCAAGGATAGAGGTAGAGTTTCAGGACAGCAAGCTGCGTAAACGCCGGGAAACTTTTGATGGATTTACAGCCCAGATTATTCAGCATGAATGCGACCATCTGGAAGGCATCTTGATTTAACAAAAAATCCCTGTACGCTCTTAAGAAGCATACAGGGATTTTTTTGTTATTTTAACCTTTTTCATTAACCAGGGTAAAACCTGCTTCGGCGAGTTTTTGCCGGATTTGTTGGATTTGCAGGGCGTCGCGGGTTTCCAAACTAAGTTTGAGAAAACAGCTGGTGATAGGCATATTAGCGTCGGCCCGGTCGTGATGGACGCTGATGACGTTAGCGCCGCAGCTGCTGATGATATCGCTGACGCAGAGCAGCTGGCCGGGTTTGTCTTCCAGCGCGATCATCAAATTGGTCTTGCGGCCGCTGATGACCTGCCCACGGGTGATGACGCGGGAGAGGATGTTGACGTCGATGTTGCCGCCGGAAATCAGGCAGACAGTCTTTTTGCCTGCGATAGGCAGTTTGTCGAACAATGCGGCAGCAACGGGAGTAGCGCCTGCACCTTCGGCGATGAGCTTCTGCTTTTCAATCAGGGTTAAAATAGCAGCGGCTATTTCATCTTCGCTGACGGTGATGATATCGTCAACATAATTGCGGATGATTTCAAAGGTGGTTTCTCCCGGAGTTTTGACGGCAATACCGTCGGCAAAGGTTTGGACGCTGTTTAAAGTCTGGTAGCTGCTGCTTTTATAGGCGTTGTACATGCTGGCTGCGCCTGCTGCCTGCACACCGTAAATCTTAATGTCGGGGCGCAGGCTTTTCATTGCCAAAGCTACGCCGGAAATCAGGCCGCCGCCGCCGATGGGAACTATTACAGCTTCTACGTCCGGGAGCTGTTCAAGAATTTCCAGGCCGATACTGCCTTGACCGGCGATTACCAGTTCGTCGTCATAGGGATGGATGAAAGTCATGCCTGTTTCCTGCTGCAGCTCTACAGCGCGGTCGTGGGCGTCGTCATAGGTACCGGGAACGAGTTCGACCTGCGCGCCCAGCTTTTTGGTGTTTTCTACTTTCATAATCGGCGCGCCGTCCGGCATACAGATGATGCTTTTGATTCCCATACGGGTAGCTGCCAGCGCTACGCCTTGAGCATGGTTGCCGGCGCTGCAGGCGATAACGCCGCGGGCGCGTTCTTCTGCAGTCAGCTGGCTGATTTTATAATAAGCGCCTCTGACTTTAAAACTGCCTGTTACCTGTAGGTTTTCTGTCTTTAAATACAGGCTGTTGCCTTCGCAGAGCAGCGGCGCGGCAATCAGGTCAGTTTTGCGTGCGATATTTTTCAGCACGAAAGCCGCATGGTAAATCTTATCTAAAGTAAGCATAATCTGTCACCCCTTCATAAAAAATAAAAAAATAACTCCGCTGACAGCAGAGCTTGGATTTATTGTCTATAAAAACGATTATAAGTGAAATTTCAGTGTACGTCAATAAATTGTTTTGGTGAAAGGGGCTCATCTGTGCTATACTTTAAAGTACGGTCAGAGAACGGCTGACATTTATTCCTGGTGAAATAAATTATAGCAAAGAAATGAGGATGCAATAATGCAGTGGATAGAAGTAAACATACAGGTTACCCACGAGGCGGTGGAAGCAGTTGCAGATATCCTGACTGCCGCTGGTACCAGCGGCGTAGCCATTGAAGACCCGCGGCTGATCAATAATCTGCGCAGCAGCGGCACCTGGGAACTGTGCGATATACCTGAACAGGAAAATACGGAGATAGTTACGATAAGCGCCTATTATGCCGATGACGAAAAACTGCAGGGCAGGCTGCAGCAGATTGAAGCGGAACTGGCAGCTGTCGAAGAGCGTATCGGCAGTTTCCGTTTTGGTAATATCAGGTTCCGCAGTCTGTCGGAAAAAGACTGGGCCAATGAGTGGAAACAGTATTTCCATGTTACTCATGTGGGCGAAAGTCTTGTAATTAAACCAAGTTGGGAAGAATATACGCCGAAAATGGGCGAACATGTAATTAAGATTGATCCAGGCATGGCTTTCGGTACTGGTACGCATCATACTACCAATATGTGCATGGCGCGGCTGGAAAAGGTGCTGCCGGCAGATGCCGAGGTATTCGACGTGGGCACCGGCAGCGGTATCTTAGCTATTGCAGCTGCTCTTTTAGGCGCTAAAGCTGTCAAAGCTGTTGACATTGACCCCGTGGCAGTACGGGTGGCACGCGAAAATATTGCAGATAACGGCCTGGAAGACAAAATTGAAGTCAAAGAAGGCGACCTGCTGCACGGCACGAAGGGTCAGGCTGATGTCATTATTGCCAATATCATTGCCGATATTATTATCATGCTGCTGAAAGATATACCTGGCAAGCTGAAGGATAACGGTATTTTCCTGGCCAGCGGCATTATCAGCGACCGTCGCGACGATGTTGAGTCTGCTGCAATCCAAGTGGGTATGCATGTTGATCATGTGGATGAAAAAGGCGGATGGGTAGTAATGCAGATGAGCAAGGTGAAATAAATGCACAGATTTTTTATTCCGCAGCCGTATGCCGCAGAAATGGTTATCCGAGATGTAGACGCCAAGCACATCAGCAAAGTGCTGCGTATGCAGCCCGGCGATAAAATACAGATTGTCAGCGACGACGGCGTTACTGCGATAGCAGAAATTACTTCCCTGCAGGCTGACGGCGTCAGGATTCAGTGTCTGGAAAAGTTGGCTGAAAGTCATGAGCCTTCAGTAAAAATTACTTTGGCTCAAGGGCTGGCTAAAGGTGAGAAAATGGATTTTATTATCCAGAAAGCCGTGGAAATGGGCGTAAGCAGTATTGTGCCAGTAGCTATGGAACATTCTGTCGTCCGTCTGGAAGGTGTGAAGGCGGAGAAAAAGGTGGAGCGCTGGCAGAAGATTGCCGAAGCGGCAGCGAAGCAGAGTAAGCGTGATATCATTCCACAGGTGCAGCCGGTGCAGACAGTAAAAGAAATGTTGGCAAGCAATGATTTGCGGCATAAGATAATCGCCTATGAATGCGAGGACAGACTGGGACTTAAAACTGCTTTGCGCGGCTGTGGTACGCTTCAGGAACTGCTGCTGATTATCGGGCCGGAAGGCGGCATCAGCGAGGCAGAGCTGCAGCAGGCCCGTGCAAACGGCGCTGTGCCGGTAAGCCTGGGCAGGCGGATCCTGCGGGCAGAAACAGCAGGGGTAGTGGCTCTTGCGGCTATCTTATACGAAACAGGAGATTTAGGAGAATAAACGATTCATGAAGAGAATTGCCTTTTATACATTGGGATGCAAGGTTAACCAGGCTGATACTGCCAGCATGGAAGCAATGTTCCGCAGCGCAGGTTATCAGGTAGTGGGCTTTAATGAACAGGCTGATGTTTACCTTATTAACACCTGCGTTGTTACCAATATGGGCCAGCGTAAATCCCGGCAGATTATCAACAGGGCGGTGCGCAGCAATCCGTTGGCGCTGACCGTAGTTACAGGATGTTATCCGCAAACGGCGCCGGACGAGGTAAAACGCATTGCCGGTGTCGATGTAATTATAGGTAACCAGGAACGCGCCCGCATCGTGGAACTGACGGAACAGGCCTTGGCAGCCAAACAGGATGAAGTACTGGACAATGTGCACAAAATGACAGTTGATACCCAGTTTGAAGAGTTGGCTGCGGGTACGGAAACAGATAAGACACGCGCTTTCCTGAAGATACAGGAAGGCTGCAATCAGTATTGTACTTACTGTATCATCCCTTTTGCACGCGGGCCGCTGCGCAGCCGCAGTCTGGCAGGCATCCGTGCCGAGGTCAGCAAACTGGTAGCTGCCGGGTACAAAGAAGTCGTGCTTATCGGTATCCATTTGGGATGCTATGGTAAAGAACATGGAGGCAATCTGACCCTTTATGATGCGGTTAAGGCAGCGCTAAGTGTGGACGGTTTGAAAAGGCTGCGGCTTGGTTCGCTGGAATCGGTGGAAGTGGAGCCGCGTTTGTTAGAACTGATGCGTGAGGACAAGAGACTTTGCAGGCATCTGCATCTGCCGCTGCAGTCTGGCTGTGATAAGATTCTGCACGCTATGCATAGACCTTATGACACGGCTCGCTTTAAAGAGCTGCTGACAGAAATCCGAAATACTTTGCCGGATATTATGATTACTACGGATATCATCGTGGGTTTTCCCGGTGAAACGGATGAAGATTTCCGCCAGACGGTAGATTTTGCTGCCAGCTGCGGTTTTGCTAAGATGCATGTTTTCCCTTATTCTAAAAGGAAAGGGACACCGGCAGAGAAAATGCCGCAGCAGGTAGATGATGCTGTTAAACAGCAGCGTGCGGCGATTTTGGCAGAACTGGACAATAAAATGCAGCGGCAGGCCATGGAAGCTGTTGTCGGCAGCACTGTTGAGGTATTATTTGAACAGCCTGTGGATGATAAGCATATCGAAGGCCTGGCAGGAGATTATCTGCGGGTGCTGGTTGCTGCTGATGCTAAATTATGCGGAGAGATTGCCAGTGTTAAGATTACTGGCTGCCAGGATGATTTTCTGACAGGTGAAATTATAAATGTTTTGTAAAGCGGCAGGATTTTTTCCCTCAACCGAGAATATTTTAAAGATAATGAGAGGAGGTTGCGACAATGGCTGAAGATTGTATTTTCTGTAGAATCATCAAAGGAGAAATTCCTTCCAATAAAGTTTATGAAGATGAAAAAATGGTGGCTATCTATGATGTTGCTCCTGCTGCGCCTGTACATGTGCTGCTGCTGCCCAAAGAGCATACGGAAAATGTTACTACTGCCGCTCCCGAACTGTTGGCATATATGCTGGGCAAGGTAAAGATTATTGCCGAACAGACAGGCATCGCTGAAAAGGGTTTCCGCGTGGTTATCAACACCGGCGAAGAAGGCGGTCAGACAGTTAACCATCTGCACATCCATGTAATCGGCGGAAAAGCTTTAGGTTGGCCTCCCTGCTGACCTTGACAGAAAGCTTGCTTTCTTATATAATAGGTTAGTAAGTGTTTCTGGATGTCAATGACATCTGGTAACTATAAATTGCAGATACACTTCCCTAAGTGTGTGGAGGGAGGGAGAACAGATGGCAGAAATCAAAGTTGGCAAAAACGAAACTTTAGACAGCGCTTTGCGCAGATTTAAAAGAGCAACCCAAAAAGCAGGTATTCTTTCTGAGGTTAGAAAACGCGAACATTATGAAAAACCGAGCGTTGCCCGTAAGAAAAAATCCGAAGCAGCCAGAAAACGTAAAACCAGATAATTGGAGGCGGGCTGTATGTCTATAAAAGACCAATTGACTGAGGATATGAAGCAGGCCATGAAAGACAGAGAAAACGGAAAACTTCGTTTGTCTGTTATCCGTATGGTGCGTGCTAATATCAAAAATGTAGAAATCAATGACAAGAAAGAACTTTCTGATGATGAAGTTCTGGCAGTCTTGATGAAAGAGGTCAAAATGCGTCAGGATTCTCTGGAAGAATTTCAGAAAGCTGGTCGCAGTGAATTGGTTGCCCAGGCTGAGGAAGAAATTAAGATTTTGAAAAAATATCTCCCGGAAGCCCTGAGTGATGAAGAATTAAAGGGTATTGTTGCCGAAGTTGTTGCTGAAGTTGGCGCTACTACCATGAAAGACATGGGTAAAGTTATGCCGGCTGTAATGGCCAAAACCAAGGGACGTGCCGATGGCAAACGTATCAATGCCATGGTTCGTGAATTACTTAAATAACAAAATGATAACCGTGCTGGAAAACAGCACGGTTATTTTTTGTTTCCGGCAAGTTTTATTCCGGCTGGTAAGTTTTCTTTGTTTCATCAATTAAAGTTTGGTATACTTATAATGAAATAGAATTTTACGGAGGTAACGCTATGCCGATGGAATATAATTTACTGATTGCAGGTGTTGTAATGCTGTTTATCGAGATGCTGATACCTGGTTTTGGTATCTTCGGAGTGCTGGGGCTGTGTTCTCTGTCCGTAGGAAGTTTTTTTGTTATGGGCGGGGGCATGGAGGCTTTTCTGGTACTGTTAGGTATATATGTCCTGCTGGCTGCCATTGTGTTCTTCGCTTTCCTGTATAAGCCGAAAAACAGCCGGTGGAATCCTTTCATTCTTTGGGATAAGCAAAAGAATGTCGACGGTTATACTGGCAGCGGAGATTTCAGTAAACTGCTTGATCGTACTGCTGTTACGATTACGCCGCTGCGTCCGGCCGGAACAGTGCTTCTGGATGAAGAAAGAATTGATGTCAGCAGTTTTGGCGATTATATAGAAAAAGATGTGGTTGTCCGTATCGTCAAGGTTGAGGGCAGTAAGATTTTTGTAAGAAAAGTGTAAAGGAGTTGATTTTATGTTTGATGTGCTGGATATGATTTTTAACAGCGGCTTTATTTTTATCATTGTTATTGCCGCTATTGCTGTTTTTCTGAATTTTGTACCGTTGGGCTTATGGATTTCTGCTATTGCTGCGGGAGTCAACGTCGGTATTTTTAATCTTATCGGTATGCGTTTAAGGCGCGTGCCGGCTTCTAAAATAGTTTTGCCACTTATCAAGGCCAATAAAGCCGGCATAGATGTAAATGTCAACCAGCTGGAAGCTCACTATCTGGCAGGCGGTAATGTCGACAGAGTTATTGATGCGCTGATTGCCGCGCATAGGGCACAGATACCTTTGAGTTTTGAGCGCAGCTGCGCTATTGACCTGGCCGGACGTAATGTTTTGGAAGCAGTGCAGATGAGCGTTAACCCGGAAGTTATCGAAACGCCGGTGGTTTCTGCCGTCGCTAAAGACGGTATCGAGCTGAAAGTTAAAGCGCGTGTTACCGTGCGCGCCAATATCGACAGACTGGTCGGCGGCGCCGGCGAGGCTACTATTATTGCCCGTGTCGGCGAGGGTATCGTTACCAACGTCGGCTCGTCTTTAGACCATAGCAAAGTATTGGAAAATCCAGATTATATTTCTAAAACAGTTTTGGAAAAAGGGCTGGATGCCGGTACTGCATTTGAAATCCTTTCCATTGATATTGCTGATGTGGATGTAGGACGTAATATCGGTGCAGCCCTGATGACTGACCAGGCTGAAGCAGACAAGCGTATCGCTCAGGCCAGAGCGGAGGAACGCAGAGCCATGGCCGTTGCTAAGGAACAGGAAATGAAAGCTTATACTCAGGAAATGCAAGCCAAGGTAGTCGAAGAACAGGCAAAAGTTCCGGCAGCGCTGGCTGATGCGTTAGCTAACGGCAGGCTGGGGGTTATGGACTATTATAGGATGAACAATATCAATGCGGATACGGAAATGCGCAAGACCATTGCCGAGGTAAGTCCGCAGGCGCAGGAAAAACCTCATAACGGTAAATAAGGAGGCTGCTTGCAGTGTATGTAGTAATCAGTATTGTAAGTGCTGTGCTGCCGCTGCTGATTGTCGTGCTGTTGTGGCGTCTGCTGTATAAGGTGCTGAGGTCCGTACTGGAAAAAGGCGGCAAGTATCCTGCTCAGATAGGCCTGCCGGAAGAGCAGCCGCAGGAGACGCGGGATCTGGCAGCTGAAATAGAACGTAAACTGAGGCAGAAAAGGCAGAATGCGTCGGAGGCTGCTGCAAAAAGCGGTTTCGACGTTTATAAAGAGCCTGCGCCGGCAGCCGCAGCCATACAGGAAAACTGGCGTCCGGCTTCGGCAGTTGCGCCGGTACAGGAAAAAACGCGGACGAAGGTAAGGTTTACCCATGAAACACTTGTTAACGGTTTTATTATCGGAGAGATATTGGGCAAACCTCGCAGTATAAATCCTTACGACGGTAAATTTTAGCGTCGGCAGAAAAAGATTGTAAGAAAAAGGTGCAAAGAATGCTGGAAAAACTTGATCTGACTAAAAAACTTGCTAAAGATGAATATAATAAAGCCATGGATGTGCTGGGTGAAAAACTTGGCGAGGTACAGCGAAAGGCGCGCGAAGCAAAACGACCTGTCATTATTGTCTTTGAGGGTTGGCGGGGGGCACGCCGCAGTACCATTATCAATAAGATAATGCAGCAGATGGATGCGCGCGGCTTCAATGTTTTTTCTTCTGTCAAACTTAGCGATGAAGAACGCTCCATGCCGTTTTTTACTTATTTCTGGCAGCATCTGCCGCCTCAGGGCCATATCGTGGTTTATCATCGCAGCTGGTACTATCTGAAAAATGAATGTGATATTGAGTTTAGAAAAGAAAAGGATAAATGGCTGAATACTTCTTTTGACCACATCAATAATTTTGAGAAAGAGCTGACTGACGATAATTATATCTTGCTGAAATTCTTTCTGCATATTTCGGAAAAACAACAGGCAGAAAATCTGGCTAAAAATTATAAGACGCTGGGCAAGGCCTGGAAAGAAATTTCTCCGGCTTATGATGAAAGCGGCGAGTATAAGATCTATCTGGAGCGTTACGAAAAAATGCTGGAAGCTACAGATACGACTAATGCTCCCTGGCATATCATTGCTGCTGACGATTCACGCAGTGCCCAGGTTGATGTTTTCAAAGCTGTCATCGATACGGTGGAACATGCCTTGGATGTGCAGTGCCAAAGCTGCAGCAGCGTGCCTCGTATAGCTAATTACTATAATGTGCTTGGGCAGGTTGACCTGGATAAATCTATCAGCAAAAGCGAATATAAGGATAAACTGGATAAGTATCAGGAAAAACTGCGTATGCTGCAGATAGAAATGTTTAAGGCAGGTATTCCTGCAGTTATCGGTTTTGAAGGCTGGGACGCTGCAGGCAAGGGCGGAGCAATCAGACGTCTGACGGCGGCGCTGGATCCGCTTGGATATTCCGTTAATCCTGTAGCGGCGCCAAATATAGTGGAAAAGCAGTTTCATTATCTGTGGCGTTTCTGGATACGTTTGCCCAGGCCCGGCAGCATTGCCATTTTTGACCGTACCTGGTATGGACGTGTCATGGTAGAAAGGATAGAAGGATTTGCTGCTCCTCAGGAATGGCAGCGTGCCTATGAAGAAATTAAAGATATGGAAGAGCAGTGGTCCGAATATGGCATCGCTATTGCCAAATTCTGGCTGCAGATAGATAAGGATGAGCAGTACCGGCGTTTTAAGGAACGTGAAGGCAATCCGCAGAAAATTTGGAAGATTACTGATGAAGACTGGCGCAACCGTGAAAAATGGGACGCTTATGAGGAGGCCGTCAATGAAATGCTGATACGTACCGACACTTCCTATGCGCCCTGGACGATAGTAGAGGGCAATAATAAATATTATGCCCGTCTCAAAGTGTTGCAGACGGTGATAGAACTTTTTGAAAAGAAATTAAACAAAAACAGTTGAGTGAGGTAATATTTTGTCCTGGAAAATAAAAAATAAACTGAAGGAATTGCTGGCCAGCGAGTATGGAACGCAGATTTTTCCGCCGGGACTGCGGCATCCGGTAGCTTTCATTTATCCTAACGTCTATCACTTAGGAATGTCCAATTTAGGAATGCATATTCTGTATCAGATAATCAATGGACGGGGCGACAGTGCCTGCGAGCGTTTCTTTCTGCCGGAGCCTGCGCTGATTAAAGAGCATGAAAAAACCAAGACGCCGCTTTTGAGTATGGAAACGCAGCGGCCGCTGGCAGATTTTGCTGTTCTTTTTGTCATGCTGTCTTTTGAGATGGACTATGATAACCTGCTGACGGTATTGGAACTGGGAAATATAAAACTGCGAGCTGAGCAGCGTAATGACAAGGAACCGCTGCTGATTATCGGCGGGCCATGCGCAACCTTTAATCCTGAGCCGCTGGCAGCTGTAGCTGACGCTTTTGTTATCGGCGAAGGCGAGGAGACGGTACAGCGGATACTTGATGTTGTCTATAGCGAGGGAGAGAAAACGGAAAAACTGGTGCGTCTGGCTGCTGTTCCGGGCGTTTATGTGCCGCGTTTTTACGATCCGCAGTATGACGAGCAGGGCGTGTTCTGTAAGATGGAGCACGATGCGCGGGTTCCGGCAGTTATCACCAGGCAGTGGGTGCAGGATATTGACGCTTACCCGCATAATTCAGCCATAGTTACGGATAAGACTGAATTTGAAAATATGTACATTGTCGAGGTAGCCCGCGGTTGCGGCCGGCATTGCCGGTTTTGCATGGCCGGGTATTGCTTCCGTAAGCCGAGGCCTCGGGCGCTTGCTAATATCCTGAAAGATATTGCGGAGCGGCCGGAGCGGACCAGGAAAATCGGGCTCATGGGCGCGGCAGTATCTGACCATCCGCAGATTAGGGAGTTGACGACGGAGCTGGCAGAAAAGAAGATTTCTTTTTCGGTAGCGTCTTTGCGTGCAGATACTTTGGATGAAGTTATGACCAACGCTTTGGCGGCCAGCGGGCAGCAGACCATGACCGTGGCGCCGGAAGCAGGCAGCAGCAGGATGCGTGACAGTATCAATAAAGGTATAACAGAAGAACATGTTTATCATGCGATAGAACTGGCAGCAGCTGCCGGAATGAAAAATATTAAGCTGTATTATATGATTGGCTTGCCGGGAGAAGCAGACAGCGACATCAACGAAATGATTGCGATGATTCAGCGGGTCAGGGAAAAGATGGATATGGCAGGCAATAAAGGCGAACTGGTTATTTCGGTGAATGCGTTTGTGCCTAAGCCGTTTACGCCCTATCAGTGGGAACCGCTGTGCAATTTGCAGGAACTGAAAAAACGCTTTAGAATGCTGCAGGATGCTTTTAAAAAGAATAGACGCATCAAATTGATTACAGAATCTTTGAAAGAAACTGTAGTACAGGCTGTGCTGGCAAGAGGAGACAGAAAAGTAGGAGAATTGCTGCTGGAGGCGCATATTTCAGGCAAGCCTATGAAACAGGTCTTTAAACAACATGACAGAGATTTGGAAGCATTTGCCTGCAAGAAGCTGCGCGTAGGACAAAAACTGCCCTGGCAGCATCTTGATATGGGCTTTACTGAGGCCTATCTGGCAGCTGAGCTGCAGCGCAGCAGTGAAGGACGCTTTACTCCTATGTGTTTTGATGGTTGCCAGCGCTGCGGCGTATGTGGAGATAAAAATGAATGATTTTATTATTAGGCAGAAAAATAATATCTGGTACGGAAGCTTTCCTGAACTTGAAGCGGCTGGCTTTATCAATGCCTGCAGCTGCAGGCTGCATGGAGAAAGCAGTTTGGTGGACGGCACGTTGAATCTGGCCTTACATGTTGGTGATGATCAAGCTAAAGTAATAGCTAACAGGAGGGCTTTTGCGGCTGTCGTTGGGGTGAGAGCGGAAAGTTTTACTACCTGCGGGCAGGTGCATGGCAGTAAGATTACGAATGTTACCGAAGCTTTAGTTGGCAGTGGGGCAGTTGATTTTAACAGCACCATTGCTGATACGGACGCATTGGTTACTAATCTGCCGGATGTGCCGTTGCTGCTGTTTTATGCCGATTGTGTGCCTGTTTTATTAGCTGACAAGATAACTGGCGCTATTGGGCTGGCTCATGCAGGCTGGCGTGGAACAGTGGCCGGAATTGCCGGTAAGACGGTAGAGGCTATGCATGAATACTTTGGTACCCAGCCGGAGAATATACTGGCCGCTATCGGGCCGTCGATCGGCGCCTGCTGTTATGAAGTAGACGACTTCGTCCTCGGTAAGGCGCCGGGTTATAAAGCATATTTTACGCCTAACGGCAATAACAGGTATCAGATGGATTTATGGGGCATCAATACACAGCAGCTGTTGGAGCGAGGTTTGCGGCAGCAAAATATTACTGTTGCCGGTGTTTGTACAGCGCATAATGCTGAACTGTTCTGCTCTTACAGAGCTGAACAGGGAAAGACGGGACGAATGGGCGTCTGCCTGTGCCGGCCTGCCGTAAGATAGATGAAAACACAGGTATTTCTGCCTGTGTTTTTATTTATGTACAGTAATTTTTATCCGCGTAGACAATACTTAGGAGATTGTGTTAAAATTACAGGAAGAAGATGGGTAGTGCAAAAACGCTCTTCTCCTGAATTTTTGCATAATTATGTTGTTTGGGGGAATTATTTTGCTGGCAGATAATCTTAAGTTAGTGCAGGGCAGGATTGAAGAAGCCTTGCAGCATAGAAAAGAAGCTAAACTGACGGGAAATACTGTTACGCTGGTTGGCGTTACCAAGAATCATCCGGCGGAAGTGATTTCTGAAGCGTTGGCAGAAGGAATAAAGAATATCGGGGAAAACAGGGTACAGGAAGCCAAAGCCAAAAGAGAAGTCCTGGGTGACGGCGGCTATTGGCATCTGATCGGACATTTGCAGACTAATAAGGCGCGGCAGGCGGTAGCTATGTTTGATCTGATAGAGTCTGTGGACAGCGAGCGGCTTCTGCAGGTGATAGATAAAGAAGCAGCGCGTATTGATAAAATACAGGATGTCTTATTACAGCTCAATATTGCGCATGAAGAGCAGAAATCCGGCTTCAGCCGTGAAGAGTATCTGAACGTACTGCCGCTGCTGGATAATTATCGGCATGTGCGTGTCAGAGGGCTGATGGTTATTGCGCCTAAGGCTGAGGATGCCGAAGCTGTGCGGCAGGTGTTTGCCGCCGGCTACAGGTGTTTTTGCCGGCTGCAGGCGCTGAGGCCGGAGATAGATTGCCTTTCTATGGGTATGAGCGGCGATTATGCCGTGGCGGTAGAAGAAGGCGCTAATATCGTGCGTGTAGGCACTGCTTTATTCGGACAGCGTGATTACAGTTTAAAATTTTAAAATACAGGAAGGTGGCCTGATTATAAGATGAAGATTATAGACCGTATTACCGAAGCTTTGGGACTTTATGACGAAGAAGAAATTTATGATGAAATCCCTGAAAAGGAGCCAACACCTGCTCCGAGCAGGCAAAGAAACGCTTCTGTGCCGAAAAGCAGCGAATTAAGGGAAGAAGCGCCAAGAAAACAGCAGAATTATTCTCTGTTCAGGAAAAAACAGCCTGCTGCTGGCGAGGCTATGAGCAGCAAGACTATTGCTTTGCCGCTGGCTGACAAGCAGGTGAAAGTAGTAGTACTGGAACCGACAAGCTTTGACGATTCGCAGAAGATTGCTGACTACCTGCGCAATAAGCAGCCTGTCGTGGTAAATTTTGAGGGAACGGACAGTATTATTACTAAGCGTATGACTGATTTTATCAGCGGCACTATTTACGCTTTAGGCGGCAGCATGAAAAAAATCGGCCGCAGTATCCTGGTGTGCGCGCCGCAGAATGTAGATATTGACGCAGGCGCAAATATTTATGACGATAAAGGAAGACAACCATGGGAAAAGGATTAACACTGAAAAAAATCGCGTTTATCGGCGGCGGAGCTATGGCCGAAGCCATCATTAAGGGAATTGTCGGCAGCGGTTTTATCAGCGGGGCCGATATTGCTGTAGGCGAGCATACGCAGCAGCGTTGTGATTATCTGCAGGAAGCCTACGGCGTTCAAGCTTATACTGACAATACTAAGGCAGTAGAGGGAGCAGATCTGGTAATATTGGCTGTAAAGCCTCAGGTTGCGCCTGTTGCTCTTACTCCTGCGCTTACTTCGCATTTTCAGAAGAATGCCTGGGTACTTTCTATCATGGGCAGCGTGAGCATTGATATGCTGCATGGATATGTTCCTGGTTTTCCTGTTGTGAGGACGATGCCTAATACGCCGTTGGCGGTTGGCGAAGGCATGACGGCGATCTGCTGTGACGAAAAGGCAACGGCAGAGATGCTGGAAACTGCTTGCGCTATCTTTAGCTGCTGCGGTGAAGTAGAGGTAGTTGCCGAAAGTGCTATAGAAGCGATTACCGCTGTTTCTGGCTGCGGCCCGGGATATGCGTTTGTCATTATTGACGCTTTGGCAGATGCAGGCGTACGTGCGGGACTGCCGCGTGCGTTGGCTATCAAGCTGGCGGCACAAACTTTGGCCGGCAGCGGTAAGATGTGCATCAAGACTGGCCTGCATCCGGCACAGCTGCGTGATCAGGTGACCTCCCCCGGAGGCACTACTATTGCCGGCATACATGTGCTGGAAAATCATGGCGTGCGCGGTGCTTTTTATGATGCCGTACAGGCGGTATTGCAGCGCAGTAATGAATTGCAGGGTAAATAATCATGGCAGACAGAGAGAAAATTTTGCGTTATTTTAAGGCCAGCGGCGATGAGCAGCTGGCTGCTAAATTGATAGATTTGGCTGAAGGAGCAAACAAGAGCAGAAAATACCGCGTGAGTGAATTTTTAGACCCGCACGCTTATAATGTAGCGGAAATCGTTGCGGCTAACTTTGAAAATATCAGGCTGGAAGCTAACGGTGGCTTTGACCATGCGGAACGTGTCAAAGCGGCTTTTGTGGCCGATGATTTTTACGGTACGCCGGATTACGGTATTGCTTGTTTTCTGGTTGCCTGGGATAAGCGTTACTATGATTTGTCGCACAGGGATGTTCTGGGAGCTTTTATGGGCAGCGGCTGTAAGCGGGAAGCGATAGGCGATATTGTCTTTGTGCCGGAAGGAGCGCAGTTTGTTGCAGAAAAGACTTTACAAAACTTTCTCATAGGCAATCTTACTCAGATAGGAGCAGCGCCGGTTGTACTGACGGAGATTTCCGCTGCGGAGCTGCAGCAGAAAGAGGAAAAGGTCAAGATAATCAATGCAACAGTAGCTGATCTGCGTCTGGATGCGGTAGCAGCCGCCGGTTACGGCGTATCACGCAGCAGGATGAGTGATGAGATCAAGGGCTTGAACGTAAAACTAAACTGGAAGGAAGCCAAAAAAGCTGCTCAGGCCGTGAATGAAGGAGATGTAATCTCATTTCGCGGGCGCGGCAGAGTAGAGGTTACTGAAATACGCGGTACTACTAAGAAGGGACGCATCAGTATTACTTTGAAAAGGTACATATAAAAAGGGGAAGAAAGATGCTTACACCGGCAGATTTGAAGAATAAAACTTTTTCCCGTGGCTTTCGCGGCTATGAGACGGAAGAAGTAGATAAATTTATGGATGAGCTGCGCAAAGAATATGAATATCTTTACATGGATAATCTGGAGCTGAAAGAGACTATAGAACGTGTGAGCTCTAAACTGGAATATTATCAGCAGATGGAAGCGACTATGCAGAGTACGCTGACGGTAGCGCAGGAAACGGCCGATGAGGTAAAAACCAGCAGTGAGAAAAAAGCTGCTTTACTGGAACATGAAACTAAAGTGAAATGTGAGCAGATGCTGGCGGATGCCAGAAATGCGGCGGAGAAGCTGCATAATGATACAATGGCGCAGGCTGAAGATTTGTATAACCAGACCAAGAACAAGACGGAAAATATGCGCAACGCTACGGAAGCAGAATGCAGCAGGATGAAGGAAGAAGCAAGAAACTACGCTGCTAAACTGCGTAATGACACTGAAGTGGAAATGGAAAAATTACGGGTTGCCAATGAGGACGCCTGCAAGAAAAGAGCTAATTCAGCTGCGGCTGAAGCAAGCAGGCTTTTGGAAACGGCCAGAAGTGAAGCTAATAAGATGTCGGTAGAGGCAAATAGCAATTATCGCAAGATAGTAGGCGACGCAGAAGAACGCAGCCGGAAAATCATTTTTGAAGCTGAGGCCAGAGCTGCTGTTGCGCAAAGTGCGTATGATGACCAAGTCAAAAAAGCCATGGTACATCGCAGACACATGCAGCATCTGCTGGAGACCCAGCTGGAGCTGCTGAAAAATTTTGAAGAACAAACGTCAAAGTAAGCAGGGGATGAATGATGATTATTTTGGTACGCCACGGCGAAGCTACCCACCATACACATAAACTTACTGGCGGCTGGACCGATTCGGTACTGACGGAGAAGGGTAAAAGGCAGCTGGCAGCAGCGGCAGAAAAATTAGCCTGTGATTTTTGCGGCAGGTATGTCAAGGTAAGAATCTTGGCCAGCGACCTCAAACGGGCGGTAGAGTCTGCCGAAATTATTGCCGGCGCTTTGAAAACAAGCAGTCCTGTAGAGAAATATCTTTTTTTGAGAGAAAAAAATAACGGTACGGCGGCTGGCATGACGGAAGAAGAAGCCAAAAAGATTTACTGCCGTCCTGCAACGGAGCAGGAGCTTGACCACCGTAATTATCCTGGCGGCGAAACGCGTAATGAGTTTTATCAAAGAACTATTGCAGGATTATTACAACATACCGATCCTGAAAAGGAAAATCTGATTATTGTAGCGCATAAGGGAACGATTCAGAATATAATTTTTTATTGGCTGGGGATGGATATGTCACAAGTCGTAGAGAAAAATTTTTCTGTCGATATCCAGCCGGCCAGCATTTCGGTGCTGGGTGTAAATAAGTGGCATGAGCATACTGTTTTCAGGTTGAATGATATTTCCCATCTGACCCAGGGAAAAGGTTTCGGCGTATTTGATTTTAAGTATGAAAAAAGATAAATAGGTTTTTTCTGTTGACTTGAAATAATCAGATGCGCTATAATAACAGTGTTTTCATATTGTTAACGCGATGATAAAGACAGTAGGCCGAGAAAACAGGTTCAGCGATCCGGGGATGGTGTAAGCCCGGACAAATGTGGAGACGGCTGAAAATCACTTTGGAGCGGATATATCGAAGCGATAGTAGATATATACGGCTGGCGCCCGATAAAGCGTTGCGAGTGGCAGATGTATTTGGTCTGTCATGAGGGTGGTACCACGGGTATATACAGTCTCGTCCCTTGCGGACGAGGCTTTTTTGTTTGTCAAAATTATTGGAGGTGTCTATTTTGGATTACAGCAAAACACTTAATTTGCCGGAAACAGAGTTCCCCATGCGTGCAGGCCTGCCGCAGAGAGAGCCGGATTTTCTGAAATTCTGGCAGGAAAATGATATTTATGGTAAAAAACAGGCGCTTCATGCAGGTCATACCAAATTCGTACTGCATGACGGACCGCCGTATGCTAACGGCCGTATTCATATGGGTACAGCGCTGAATAAGATTTTGAAAGATATTATCATCAAATATAAATATTCCCGCGGCTTTGATACTCCTTATGTTCCCGGCTGGGATACTCACGGTATGCCAATCGAGCACGCCGCCATCAACGCCCTAGGTTTGAACCGCAATGAGCTTGACCCGCTTACTCTGCGCAGAAAATGCCATGATTATGCTTTGGAATGGCTGGACGCACAGCGTGAAGATTTCAAACGCCTGGGTGTTTTAGGCGATTGGGATCATCCCTATGTAACATTGCATAAGGATTTTGAAGCTGAACAGATCCGTGTATTTGGTGAAATGGCTAAGAAAGGCTATATCTATAAAGGCAAGAAGACCGTTTACTGGTGCCCGCACTGCGAAACCGCGCTGGCAGAAGCTGAAATCGAATATGGCGAGCAGAAGACTCCTACCATCTTCGTAAAAATGCCTATCATTAAAGATAACGGTATGTTGCCTGAAGCTGCTAAAGGTAAAAATGCTTATATGGTAATTTGGACCACTACTCCGTGGACTATGCCGGCTAACGTAGCAGTGGCTCTGAATCCTGCCATCGAATATGCCTGGGTAGAGTGTGAAGGCGAAGTGCTGTTCCTGGCAAAAGATTTGCTGGAACAAGTAGGTAAGGTTTGCCATAAGGATTTGAGCAACGTACTGGGAACTTGCCTTGGCAAAGACATGGAATTTGCGGAATGCAAACATCCGATGCCTGAACTGGACAGGAAGTCTTTGGTCGTACTTGCTGATTATGTAACTTTAGAAGCAGGTACCGGCTGCGTACATACTGCTCCTGGTCATGGCGATGTCGACTTTGAAACCGGCCTGAAATATAAACTGCCTATCCTGTGCCCTGTTGATGAACAAGGCAAGCTGACTGCCGAAGCAGGCGAGCGCTTTGCCGGTATGTTTGTTTTCGATGCTAATATCCCCATCTTGAAATATCTTGCTGAACTCAACATGCTGCTGGGTAAGGAAAATATCAAGCACCAATACGCACATTGCTGGCGCTGCAAGAATCCTATCATCTTCCGTGCTACCGCACAGTGGTTTGCTTCCGTTGACGGCTTCCGCGATGAAGCGCTGAAAGCTATTGCTGAAGATGTAAAATGGATTCCTTCCTGGGGTGAACAGCGTATCCATAACATGGTTGCTGACCGCCATGACTGGTGTATCAGCCGTCAGCGTGTATGGGGCGTGCCTATCCCTGTATTCTACTGTGATGAATGTGGTGAACATCTCATCAACGACGCAACTATCAATGCTGTAGCCGGCTGGTTTGAAAAAGAAGGCAGCGATGCATGGTGGGCTCATTCTGCAGAAGAGCTGCTGCCGGAAGGCACTGTCTGCCCCAAATGCGGCGGCAAACATTTCCATAAAGAAACAGATATTATGGACGTATGGTTTGACAGCGGTTCCACCCATATGGCAGTGGCAAGAAAACGCCCGGAACTGTGCTGGCCTGTCGATATGTATCTGGAAGGCAGCGATCAGCATCGCGGCTGGTTCCAGTCTTCTTTGCTGACATCCGTTGCCGTTACCGGCAAGGCTCCGTATAAATCTGTACTGACTCACGGTTATGTAGTAGACGGCGAAGGACGCAAGATGTCTAAGTCTGTCGGCAACGTTATCGTACCGCAGGAAGTTATCAATCAATATGGTGCGGACATCATCCGTCTGTGGGCGGCTTCTTCTGACTATAAAGCGGATATCCGTATTTCTCCGAAAATTTTAAAACAGCTGTCTGAGGTATACCGTAAGATCCGTAACACTATCCGTTACATCCTCGGCAACATCAATGATTTTGATTATGCAAAAGATAAAGTTCCGTTTGGAGAAATGCTTGAGCTTGACCGCTGGGCACTGATGCATCTGCAGCTGCTGAAAAAAGAAGTTACTGCGGCATACGAAAGCTATGATTTCCATGTACTGTACCATGCTATCCACAATTTCTGTACAGTAGAAATGTCCAGCTTCTATCTGGATATTCTGAAAGACCGTCTGTATGCGTATAAAGCTGACAGTAAAGAACGCCGCAGCGCTCAGACTGCTATGTATGAAATCCTGATGGATCTCTTGGTTATGCTGACCCCGGTATTGAGCTTTACAACCGAAGAAGTATGGCAGTTTATGAAGAAACCTGCTAATGCTCCTGAATCCGTCCAGATGCTGCCGTGGCCTGAAATCAAGGAAGAATATCTTGACGAAGCTCTGGAAGCTAAATGGGATAATTTCATCGGTATCCGCAGCGAAATCACTAAGGTACTGGAAGTTGCGCGCCGTGAAAAGACCATCGGACATTCCTTAGATGCTAAAGTCGAACTTCATGCCGAAGGTGAGGCTTTGGCAATCCTGAAGTCTGTAGAAAAAGACTTAGCTACTCTGCTGATTGTTTCTCAGGCCGTTATAGTTGAGAATGTAGCAGACGGAGCTGTGGCAACAGGCCGTGAAGACCTTAAAGTAACCGTTAAGGCTGCTGAAGGTGAAAAATGTGAACGTTGCTGGATTTACAGCGATGAAGTGGGCAAGGATGCGGAACATCCGACTTTGTGCGCCCGTTGTGCTGCTGCAGTAAAATAATTAGTTGAACCATAAATAAAAACGGACAGTTTGTACAGAAAATAAAATCTTACAGACTGTCCGTTTTTTTTACCAAATTTAAGAAAGGTAAAAAGAGCCAAAAAATTGAAGCTTTAGGCGATGTTAATGCTAAAAAGGATTTTTTTGCCGTAAATTCGTACAGAAAAAAGCAAAAATATTCATTTTGTACCTAAATAATATTTTACTAATAAATAAAGAATATGCTAAAATTAAAAATATATTTTATATTATGGAGGTGAATCTGCTTTTTGCAGGAAAGCAGACTTATTTGGATTATTTTGTGATTGTTTTTAATATTTTTGCTATTTTATTTCTTGTCGCCCTAAATGGTTTCTTCGTGGCTTCGGAGTTTTCTATAGTCAAAATACGTCCTTCAAGGCTTGATACTTTGTTAAAAGAAGGCAATTCCAGAGCAGTTTATGCCAAACAGGTAACAGAGCATTTGGACGCTTATTTGTCGGTAACGCAGCTTGGTATTACCCTGGCTTCTTTGGGCCTTGGCTGGATTGGCGAGCCGTCAGTAGCAAAAATGCTGGAGCCTGTTTTCGGACTGTTTAATCTGCCGGAGAATCTGCAGCACAGCATTGCCTTTATCGTAGGGTTTTCTGTTATTACAGCGCTGCATATCGTTCTTGGCGAGCTGGTACCGAAATCCCTGTCTATCCAGAAAACTGAGCAGATCGTGCTGTGGGTTTCCTGGCCACTTTTAATGTTCAACAAGCTTATGTATCCTGCTGTATGGTTTTTAAACCATGTAGCCAACTGGATTTTGAAGCTTATGGGTATCCAGGCTGCCAGTGAAGCTGATGAAGCGCATAACGAAGAAGAAATACGTATCTTGATGGAAGAAAGTCATAAGCATGGGTATATTGATAAGACAGAGTTAACATACTTGGACAATGTTTTTGATTTTTCTGAGCGTCATGCCAGCGAAATCATGGTACCAAGGACGGATATGATTTGTCTGTATGTAGAGGATTCTTTTGAAAGCAATATCAAAACTGCTTTAAGTGAAAGAATGACGCGTTATCCTATTTGTGAGGAAGATAAAGACCATATTATCGGCTTTTTGCATATTAAAGATTTATTGCGCGCTTTGAATGATGGACGCAAGCCGGATTTGAGGACGCTGGCCAGAGAAGTGTTGGTCGTACCGGAATCTCTGCCAATCAGTAGATTGCTGCGTATGCTGCAGAAGCACCGTAGCCAGCTGGCAATTCTGATTGATGAATACGGCGGCACAGCCGGTATGGTGACAGTAGAGGATATCCTGGAAGAGATTGTCGGTGAGATTCAGGATGAGTTTGATGAGGAACGCCCGGAAATAGAAGAGCGAGGCAATAAAACGTATTCCGTCGACGGCAAAATGCTGCTTACAGATGTCAATAGCTTTTTTGAGCTGGAGCTTGATACTGAAAATTGCGATACTATCGGCGGCTGGGTGTATTCCAAGCTTGACGGGCCGCTGGCAGTAGGGCAGCATATCCAGGTAGAAGGCGCAGAGTTTGTGATTGAAGAGCTGCAAAAAACACGTATTACAAGGCTGACTGTGCATCTGACCAAAGAGCCTGAAAATCTGCATGAAGAATTGCAGGAAGAATATCTTGAAGATGTAAAATTATAAAACAAAAAGGACATCGTTAGATGTCCTTTTTGTTTAGCCTTTTTATCTGTTGTTTTTAAAGAAATTTAACGCTACTTCCGGGAAGAGTGCATAACTTAAAACATCTTCCGTACTTGCATTGGGATAGCCTTCGTTGGCCAGCTGCTGACGAAGTTTGTCCATCTGTGGTTGGATGTCGTCGGCGGGGCGGTGGTCAATCTGCTTGGCGTCGCCGATTGCAAGACGCTTGATTCCCGGATCTACCGGCGCCGGAGTACGGCCGTATTTGCCAAGGATAAGGTCTTTTACTTCACGGGGAATCATTTTATAACGGCCCAGTGCTACATTTAACACGGACATGGAGCCGACAATCTGACTGGTAGGGGTTACCAGCGGGGGATAGCCGAGTTCTGCTCTTACACGGGGCATTTCTTCCAAAAGCTGCGGGTATTTGTCGGCAACACCCATCTCTTTCATCTGGTTTAAAAGATTAGAGAGCATACCGCCGGGAATCTGGAAAGTGAGCACTTTGGGGTCGATAGGAATATTAGTATTCAGGTTGAAATCCTTAGCCAGGTTAGTTTTAACAGTTTTAAAATAGTCTGCCAAATCATGCAATTTGGTAAGCTGCAGCCCGGTATCGCGTTCGCTGCCTTCCAGGGTTGCAACGATAGATTCGGTGCAGGGCTGGCTGGTAGAAGCAGCAAAAGGCGAGAGTGCGGTGTCAATTATATCAACTCCGGCTTCGATCGCTTTCAGGTAAGTCATATCGCCCATACCGCTGGTAAAATGCGTATGCAGGTCAATGGGGATATTGATCTCAGCTTTCAGGCTGCGGATAAGTTTTTCAGCAGCATAAGGACGCAGAAGCCCTGCCATATCCTTGATACAGATAGAATCAGCACCCATTTGGACGAGTTCCTGTCCAAGCTTTACGAAATCGCTGTCTTTGTGATAAGGACTGATGGTATAGACGATGCAGCCCTGGACATGCGCGCCTGCTTCTTTGGCTGCCCGCATGGCACATTCCAAGTTGCGGGTGTCGTTTAAGGCGTCGAAGATACGGATGATGGAAACGCCGTTGTCAACGGAACGGTGAACAAACTCTCTTACCACATCATCAGCATAGTGATTATAACCCAGGACATTTTGACCGCGCAGCAGCATTTGGATAGGAGTTTTTTGCAAATGCTTTCTTAAGGTACGCAGTCTTTCCCATGGATCTTCATTCAAAAAGCGCAGGCAGGCGTCAAAAGTAGCGCCGCCCCAGGCTTCCAGAGCATAGTAGCCCATATCGTCTAACTGCTCCAATACAGGCAGCATATCGGTAATACGCATTCTGGTAGCGGTCAGGGATTGGTGACCGTCACGCAGTACGGTTTCAACAATTTTTACGGGATTATTTGTCATGATAGTCTCCTTTATTACAAATGATAATCAAACTGGTAGTAAAAATTAAAAGCAAGGTTCTTATTTAATAGTATATCATATTTGGCATTAGTATAAAAGACTTTGGATACTGTATACAGTGAAAATAAAGTGAAGAAAAAGCCCCGGTAATTCCGGGGCTTTTGTAATCCAGTTATTTTGCCGGTGTCGGTTTGTTGCTTACTACCGGTTCGCCGATTATATCCTGGACGCGTTCTTTCATAGAACGCTTGACAGGAGTGGTGCTGACGGTTTTTTTGTCGCTGTCAGACTGCTTTTTAGCGTCTGCGCTTTTTTCAGTATTACTGCTATCTTTGGCATTGTTTTTATCTTTGTCTTTTTTGTCATCCTGTTCTATTTTGGGCTCGCTGGGAATCTTGACGCCAGGATTGACAAAACTGCTCTTAGGAGTAGCGGCAAGCGCTTTAATCATAAAATCATGCCAAATAGACAGCGGTGTGCTGCTGCCGTACATATAATTCATGGGTTTATTGCTGTCGTCGCCTACCCAGACAGCGGTACAGAGATCAGGCGTGAAGCCTACAAACCAAGCGTCAACAAAGGTATCGGTAGTACCTGTCTTACCGGCTGCCGGACGACCGATGCCCATGCCGCCAGCGGTACCGCTGACAAGTACGTCTTCCATCATATTGACGGTCATATAGGCTGCAACTTCGTCGATTACTTTTTTGGAAGAAGGCTCAGCTTCATAAAGAACTTTGCCGTCGCGGTCAACAATTTTCAGTAAAGATACAGGTTTGTGATAAGTACCGTTGTTGGCTAAAACAGCGTAGGCAGAAGCCATTTCAATCGGGCTGACGCCTTTGCTTAAACCGCCCAGAGCCATAGCCAAGTTGGTGTCGGCATAGGGGCCGGAGTCAACCAGGGTTGTAATTCCCATTTTTTCGGCATTGGCGATAATTTTATCAACGCCTACTTCGCGTGCCAGTTTAATAGTAGGGACGTTCAAAGAGCGGGTGAGGGCAGTACGCAGAGAAACTTTACCATGCCATTTCAGGTCGGAGTTTTGCGGTTTCCAGCCTGGAGAAAATTCTTCTTCTTTATCTTCAATAACGCTGGCAGGCGTAAAGCCGTTCTGCATAGCGGTGAGATATACGAAAGGTTTAAAAGCGGAACCGGGCTGACGTACGGCCAGGGTTGCGCGGTTAAATTTATCCTGACCGCGGCCGCCGATCATAGCCTTGACATAGCCGGTATGAGGGTCGATGGCTACAAGGGCGACTTGAGGCTGTGTCAATCCGCTTTCATCGGTGTAATAGTTGGGCATATGGGCCAGAGATTCTTCGGCAGCCTTCTGCATGTCAGAATCCATGGTAGTATAAATTTTGAGGCCGCCTTTATAAAGAGCATCGGCGCCCAGTTCTTCAATAACTTTTTGACTGATCATATCAAAGAAGTAAGAACGGGGATCATCGTTTTTCTGATGGGAAGTCATCAGTGAAAGTTTTTCTGCTTTGGCTGTTTCTGCCTGGCTTTCGTTAATGAAGCCATATTTCAGCATCTGGTCGATAACGAGCTCCTGACGCTTTTTGCTTTCCTGAGGATTTTCAAAAGGATTGAAATAGTTAGGACTTTTGGGTATTGCCGCTAAGGTAGCAGATTCAGCAATATCAAGGTCTTGTACGTGTTTGCCGAAATAATACATAGAAGCTGCTTCAATACCATATGCTCCCTGACCAAAATAAATCTGGTTCAGGTACATAGAGAGGATTTCTTCTTTAGTATATTTATGTTCTAATTCTTTGGCAATGAAAGCTTCTTTGATTTTACGGGTGATGGTACGTTCCTGAGTAAGGAAGGCATTTTTTGCCAGCTGCTGGGTGATAGTACTGCCGCCTTGGACTTCGCTGCCGCTGAGAGTGGATAAAAGCGCGCGCAGTGTGCCGCGATAGTCAATACCGCCGTGCTCGTAGAAACGATTATCTTCGATGGCGATGAAGGCCAGCTGAGTATGCTTAGGGATTTTGTCGATAGTTACGGGGATGCGGCGTTCCTCTGATAAAGTTGTATAGATCGGGTTGCCGCTGATATCATAAAACTGTGATGCGGCATCGGGAATCAGGGCTTCGTCCATATTGCTGGGAGCAAAGAAACTTGAAAAACCATACAATATCGACAATCCCATGATTGTAAAGGATACTATACAGATCATGATAGTCTTAAAAATTTTTAACATAATCTACCTCGGTTCATTTCAGTAATAAATACTTTCTCTGCGGCATTAAATGCCGTATACCATTGCTATTATAGCATTTTAAGTACCTTTTGTCATAAAATTTACTGTGAAAAAATAAAAGGCACGTCCGTAAGAACATGCCTTGGAATTATTTGCTGTTCTGAAACTGCACATAAAAATAACGGCAGTAATGCAGCGTGACATATGCGACAATCAATGTGGCGATACAGGTCTCAAAATAATAGAGGTACTGGAAAAAGTCGTGCAAAGCAACGCCTATACGTTCATAATAATTTAAGGAAAGCCGCAGTGCCGTAGCCGTGATGACAAAAGGGAAGGTGAAAGCAGCGTAGCTTGGATAAAAAGGCAATTTAAGCAGCTTAGGCATGAGGCTCAAAATAAAGAAGAAAAGAAACTGGGCGGCAATCTGCATGAGGGAGATCATCAGAAAATTTTTATCTTGGATAACGGCAAAATAACCGGCAAGACTGAGGCTCATAGGAGCTGTGTAAATGCAGATAAGCGGTTTTACTGCGGATTCAGCCGGAGGAATCAATACGTAACGATAAGTAATGAGGAAAAGGAGCAGCAGATATGCGATAAACCCGAACCAGAAGATATACACTCCTGCGGCCGCGAAATTAAATGTAGGGGAGGTGACTGCGGCTACAATAATACCTACATAAGCGATAAAAAAGGTTGGAAAAACATTTTTTAATTCTAGATTGATCATAAAATTTTTGGTAAACCAAAAAATAAGCAAGATATGTGCGGCAACTGCCAAAAGCCAGATAAAACGGCTCAATGTAGGCAGCATAGCGGAAAAATAAGTACAAAGCTGCATGATAGCCATAAAGAAAGTTGCCGCAACGCTGCCAAGCACAGGATTGCCGGTCATGTCAGCATGAATCATTCGGGGATAGCGGATGATTTTCAGCAGGAGCATAGTGCCGAGTATTATCGATAAAGTACCGCAGATCCATTTACAGGTCAAAGAATAAGGGGCGAGAAGATTACCGAGCGCTGCCAGTCCTAACATAACGCCAGCTGTGGGAATTGGTACTGATTTAATCATGAATAATCCTTTCTTTGTTGAGAAAAATGTTGTAGTAACAGCATACTACGATTATAATGATTAGTAAAATAAATCTTTCTGATTATAATAATCAGAAAAATAAATAGTGAGGAAAATATGCTGGAAGAATTACAGACTTTTGTAGCAGTAACGGAATTACAAAGTTTTACTAAAGCAGCAGAGCAGTTGAATATTTCTCAGCCTACAGTCAGCTTACATATTAAAAGATTAGAGGAATACTTTGGCGAGATACTTATTTTCCGCAGCCGCCGGCAGAAAAAACCGGCAATGACTGCCGCTGGGCAAAGATTATACCAACAGGCGAAAAAACTGCTGAATTTATGGAAGACTACATATAGTTACGTCAAAGATGATTTTGCCGGTGGCGGCAGATTGACTATCGGTGCGACATTTACCATAGGAGAGTATTTTTTGCCGGAGTTTTTAGGAGAATTTAATAAAAAGTTTCCTAATATAAAAGTGGAACTGGAGATAGGCAATACGCAGAAAATAGGCGAACTGCTGAGTAACTATAAAATAAACGCAGCCATTGTAGAGGGAAATCTTATAAATGAAAAGTTTATAAAAAAGCATCTATATACAGACCGGCTGGTAGTTGTTGCGCCATTAGGGAAAGCGAATCAGAAGCTGGACAACGAACGCTGGATAATAAGAGAAAAAGGTTCTGGCACAAGGAGTCAATGGGAGAATCTGATAGGCAGCGGTCTTACAGAATTAAAATTTAAACCGCTTGTCATGAACAGTAATTTCGCCGTTAAAGAAGCAGTGCGCAATAATTTGGGAATAGCGCTGCTGTCGGAGTATATAGCGGCAGATGCAGTCAAAAAAGAAGAAGTGGCGCTTCACAAAGATGCATTACAGGCGAAACGTTATTTTGATTTAGTGCTTACTAAAGATAATGTACAGGATGGCTTGATAGATATTTTCAGTACAAGTATCAGTGATTTCTTTCAAAGAAAGCAAATGGCAATGGATATAATATAAATTGTAATAATAAGAATAAAGAAAAAACATTTTGTTTTACTGTATAGAGCTGTAATTAAAGTAAAAGGGCAAGAATTTTTCAGCAAAAATGTGTCGCTTGTAAAGCAGGATCAAACATAGCTTCTAAAGCAACCAATCCGTGCGTGTCAGAAAGGAAAACGAAAAAAGTTTAAAAAAGTTGCAAAAAAGGTGTTGACAGGAGAAGTGGAGGGTGGTATTATATACAAGTCGC
>CANREP010000020.1 GCA_947629685.1 uncultured Phascolarctobacterium sp.
AGGTCTGCGTTTCGCAATCCGTGAAGGCGGCCGTACTGTTGGCGCCGGCGTTGTTTCCGAAGTAGAAGAAGTTTAATTTTAGTTAGTTCCCGTAAAGTGTGAGGGGCCTAATAGCGCCCCTCATATTCTTATGTTTATTGGTATGGCCTTGCGATGATGTGAAAGGTTGCTTGCCTGCACGACAGGGAGATTTTCACGGAGTATGTCCGTTCTTAGAAACTGGGCGATTTTAGGAGGAAATTTTTTAATGGCTAAATCTCAAAAAATCAGAATACGCCTGAAAGCGTATGATCATAAAGCACTCGATCAAAGTGCTGTAAAAATTGTTGAAACTGCAAAACGTATCGGTGCGCAAGTTTCTGGTCCGATCCCCCTTCCTACTGAAAAAAATATTTATACGATTCTGCGTTCTCCTCATGTTAACAAAGACTCTCGTGAACAGTTTGAAATGCGTACTCACAAAAGACTTGTTGATATTCTGGAACCCACTGCGAAAACCGTTGATGCTCTGATGCGTCTTGATCTTCCTGCTGGCGTAGATATCGAAATTAAACTGTAAGGAGGAGGTGCAAGAATGGCTAAAGGTATTTTAGGTAAAAAACTGGGCATGACCCAAATTTTTGAAGCTGACGGCAGACTGGTTCCTGTAACTGTTGTAGAAGCAGGCCCCTGCGTTGTACTTCAAAACAAAACCGAGGAAACAGACGGTTATAATGCTGTTCAGATCGGTTTCGGTGAAGTTAAGGAAAAACATACTACTAAACCGATGAAAGGCCATTTTGACAAAGCTGGTGTTGCTCCGGTAAAATTTGTCAGAGAATTGCGCTTGTCTGCTCCTTCTGAATACACCGTTGGTCAAAAAATCGCTGCTGACATTTTCGCAGCTGGCGAACTGATCGACGTAACTGGTATTTCCCGCGGCAAAGGTTTCGCAGGCACTATTAAGCGTCATAATTTCGCTCGTGGTCCTATGAAACACGGTTCCAAATCTCATCGTGAACCTGGTTCTATGGGTCCTATGCATTCCGGTCCTGGCGGTCGCGTAATTAAAGGTAAAAAATTGCCTGGCCGTATGGGTGGTGCACAAGTTACCGTTCAACGTCTGACTATTGCAAGAGTTGACGCAGAACGTAATCTTATTCTGGTTAAAGGCGCTATTCCGGGCGCTACAGGTTCTTGCGTAATCGTTAAAGAAACTGTTAAACCTAACAAATAAGATTTAAGCGAAAGAAAGGAGGATGCTTCTAATGCCGAAGTTATCAGTATATAACCTTGCCGGTCAAGTAACCGGTGAAATAGAATTGAATGATCAAGTATTTGGCGTTGAATTTAACGAAGCTGTTGTTCATCAGGCTATCGTTATGCAGCTGGCTAACCAACGTCAAGGCACTTCTGCTACTAAAACCCGCGGTATGGTTCGCGGCGGCGGTCGCAAACCCTGGAAACAAAAACGCACTGGCCGTGCTCGCTCTGGTTCTACCCGTTCTCCTATTTGGGTAGGCGGCGGTACCACTTTTGGCCCCCAACCTCGCAGCTATGCTAAAAAGATGCCTCGTAAAGCACGCCGTCTGGCACTTTGCTGCGCTCTGTCCGCTAAAGTTGCTGCCGGTGAAATGGTAGTTGTTGAAGGCCTGTCCTTTGACGCTCCGAAAACCAAAAACGTAGTTGCAATGCTCGGTGCATTCGATGCAGCTGACAAAAAAGCTCTCATCATCACCAACGGTGATAATGTAAACGTAGAACTTTCCGCACGTAACATGCCGAAAGTAACCGCAATTTCCAACATGGGCCTGAACTGCTTTGATATCCTCAACAGCAATAAAGTGTTCCTGGATAAAGAAATTGTAGAACAAATTGAGGAGGTGCTCGCATAATGGCTGCTAATCCTCGCGATATTTTAATCCGTCCTATCATTACTGAAAAAACTTCCGTAATGATGCAGGAAAACAAATATACCTTCCAGGTTCCCATGGAAGCTAACAAAGTTGAAATCCGCCAGGCTGTTGAAGCTATTTTCGGCGTAAAAGTGTTGAGTGTGAACACTATCCGCGTATTTGGCAAAACCAAACGCATGGGTAAATATGTTGGCAAACGTTCCGATTATAAGAAAGCTATCGTGAAGCTTGCTGAAGGCAATACGATTCCCCTTTTCGAAGGAATGTAATTAACGTATTATAAGGAGGTTAAATTAAATGGCTATTAAAAGCTTTAATCCGTATTCTCCTTCCAGACGCTTTATTACTGTGTCTGCCTTCGAAGAGATTACGACTGATAAGCCCTACCGTCCGCTCGTTGAAAAACTCAACAAACATGCGGGCCGTAATAATACAGGTAAAATGACTGTACGCCATCAGGGCGGCGGTCATAAAAGACAATATCGTATCATTGATTTCAAACGCAATAAAGACGGTATCCCGGCTCGCGTTGCTACCATTGAATACGATCCTAACCGTAACGCTCGTATCGCTCTGCTGAACTATGCAGACGGTGAAAAACGTTACATCATCGCTCCGCTTGATCTCAAAGTTGGCGATATGGTTGTAAGCGGTCCGGAAGCCGACATCAAGGTTGGCAACTGCCTGCCGCTGAAAAACATCCCTCTCGGTACTATGGTACACAATGTTGAAATGAAAATCGGTAAAGGCGGCCAAATGGCACGCAGCGCTGGCGCTTCCGCTCAGCTGATGGCTAAAGAAGGCGACTACGCTCTGCTCCGTCTTCCTTCCGGTGAAATTCGCAAAGTACATATTAACTGCCGTGCTACTATCGGCCAGGTTGGCAACCTTGATGCTGAAAACATCTGCATCGGTAAAGCTGGTCGCAGCCGTTGGCTGGGCATCCGTCCTGCTAACCGCGGCGTAGTTATGAATCCTAACGACCATCCGCATGGCGGTGGCGAAGGCCATTCTCCTGTTGGTCGTAAACGTCCTGTTACTCCTTGGGGCAAATGTGCTTTCGGTACTCGTACCCGTAAAGAGAAAAAAGCTTCTAGCAAGCTGATTTTAAAACGTAGAACCAAATAATCATAACAGGATAAGGAAAGGAGGCTAACCTAGTGTCCAGATCAGTTAAAAAAGGACCTTTTGTCCATGCAAGTCTTTTGAAAAAAATTGATGCGCTTAATGCCGCTAATGATAAAAAAGTTGTAAAGACCTGGTCTCGCAGCTCTACTATTATTCCGTCTTTCGTTGGTCACACCATTGCGGTTCATGACGGACGCAAACATGTTCCGGTATTCATTACCGAGGATATGGTAGGCCACAAACTGGGAGAATTCGCTCCCACTCGTACTTACAAAGGTCATGCCGATAAGACCACTGGTTTAAAATAAGGGGAAAGGGGGCACAAATAACATGGAAGCAAAAGCAATTGCAAAATATGTTCGCATTGCGCCGCGCAAACTGCGCATCGTAATCAATCTCATCCGCGGCAAATCCGTTGGTGAAGCATTCGCGATCCTCAAATACACCCCGAAGGTTGGTTCTGAGGTAATCGAAAAGGTTCTGCGCAGTGCAGTAGCAAACGCAGAGCACAATTTTGACATGAACGTGGATAACCTGATCGTATCTACCTGCTTCGTAGATCAAGGTCCTACCATGAAACGTATTCATCCTCGTTCCCGTGGACAGGCTTTCAAAATTTTGAAACGTTCCAGCCACGTAACTGTAGCAGTTAAAGAAAAATAATCCCGTCAGAAGGAGGAAAAGATAGTGGGTCAAAAAGTTAATCCGCATGGTCTCCGCGTTGGTGTTATCAAAGGATGGGATTCCGAATGGTATGCTGACAAAGACTATGAGAAATTTTTGTTAGAAGATATTAAAATCCGTGAATTTATTAAAGAAAAACTGTTCTTGTCCGGTATTTCTAAAGTTGAAATCGAACGTGCTTCCAATAAAGCCCGCATTTCTATCCATACTGCAAAACCTGGTATGGTAATCGGCCGTCAGGGCAGCAACATCGAACTGCTGAAATCTGACCTGAAGAAAATGACCGACAGTGCAATCGATATCAACATCGTTGAAGTAAAAACCCCGGATATGGACGCAACTTTGGTTGCAGAGAACATCGCAGCTCAGCTGGAACGCCGTATCGCTTTCCGCCGTGCTATGAAACAATGCGTTGGCCGTACCATGCGTATGGGCGCTAAAGGTATCAAAGTACAGGTTGGCGGTCGTCTTGGCGGCGCTGAAATCGCTCGTAGCGAAAGCTATCGTGAAGGCAGCATTCCTCTGCACACTCTGCGTGCTGACATTGATTACGGTACTGCAGAAGCACATACCACTTATGGCCGCATCGGCGTAAAAGTATGGATCTACAAAGGTGAAGTCCTTCCTGAAAGCAAAGAAGCAGTTAAAGCTGCTCCGGCAAAGGAGGCATAATCAGACATGTTATTACCGAAGAGAGTTAAACATCGTAAACAACATAGAGGTCGTATGACCGGTCGTGCTATGCGCGGTAATAAAATCGCTCATGGTGACTTCGGTCTGGTAGCACTGGAACCTGCATGGGTAACCAACCGTCAAATCGAAGCAGCACGTATTGCTATGACCCGTTACATCAAACGTGGCGGTCAAGTTTGGATTCAAATTTTCCCGGATAAACCGATCACTGCAAAACCGGCTGAAACCCGTATGGGTTCTGGTAAAGGTTCTCCGGAATATTGGGTAGCAGTAGTAAAACCCGGCCGTGTACTGTTTGAAATGAACGGCGTAAGCGAAGAAGTAGCTAAGGAAGCTATGCGTCTTGCTAGTCACAAACTGCCGATCAAATGCAAATTTGTGACCCGTGCTCAACAGGAAGCCGAAGCTGCCGCACAAGAAAAGGGTGGTGAAGCTTAATGAAAACAACAGAAATTCGTGAAATGTCTGCTGCTGAGTTAGACACCAAATTGGCAGGTTTGAAAGAAGAACTTTTCAATCTGCGTTTTCAAATGGCAACCGGTCAATGTGAAAACCCGATGAAAATTCGTGAAGTGAAAAAATCCATTGCCCGTATCAAAACCATTCAGCGTGAACGTGAACTGAACGCTTAATCGTTTTGAAGTATGAACAAGGAGGAAACAGTCGTGACCGAAGAAAGAAACGCACGTGTTACCCGTATTGGTAAAGTTGTCAGCGATAAAATGCAGAAAACTGTAGTTGTTGCAGTAGAACGTTTCGTTCAGCATCCGCTGTACAAAAAAGGCGTACAACATACTATCAAATTTAAAGCTCATGACGAAAATAACGAAGCACATATCGGCGACGTAGTGCAAATCATGCAGACTCGTCCGCTGTCCAAAGATAAATGCTGGCGCGTTATTGAGATTTTAGAGCGTGCAAAATAATTATTGCCAATAAGAGATTGGCAAGGGAGGGAAATCCATGATACAACAACAAACTATCCTTAATGTTGGTGATAACACCGGCGCTAAGAAAGTTATGTGTATTCGTGTATTAGGCGGTTCTTACCGTAAATATGCTAATATCGGTGACGTTATCGTGTGTGCTGTTAAAGATGCATCACCCGGTGGCGTTGTAAAAAAAGGTGACGTAGTTAAAGCAGTTGTTGTTCGTTCCGTAAAAGGTGTTCGTCGTCCCGACGGTTCCTACATCCGTTTCGATGAAAACGCTGCTGTTGTAATAAAAGACGATAAGAGTCCTCGCGGCACCCGTATTTTCGGGCCTGTAGCTCGCGAACTGCGCGACAAGGACTTCATGAAAATTATTTCTCTGGCACCGGAAGTGCTGTAAGAAATCAAATAACGCACTAATAAGGAGGTGTTCTTGACATGGCAAATGCTGTAAAGCTGCATGTTAAAAAAGGCGATACCGTTCTTGTTTTATCCGGTAAGGACAAAGGCAAGCAAGGTAAAATCGTTGAAGCTCTGCCTAAGAAAGCCAAAGTTGTGGTTGAAGGCGTAAATAAAGTAAAACGTCATACCAAACCGTCTCAAGCAAATCCTCAGGGCGGTATTATTACTAAAGAAGCTCCGATTTCTTCTTCTAAAGTAATGCTGGTATGCCCGGCTTGCAAAAAAGCTACCCGTATTAAAAAGACCGCTGTTGCTGGTGCATTCGTAAGAACCTGCAAAAAATGCGGCGAAGTTATAGATAAATAAATTCCGGGAAAGGAGGAACTAATTGAATGGCAAAGACCAGATTGCAAGAAAAATATTTGTCTGAAGCTGTTAAAGGCCTGATGGACAAATTCCAGTATAAAAACGTTATGGAAATTCCTAAAATTGAAAAAGTTGTCATCAACATGGGTGTTGGCGAAGCAGTTGGCAACAGCAAAGCTCTGGAATCTGCAGTTGCTGATATGACCGTTATCGCAGGTCAGAAACCTGTTATCACTAAAGCTAAAAAATCCATTGCAGCTTTCAAAGTACGTCAAGGTATGCCGTTAGGTGCAAAAGTTACCCTGCGTGGTGACCGTATGTACTATTTCCTTGATAAGCTGATGAATCTCGCTCTTCCGCGTGTACGTGACTTCCGCGGTGTAAGTGCTACATCTTTTGATGGACGCGGCAACTACGCTTTAGGACTTAAAGAACAATTGATTTTCCCGGAAATTGAATACGATAAGATTGATAAAGTACGCGGAATGGATATTATCATTGTTACTACCGCTAAGACTGACGAGGAAGCTAGAGAACTGCTCAGACTCCTCGGAATGCCGTTCAGCGCATAAGGTGAGGAGGGAATACTTTGGCTAAGAAAGCCCTGATTGAAAAATGGAAAAGCGAACCTAAATACGAAGTTCGCCGTTATAACCGCTGCAAAATCTGCGGCAGACCTCATGGCTATATGCGTAAATTTGGCCTCTGCCGTATCTGCTTCCGTGAATACAGCTACAAAGGCGCTATTCCGGGCGTAACCAAAGCAAGCTGGTAATACCGACAACAAGGAAGGAGGGTATATAAGTATGGTAATGACTGACCCGATCGCTGATATGCTTACCCGTATCCGTAATGCAAATTCAGTTCATCACGATAAAGTTGAAATCCCCGGCAGCAAGATTAAAGTTGCTATTGCTGAAATCCTGAAAGCCGAAGGTTTCATTAAAGATTTTGAAGTAATTGCTGATAACAAACAGAACGTTATTCGTGTTAGCCTGAAATACGGTGCTAATAAGGAAAAAGTTATTTCCGGCATTAAACGTATTTCCAAACCCGGTCTGAGAGTTTACTCTCAAAAAGACCAACTGCCTAGAGTCCTTGGTGGTCTCGGTATCGCAGTAATTTCTACTTCCCAAGGTCTGATGACCGATAAAGCAGCTCGTAAAGCTGGTTTAGGTGGCGAAGTACTCGCATACGTATGGTAATACTAAAAAGATAGGAGGTGCTCGTACGTGTCTAGAATTGGTAAGATGCCAATTACTGTTCCCGCTGGTGTAACAGTTACTATTGAAAACAATTTCGTGACCGTTAAAGGTCCTAAAGGCGAACTTTCCCGCCAGATCAATAAAAACATGAAACTGACCCTGGACAACGGTGTTCTGACCGTAGAACGTCCCAGCGATGAAAAAGAAGATCGCGCTATGCACGGTCTGTCCCGTACCCTGATCAACAACATGATCATCGGCGTAACTCAAGGTTTCAGCAAAACTCTGGAGATTAATGGTGTTGGTTACCGTGCTGCTAAACAAGGTCAAAACATTAACTTCACTCTCGGATTCTCTCATCCGGTAGTTAAAGAGCCGCCTGCTGGTATTACCTTTGAAGTACCTGCTCCGAACAAGATCGTTGTAAGCGGTGCTGATAAAGAAGTTGTAGGCGCAGTTGCTGCCGAAATCCGTACCCTGCGTCCGCCTGAACCGTATAAAGGCAAAGGTATTCGTTATGAAGGCGAATATGTACGTCGTAAGATTGGTAAAGCCGGCGCTAAAGGCAAGAAATAATTTCTAAAAGAAGGGAGTGAAACTCTTGCTTAACAGAGTTGATAAAAACGAGAAACGTCAAAAACGTCATCTCCGTTCTCGTAGATATATTTACGGTACTGCAGAAAGACCGCGTCTCAACGTATATCGTTCCTTGTCCAACATTTATGCACAAGTGATTAACGATGAAACCGGTGAAACCATTGCTGCTGCAAGCACCGTAGAAAAAGAATTGAAAGCTACCTATGGCGGCAACATCGAAGCTGCTAAAGTTGTAGGCAAAGCTATTGCTGAAAAAGCACTGGCTAAAGGTGTTAAAGAAGTAGTATTCGACCGCGGCGGTTACCTGTATCACGGCCGTATCGCTGCACTGGCTGAAGCCGCTCGCGAAGCTGGCTTAGTATTCTAAGAGAAGGAGGAAACACAATGGCGAATTTCGAAAATAAAGAAAACGAATTAAAAGAGAAAGTCGTTTTCATCAACCGTGTTGCTAAGGTTGTTAAAGGCGGACGTCGTTTCTCCTTCGCTGCACTTGTTGTTGTAGGTGACGAAAACGGTCATGTAGGCATGGGCTTGGGCAAAGCTGCAGAAGTTCCTGAAGCTATCCGCAAAGGCGTTGAAGATGCTAAGAAAAACCTGGTATCTGTTGCTCTTGTTGGTACCACCATTCCTCATGAAGTAATCGGTGTATTTGGCGCTGGCCGCGTATTCCTGAAACCGGCTGCAGAAGGTACCGGCGTAATTGCCGGCGGCCCTGTTCGTGCGGTATTGGAACTGGCTGGTGTTCGTGATATTCTTACTAAATCTCAGGGCTCTTCCAACCCGAACAATGTTGTTCGCGCAACTATCGAAGGCTTGAAAGCTCTGAAGAATGCTGAAGCTGTTGCTGCTCTGCGTGGTAAGACCGTAGAAGAATTGTTGGGCTAAGGAGGACTTTGTGATGGCACAAATTAAAATCACCCTGACCCGCAGCCTGATCGGTTACCCGAAAGATCAACGCGCAACCGTTAAAGCTCTGGGTTTAGGCAAAATCAATACTAGTGTTGTAAAAGAAGACACTCCGACTATTCGCGGCATGGTTCACAAAGTAGAACATCTCGTGAAAGTTGAAGAAGCGTAAGACAAGGAGGTGTAGTGAATATGAATTTACATGAATTGTCTCCCGCTCCGGGATCTAAACGTGTTCATGTTCGTGTAGGCCGTGGTTTGGGTTCCGGTCTTGGCAAAACTTCCGGTAAAGGCCAAAAAGGTCAGAAATCCCGTTCCGGCGGTGTTAAACGTCCGGGCTTCGAAGGTGGTCAAAGACCTCTGTACCTGCGCCTCCCGAAACGTGGTTTCTATAACAGATTCGGCAAGGATTATGTTGAAATCAATGTAAGCGTTCTGAACCGCTTTGAAGACGGCACCGTTGTGGAACCGGTAATGCTGATTGAAGAAGGCATTGTGAAAAACGTTCGTGACGGTATCAGAATCCTTGGCAATGGCGAACTGACCAAAAAACTTACCGTTCAAGCTATGGGCTTCAGCAAGAGCGCTGAAGAAAAAATTATTGCAGCCGGCGGTAAAGTTGAGGTGATCTAAAGTGTTAGCAGCCCTTGCGAACATATTTAGAATTACGGAACTCAGGCAAAAAGTTGTTTTTACTCTCGCCATGTTCATCGTATTCCGGGCTGGAACACATATACCTGTTCCTGGCGTAAACGCTACTGTTATCGAGCAGTTATTCCGCAGCGGTAATCTCTTCGGTCTGCTTGATATGTTCAGCGGCGGCGCCTTGAGCAAATTCTCAATTTTTGCTATGAGTATTACCCCATATATTAATGCTTCAATTATTTTGCAGCTGTTGAAGGTAGTCGTACCGACCTTGGAACAATGGTCCAAGGAAGGCGAGGAAGGCTATAAGAAGAACGTGAAGCTTACCCGTATGCTGACGGTGGTGCTGGCGTTCATCCAGGCTTGCGGCATGGCTTATGGCTTGAAGATGGCAATCAATAACCCCGGGATTATTTCAATCCTGCTGATTGCCGTTACCCTTACTGCCGGCACCGTCTTTCTGATGTGGATCGGCGAGCAGATTACTGCCAGGGGCGTCGGCAACGGTATCTCACTGATTATCTTTGCCGGTATCGTTTCCAGACTGCCGGACGGGCTCAAAATTATTTTCCAATATTTACAGGCTGGCACTGTTAACCTGCTGAACGTTATTTTGTTCGCGGTGATTGCTTTGGCGATGATAGTTTTTGTAATTATGATCTCTCAAGGCATTCGCAAAATACCTGTTCAATACGCAAAACGTGTAGTCGGTAAAAAAATGTATGGCGGCCATACCAGTTATATTCCTTTAAAGGTTAATCAGGCGGGTGTTATCCCGATCATCTTTGCGTCTTCCGTACTGATGTTTCCGGTTACGATAGCACAGTTTGTAGACGTACCCTGGGTTAAGAAAATGGGCCAGTTGTTTGAGTGGGGCAGCCCGCTGCAGACAACACTGTATGTTCTGATGATCCTGTTCTTCACTTACTTCTATACTGCGGTAAGCCTGAACATCGGCGATATGTCCGACAACATCAAAAAGAACGGCGGCTTTATCCCCGGCCTGCGTCCTGGTAAGCCAACAACCGATTATCTGGACAAAGTTATGTCCAGGATCACTCTGGCAGGTGCGATCTTCCTATCGTTGATTGCGCTCATGCCTCATGTAGTAGGCTGGATTACCAGCATCGAAGGTATCTACTTCGGCGGTACAGCACTTTTAATCGTAGTCGGTGTAGCATTGGATACTATGAAGCAAATAGAGTCCCTGGTACTGATGCGTCACTATCATGGCTTTATGAAATAGGAGGAATTCAGAATGTATATTCTTTTAATGGGACCTCCGGGTGCTGGCAAAGGCACTCAAGCAGAAAAACTTATCAATGAATTCAAAATCCCTCATATCTCCACTGGAGACATGTTCCGTGCAGCTGTAAAACAGGGCACCGAGCTTGGTAAAGAGGCAAAAAGATATATGGACGCCGGCGGACTTGTTCCCGACGTCGTTACCATTGGAATCGTGCGCGAAGGTTTAGCTAAACCCGAATGTGCAAAAGGTTTCATTTTAGATGGTTTTCCGAGAACTGAGGAGCAGGCAGTTGCTCTTGACGGAATTCTGAAAGACCTGGGCATTAAGTTGACCGGTGTGGTTAATATCGTTGTTCCCGATGCTGAACTAGTTGGCAGGGTAACTGGCAGACGCATCTGCAAAGCATGCGGCGCTACCTACCATGTAAGCTTCAACCCCAGCAAAGTGGAAGATGTGTGCGATAAATGCGGCGGTAACCTGTATCAGCGTGATGATGATAAAGAAGCTACCGTAAAAAATCGCCTGGAAGCATATCACTCCCAGACGGAACCGTTGATCGAGTACTACAAGAAACAGGGCGTATATAAAGAAATCGATGGCCTGCAGGCTATTGACAAAGTATATGCCGATGTCAAAGCTAGTCTCGTTGGCAATAATTAAGGAGGTACTGCTGTGTCCAAACAAGACGTCATTGAAGTTGAAGGCACAATCCTTGAAGCACTTCCTAATGCCATGTTCCAGGTACAACTGGAAAACGGCCACGTTATTCTGGCGCACATATCCGGTAAGATACGTATGAACTTCATCAAAATTTTGCCTGGCGACAGGGTTACCGTGGAGCTTACTCCTTACGATCTCAATTGTGGAAGAATTACTTATCGGTTCAAATAACCAAGACAGGCAAGAGGAGGTTTTAAATATGAAAGTCAGACCGTCTGTTAAGCCAATATGTGAAAAATGCAAAGTCATCAAACGTAAAGGCCATGTTATGGTAATCTGTGAAAATCCGAAACATAAACAAAAACAAGGTTAAGAAGGAGGTGTGCATGAATGGCACGTATTTCTGGTGTCGACTTACCGAGAGACAAACGTATTGAATACGCTCTGCCGTACATCTACGGTATCGGTCTTACTCTGTCTCGTGAAATCCTGGCTAAAACTGGTATCAATCCGGACACTCGCGTTCGCGACCTGACCGAAGAAGAAGTTGCTAAGATCCGTGAAACGATTGACAGCGACTATAAAGTAGAAGGTGACCTCCGCCGTGAGGAATCCCTGAACATTAAACGCCTGATCGAAATTGGCAGCTATCGTGGCAGAAGACATCGTATGGGTCTGCCCGTTCGTGGTCAGAATACTAAAAACAATGCCCGCACCCGTAAAGGTCCGAAACGTACTATTGCAGGCAAGAAGAAATAATTAGCGAGGGAGGGATAAACCAGTGGCTGGCAAGAAAGTTGTTCGCAACAAGAAAAAAGTTAGCAAAAATATCATCAACGGTGTAGCGCACATCCGCTCCACCTTCAATAATACAATCGTTACCATCGCTGATACCGAAGGTAATGTTCTGAGCTGGGCTTCCGCAGGTGGACTTGGTTTCCGCGGCAGCCGTAAAAGCACTCCGTTTGCCGCTCAAATGGCTGCTGAAGAAGCAACCAAGGCAGCAATGGAACATGGCTTGAAACAAGTTGAAGTTTACGTTAAAGGTCCTGGCGCTGGTCGTGAAGCTGCAATCCGTGCACTTCAGGCTGCAGGTCTCGAAGTTAACTCCATTAAAGACGTTACTCCGATTCCGCACAATGGCTGCCGTCCGCCTAAACGCAGAAGAGTATAATTGGAGGTGTAACTTAGATGGCAATTGATAGAACGCCTGTCCTGAAAAGATGCAGATCTTTAGGTATGTCTCCGGCTTTTCTGGGCATTAGCAAAGAATCTAACCGTCAGGTTAGACGTCAGAACAGAAAAAAGAGCGAGTATGGCATTCAGTTAACTGAAAAACAGAAAGCTAAATTTATCTATGGCGTACTGGAAAAACAATTCCGTGGCTACTATGATAAAGCAAAGAAAATGGAAGGCATTGCCGGTGAAAACCTGCTGATCCTTCTGGAAAGAAGAATTGACAACGTGGTATTCCGTCTTGGTCTGGCTAATACCCGCCGTCAAGCTCGTCAAATCGTTAGACACGGCCATATTGCTGTAAACGGCAAACGTCTGGACATTCCTTCTGCTTTGATTAAAGTAGGCGACGTTATCTCCGTTATGGAAAACAGCCGTGCTAAAGAATATTTCAAAGGTATGGAAGAAACTCTGGCAACCAAAGCTGTTCCGGCTTGGTTGGTGCTTGACGCTCAAAACCTGGGCGGTAAAGTAGATCGTTTCCCGACTCGTGAGGAAATTGATGTTCCTATTGAAGAACATCTCATCGTAGAATTGTACTCCAAATAATTAGTGAACATCTTATGCCACCCAACTGTGAGGCGTATTGTGTTAATACGTGAAAGAAGGAGGCTTTCCGCATGATTGAAATAGAAAAACCCAAGATGGTTACAGCTGATATCAGCGAAGATGGCCGTTATGGCAAATTTGTATGGGAGCCGTTGGAAAGAGGCTATGGCATTACACTGGGCAACAGCCTGCGCCGTGTTCTGCTTTCCTCCTTGCCGGGGGCAGCAGTTACCCATGTAAAGATTGATGGCGTACTGCACGAGTTTGCTACAATTCCTGGTGTTAGAGAAGATGTTGCTGACATCATCCTCAACATCAAGGCCCTGTGCCTGAAAATGGAATGCGAAGAGGAAAAAATCCTGCGTATTGAATGCTCTGGTGAGCAGGAAGTCACTGCTGCAAACATTATTGCAGACAGCGATGTAGAGATTTTAAACCCTGAGCTGCACATTGCGACTTTAGATAAAGATGCTGTGTTCAATATGGAAATCCATGTTAACAAAGGTCTTGGCTATGTACCGTCCGAAAAGAACAAGCTGGCAGATCAGCCGATTGGAGTAATCCCGGTTGACTCCATCTATTCTCCTATTACCAGGGTAAAATTCGGTGTAACCGATACCCGTGTTGGCAATGTTACCAACTACGACAAGCTTACTCTGGAAGTATGGACCGACGGCAGCGTTATGCCGGATGAAGCTGTGAACATGGCTTCCAGCATCATGATTGATTATCTCAAGTTATTCCAGACCGGCGATGTAACTAAACCGATGATTAGTGTTGCCGGCGGTTCCGACCCGGAAGGTGAAGAACCGAAAGTTGAAGGACCTGGCGCAATGTCTATCGACGACCTTGATCTGTCCGTCCGCAGCAATAACTGCCTGAGACGTGCAGGTATCAACACCGTTGAAGAATTAACCCAGAAATCCGAAGAAGATATGATGAAAGTACGTAACTTAGGCCGTAAGTCCCTTGATGAAGTTAAGAAAAAATTAGCTGATTTAGGTTTGTCTTTACGCAAGAGTGACGAAGAATAATAAGGGGGTCGGAAACGAATGGCATACAGAAAACTGGGCCGTAATTCCAGCAACCGTAAAGCTTTGTTTCGCAGCATTTTAACTTCCTTCTTCAAATATGGTAAAATCGAAACCACCATTACCAAAGCTAAAGAAGTTGCAAGCAAATCTGCACAACTGATTACTTTGGCAAAACAAAACGACCTGCATGCACGTCGTCAAGTTTTGGCTATCCTGGTTGACGAAGATGTAACCAGAAAACTGTTTGAAGAAATTGCTCCGAAATATGAAGGCAGACAAGGCGGCTTTACTCGTATTTATAGAGTTGGTCCTCGTCGCGGTGATGCTGCTGAAATGGCAATCATTGAGCTCATCTGATCAGAGCTTTCAAAGCAGGAACTTTTGTTCCTGCTTTTTTCATTATATGCATAAATTGATTTAAAACCTGTCTGGAGGCAGGTTTTTTTATTTTTATGAGGAAGAATAACTATAATTTACTGGATAGACACAAAATTTTATCTGAAAAGATTATAATTAAATTAAACGATAGTTAATGAGCGGGAAGTGGTATTATGGAGAAAAATAGGAATCAGCTTGGCAGCGAAAAAATAAACGTCCTGCTGCGTCGCTTTGCTACGCCCAGTATTATTGCTATGATGGTAGGGGCGCTTTATAATATCATTGACCAGTTTTTCATCGGTAATTATATCGGTATGTATGGAAATGCGGCTACTAATGTTGCGCTGCCTTTTACGACTATCTGTATGTCATGGGCGCTTATGAGCGGTTTGGGCGGTGCCTCAGGTTTTAATCTGAATCTTGGCGCAGGCAAAAAGGATATTGCTGCCCGTTATATGGGTACTTCACTGACTATGCTGGTGGCCGGGGGAATTATTTTGTCTGCCATCGTCATGCTGTTTTTAAAGCCGTTGCTGCTTTTTTGCGGTTCTACGCCGGAAGTGATGCCCTATGCGCTAAGCTTTACCAGTATCAGCTGTCTCGGCTTCCCACTCTTGGTTTTTTCTACCGGGGCCTGCCATCTGATCCGCGCTGACGGCAGTCCGCGTTACGCAATGTTTACGGCGCTCAGCGGAGCGGTACTGAACTGCTTTTTAAATCCGTTCTTTATTTCCGTGCTGGGCTTCGGTATTGCCGGCTCGGCGATGGCGACTGTAGTGGGGCAGTCTGTTTCCTCGTTGCTGGCTGTTTGGTATTTTTGCTGCCGCCTGCAGTCGGTAAGCCTGGCAAGAGAATGTTTCAGGCCGTCCTGCTCCCGGATAGGCCATGTCATGGGTCTGGGTTCGTCAAACTGCATCAACCAGCTGGGCATGATGGTGGTACAGATAACGTTAAATAACACGCTTACCTATTACGGCGCTCAATCGGTGTACGGCAGCGATATCCCGTTGGCTGTAGTGGGGATCATTACTAAGGTCAATATGATTTTCTTTTCGGTTATTATCGGTATTTCCCAGGGAATGCAGCCCATTGCCAGCTTTAATTACGGGGCAGGCAATTACGCGCGCGTCGTGGCAGTACTGAAACTGGCGCTGCAGACTGGCGCCTGCATCTCCTTGTTTTCGTTTATCTGCTTCCAGTGCTTTGCCAGGGAGCTGGCAGGTATTTTCGGCGAAGGGTCGGAAGTTTATTTCCAGTTTGCCGAGGAGTATTTCCATATCTACCTGTTTGGCACACTGTATAATTTTTTGCAGCCCATTATATCTAACTTTTTTTCTGCTATCGGAAAAGCGCAGAAAGGTGTATTATTATCCTTGACAAGGCAGGTAATTTTCCTGCTGCCGCTGATAATCATGCTGCCGCGCTTTTTCGGTATCGACGGCGTCATGTATGCAGGCGTTACCGCAGATACCTGCGCGGGGCTTTTGGCGCTTTGGATGGCTTACAGGCAGGGCAGGAGCCTGCTGGGCAAGAACGGCGCAGTATGTGATAAATAATAATGCAGGGAAGGAAGGTGCACGATGCTTACCAAGAACTTTATCGAATTTCTTTACGAGGCGGCGCATATCCAGCGCTGGAACGACCATATCCGTCCCGGCGGCTTTACGGAGCTGGATAAACAGGCGCATAAAATGATGATCCTGTATGTGCTGGCGCGCCATGAAGAGGATGACCACGGTGCCCGGCTGGATTGGCGCGTACTTATTGAAGGCGGTATTTTTGAATTTCTGCACCGTAATGTACTGACGGATATCAAGCCGCCGGTTTTTCATGAGCTGATGCGGGTGCATGGCGATAAGCTCAATAAATGGGTTTTTGATGAACTCAAACGGCGTATTCCCGATATAGACGCTGCTTTCATGCAGAAGATGAGCCAGTATTTTGGTGATGCGGCAGACCATAGGCTGGAGAAAAAGCTGCTGCGGGCAGCGCATTATCTGGCAACTCAGTGGGAGTTTGAAAAAATCTATCATTTCAACCAGGGGATTTACGGTATTGAAGAAACAAAACAGGCCATTGAAAGCGAGATTGAGGATCATTTTGATTTGGCAGGCGTGCAGAAGCTGGCGCTGAAAGGCAAAAGCAGTAAGTTTATCGACCTGGTAGGACAGCTGCGTTTTCAAAAGCGCTGGGCCCAGTCGCCCCGTGTGCCGGAAACCTCCGTTATGGGGCATGTGCTTTTGGTGGCAATCATGGGATATTTCTGCGCCGTGCAGCTGAAAGCTTCTGACGAGCGTATCGTAGGCGACTTTTTGTGCGGGCTGTTCCACGATTTGCCGGAGGTATTGACCAGAGATATTATTTCGCCGGTTAAACGCAGCGTCAAAGGACTGGATGAGCTGATTAAGAAGATTGAAGAAAGGCAGATTGCCGAAAAAATCCTGCCGCTTTTGCCGTACAGCTGGCATAAGGATATTATTTACTATACCCAGAATGAATTTGACGATAAGGTGCTTATCGACGGAGTGGTAACACTCACCACGCCGGAAAAAATCAACGCGGAATATAATCAGGGCGGCTATCATCCCATCGACGGCAGTATGCTCAAAGGCTGCGATAATCTGGCTGCTTTTGTAGAAGCGTGGCTGTCGCGCAGATACGGCATTACTTCCAAACATCTGGAAGAGGCGGAACAGGCTATCAGAGAACAGTATGAAGGAAAAATTGTCGGCGGCATCGACTTTGGTAAGATTTATCAGGAGTTTCAAACTGATAATATGTTAAAAAGTTAACATAGTTTTATCAGTAATGCAGAAATACTGTATGCAGAAATAGTTTTATAGACAGCGTAGTATTTGTATCAGTATAATAAAAATGTATTGAGTCATGTACCGAAAAAGGAGGCTATCGAATATGAATATTTTTGAAATGGCAAAAATCCCTCTGCAAAAAGCTATTGAGACCATAAATCTTGACCCGGGCGCTGCAGCTATCATCGCTGTACCTGAGCGTACACTGGAAGTTTCCATCCCTGTCAAGATGGATGACGGCAGCACTAAGGTGTTTACCGGCTACCGCAGCCAGCACAGCAGTATTTTAGGCCCTGCTAAAGGCGGCGTGCGCTATCATCAGAACGTGTCTCTGGACGAAGTAAAGACGCTGGCTTTCTGGATGACCTGCAAATGCGCAGTTGCCGGACTGCCCTATGGCGGCGGCAAAGGCGGCATCATCGTCGATCCTTCCACCTTGTCTAAACGTGAACTGGAAGCTCTGACTAGGGCTTATATCGATAAGATTGCGCCGATTATCGGTGAAAAACGCGATATTCCCGCACCTGATATGAATACTAACGCTCAGATCATGGGCTGGATGATGGACGAATACAGCAAGATTACCGGTCAATTTGAGCCAGGCTTCATCACCGGTAAAGCTATCTGCGTAGGCGGCTCGCTGGGACGTACTGCTGCAACCGGCCGCGGCGTCGTTGTCGCAGCACTGGAAGCGCTGAAACTGAAAAATATTGCTCCGGCAGACGCTACCTGCGCCGTACAGGGCTTCGGCAATGTTGGCAGCTGGACAGCTAAACTATTCTATGATGCAGGCGTGAAGATTGTTGCGCTCAGCGACGTTAACGGCGCTATTTATAACAAAGACGGCTTCAATCCGTATGAAGTGGATGCATTCGTACAAAAGACCGGCAGTGTTGTCAACTATCCTGGCAGCGAAGCTATCAGCAACGCTGATTTGCTGGCTATGGAAGTTACCGTTTTGGCTCCCTGCGCAATGGAACTGCAGATTACCGGCGAGAATGCCGATGCTGTCAAAGCGCTTATCGTAGCTGAGGGCGCTAACGGACCTACCACTCCCGATGCTGACGAGATCCTGGATAAAAAAGGCATCATGGTTATTCCTGACATCCTCGCTAACGGCGGCGGCGTAACCGTAAGCTATTTTGAATGGGTACAGAATCTGTATCGTTATTTCTGGTCCGAAGAAGAAGTTATCGAAAAACAGACTGTCATGATGCGTACTGCTTTCAAAAATGTGTATGAAGCAGCGCAGAAATATAATGTCGATATGCGTGTAGCAGCTTATATCGTTGCTTTGAGTACTCTTGCCGAAGCAATGAAGATCAGAGGAATGTATTAAAAACTGCTCTGACTGGAATATGTCAGTACTAAAAGCAGCCTACTTATGCAGGCTGCTTTTTTGTCATGTAAGCGGTGGTGTACAAGTTCAGAGCAAAGAGTATGGGGGATGCAAAAGGGCAGCTTGTATAAAGTTTAATTAAAATAATTACTGCTAAATGTAAATAACTTTACAAAATAACGAAGTAAGAAAAATTTTTTACAAAAAATAAAAAAAATCAGTTTTTTCTTGTGCGTATTGAAAGGACATTCGGCAGATGAGTTTGCGGCAATGTATTTTATATAAAAACAAAACGAGGGAAAAACAGTAAATGTCCACAAGTCACTGTAGCATTAAATTGAAAAATAATAAAATATAATAGAAAAAGTGTTACAAAAAGTGTGAAAAAAGTGTGTTGTAAAAAATCTGTACAGATGCTATAATCTGCTTAAACTTACAGCTGCGGAGCAAGGCAGCAGAAGGAAGAGAGGTTATGTAATATGAAGATGAAAAAGGTGTTATCCATCCTGCTGGCATCTGCAGTTATGGTAAGTGCCCTTACCGGCTGCGGCAGCGATAAAAAAGAAAGCGCTGCTGACAGCAATACCATTAAATTGGGCGTGTTCCTGCCACTGACCGGCGATAACGCAGCCGGCGGCGAACTGGAACTGCGCGGCATCAAGCTGGCTAATAAGCTGCATCCTGAAGTATTAGGCAAAAAGGTCGAGCTTGTCGTTGCCGACAATAAATCCGACAAAGCAGAAGCTGCTTCCGTTGCAGCCCGTCTGATTGAAAAAGATAAAGTAGTTACCCTGCTGGGCAGCTATGGTTCCTCCCTTGCTATGGCGGCAGGCAATATCGTCAAGGAAAGCAAGGTTCCGGCTATCGGTACCAGCTGCACCAATCCTCAGGTTACGGCGAACAATGATTATTATTTCCGTGCCTGCTTCATCGATCCTTTCCAGGGAACTGTAATGGCTAACTATGCATATAATAAAGGCGCGCGTAAGGTTGCCATCGTACAGGAAGTTTCCAACGACTACTCCGTAGGCCTGGCAAAATTCTTCAAAGAAGCTTTCGTTAAATTGACCGGCGACAAAGACGCAATCATCGATATTGCCAACTATCAGACCGGCGATAAAGACTTTACCGCAGTACTGACTAATCTGAAAGCTAAAAATCCCGACGCTGTATTTGCACCGGGCAACTTTACCGAATCCGCGCTGCTGATTAAACAAGCTCGCCAGCTGGGTATCGAAGCTCCTTTCATGGGCGGCGACACCTGGGAAACCCAGGAATTTATTGACGTAGGCGGCAAAGAAGTAGAAGGCGCTGTAATGTCTACTGCTTTTGACCGTGAAAAAGCTTCTACCGAAGAAGCTCAGAAATTCCTGAAAGCTTATACTGATGAATATAAGAGTGAACCTTCCGCTCTTACCGCAATGGCTTATGACTCCTATCTGATCGCTATCGACGCTATCAAACGCGCTAACAGCACCGATCCGCAGAAGATTCGTGACGCTATTGCTAAGACTAAGGATCTGGAAGCCGTTACCGGCAAGACCACTCTGGATGAAAACGGCGACGCTATCAAAGCTGCCGTTATCAAAGAGGTTAAAAACGGCAAATTCAAATATCTGGATTTTGTTGACGTAAAATAATATCTGGAAACTGATATGCTCCTTCTTCCGGCGGAGGCGGGAGCATATTTTGTTGGATAAGTTTATGGTGGTGAAAAAATGGACTTTTTCAGTGAATTTTTTCAGGCAATTACTAATATGTCCGCAACCAGCCTGGCGCAGCACGTGGTCAACGGCGTTTCGCTGGGCAGCCTGTACGCGCTGATAGCGATAGGCTACACCATGGTATACGGCATTCTGCTGATGATTAACTTTGCTCATGGCGATATAGTTATGATGGCCTGTTATTTTGCTTTCTTCGGCATTACGGTCTTTCATATTCCCTGGTATTTTACCTTCATCGGCGTTATTATCGCCACGGCGCTGTTGGGTGCGGTAATCGAAAGGACTGCATATCGCCCGCTGCGCGATGCGCCGAAAAACTCCGTCCTTATTTCCGCAATCGGCGCTTCGTTCCTGCTGGAGAATCTGGCCAACTACCTGTTCAGCGGCCGTCCGCTGCGTTTTCCCGATATCCCGCTGCTCAGCAGCAATATCGAAGTGGGGGACGTACAGATTCAGGCTATCTGCATCGTTATTCCGATTATGACTTTTTTGAGTCTGTGGCTGCTGCTGCATATCGTCAACCATACCAAGATCGGTATGGCCATGCGCGCAGTGTCCAAGGATTATGAAATTGCCCGGGTAATGGGTATCAATATCGACCGGGTTATTTCCATTACTTTCATTATCGGCAGCGCTCTTGCTGCTATCGGCGCCTTTATGTGGGGCGTGCGCTATCCGGGCATCACCCCCATGCTGGGCGTTATGCCGGGTCTTAAATGCTTTATTGCTGCAGTTATCGGAGGTATCGGCAATATTAAAGGCGCGGTTATCGGCGGCTTTATCCTGGGTTTGGGCGAAGTATTTATCGTCGCTTTCTTCCCGCAGCTGTCCGGCTACCGCGACGCTTTTGCCTTTATCGTTCTCATCATTATCTTATTTTATAAACCCACGGGTCTTTTGGGTGAAAAAACTACGGAGAAGGTGTAAGCATGGACAAGAAAAGAAATATGTTGCTGACGGCAGTCTGCGTTGTTGTCCTTTTCGGTGCTGCCTGCTTCGCTCAGTTTGAACTTGATTCTTATATCCGCAGGATTATTAACCTGTGTCTGATTTATGCCATTATCGGTCTTTCCATGAACCTGACCAACGGCTTTGCCGGTCAGTTCAGCCTGGGTCAGGCTGGCTTCATGGCCGTGGGCGCTTATGTAGTCGGTATTTTCACAGTGCCGGTAGAGCTGAGGGAAAACGTATTCTACGCCGTGCCCATGAATCCGTTGATTGCCGATATCGAGATGCCGTTGTGGCTGGCGCTGCTGGTGGGTGGCCTATTGTCTGCCCTGATCGCTTTTCTGATCGGTACGCCGGTGCTGCGTCTGCGCGGCGATTACCTGGCAATCGCTACCCTTGGTTTTTCGGAAATCATCCGCATCATCATCACCAATGCTCAGAGCTTTACCAACGGCGCGCTGGGCATCAAAGATATACCTGCCTTGAATGATGTGCGTTATATCTATATCGCTACGGCGGTAACTTTCCTGTTTATTACGGCGCTGATAAATTCTTCTTACGGCCGCGCTTTTAAGGCTATCCGCGAAGATGAGATTGCAGCAGAAGCTATGGGCATCAACCTGTTCCGGCATAAATGTCTGGCTTTCATGCTCAGCGCTTTCTTTGCCGGTATCGGCGGCGGTTTATACGGCGCGCTGCTGGGTACGGTAGACCCGAAGAATTTTCTGTTTACGCTGACTTATAATTTCCTGCTGATTATCGTTTTAGGCGGCATGGGCAGCATCACCGGCAGTATGCTGGGCGCTGTCATCGTTACGGCGGGGCTGGAATTCTTGCGTATCTTTGATGAACCGATGGCTCTGTTCGGCATGGATATTCCGCTGTTCCGTCCCGGCTTCCGTATGGTCATCTTTTCCATCCTGCTCATGGTGTGCGTGCTGTTCTGGCGCAAGGGCATCATGGGTACCAGTGAGTTTACCTGGGATAAATTCATTACTTTTTGTAAAAATCCCGTAAAATACTGCCTGGGGAAAGGAGCTAAATAATGAGCACCATTCTGAAAACCGATAGAATTACCATGCGTTTTGGCGGTGTTACCGCTGTTAATGAGCTGAAACTGGATATCCGCGAACATCAGATAGTGGCGTTGATTGGCCCTAACGGCGCCGGTAAGACGACGGCGTTCAATATGATTACCGGCGTGTATACCCCTACCAGCGGCGACGTGATGTATACGCTGCCTTCGGGCGAAGCCATCAAGATTACCGGCAAACGTCCCAGCGATATCGCCAAGATGGGCATTGCCCGCACTTTCCAGAATATCCGGCTGTTCAAGGACTTATCCGTATACGAAAACGTCATGATTGCCAAGCATCTGCATCTGCAGTCCGGCTTCATGTCGGCGGCGCTGCATCTGCCCTGGTACAATAAAGAGCAGAAGGCTATGGAGCAGGACGTCAAGGAACTGCTGCAGAAGGTAGATTTGTGGGACGTGCGCGAGGAAAAGGCTTCCAGCCTGCCTTACGGCCAGCAGCGGCGGCTGGAGATTGTGCGCGCGCTGGCAACCGGGCCGCGGGTACTGCTGCTGGATGAGCCTGCGGCAGGTATGAATCCTAAAGAGACGGAAGAGCTGACGGAATTTATCCGCCGCATCCGCGATGAATATGATCTGACTATCTTTATGATCGAGCATCATATGGATCTGGTCATGGAGATTTCCGACTGGATCTACGTGCTGGATTTCGGTATGGAGATTGCTCAGGGTACGCCTGAGGAAATTCAGAATAACAGCCGCGTTATCGAGGCTTATCTGGGGGTCGAGGAAGATGCTTAAAGTAGAAAATCTGGTAGTGGCCTATGGCGGCATCGAAGCCCTGAAAGGCGTATCGCTGGAAGTGCCGGAAGGCAAGATTGTAACGCTGATCGGCGCTAACGGCGCCGGCAAGAGCACGCTGCTGCGCAGTATCATGGGACTGGTAAAGCCCAAGAGCGGCAGGATTGAATACGACGGCAAAGAGCTGATCGGGCTTAATTCGCAGAAAATCGTACAGAACGGTATCACCCTTGTTCCCGAGGGACGCAGGGTATTCGTTAATCTGACGGTACTGGAAAATCTTAAGATCGGCGCTTATATGCGCCAGGATACGGAAGGCATCGAGCGTGATATCAAACGTATTTATGAAATGTTCCCACGTCTGGAGGAACGCAGCTGGCAGATGGCCGGCACGCTTTCCGGCGGCGAACAGCAGATGCTGGCTGTGGGCAGGGCGCTGATGTGCCGTCCCCGGGTGCTGATGATGGACGAGCCGTCGCTTGGCCTTGCGCCTTTGGTTATTAAAGATATCTTCAATATTATCCAGGAGATTAACCATCAGGGTATGACCGTGCTGCTTATTGAGCAGAACGCCAATATGGCGCTCAAGATTGCCGATAAGGCCTATGTATTGGAAACCGGCAAGCTGACCATGGAGGGAACAGGGCAGGAACTGCTGGAAAATCCTGATATCAAAGCCGCTTATTTAGGCAAAAAGAAAAAATAGAGGCTATAATAGTCAACCGGCGCTTTGCCGCTGGTTGACTATTTTTTTTTACAATTATATAATAAGGTCAATGACTAAAATATGGGGGCAGATGCTGTGATCTCTGTTAAGGAGCTTAAACATATATATACGGACGCTGACGGACATGAGGTCAGCGCCCTGAACGGAATAAATCTTGACATACCTGCCGGAGAGTTTATTGCCATCATCGGCGCTAACGGCGGCGGCAAGTCTACGTTGGCGCGGCATCTGAACGCGCTGCTGCTGCCGACGTCGGGAAAATGCATCGTAGACGGGCTGGATACGGCAGAGGAGAAAAATCTGTGGGATATCCGCCAGCATGTGGGGATGGTGTTCCAAAATCCCGATAACCAGATTGTTGCGGCCATCGTCGAAGAAGATGTGGCCTTCGGGCCGGAAAATGTTGGCGTACCCGGGCCGGAAATCAAAGGTCGTGTTGACCGGGCGCTGGCTGCCGTAGGGATGTCGGAGTATGCCAAGCACGCGCCCCATCTTTTGAGCGGCGGGCAAAAGCAGCGCATCGCCATTGCAGGCGTACTGGCGCTGGAGCCCAGGGTCATCGTCCTGGACGAGCCTACGGCCATGCTGGATCCGCAGGGCAGAAAGGAAATCGTGCGTACGGTAAAGCAGCTGAACAAGGAAAAAGGCATTACCATCGTCTATATTACCCACTATATGACAGAAGCGCTGGAAGCCGACAGGGTCGTAGTCATGGAAAAAGGGAATATCCGTTTTTCCGGCACGCCCCACGAAGTATTCAGCAGGGTGGACGAGCTGGAAAAAGCCGGATTGGAAGCGCCGCTGGCAGCCAAGATTGCCAGCGAGCTGCGTAAAAGCGGCATCAAATTGCCTAAGGAAATTATTACCGACGAGGAGTTGGCAGAGGTATTATGTCGATAGATATCAAAAATATTTGTTATACATATATGCGTGGCACTCCCTTTGAAAAAAAGGCGCTGGACGACGTATCCGTCAGCATCGACAAAGGCGAGATCGTGGCCGTTATCGGGCATACGGGCAGCGGCAAGTCGACGCTGGTGCAGCATCTTAACGGACTGCTCAGGCCGGATGCAGGGCAGGTTGCCGTCGACGGCATCAGTCTGGCAGGTAAAGACGCGGCGGCTAAGAAAGCGCGTCAGCTGGTAGGTATGGTGTTTCAGTACCCCGAGCATCAGATTTTTGCCGAAACGGTTTATGAAGATATTGCCTTCGGCCCCCGCAACCGGGGGTTTGAGCCGGAAGAAGTAGATAAACAGGTACGCGAGGCCATGGCTTTTGTCGGGCTGGATTTTGAAACATTTGCCCGTCGTTCGCCTTTTCGGCTGAGCGGCGGCCAGATGCGCCGTGTGGCCATTGCCGGAGTCGTAGCCATGAATCCAGACTATCTTGTCTTGGACGAGCCGTCGGCAGGGCTGGACCCGCGCAGCCGCAATGCCGTGTTTAAGGAAATCATGGCGCTGCATAAAAGCCGCGGTATTGCCATCGTGCTGGTTACTCACAGCATGGAAGAAGCCGTAAAATACGCCAAACGGATGTTGGTAATCAACCAGGGCAGAATTTTATTTGACGGTAATCCTGCCGATATTTTTAAAAATCATCAGCAAAAGCTGGTGGAAGTAGGGATGGATGAGCCGCAGGTCTTCAAACTGGCTGCGCTGCTGCGCAAGCAGGGAATGGAACTGCCGCAGGGCATTACCGATGACGTTACGCTGCTGCAGATGATTAAGAAAGCAAAGGGGTGGAGATAATGCTGAGCGATATTACCCTGGGACAATATTTTCCGGGAAATTCTTTTATTCACCGTCTTGACCCCCGTACTAAGATTTTAGCGACGCTGATATACATTATCGCTATCTTTTTTGCCGACAGTTTTTTATCCTATGCCATCCTGACTGGCTTTGCCTTGGCAGTCATCCTGATTTCCCGGCTGCCGCTGCTGATGGTGCTGAAATCTTTGAAGCCCATCATGATTATCGTCGTGCTGACGCTGGGCATCCATATGTTTACGGCTCCGGGCGAAACGGTACTTTTTACCTGGAAGTTTTTGTCTGTAACCCAGGAAGGTTTAGAACTGGGCGTTAAGATGTCTTTGCGGCTGATGCTTTTACTGTTATTTTCATCTGTGCTGACTTTTACTACTTCGCCTATCGTGTTGACGGACGGTATCGAAAGCCTTTTGCGCCCGTTTAAGAAGATTGGCGTACCGGCGCACGAGCTGGCCATGATGATGACTATTGCGCTGCGTTTTATTCCGACGCTGCTGGAAGAAACTGACCGTATTATGAAGGCGCAGACGGCAAGAGGCGCTGATTTCAGCAGCGGCAATCTGCTGCAGCGGGCCAAAAATATGCTGCCGCTTCTGGTGCCGCTGTTTATCAGCGCTTTCCGCAGAGCCGATGAACTGGCTGTAGCTATGGAGTCCCGCTGCTACCGCGGCGGCGAGGGGCGCACCAGGATGCATGAGCTGCTGTATAAAGGCATCGACTACGCGGCTTTCGGCACTATTTTTGCCTTGACGGCGCTGCTGGCCTTTCTGCGCTGGGGTACTGCCTTATGCGCACTATAAAGCTTGTTATTGCCTATGACGGCAGCGGGTATCGCGGCTTTCAGAAACAGAAAAACGTAGTAGCGGTGCAGAATGTGCTGGAAGAAGCGCTGAGCAGGCTGTGCGGAGAAAAAGTTATCACGGTGGGCAGCGGGCGTACCGATACCGGCGTACACGCGCTGGCTCAGACGGTAAGTTTTACTACGGCAGGACGTATTCCCTGCGCTAATATTGTGCGGGCGGCAGAAAAAATGCTGCCGCCGGATATCGTCATCATCAGTGCGGAAGAAGTTGAACCAGGATTTCATGCCCGCATCAGCGCCTGCTGGAAACGCTATTTATATAAGATATTGGAAAACGAGCATAACGACCCCTGTCAGGTGCGCTACGCCTGGCAGCTGCGCCAGAAACTTGACCTTGACGCGATGAACGAGGCAGCCGCCATGCTGCTGGGAACCCATGATTTTTCTGCTTTCCGCAGCAGCGGCAGTGTGGATACTTCGCCAATCAAGACTATGTATGAGGCAAAATGGCAGCGCAGCGGTAATGAAGTGCGTTTTACTATCGCCGGCGACGGCTTTTTATATCACATGGTACGTAACCTGGTCTGGTCCATGGTGCAGATTGGCCTTGGCCTGCGCACGCCGCAGGATTTTGCCCGGGAGCTGGCAGCCAGCCGCTGTGAGTTTCTCAACGAGCCGGCGCCGCCGCAGGGATTATATCTGCAGGAGGTTTTTTATGAGCCTTATGCGACAATACAGACAGATGGCAAAAAACTGTAATTTTTTTACATTTTTTCTTGACTTACATGGAGCAGATAGCTATAATAAATATACGTGATTTTCCGCTAGATTTCACTAGCCCCGAAAGAAAGTGAGAAGATCGCAACGAACTGTATATTTCTTAGGAGGGACATAAGGATGAAATCTTTTATGGCTAATCCGTCCAACATCGAACGTAAATGGTTCGTTGTTGACGCAGCTGATAAAACTCTCGGCCGCATGGCTGCTGAAGTTGCAAAAATCCTGCGCGGTAAACATAAACCGACTTTTACCCCGCATATGGACACCGGTGATCACGTAATCGTTATCAATGCAGACAAAGTTGTTCTGACCGGTAAAAAACTTACTCACAAAATTTATTTCCGTCATTCCGGTTATCTCGGCGGCGACAGCTACACCAAAGCTGGCGATATGCTGAAGAAAAACCCGGTAAGAATGGTAGAACTTGCTGTTAAAGGCATGATTCCTAAAAACCGTCTTGGCAGCCAAATCTTCTCTAAACTTCATGTATATGCTGGCAGCGAACATCCGCACGCAGCTCAAAAACCTGAAGTATTGGAAATTAACGTAAGATAATAACATCCGGGAGGGAACAATAAATGGCAGTAGTTACTTATAATGCGACCGGTCGTCGTAAATCTTCCGTTGCTCGCGTTCGCCTGGTTCCGGGTGAAGGCAACATCGTTATCAACGACCGTGAATTAGACAAATATTTCGGTTTGAAAACCTTAGAACTCATCGTTAACCAACCGCTGGAAATCACTGAAACCAAAGGCAAATATGACGTTTTGGTAAACGTTAACGGCGGCGGTATTTCCGGCCAGGCTGGCGCTATCCGTCACGGTATCGCACGCGCTCTGCTGAAAGTTGACGAAGAATTCCGTCCAGCTCTGAAAAAAGCTGGTCTCTTAACCCGCGACCCGCGTGAAAAAGAACGTCGTAAATACGGCTTGAAGAAAGCTCGTAAAGCTTCTCAGTTCTCCAAGCGTTAATCGCGACTGCGTATTGTACGTATCCAAAACCCCGAAAGCATATGCTTTCGGGGTTTTCTTTTGTTTATATGCTAAAAACATTAGTCTTTGTCGGCAAAGCAGAAAGACGTAGAAAGATTGTGCAGATAATACTGTAAAACAATATTAGTTCGATATTTGCAGAATAAAAATAGCAACGGATAAGTTATTTATAATATTCATTATTAACAAAGATAATATTATCGGCAGCAGAGATGGCTTTAGCGCCAATATCCAGGCAAACTATTATTTTTAATAATAAAAACAATAAAAACAAAAAACGCTGTATCCGCTCGCAGTTGCGGAAACAGCGTTTTTTGCTTAGAATTACGAAATCATACAGTTTTGGCATCTGTAACAGATGGGGCATAAGATGATGTCTTGGTTTAATTTTAGCAGTACGAGTGTACAGAAACAAATTAAATCTTTGTAAATTTTGTAAATATTATGTGATTTTCTGCCGCAAGAGAAAAATCTCCGCTATCCGGCGTCGTCTTTATGTTATAATATTGATGAAATTTATACATATATACAGAAGGAATTTATATATCAGATGGAAGCAATCAAAATTAACGGTCATGAGCTGACAGGCGACAGCCTTGCGGCTATCGCGGAAAAAATCTTCAACGGTCAGACTTCTTATGAAAAACTGCCGTGGATGCAGGCTTTGCAGCAAGACTTAAAGGCTGCTGCAGCATCGGGCGAAGCCGGCGACAGCGCGCTGCTCAGGCTGCTGAGCGAGGAAGGTCATCCGTACCATTTCGGTTTTCTGTCCTCGCAAGAATATGATGCCACGGAACTGGAACGGCTGCGTCAGCTGGTCAATAGCAAATAAAAAAGCAAAGCATGTCGGTAAAACAGGCTTTGCTTCTTTGTTTTTACTGCAGCATGACCTTTACCAGCGGCAATACCCGCTGTCGTCGCAGTGACGGCGCTGCTGACGGTCATAACAGCCGTAATATTCGTCCGAGGCGTTGTAGTTTTGGTAACAGCCATGATGGCGGCCGTTATGGCAATGATAATATTGTATGTTTTCTGCAAAGGCGCTGGTGGTAAAAGCCAAGGTCAGCAGAGAAAGAATAACAAAAGATTTCATAGACATACTCCTTTCTTTACCTCTAATTGTAATTTGTTCGCCGTGCTCTGTCAATGGCAGGATTACACAGGAGGCAGGAGCTGTCTGGAAAACAGATAAATTTCTCAGAATAATATATGACAGGAGTTAAGTATGCAGAATAATGTCGTGGCTGACAGAAATTTTTTCTGGCAGCTGTTCAAATCAACCTTTATCATCAGCGCTTTCACCATTGGCGGCGGGTATGTCATCATACCGCTGCTGAAAGCAAAATTTGTTGACGAGTTTCATTGGCTGGAGGACAAGGACGCCCTGAATATGGTGGCTATTGCCCAGTCGGCTCCGGGGGTGGTAGCGGTCAATGCGGCTATCAGCATCGGCTACCGGCTGGCAGGACTGCGGGGCACGCTGGTGGCTATCTTTGCGACGGTGCTGCCGCCGCTGATTACGCTGAGCGCTATCAGTTACTGCTATGATGCGGTAGCAGGCAACGCCTATATCCAGCTGCTGCTCAAGGGGATGCAGTGCGGCGCTACGGCTATCATCATCAATGTGGCTTATGAGCTGTTAGCCAAAGAATACAACAAGAAACTGGTACTGCCGCTTTTTATTATCGTCGGTACCTTTATCGCTAATTACTGTTTTCATGTCAACTTGATGACGGCAGTCATTATCGACGGTATCCTGGGCCTGCTGCTGCTGCGGGATGCAAAGTACTGTTAAGGAGAATGTTATGATTTACTGGGAACTTTTTTGGAGTTTTGTGCAGGTAGGCGCTTTCTGCGTAGGCGGCGGTTATGCTTCCATGCCGTTAATACAGGCGCAGGTCATCGAGCGTCATGGCTGGCTTACACTGCAGGAATTTATCGACATCTTTACTATTTCACAGATGACGCCGGGCCCCATCGGTATTAACGCAGCTACTTTCGTCGGTACTAAGGTGGCCGGCATCCCCGGTGCGATAGCGGCTACAGCAGGTTTTGTCTTTCCGTCCGTGCTGATTGTCCTGCTGTTGACCAAGCTGTTTTTTAAATACGGCAATGTGGCTGCGGTCCGAGGCATCTTAAACGGGCTGCGTCCGGCAGTGGTGGCGCTGATCTGTTCTGCTGGGATGAGCTTTATCTTCCTGGCACTGTGGAATACGGAGGCCATGCCTGCCGATTTTACCAAAGTCGATCTGATCGGCTGCATCGTGCTGCCGGTATCGGTATTGGCTATCCGTAAAAAAATGAGCGTCATCCGGGTATTGTGTTTTTCCGGCTGCCTGGGACTGGCGCTGGGAATCTTGGGGATCAGGTAACATGAAGCTGGTACAGGATCTGACCAAGGGCAGCGTTACCGGGACGATGCTGCTGTTTTCTCTGCCGCTGATACTGGGCAATCTGCTGCAGCAGTTTTATAACATTGCCGATACGCTGATTGTCGGAAAATACCTGGGCGCGGCTGCCTTGGCTGCCGTAGGTTCTTCATACGCCCTGATGGTCTTTTTAAATTCCATCTTGCTGGGGATGTGCATGGGCTGCGGCGTGCTTTTTTCCATCTGCTGGGGGCGGGGCGACCTGTCTGCGCTCAGGCAGAAGGTCTATCTTTCCTTTCTGAGTATCGGCTTGTTTTCCGTATTGCTGACGGCGGCGGTGTTTTTCTGTATCGACGATATCCTGCGCTGGCTACAGGTACCGCAGGAGGTTTTCCCGCTTATGCGCAACTACCTCTGGTATATTTTTTACGGTATTATCTTTACCTTTATTTATAATTACGGAGCTTCGCTTTTGCGTGCGGTGGGCAATTCAGTCGTGCCGCTGTTTTTTTTGGGTGCGGCTGCCCTGCTCAATATCGTGCTGGATATTGCACTGATCCTCTATTTTGATATGGGCGTAGCCGGTGCCGCGCTGGCTACCGTAGCGGCGCAGCTGGCGGCGGCAGTGGGAATCACGGCCTATATCTTCCTGCGGTTTCCGCAGCTGCTGCCGGATAGGGCCAGCAGGTGTTTTTCCGGCCTTGCTGTACGTGAAATCATGCGTTTTTCCCTACTCACCTGTATGCAGCAGTCGGTGATGAATTTCGGCATCCTCATGGTGCAGGGACTGGTCAACAGCTTCGGTACCGTCATCATGGCGGCTTTTGCCGCTGCGGTCAAGATAGATTCCTTTGCTTATATGCCGGTGCAGGATTTCGGCAACGCCTTTTCTACGTTTATTGCCCAGAATTTTGGCGCCGGTAAATTAGAGCGCATCAAACAGGGCATCCGCAGCGCCTTTATCACTGCGATTAGTTTTTCCCTGTTTGTTTCCGTACTGGTATGCGTCTTTGCCCGGCAGCTGATGGAAATCTTTGTGGACAGCAGTGAAACGGCTATTATCCAGGCGGGAGTGGAATATCTTTGGATAGAAGGCAGCTTTTACTGCGGTATCGGTTGTCTGTTTCTTTTTTACGGCCTGTACCGTGCCGTCAAAATGCCGGAAATCTCCATCGTGCTGACGGTCATCTCACTTGGTACCAGGGTAGCGCTGGCCTATCTGCTATCGGCAGTGCCGGCTATCGGCGTGCTGGGTATCTGGGCGGCTATCCCCATCGGCTGGTTTTTGGCAGATGCTGCCGGCTGGCTGTATTACAGAAAGCGCAGAGCGGAGATTGCCAGGATGCTCATGCCTTAAAGTAAACCTTGGCAAAAAAACAGTTGACGATAAAATGCAGCAGCTATATAATATGAAATAGTTAACTGTTTAAAAATCAAGGTTTACATAGGGGTGAGAAAATGCAGAAGATAATTGCATTGGCTGATAAAGTTTTGGCAGGGGAGGATATTACCCGGCAGGAGGCAGAATTTTTAATCAACGTCAGCGACGACGATACCATGCTGCTGTTGGCTATCGCCGATAAAATCAGACAGAAATTTGCCGGCAGCGACGTGGACTGCTGCGCTATTTTGAACGGACGCAGCGGCAAATGCAGCGAAAACTGCAAGTTTTGCGCGCAGTCTGCCCATTACAACACCGGCGTTAAAGAATATCCTTTGCTTTCAGAAGAAGAAATATTTGCTGCGGCGCAAAAGGCTAAAGCGGCAGGCGCAGTACGTTTTTCCGTTGTTACCAGCGGCAGGGGGCAGAGTAAGGCAGATGATTTTGCCAATATCTGCCATGTGCTGCAACGCATTAAAAAGGAACTGGGCATCGAGGTCTGCGCTTCTTTAGGCATCCTTACTTTAGAGCAGGCCAAAGCCTTAAAGGAAGCGGGCGTAACCCGTTACCATTCCAATCTGGAAACGGCTGGCAGCTATTTCCCGGACATCTGCACCACTCATACCTATGAGGATAAATTCGTAACTATCAAGAACGCTCAGGCAGCAGGGCTGCGCGTCTGCAGCGGCGGCATCATGGGCCTTGGCGAAACGCCGGAGCAGCGCGTAGAAATGGCCTTCACGCTGAAAGAACTGGGCATTGATTCCGTGCCGCTCAACCTGCTGACGCCGATTGCCGGCACGCCCTTTGCTGGCAACAAGGCTTTGGCTCCGCTGGAAATACTGCGTGCTTTCGCTGTTTTCCGCTTTATCCTGCCTCACGCGCAGATCAGGACAGCGGGCGGACGCGAAGTAAACCTGCGCGACCTGCAGGCTTTGGCTCTAAACGGCGGCGCCAGCGGCATTATGATCGGCGGCTATCTGACCACGGCGGGCCGCGGTACGGACAAGGATCTGCAGATGCTGCGCGACCTTGGCCGCGGACGTTCGCTGCCTCAGCTTGACTAATATATAGATAAATTAACGCGGTTTCCAACGGAGACCGCGTTTTTCTCTGCCTGTTTTCAGTAACTTTTTTGTAATATATCGCAATAATAATAGCAGCTGCTTTAATTTATGGTATAATAAAAGATACTAACTTCTCAAAGAGGTGATAGTTATGCAGGCTCACTTTCTTATAATAACAGGTATGTCTGGAGCCGGGAAAACCCAGGTAATCCGCACGCTGGAAGATCTCAATTTCTTCTGTATCGATAATCTGCCGGCGGCGCTCATCCCTAAGTTTGCCGAGCTGTGCCGCCAGACTTCCGAGCAGAATGTGGCTCTGGTAGTCGATATCCGCGGCGGACGCTTTTTTGATAAATTACTCAAAGTATTAAACGAAATGGAAGCAGGCGGGCAGAAATACGAGCTTATCTTCCTGGATGCTGCCGACAGCACGCTGATAAGACGCTACAAGGAAACACGCCGCCGTCATCCTCTGGGAGCCGGTACGGAGCTGTTAAAGAGTATCAGCAACGAGCGCGAGCTGTTAAAGCCCCTGCGGGAAAAGGCTACCCGTCTGATCGATACTACCAATCTGGCTACCAGCCAGCTGAAAAACCTGATTTTTGATTTGTTCAGCGACAGTACGCAAAAAGAACGCATGAACATCATCGTGCGCTCTTTCGGCTTCAAACACGGCTTGCCCATGGACAGCGATATGGTGCTGGATGTGCGTTTCCTGCCCAATCCTTTCTATGAGGAAGATTTACGGCCGCTCACCGGCAATGATAAACCCGTGGGCGACTTTATCTGCCGCTATCCGCAGACCTTCCAGTATCTGAAGCTGGAAGAACAGCTGCTGGATTTTTTAGTACCCCAGTATATCAGCGAAGGCAAGAGCCAGCTGGTCATCAGCGTCGGCTGCACAGGCGGGCAGCACCGCAGCGTGTTCGTAGCCAATAAATTATACGATTATCTGCGTACTCAGGGGTATAATGTGGAAATTACCCATCGTGATATCCCTGCAAAATAACGGAGGCTGATTATGAGCTGGATTACCTGGCTGTGTCCGGGCATCAATATCAAACGCTGGCTGCTGCTTTTTGCGGTGGGCGTTCTGATGTGTGCCTTGGGACTGGCGTTTTTCTTTAATTATCAGATCATGGGGACGGCGGAAGAACTGCTGTTCCAGATGACCTATATGACTACGGGCCGTTATTCCAACGGCTTAATCATGCTGGCAGGCGGCATTTTACTGCTGCTGGGTTTCGGGGTGATGATTTACGGCACCAGGCGGATGATTTTTTCCGTGGTAGGCGCGGTCATCCCCGATAAGAACGGCTCGCTGATGGAAACCATCTTCATCCAGCGTAAGCTGACCAGAGGACCTGCTATCACCGTAGTAGGCGGCGGTACGGGCCTTTCTACGCTGCTGCGCGGCATGAAATATATTACCAATAACTGTACGGCAGTAGTAACATCTGCCGATGACGGCGGTTCTTCCGGCCGTCTGCGTAAGGAACTGGGCATTATCCCGCCCGGCGACCTGCGCAACTGTCTCACGGCGCTGGCTGACCGTGAGCCCCTTATGGAAAGACTGATGCAGTACCGTTTTCAGGGCGATTCGCCGCTGGCCGGACACTGCTTCGGCAATCTTTTTATCGCCGCTATGGCGCAGGCTGAGGGCGGCATGGAAGAAGGGTTGGACGCTACCAGCCAGATTCTCAAGGTGCGCGGCAAGGTTGTGCCTTCCACGCTGGAAAATATCCAGCTGCAGGCAGAAATGAACGACGGCACGCTGGTGCTGGGCGAATCGGAA
>CANREP010000021.1 GCA_947629685.1 uncultured Phascolarctobacterium sp.
TCGCCGCGGAAGGACGTGCCGTTAAAGTCGTTATAGGTGTTGTAGTTGCCGCTGCCGTTTTCAAAGAAAGCGCCGTAACTGAGCTTGCCTGCGTTTATTTCTTTGTTATTGGCAACGCCGACAATACCGTTCCAGCCGTTGATGTCCACATAGCTGCCGGTATCGTACTTGCTGTTGTTGCCGCTGACGGCGGCAAAGGTGCTGACGCCTGCATCAGCGCCCTGCAGGCCGTTGATGCTGTCAGACACTACTACCGCGCCCTGGTTGACAAAGGCTGCTGCCGCGGCTCTGCTTTCCGTAGTGATGGCGGTCTGGTCGCTGGCACGGACGCTGGTAGGATTGATATAGATATTTTTATCATCCATACCAATATCGCCGCTGACGGTTAGCGCCACGCCTGCCTGGATATTTTCTACTTGCTTGGAGCTTTCCTTGATAAAACTGTTTTCAATATAATTTACCTTTTTTTCATCTCCTACCTCTACTTCTGTGCCAGTAGCCGTTATAAAATCTGTCCGCTGACCAACGGCTAAATCCAGGCCTCCTGCCAGTGCTTTAACTTCGATGCCGCCCTTATCTCCGTTAAAATCATTTAAACTCTGTACCTTACCGCTCCAGCCGTTGATGATGAGCTTGTTATCGCTGACAATTCCTCCCATATCAGAGTTTACGCAACCGCCATACAGAGCCGCCTTGCTCACATCCGCCGTACCGGACAGGGTAACGCTGTTGCCTGTAACTTGGCTATTTTCGTCTCTCGCCCAACCGCCATAGACATTACCACTAACAGCGCCGCCCCTGATAGTAACGCTGTTGCCTGTAACTTGGCTATTTTCGCCTATCGCGTAGCCGCCGCAGACATAACCGCTAACCGTGCCGCCGCTGATAGTAACGTTGTTGTCTGTAACTTGGCTATTTTCGCCTACCCCATAGCCGCCAGCTATTGGATGTAAAACACTATTTACAACTAAAACTGTGCCGCTGATAGTAACGCTGTTGCCTGTAACCTTGCTATTTTCGCCGTTCGCAGAGCCGCCGTAAATATTAGCACCAACTGTTATAGGCATACCATTAATATCCATTAAAATACCTTTGATAGTGCCGCCAGTAATATTTACACGATTATATGCAGCCGTGCTGTTATTTCCTTCCGCATGGCCGCCGATGACCGCTAAAACATTGCCGCCACTCATGCTTACGCTGTTACTTATAGCATCGCCTTTTTCAGCATAGCCGCCGTGAACACCGCCGCCGCTAACACCATCGTAGCCCGTGCAGACCGTGCCGCCGCTGATATGCACGCTGTTATTTATGGCATCGCCTTTTTCAGCATGGCCGCCGTAAACAGCACCGTAGACCATGCCGCCGCTCATGCTTACGTTGTTACTTATAGCATCGCCTTTTTCAGCATAGCCGCCGTCAACACCACCGTAGTCCGCGTCGACCGTGTAGGCCGTACCGCCGCTGATATACACGCTGTTATTTATGGCATCGCCTTTTTCAGCATGGCCGCCGTAAACACCACCGTAGACCATACCGCCGCTCATGCTTATGTTGTTACTTATAGCATCGCCTTTTTCAGCATAGCCGCCGTCAACACCACCGCCGGTAACATCATCGTAGGCCGTGTAGACCGTGCCGCCGCTGATATGCACGCTGTTATTTATAGCATCGCCTTTTTCAGCATAGCCGCCGATAACGCCTGCATCATCGGCAGTCAAATCCCTGTCGATTACTACCACGTTATCCGCAGCGCCCTTGCTGCCTATATAATAATAATACTTAGAGCCATCATCACCTTCTACAATTTTTAGCGGCTCATCACGCAGCCCGCTGTTGGCCTGCGCCGCCAGGGGCAATACCAGACCGCCCAGCCCTATCGCCAGCACGCTGCACAATACCTTGCGCGCCAGTAGCTCTTTTTTCATCCCTTCCACATCCTTTCCCGCTTTAGCTTGCCCTGCGGGCAGTAATTTTCTCTGGTTTAAGTATAGCACGCAACAAAATTCCCCCGCAAGACACAAAGGCGCATCAAGCCCACATTTTTTTCTGTCTTGCGGCCTCCTGCTGCTGACAGAAAATAAAAACCGCAAGCTTTTGCTGCTTAACAAAAAGCTTACGGTTAAGATTTTTTACGCCCCTGAGCAGGCTGAGGCAGAATTATATTTCTATATACTGGCTTTTAGCCTGTTTATCTGTCATAATAACGTTGCATGCAGCTTTTCAGACGCGGACGTCCGCCAAATTTCAGGAAAAGAGGTTTTTACCATTACTAATCAAACTGCAAAATATAAAATGCTTACTGCCGAAGAATTACAGGAACTTATCAGCCAGGCGCAGCAGGATTCTGCCGCCGCTACGGACAAGCTGTGCGCGGCCTTCCGTCCCCTTATCTACCGCGAATGCAGCCGGGAAAGCATCTACCGCATCCTGGGCGAAGACGCGGTAAGTATTGCCTGGGAAATCTTCCTGCGCTTTATCCGCCGCTATAACGGCAGCGACTTTATCAATCTGCCCGGGCTGATCCGCTGCCACGTACACTACGAACTGCTGCACGAAATTACCCGTCTGGGCCGCCGCCAGGAAAACGAAATGGCGGACGACGGCAGCCTGACCGAACAGCTGGCGCAGGCTAACGACGAGCTGCAGCGCCTGACCCTGAAATTAGAGCTGCAACAGGCACTCGCCACACTGACGCCCCTGCAGCAGGCCATCATCAGCGCTTCCTGCCTGCACCGGCAGCCCACCAGACTGCTCAGCCGGCGGTACGGCTGTACCTGCGCCAATATCCTCAAGCACCGCCGCAGCGGACTGAAACGTCTCCGCAGCGCGCTTGCTGACGACTAAACAAAAAAGCACTCAAGCTACTGTCTTTTCAGTACCTTGAGTGCTTCTTGCTTTATCAAACTTTTCCCGGGCCATCCGTCAGGACAGCCCGCGGGCAGCAGCATCAGCCGCCGATTTTTTTATTCTCCCAGCCTAATCAGCCTTAAAGCCGCGATAAGGTCGTCTATATTGATGCCATCATCGGCTTTTTTCTGCTTGCTGTCATATTTTTCTTCATCCGCAAAACTGTCGATGCTGCAACCTAATTTGCGGCTTATTTTGACGGCAGTGCCCAGGCTGATGCCGGAATTGCCGTTTTCTATATTGCTCATATGCGTCTGCGACACGCCTATGGCCCTGGCCAGCTCTGTCTGATTTATGCCCTGCCGGATACGGAGCTGCTTTATCCTGGCGCCAACTGCTTTATAATCCATTTCATTTTCCTGCTGCATATAAATCACCCATGCTATAAATTTCGGTTAATATTTTATAGTAAATATTTTATCATACTTGTACCCCCCGCAAGACTGTAAGTTTTTCTTAAAACTTAGTTTCTCTGTCTTGCGGCTGGTACCTTGCCCTAAAAAGCAATGTCCGTCTTAACGAATATGACAACAGCCGCTTATCTGCCGTCGTCAATAATGCTTTAGGAAAAAGGTAGGTAATGCTTACGCATTACCTGTTTAGGGACCTGCTGCGCCGAAGAAAAAAAAGAAAAAGAAAAAAAAGAAGCTCACCCTTTAAATGGCGCTGCTTGCCCCAAAAAACAACCTGCGTAAAAAAATTTTTGCACACTGGTTCTGTTTTTGCTTTCTGCTGCCCATTTAAAGAGTGAAAGGACGTGATACCACATGGCAGACACCAAAGAGACCCTCACCCTCCGCCAGCTCTACCAGCTGGGAGCGGCGGCGAAAGGCAGGATCAGCCGCCTTTATCTGCACTGGACGGCGGGCCATTACGGACAGGCTTTTGACGGCTACCATCTGAACATCGACAGCGACGGACAGCTTTATAAGACCTGTGCCGCCCTCACCAGCCGCAAAAGCCACACCTACCGGCGCAACACCGGCAGCGTCGGCATCGCCCTCTGCTGCGCGTACAACGCAACCTGCAGCGCCGCGGGCCAAGTTAATTTCGGGCCTGAGCCGCCCACCGCCGCGCAGATTGAAAAAGCGGCGCAGGTCATCGCCGTACTGACGCTGGCCTTGGGGCTTGCCGTGGACTTTGGCACCGTTACTACCCATGCTGAAGCCGCCTGTATGGACGGCTATGGTTTCGGCAGCGGCGACAGCGATATGCGCTGGGACCTTCTGCTGCTGCCCGACCACCCGGTTTCTGACGCCCTGCGTCCCGGGGGCGTGGTACTGCGGGGTAAGGCTGAATGGTACCGCGGACTTTATTTACAGCACCGCGCACAGGCGCACACTTAAAGGAGGAACAACATTATGGCAGTAACCGAAGCAATTTTGAAACGCAGTCTCAGCATCAACGTCGAAGACGGCATGAGCGCCTCCGGCGCACCCAAGACCAAGGCGCGCACCTACAGCGGCATCAAAAGCGACGCAGCCGCCGAAAAACTGTACGCAGCCGGCGAAGCGCTGGGCAGCCTGATGAAAAAGACCGTGCAGAGCATCTCCGTTACCGAAAAGACCGAACTGGCAGAAGCTATCTGACAGCTGACGGAGGACGCGCGATGAAGCTTTTCTGGAAAATCTTACTACACATTATCGGAGGTAAAATATGGAAAAAGTATTAGAACTTGTTTTTAAAGACGCAGCAGGCGAGAAAAAAGTCATCAGCATCACCGACCCCAAAGACGAGGTAAATGCGGAAACTGCCCGCACCGCCATGCAGGCCGTTATCGACGCGGACGTTTTTGAAACCGCCGGCGGCAGCCTGAAAGAAGTGGTGGAAGCGCGCCTGCGTACTACCCAGGTAGAAGTGCTGGAGTAACGGCGGGCCATGGAACTTAACCAGCTGGCCGTCTGTCTTGCGGACTACGGCTTTCCCATGGTTTTGAGCTGGTACCTGCTGCTGCGCATGGAAAGCAGGCTGGATAAGCTCTGCGCCGGGATTGAAAATCTCAACCGTACCATCTCGCTGCAGGGAGCCGCAGCCGCCAGCAAAGCCTGAGCCTTATACCGACGCTAAAAAGCACTGCGATATTTTTTCGCAGTGCTTTTTTGTTTTCCAATGATTTCCTGCATAATATACTATATAATAGTAGTAAAATTTACCACAGCGTACAATTAAGACCAGGACGGACTAAGGAAGTGAACTTCATGGATATCCTGCAAAAGATATTCCGCTACAAAAAGGCTGATTTTTCCTCGCTTATAGCTTATGGCTTTAATGCCACACCTCAGGGATATATTTATCAGCAGCAGCTATCCAAAAGCCATCTGCTGCTGACCTTTACCGTCAGCCAGACAGGACAGCCGTCGGCAGCGCTTACCGACCCTGTTACTGATGAGCCTTATGTGCTGCACCTTATGGAGTATGCAGTCGGCAGCTTTATCGGAACTGTGCGTCAGGAATACGAAGCAGCTCTCCACGCTATCGCAGACAGCTGCTTTGTTACGGAAATTTTCCAAAGCGAGCAGACTAAAGCCATCGCCGCTTATGTACAGCAAACATATCAGTGTCTTCTGGAACATTTGTGGCCGGACGCACCGGAAAACGCTATCTGGCGTCGCCAAGACAACGCCAAATGGTTCGGCGCCGTTCTCACCGTGCCCAAAAACAAGCTGGGTTATGCAGAAAACACCCCGGTAGAAATTATTGACCTACATGCCGCGCCGGAGCAGGTGGCAGCTTATATTACCAGAAAACACTACTATCCCGGCTGGCACATGAATAAAAAGCATTGGTATACTATCATCCTGGATAATTCTCTGCCCACCGAAGAAATCTGTAAGCGTATCGATGAAAGTTTCGCTTCGGTTGCCAATCCAGCCAAACATACTGCCCGTAAATAAATCGGACAAGGCAGGAGCTTTTTTAGTAACTGCACGCCGAAGGCGCTATATCCTTAGTCGGTGCCTGCCTGTTCCGCCACACTCGCATATTTTTTATTATCCCTTTTCTTGATAACAAAAAAGCTGTGGAACACAATTCCACAGCTTTTGTTTTTAGTTGGTGCGAGTGACAGGAGTCGAACCTGCACGCCGAAGGCGCTAGATCCTAAGTCTAGTGCGTCTGCCAGTTCCGCCACACTCGCATAGCTGTATTATACCATAATCCAAAAAGACTCGTAAAGAGCAGGCCTGAAACTTATTTCTTCCATTATATACATTCAGAAGTACAAGCATAAAAAAACCGCCCGCAGATCCTACGGACGGTATTTTTTAATTTGGTGATCCACCCGCGACTCGAACGCGGGACACCCTGATTAAAAGTCAGGTGCTCTACCGACTGAGCTAGTGGATCACTTGGCTGGGGCGGCTGGACTCGAACCAACGCATGCGGGAGTCAAAGTCCCGTGCCTTACCGACTTGGCTACGCCCCAATAGGTTAATTAGGTGGGGTGACTGGAGGGATTCGAACCCTCGCGTAACGGAGCCACAATCCGCCGTGTTAACCGCTTCACCACAGCCACCAAATGTTTCCAAACTTCAATAGCTTGGCGACAGGTGTTATTATACTACACAGCCGCCTGCACGTCAAGTTTTTTTGCCATTTTTTTCGATTTTCTTATTTTACTGCCACAACTTCGATTTCCAGACGTGCGCCTTTGGGCAGTGCCGCAACCTGCACGAAGGAACGGGCAGGCGGGTCGATTTTGAAATAACCGGCGTAAACTTTGTTCACCGCGTCAAAGTAAGCCATATCGGTAGTAAAGACGGTAACTTTGGCAACGTTCATAAATCTGTAGCCCGCTTCCGTCAAAATAGCCTCGATATTGCTGAAGATCTGCTCGGTTTCCGCCTCGATACTGGTCTGTACCAGCGTGCCGGTTTCCGGGTTGATGGCAATCTGGCCGGAAACATACAGGTTAGCGCCTGCCAATACGGCCTGAGAATAGGGACCTAACGCTTTTGGAGCTCTTTCTGTACTGATTGTCTGCATAATTACCGCTCTCCTTTATTATTTATCTTTATCCTGGCTGAAATACTGCTTAGCCCAGGCCAGCGCCGTAGGCGTTGCAGCCATGCCGCCGCCCGCAGTCTCCCTGAGGGCGCAGGGCAAGGCGTCGCCGACGCTCTTCATGGCGTCGATTGCCTCGTCCGCCGGTATAAAGCTGCCGATGCCGCAGAGAGCAAGCTCTGCCGCTGCCAGCGCCTGCAAGGCGCAGGAGCCGTTGCGTTTGATGCAGGGCACCTCTACCAGTCCGGCAACCGGGTCGCATACCAGTCCCAGGATATTTTTGAAAACAATGGCCGCTGCCGTTCCTGCCTGCGAGGGCGTGCCCCCCAGCATGGTTACTGCCGCGCCTGCCGCCATGGCAGCCGCGCTGCCGCATTCTGCCTGACAGCCGCCGGTAGCGCCGGCCAGCGAAGCCCTGTCGGCAATGACGAGGCCGATGCTGCCTGCCACTACCAGCCCTTCGGCCAGCGTTTCCTCACTTAAATTATAATGCTTTTCCAGCGCAAAGAAAACACCCGGCAGTACGCCGCTGGCGCCTGCCGTCGGCGCCGCTACGATACGGCCCATAGCCGCGTTGCATTCGCCTACGGCCATAGCAAAGATGACCGCGTCCCGCGCTTTTTCGCCTAACAGGCCGCAGGACTTAGCCTGCTGCAGCTTCCTGGCATCGCCGCCAGTCAGGCCGCTGTGGGAGCGCACCCCCGTCAGCCCGGATTCGATGGACTTGCGCATGACGCGCAGCATTTCCTTCATCTTGTCCAGTAGCTGCGCGCGGTCACATTCCAGCTGGCGCGTATTATATTCAATCAGAAATTCCTGCAAAGACTGTCCTTTTTCCTCAGCCTCGGCAATCCATCTGTTTAATGAAAGCTTGTCGTTTTTCATGGGCTACCTCACAAAACACCGGCGATAAAGCGCACCGAGCGGATCTGCTCCAGCGCGCCGATGAGATTGATGATGCTGGACGGCACATCCTGGTCGCACTCGATGACCATGGACGCCGTGCCGCCCCTGTCGTTACGGAAAAGGCGCATGGTGGCGATATTGACGCCGCCGTTAGCCAGCGTGCTGCTGACCAGCGCGATAACGCCCCGCCTGTCCTCGTGCAGCGTCAAAATAGCCGGCAGCCGTCCCGTCAGCTCCACAGGGAAGCCGTCGATGGCCGTTACCTTGACCTGCCCGCCGCCTACGGAGGAGCCGATGATTTCGCAGCTGCTGCCTGCCCCGTCGGTCAGGCGGAACAGTACCGTATTAGGATGGGTCAGATTGCCCAGATCTATTTTATGGAAAGCATACTGCATCCCGCATTCCGCCGCATACTTTTCCGCTTCGGGGATGCGGGCGTCGTCGGGTTTCCAGCCCATAAGGCCTGCCAAAAGCGCCATATCGGTGCCATGGCCCCGGTAGGTTTCTGCAAAAGAGCCGTGCAGGTGGATTTCCGCCCGCACCGGCCGCGAGCCTAAAATACCGGCAGCCAGAAGTCCCAGCCGCACTGCGCCCGCCGTATGAGAACTGGACGGCCCGATCATCACGGGACCGATAACGTCGATAATGTTCATGCGTTTCTCCTTTACGAAGCTTGTTATTCATCGCTGGCCAGCGACCGATGCGCCAGCCCTACGCACATTTCATTCAGATTAAGTACTCCCACGCCCATGAAGATAGCCACACACAGATGCTCGCCGCAGCGTGCCAGGCCGATCTTGCCGCCGACGTTGAAGCCTGCCGCCTTGCGCATCACCTGCTCGATTGCTGCGTGCGCCGCGCCTGCTACAGCGCCTGCGCCCACGTGGGTCTCGCTTACGAGCCCCTGCCGCTGGGCGGCCACTACGGCCCGCTCGATAATCTTGACCACGGAAGGCATAAACTCGCCGCCGAAATCTACCGCCGTCGTGCGGATACCCTGCCTGCCCATGATGTCCTTCACCTGCAGTTCTTCCTGCCGGGTGGCGGTAAGGGCGATACGCAGGGCTGCGCGGCCTATATCAACACTGTTGAACATACTTCTGTTAGCTTCCTGCATCCTGTTTATTCCTCTTCTCTGACGGTAACTTCCCTGATTCTTTCTTTATCCAGCACTGCCACCAGCAAAAAGACGCCGATGCACAGCAGCCATTCAAAATAGATAACGTGGCTCAGTACGTGCAGCGCGGGTACAAATTCCCACACTACGATGCCGATGAGCCCTGCCAGCGTCGTCCAGAACGCGCTGCTTCTGCGGCACAGTCCCGGCGCGAACACGGTGAACATGAATACGCAGGTCAGCGCCGTAGTCATGGACAGTCCGGCAATCATGGTCTTTAAGATGCCTGCAGCGTTAAACGCAAACCACAGGGTGATAAGGCCTACCACGAAGATAGTCAGACGGTTGACCTTGACAAATTTGGCGTCGCTGATGGACGGATTGATGAAACGCTTGTAAATATCCTGCGAAAACAGTGTGCCGGCACCCAAAAGGATGGTGCAGGCCGTAGAAACGTCTGCCGCCCACAATGCCGCCAGCGTAACGCCTGCCGCTACCGGGTTCAGGCTCATAACTACCTGGGGCAGCGCCATCGTGGCGGTAATATCCGGGAACTGCACTTTGGCTACGATGCCCAGCACAGCGCACAAAAAGCCGATAGGGAAAATCAAGAGGCCGCCCAGCACGAAACCGTTGCGGGCCGTCCTGGCGTCTTTAGCGCCGCAGGCAATCTGCACCGGCCCCTGAGCCGTGATAGCCTGGGTAATCATAACGATGAACCAGCCGATGATGACTGCCAGCGGGATACCGCCCAGCGGGTCAAGCAGGACGGACGCATCCGGCAAAGTAGCCTTGATGGTCTCTAAGCCGCCCACGTTGCCTACTGCGGTCAGACAGGAATACAAAACGCCCAGGTAGATCAGGATGACGCTGACCATATTGGACAGGCCGCTGGACCACAGGCCGCCGATGAGGGTGATGCCGATAAACACCACGGCGCTCATCATCATGCCGCCATGGAAGCTGAAGATATCCGGCAGCAGCGAAGCCAGGATAGCGCCGCCTGCCAGATACTGCAGCGCGGTGATAACGCACATGATAATCACAAGGCCCACAGCGCTGATGACGCGGCCTTTGGTATCGTAATATTTCTCAAAAAATTCCGGGATCGTGGAAACCTGCATGGCGCGCAGCTTGCCTGCCGCCGCCAGGCCCATGACGATGGCCCCTGCCGACCAGGCCGCATTATACCAGCCTGCCGCCATGCCCACTTTAAAAGCGTTTTCTGCTACGCCCACGGTAGAAGCCGCGCCTACGGCCAGACCCGTGATGTTGACCGCAATCAGCCCCGTACCCAGCTTACGCCCGGCAAACAGATACTCCGTCGAGCCTTTGTCGGCGCGGCGCTTTACCCAGAAGCTGATGCCGAACAGCAGCGCGATGTACAGACACACGATAAATAATTGAACAGACATAAATAACTACCTCACTTCCATGCTACAAAATACTGCAAAATTGCTTGCCGCTCCTGCGGCGCTACCATACTACCAAAGCCGGTAATAAATTATTTTCATTATAGCAATATTCGCTGCAAAAGGAAAGCATCCTGCCAAAAATCTTTCAAACTGTAAAACATCTGCAAAATTTTTTACAAAAAAACGCCCCCGACAGGATTTTTGCTGTTCATATCGAATGTATTAAGTTATAATTGAGTAAGTAAAGTAAATGCACTTTCTGAGCGCAGCAAGGAGGCCGTTATGTACACCTATAAAACCAGCGGGACCTGCTCCCGCAGCATCAGCTTCGACATCATCGACGGCAAGCTGCATAACGTAAGCTTTGAAGGAGGCTGCCCCGGCAACCTCAAATCCATCAGCATCCTGGTAGAAGGCATGGACGCAGCCGAAGCGGCGCGCAAGCTGAGCGGCGTCAGATGCGGGCACCGCCCTACCAGCTGCGGCGACCAGCTGGCCAAGGCCATCCTGGAGCATTTATAACGCCCGCAATCTGCCATGACGAAAGGAGGAGTCACCGATGTACAAAATTGTAAAAAGCTCGGACAACAGTCTGGACGAACTGGAAATCGACTTTCTGGAAAAAGGCAGCTGGATAGACGCAGTGGCCCCTTCTGAGGAAGAGCTGCAGGAAATAGCCGCCGCTGCCAATATCCAGATGGATTTTCTCACTGCCGCGCTGGACGAAGAGGAAAAATCCCGTATCGAGATTGAAGACGACCAGATCCTCGTCCTGGTGGACATCCCGTTTTTGCGCAGCAATAAAGACTACGATACCCTGCCTTTAGGCATCATCATCACCGAAAACTATATCGTCACCGTCTGTCTGGAACCTAACGCCGTTACGGCGGACTTCGCCTCCCATAACAGCCGTATGTTTTCTACCTTTAAGAAGACGCGCTTTTTGTTCCAGATCCTGTACAAGTCGGCGACCTTATACCTGAAATATATCCGTATCATCATCCGCCGCACCGACGAATTGGAGCAGCACCTGCGCGAATCCATGCAGAACTCCGAACTGTTCAACCTGCTGGACCTGCAGAAATCTCTGACCTACTTCTCCACCTCTCTGCGCGGCAACTACATCATCCTGGAAAAGCTGCTGCGTCTGCGCAGCGCCACCCAGTCCCAGCACATCGTCAAATTATACGAAGAAGACGAAGACCTGCTGGAAGACGTCATCATCGAATACAAGCAGGCTGTGGAAATGGTTGAGATGTACAGCCACATCCTTAACAGCATGATGGAAGTTTTTGCCGGCATCATCAGCAACAACCTGAACCTGGTCATGAAATTCCTGGCTTCCGTAACCATCATGCTCGCTATCCCCACGCTGATTACCGGCCTGTGGGGCATGAACGTGGACGTGCCCTTTGCGGAAAACCCCCACGGCTTCACCATCGTTTTAAGCGTTTCCGTCTTTGTTTCCTGTCTGTCAGGCTATCTGCTGTGGAAACGCCGTATGTTCTGAGCAGGAGGAAGCAATTATGTCCAAAGTTACCGCAGAACAGCTCCTGGCAGGTATCGTCTTTGGCGACGCCGACAACGGCGAATACATCTATCTGCCCGGCGGCGAAGTAGGCAGCGAAGAGCCTTTCTGCATTATGGAGCGTCAGGGCAGCGCCACCGACCTGCCGCTTGCAGAAGCCGTACACATGGTGCAGCGCCTGCAGCTCAAGCCCTGCGCGCACCCCGAGCTGGGCAAAAGATCATACTGATACTATGTAAGGACGGGCAGCCGTCCTTTTTATCATTGTTTTGCCGCGACAAAAAAGCGTAAGCCTTATAAGGCTTACGCTTTTTTTATGTTCTGACAGCGGCAGGCTAAAAGACAAGTTCCGTCTGGCTGCGCCGGCAGGATGGCAGCTTTCTTGCCGTAACTTTGTCGTCAGCGCCTAAAGCCCCCGTCAGCAGCGGCGAGCGCGGGTCGTGCAGCTTAAAATTCTGCGCAGCTTTGCCGGCGCTGTTTGTCGCATAGCAGTAGCGGCAGCCGTGACAGCAGGTATCATAGCTGCCGATGTCGACGCTCTCGGCGCAGCCGCATTCTAAACGCTGATTTTTATCCTTGGCAAGCTGCAGCGGGCAGTGCAGCAAGGTGCTGAAAAGCTCCGCATCGACGCAGTGAGCATGGCCGATACCGTAGCGCTGCAAATCGATGCTTTCCGCGCAGGTATCCAGCTGCAGTCCGCAGCTTTGAGCAATATCTGCCAGCTGAGCCGCTATTTCTTCCTGCTCCTGTGGCGACAGCTGCCGCGCGCCTATCTCGCGGATATTACGGGCGGCGCTGCGGTATAAGTCCAAAAAGCTGATGATGCACTTTTTGGTGCAAGGCGCAAGACGCTCTGCCAGCTTGGCAAAATAATGCACATGATAAGCAAAATCGTACTTAGCGCTGTAAAAAACCGGGTCATAACGCCAGATGACGCGCTCCGGCCCAATAGCGTCGGCAAGCCTGTGAAAGGCAGGGATAACGACCTTGCTTTTGGCAGGCACATGGCGCTCCACGTCCTGCCCGTAAACGTTTAAAGTAAACTGAAAATAATACATATAGTCTTTTAGCTCATTCAGTCTTTCCAGCATGGGCAGCGGATTCTTCGTCCAAAAGACGATACCGTCCACCGCCTCCGGGCGCAGATCAATGCGGCTGACCTGGTGAGCGTTCATGGGGTTGCGCACCAGCACATACCCTTCTTTGAGGCGGTTAAAAAACCACTCCGCGTAAAACGCAGGTATATCCGTCCTGCGGCTGGCGCTTATCAGCATCCTGTTCCCTCCTTGCCGGCTGCTGCCTAAAATACAAAACAGGATGATACTGCCCGCGCAAATATCATCCTGTCAAAGCTTCTGTAATATTTTTAGAACGTGCCCTGCACAATCTGGCTGATGTTCTTGGAATGGTCGGAAACACGCTTCATGTTAATTAAAAGTTCCAGCATCACAAAGCCGGCCATCGGCTCGCAGCGTTTCTCGTTGAGGCGCACAATGTGATTTTTGCGTACCTCTTTCTGATAGGCTTTCACCTGACGGCACAGGGTAATGGCCTCGGCGGCGATGTTCTTATCATTTTTCTCCAGCGCTTCCAGCGCCTTGCCGCTGGCATCCATAACCAGGTCGCTCAGATGTTTGAGCTCGGCTTTAGCCTCGTCGGAGAAATTAACCTCGTCTTCAAAAATCGTGCGCGACTTCTTCGCCAGCGTTTCCGCATGGTCGCCGATACGTTCAATATCGTTGCAGGCGTGCAGCAGGCCCGTGTGGCGGGTACTGAGGTCTTCGCTCATCTGGGACTCGCTCATCTCCGTAAGGTAACAGGTGATGTCGGTTTCCAGTGCATCCACTACCGGCTCGTGTTCCAGCACGTATTTGACCTTGCTTTCGTCAAACTGGCCGATAGACTCCAGCGCCATACCGATATTCTTGCGGGCCAGGTTGCCCATGCGCACTACTTCTTTCACCGCTAGGCTCATGGCGATGGACGGAGTCTTGAGCATAGCTTTATCCAGGTAGATGGGCCGGCGGGAAATGATTTCGCCCTTATCCGGCAGCAGTTTTTCGATAAAGCGGATAAAGTAATTGGCAAAAGGCATGAACAGCAGCGTGTTGATGACGTTGAAAGCCGTATGAGCGTTAGCGATCTGACGAGCAATATCACCTTCGGGAGAGATTGCCAGCACCAGCTTCACGAACAGCGACATAAAGGTAACGAAGATAATACTGCCGATGACGTTGAACATGACGTGCGCCAGACCAACGCGCTTGGCAGTAACATTGGCCCGCAGCGACGCCAGGATAGCGGTAATACAGGTACCGATGTTATCGCCCAGCAGTACGGGGATAGCGCCCTCCAGCGGGATCAGTCCCTGACCAGCCATAGCGATCAAAATACCGATGGTAGCGCTGCTGGACTGAATCAGTACGGTCATCACGATACCGATAGCCACGCCTAAGACAGGATTGTCGGAGAAAGAACTGATAAAATCAACGAAGCCGGGATAACCGCGCAGCGGCAGGACGGCCTTGCCCATCATATCCATGCCCAGCATCAGGATACCAAAGCCCAGCATTACCTGGCCCAGGTACTTGCTGCGGCGGCGTTTCGCCAAGAGCTGGATCAAAAAGCCGACAAAGATCAGGATGGTGATGTAATCAGAAAGTTTGAAAGCAATGAGCTGTGCCGTCATGGTCGTACCGATATTGGCGCCCATGATGATGCCGAAAGCCTGCTTTAAAGTCAGCAGTCCCGCATTAACCAGGCCTACGGTCATAACAGTGGTCGCGCCGCTGGCCTGCAGCACCGCGGTAACCACCGCGCCTAAAAGTACGCCCAGCGCCAGCACGCCCGTCATCTTTTCCAGGATGCCCTGCAGTTTGGAGCCGGCCGCTTTCTGCAGACCATCGCCCATCAGCTGCATACCGTACAAGAACAGGGCGATACCGCCCAGGAAACCTAAAAAGTAAGCTAACATTTTCTCCTCCGTAAAATTCCTGTTAAATTTCTGTTAAATTACTGTTAATTTTATTATACAGGAAAACCCTGCCTGCAATGTTAAATCAATGTTAAATTTATTATACAGTAAATTAGGACAGCCGTATAGGAGCAAAACGCGCAAAAAAGCAAAAAAATTGCGCCACACAGACCGTGTGACGCAACTAAAAAGGAGAGGTGTATGATGAAAAGATGTTGTTTATTGCAGCTGCCTGAGCAAAGCCATTACTTCCTCCACATTCAGCACGCCGCCTACCGAGATGAGCTTTTCGTCGATAACCAGCGCCGGCAGGGCAATAGCTCCATAGGCTGCTACTTTACGGAATTCAGAAACCTTTTCAAATGTAGCTTTCATCTTCAGCTTCTTCAAAGCAACGGCGGTATTTTGCAGCAGCACTTCCGCCTGCTTAGTCATAGGCCCAAGTATCTTGACATGCATTGTATCACCTGTCTTCCACTTCATTTGGAGGTCCTTACTTCCATGTCTATATAATACCAGAGTATTATGGCCAAAGTAGGTCAAAGAGGTAACAAGTTTGTGAAATAAAGATTTAATTGAGAGAAAATATTATTAACTATAGAAAAAACAAAACCGGCCCCCTTACGGGAGCCGGTTTTCAGCTTACAGACAGATTATTGCTGTTCTGCCAGTTTTTTGTAGTTGTTCAGACGTTCCTTAGCGTCAGCCTCAGTCTTAGCAAACAGCGCTTCGGCAGTATCCGGGAACATCTTCTGCAGGGAGGAATAACGAACTTCGCCCAGCAGGAATTCACGGAAGTCTGCGGTAGGCTCTTTGGAGTCCAGGATGAACGGATTCTTGCCCTGTGCTTTCAGATCCGGGTTGTAACGGTAGTTAGCCCAGTAGCCTGCTTCCACAGCGCGTTTTGCTTCCAGCTGGCTGCAGCCCATGCCTACCTTCAGGCCGTGGTTGATGCACGGAGCGTAAGCGATAATGAGGGACGGGCCTTCATAAGCTTCAGCTTCGGCAATAGCCTTGAGGGTCTGGTTCTTGTCAGCGCCCATGGCTACCTGCGCTACATAAACATAGCCGTAGCTCATAGCCATCATGCCCAGGTCTTTCTTCTTGGTCTTTTTGCCGCTGGCAGCAAATTTGGCGATAGCCGCCGTCGGAGTGGATTTGGAGGACTGGCCGCCGGTATTGGAATATACCTCGGTATCGAAGACCATGACATTTACGTTCTCGCCGGATGCCAGCACGTGGTCAAGTCCGCCGTAGCCGATATCATAAGCCCAGCCGTCGCCGCCGAAGATCCAGTGACTGCGTTTAACGAAGAACTGTCTTTCTTTATAGAGAGCGGCGCATTTATCGCAGCCGTCTTTGTATTTTTCCAGTGCAGCAGTGAGAGCATCCGCACGTTCACGGGTGCCTTCGCTGACATTCATATTTTCCAGCCAGTCGGTCAGCGCCTGACGCAGATCTTCCGGTGCCTGGTCAAGAGGCATTGCCCTTACCATGTCGGCAACGCGTTCACGGGATTGTTTTACGCCCAGATACATGCCGAGGCCGTATTCAGCGTTATCCTCGAACAGGGAGTTTGCCCAGCTGGGGCCGTGACCTGCACAGTTCTTGGTATACGGCATGGACGGAGCGCTTGCGCCCCAGATAGAGGTACAGCCGGTAGCGTTGGCAATCATCATTCGGTCGCCCACCAGCTGGGTAACCAGCTTAGCATACGGAGTTTCACCGCAGCCTGCGCACGCGCCGGAGAACTCGAGCAGCGGCTGTTCAAACTGGATGCCTTTCATGGTCAGCTTGCTCATCGGGTTGGGTTTATGTGCAACCTCTTTCATTGCATAATCCCAGTTGACAGTCTTGGCAACCTGGGTATCAAGCGGTTTCATTACGAGGGCCTTGCCTTTGGGAGCCGGGCAAACCTGAGAGCAGTTGCCGCAGCCGGTGCAGTCCAGCGGCGAAATGGTGATAGCAAATTTCAGGCCTTTAGCGCCGATAGCGTCTTTGGACGGCAGGCTTGCCGGAGCCTTGGCAGCTTCTTCCTCGGTCATCAGTACCGGGCGGATAGCAGCGTGCGGGCAGACAAAGGCGCACTGGTTGCACTGGATGCAGGTATCAATCTGCCATTCGGGCACGTTGATAGCGATGCCGCGTTTTTCATAAGCAGAAGTACCGCTCGGGAAAGTGCCGTCAGCGTGCTCAGCCACGAAAGTGCTTACGGGCAGCTTATCGCCTTCCAGTCTGTTCATGGGAACGAGTACGTCGTCGATAAATTTGTTGCCGGTAGCGGCAGCTTTATGGGAATCAGCAGCTTCTGCCCAGGCAGCCGGAACGGCAACCTCGGTAATGGCGTTGATGCCCTGGTCGATAGCCGCGTTGTTCATGTCGACGATATTCTGACCTTTCTTGCCGTAGGAATGTTCCACAGCTTCTTTCAGGTACTTAACTGCGTCAGCCAGCGGAATAATGTCAGCCAGTTTGAAGAAAGCAGACTGCATGATCATGTTGATGCGTCCGCCGAGGCCGATTTCCTGGGCAATCTTCACAGCGTCGATGATGTAGAATTTAATATCGTTCTTAGCGATGTAGCGTTTAATCTGGCCGGGCAGGTGTTCTTCCAGCTCGTCTGCAGTCCAGGTGCAGTTTAAGAGGAAGGTGCCGCCTTTTTTCAGACCGGCGGTAACATCATAGTTATAAACATAGGACTGGTTGTGTACGGCAACAAAATCAGCTGCGTTAATCAGATACGGAGCCATAATCGGGGTGTGACCGAAACGCAGGTGGGAAACGGTTACGCCGCCGGATTTCTTACTGTCGTAGGAGAAATAGCCCTGCGCGTACATATCGGTATAGTCGCCGATAATCTTGATAGCGCTCTTGTTGGCGCCGACGGTACCATCGCTGCCCAGACCCCAGAACTTGCAGGCCTTGGTGCCGGCCGGAGTAACGTCGAAATCGCCGCCAACCGGCAGAGAAGTGCCGGTAACGTCATCAGTGATGCTGATGGTGAAATTATTTTTCGGTTCGGCAGCAGCCAGATTATCAAATACGGCTACGATATCTGCCGGTACCAGGTCTTTGGAGCCTAAGCCATAACGGCCGCCGATAATCAGCGGGTTGCGGTCAGAAGCGTAGAAAGCTGCGCGCACATCAAGATACAGCGGTTCGCCGAATGCGCCCGGCTCTTTGGTGCGGTCCAGTACGGCAATGCGTTTTACGCTGGCCGGAACAGCAGCCATAAAATGTTTCATGCTGAAAGGACGGTACAGATGAACGCACAGTACGCCCACCTTGCGGCCCTGTTCGTTGAGTTTTTCCACCACGGTGCGCACGGTCTCGGTGCTGGAGCCCATGGTAATGATAATATCTTCGGCGTCCTGTGCGCCATAGTAGTTAAACAGATGGTAGTCGCGGCCGGTCAGCTTATTGATTTCCTGCATATAGCCTTCCACGATTTCCGGCAGCGCGTCATAGTAGCCATTAACTGCTTCACGGGTCTGGAAGTAGATGTCAGGATTCTGCGCGGTACCGCGGATAACCGGGTTGTCAGGATTCAGGCCGCGGCGGCGGAAAGCCTGCACTGCGTCCATATCCAGCAGTTTGCCCAGGTCTTCGTAATCCAGCACTTCGATTTTCTGGATTTCGTGAGAAGTACGGAAGCCGTCAAAGAAGTTTACAAACGGCACGCGGCCCTTTACTGCTGACAGATGCGCAACGGCAGCCAGATCCATAACTTCCTGTACGCTGCCTTCAGCCAGCAGCGCAAAGCCGGTCTGACGGGCAGCCATCACGTCCTGATGATCACCAAAGATGGACAGGGAGCTGGTAGCCAGCGCACGTGCGGAAACGTGGAATACTGCCGGCAAAAGTTCGCCTGCCATTTTATACATATTGGGAATCATGAGCAGAAGGCCCTGAGAAGCGGTATAAGTGGTAGTCAGCGCGCCGGATTGCAGCGATCCGTGTACTGCGCCTGCTGCGCCTGCTTCAGACTGCATCTCCAAAACTTTAACGGACTGACCAAAAAGATTCTTCTTACCCTGGGCTGCCCATTCGTCAACAACTTCCGCCATCGGCGAAGACGGAGTTATCGGATAGATAGCAGCAACATCAGTAAAGGCATAGGATACATATGCGGCAGCGGTATTGCCGTCCATCGTTTTCATTTTGACCATTGGATCCCCTTCTTTCCAAATAATAAAATATTTAAGATTTAATAAGGGCTGTGCCCTCAGCATCTTCTTTAAATAGTATACACTATTGATAACCCCTTTGTAAAACAAAAGCGACGTTGAATACAATATATAGCAAAAATTTCACAAATCCTTAAAACCAAAGCTTATGAATTTCTTTGTGTTTATTCAAAGAAACGCTGTCATCTTTTGCTGTATTTAATTTTTTCTGAAAAACAAATCAGCAAAACAGCCGCGCTTATTATAGTTGCTTTCCCCTAAAAGCTCTTTAAATTCATTATAATGATTGTATAATAGAAAGTAAATTTGTTGGCTTAAACTGTTTTTGGCGTGCGTCTTTGCATACACTTTTACTTTTCTCTCTTTTGGTTTTTGTTCATGTCTGTTCTTTTTCAAAAAAGAACAGACAAAGAAAAACTTTTTCCTTTCAACTTTCAGCAGTCCTCGGCACGTATTTAACCGAGGACTGTGTATTTAAAGCCGCAATGTCCGCTATCGCTGTAAAAAAGTAAGAAAAAGCCTTTTCTTGGCTCGTTGTTAAGTGAGCGCCAGTTCGCTCACGAGCTTTAGCGATGTGAAGAACTGCATACGCGAACTTACACAGAGTATGCGATTGAGTATGCTTGAGCACAAAAGAATGAATATGAGCAGAAACACCAAAACAATGAATACAGTAAATACAAAGACAAAGACGAACACAAAACAAAATCTATTCTAAACCTATAATTCACTTGGAGGTCATCATGTCCAAACGCATCATATATTCCTGCGTAACCCTCAAAAAAGAACTGGAACACGCCATTGCCGCCACCGGCTTTGACGGCGAAGTACATTATTTAAGCGAAAAGCTGCACAGCGTGCCCCAGACCATGCACCAAGGTACTGCAGCAGCATATCGACGAAGCAGCAGCTGATACGGAAGAAATCATCATCTGCGTTTCCGGCTGCGGCAAAAGCACCGTAGGTCTGAAAGCCACCACTGCCCCTCTTGCCCTGCCCCGCACGATGGACTGCATCGACGTGCTGCTTTCCGGCAGCGACGTAAAGCGTCCGCAGGGTGCAATCTTTCTCACCGACGGCTGGATGCATTTCATGCAGGCTTCTGCCCTTGATTACAACAGAATGATTAAAGAAAAAGGCCGGCAGCAGGCTGATGAAACATTGCGCAAGATTTACCGCGGCTTTACGGATTTTTACATCATCGACACCCACACCTACGACACCACGCCGGTAAAGGAATATATTATGCCGCTTGTAGAGCTGTTAGGCGGCACACTGACCAGCATCGACGGCAAATACCAGGTCCTGTATAAGCTTTTAGACGGTACCCGCGACAGGGACGTCATCAGTATCCCCAAAGGCGGCGTGCTCGACATCAGCGAATTTGACGGGCTAAGGCCGGCGGTAATAAAGAAGTAATTAAAAAAAGACACCCTTACGGGTGTCTTTTTTATGCTTATCAAGCTTATTTCACGATGGTAACAGGCACATCGGCGTTTTCTACGATAACTTGGCTGACGCTGTTTTTAAACAGTCCTTCCAGCATACCAAAGCCTCTGCTGCCCAGTACGATTGCATCGCATTTTTCAGTTTTTTCAGCCCGCAGGATATGCTCGGCGATATTGCCGCCTTTTTCCAGCAGATAGGAAGCGGAAACGCCGCTGCCGCTGAGCACTGCTCTGGCCGCATCCAGCACTTCGTCGCCAATCTGCGCCACCAGGCAGTCGCCCTGCTGGAGCACCGCCGTACTGAACAGTTCTTTCTGTGCTACGGTCATGACCACCAGGCTGCCGCCGCTGAGCTTAGCCAGCGCCGCCGCATATTCCAACGCGCGCCACGAATATTCCGTACCGTCGATAGGTACCAGTATCCGTTCCAGCATGATCTTATTTTACAATCAGCACGGGTACGCCCGCATACTGAGCAACCTTGGAGCTTACGCTGCCCAGGAAGAATTCAGCAATGCCGGACAGGCCGCGGCTGCCGATAACGATAGCGTCGCAGTTGGATTTTTTAGCCAGCGCGATGATACGTTCAGACGGATGGCCAACTTCCAGGCAGTATTCTACTTTGCCCTTATATTCAGCCAGTCTTTCCTGCGCCATTTCCAATACTCTGTCGCCAACTTTTTCCAACTCGCTGTTGCCTTGGGTAATGGTTGCATTATCCAGGGGAACTGCCAGCAATGCTGCATTGTTATAGGGTTGGATTACATTGACTACCGTCAGCTGGCTGTCAAACTTAGCGCCGATTTCAATAGCGTTGCCAAGTGCGCGCCAGGAGCCTTCACTGCCGTCTACAGGAACAAGGATATTTTTGAACATAGTAAAACACCTCCATGAAAATTAAGGCCGTCTGTCGTCATAACGGTCGGGTTATGTATGTACAGAGCTTAGTTGCTGCCTTTTCAGCTTATTGTATATATTTTATATTCTGTAACTACGTCAGAATTCCTGCCGGATTTTATTCTCTGCCGCGATTTTTTCTTGCGTCATGGATGCGCTGGGACTTCTTGCTGAACTTTTTCTCTTCGCGGGTCAGCTGGGCTGCTTCGCTGGGAGCAGGCTTTTCATCCAGAAAGCTTTCGCCTTTGAAAAAGCGGTAGTAGATTAGAATGAAAGCAATGACCGCCAGCGGCGCTGCGCCGACAAAATAACGGTAGTCGCCGGATGCGATGGTGATGAAGTCATAGAAGATGATGCAGGCCGGCACCAGGATGATCTGTCCCAGACGGCTGGCAAAGCCCTCCTTGCCCATGAAGCGCACCACCATGCCATAAGCTAAAAACGCTACGGCAAAGGATACGATGGACATATACACAAGAAAGAAGAAAAACTCAAAATTCATACTGCTATACAGCCTCCTTATTTTTCACTGCGTCTGCCGATAGCCCGTGCCGCCCAGACGCCGCTGGCGCTGGCCTGGGACAGGCCTCTGGTGATGCCTGCGCCGTCGCCGACAGCGAACATGTTGGGGATCTTCGTTTCCAGACTGCCGTCCAGCTCGAGGCGGGCGCTGTAAAACTTGACCTCTACCCCGTACAGCAACGTATCTGCGTTAGCCATACCGGGAGCTATCTTATCCAGAGCGTAAATCATTTCTATAATATCATCTAACTGACGTTTTGGCAAAACCAGGCTGAGATCGCCGGGCGTTGCCGACAGCGTCGGCTTGGTAAAGCTTTTCGCCATGCGTTTCTCATCAGTGCGCCGTCCTTTGATAAGGTCGCCGAAACGCTGCACCAGCACGCCGCCTCCCAGCATATTGGAGAAAGAAGCGATGCGCTTGCCGTATTGCAGCGGCTCATGGAACGGCTCGGTAAATTTATTGCTGACCAGCAGGGCAAAGTTGGTATTATTGCTGTGCAGCTTGGGGTCGCGGAAGCTGTGTCCGTTGACGGTGATGATGCCGTCGGTGTTTTCCGCTACCACGTACCCGTAAGGATTCATGCAGAAAGTGCGCACCAAATCGTTATACTGCTGGGTACGATAGAGGATCTTGGCCTCGTACACTTCGTCGGTGATGTGCTTGAAGACCTGGGCGGGCACTTCTACGCGCACGCCTACGTCCACCTGGTTATTGATGAAGCTGAGCCCCAGTCTGCGGCACTGGTGGCTGAACCATTCGGCGCCGGCGCGTCCCGGAGCCGCGATCAGGTACTTGCTGCAGACGCTTTCCTGTCCGTCTTCCAGCTCAAGAGTAAAAGTACCGTCCGACGCCACATTGATTTCCCGCACCGGCGTATTGCAGCGGATGTCCACCTTATCACGCAGGAAATTATAGATATTCTCCATGATGACGAGGTTGTTTTCCGTGCCCAGGTGCCGCACCTTGGCATTAAGCAGATGCAGGTCGTAGCGCAGCGCCTTGGCGCCGATAGTGCTGTTGCGGGTGGAAAAATACTCGCCCGGAGCGCCGTGGCGGCAGTTAAGTTCGTCCACATAGTCGATAAGCTTTACTACTTCCGCCTCCGGCACATATTCGTTGAGCCAGCCGCCGAATTCGGTAGTAAAGTTATACTTGCCGTCGGAAAAAGCCCCCGCGCCGCCAAAGCCGCGCATGATACTGCAGGGCTTGCAGTTGATGCAGTGGTCGACTTTTTTGGCTGCCAGCGGGCAGAGGCGTTTATTTATGGGGTTGCCCGCTTCCAGGATAACTACGCGTAAAGCGGGATATTTCTGGGTAAATTCATAAGCGGCAAAAATGGCCGCCGGTCCGCCGCCGATAATAGCCACATCATACATGGTTATACCCCCTCTTGCTTACAAATCGTATTTCTTGTGTTCGTCTCCCAGCGGCTCATCCTTTTTCGGATTGCCGGTAAACAAATCCAGATTGTGTTTGGCGCATTCCATCGCATCGTCATAAACTTTCTTAAAAGCGCTCAGGTCATCGGGCTTGCCGGCCTTGAGCCATTCTGTCACCACACGGCCCAGCGCATAGGTGGTGCCCACGGCCACAGGAATCTGCAGCGGCGGGAAAGGAATCAGCGTCGTCAGCGTGCTGCCGACAAAATACGCTCCCAGCGAGCCTAAGATGCCCACGGCGGCCTGTTCGCTGATTTTCTCCTCATACACCTGTCCCAATTTGATAATCATGTAGATTTCGTTGGCAATCAGGCTCATGGTGCCCAAAAGCGGCGCTACCACGATAACCCCGGCCCGGGCAGCTGCCCAGCGGCACAGGCTTTCAGCTTCTTCGGCGCGTGCCCTGTCGTCGATAACGACCACGTCTTCCGCCGTCTTTACTTCTTCCGCTTCAAAAGTGAATTTATCTTCTTGTGTCATAATAAAACCTCCTTTACGGTGGCAACAGCTTCCCAGCAGTAAATTATTCGCAGCGCATGGGTAAAACTCCTGCCGGAAACGTCAGCCTGCACAAAAAAAACCGCAGCCAGCCGGCTGCGGTACCTATATGCTGTGAAGACAGCTTACTGCTCGTCCTTGCTATGGCGCTCAGCAATTCTCTTGCGGACATAGTCCGTTACCAGGTAATTGCTTTCTTCCACCAGCACCAGCGCATGTGTGGCATGTTCTTCCAGGAAAGGCAGTATCTTGGTAATATTTTCCATACTGTCAACAATCTCGATGATGACAGGCAGGTTGGCATTGCCGCTGACAAAGCTGCTGATAACGCGGTTGACGCCGCGCAGTTTGCTGGCATAGCCTTCGATACCCTTCATAACAGTACCGCCCGCAATACCCAGTTCGCGCGCTTTGGCGATAACCGCCTTGTACAGCGGCTCATCACCGAGCATGACATCTTCACCTGTATAGACTTTTAAAAAGGTTATCTTCCTGAATTCGTGCTGCATACACTTCACCCTCTCTAAATAGAAGATAAACGCCCAATGAACATTCATCTGTAATTCATTATAACACGTAACACCCATATATGTAAGCACACTTTTCCCTGCCCGTAAAAAAAATAAAATTTTTCAGCAAAACACAAAATATAGGCAGGAATTTTACAACATGCATAGAATACTATATGTAGAAAAACAGCAGAGATATTAACCGTGAGATACATCACATCTTGTGTAATCTCGGACGGCGACGCCGTCGGGTTGATATAGATGGCATGAAATTAAAATTTGGGAGGGATGCATATGTTGAAAAAAATTCTCGTTCCGGTAGATGGCAGTGAGGTTGCAAAACGTTGTCTTGATTTTGCAATGGGCGTAGCCAAAGTGAGCGGCGGCGAACTTCTTGTAGTGCATGTTGCAGTTCCCTACGATTTCACCAAGGTTCCTCCCCGCAAACCGAAAAATGCTATCGAAGAGGCTGAAATGGCCGCTAAGACTCCTGATCCGACCCCGTTGGATCTTGCAGAGGCTTATCTCAAACAGGTTGGCTTTGACAAAGCAACCTATCGTACGATCGTTGATGTTGACCCGGCTGAAAGGATTGTCGAATACGGCAAGACGATGGATGCTGGCATGATAGTTATCGGCAACAGAGGCATGGGTCATTGGGCTCAGCTCTTAATGGGCAGTGTGAGCTCCAAAGTGGCACAGACCGCAGAGTGCCCGGTAGTAATTATCAAATAAATTTGCGTTGACATAGATTGGAAAGTTTAGAGAGAAGGAAGAAATAAGGACTTTCCCAAATTTTATAGATGCTGCCAAGGTCGTCATGGCAGCGGAAGGTAAGAGCCCCTCATCCGCCGGAGATGAGGGGCTCGGCATTTTTATTTTGCTTTCTTTTCCTGCGCATCGTCCAGCAGCCTGTTCATACTGCCGCTGGCAAAGCCTTCCAGATCCAGCGTCACATAGGCAAAGCCTGCGGCGCGCACGGCAGCGACAATCCGCTGCCTTAAGTTATCTGCCGCCCGGGCAATCTGCTGCGGACTGATCTCGATGCGCGCCAGATTGCCGTGGCAGCGCACTCTGAGGTCCTGCAGTCCCAGTTGTCTGAGCGCGTCTTCTGCCTGCTCCACCATGGCAAGCTTGGCAGAAGTTATTTTTTCGCCGTAGGCAATCCGCGAGGCCAGGCAGGCATAAGCAGGCTTATCGGCCACAGCCAGGCCGTAACGGCGGGCCAGCTCCCGCACCTCCCGCTTAGTAAAGCCACACGCCAGCAGCGGGCTGATAAAACCAAGCTCGGCCGCAGCCTGCATACCAGGTCGGTAATCGCCGGCATCGTCGGCATTAGCGCCGTCCAGCAAAGAGCCGCAGCCCAGCTCCTGCGCTTTAGCCTTGACTGCGCCGAAGACCAGGCGCTTACAGTAATAGCAGCGGCGGCTGTCGTTAGCGCAGAACTCCGGCAGCTGCAGCGGGTCGGGGCGCAAGATATGCAGACTGCAGCCTGCCTGCTGCGCCGCTTTGCGGGCGTCCTCCCGTTCAAACTGCGGCTGCAGCGGCGTAAAGGCCGTAACAGCTTCCGGCTGTACGCCGGCGCGGCAGCAGGCCGCCAGCAGCAGCGCCGAATCCACGCCGCCGCTTAAAGCCACGGCAGGCTTAGCCAGTCCCTGCAGCAGGGCCAGCAGTTTATTTTCTTTATCCTGTAAAGTGTTAGCGGACATTTTTTCTCCTCAAAAGCCGCCGACAGTTAAATCTTGCTCTTGTCAGCGGCCGCAAATTGGCTTATTATTTATATGTTACGAATAAACGGGAAAGAAGGTACATTATGTCTAATCTACAGGCCGGTCTGACCGGCACCGCCACTACCCTCGTTACCGAGGAAAATACCGCTATCGCCATGCGCAGCGGCGCCCTGCCCGTCTTCGCCACCCCCGCCATGTGCGCGCTGATGGAAGAAGCAGCCTGCAACGCTATCGGCAGCTGTCTGGAAGAAGGCGCAGGCAGCGTCGGCATCACGCTGAAAATAACTCACGGAGCACCCTCCGCCCTGGGCAGTCAGATTACGGCTACCGCCCAGCTCACCTGCATCGAAGGACGCAAGCTCACTTTCTCGGTGGAAGCGCGGGACGAAGCTGGCGTTATCGGCAGCGGCAGCCACGAGCGTTTTATCATCGACAACGAAAAGTTCATGCGCAAACTGCAAAGCAAGTAACACCATCCGGCCGCAGCCACGCTGCGGCTTTTTTAGTCCTGCAGCTGTTTAACCTGCGGCACGGCCGAACTGACAGCCTGCCACAGCGCAGCAGCGATGCTGAAATCAATAAATGAATGCAGCATTGTACCCCCGCCTACAAGTACCAGTACGCTCATTACATAACCGCCGGCCATCTGCTGGACGCTGAACATACTGCCCGCAAAGAAAAACGGCGATACCACCAGTACCTCGCACAGCCCATGCACTGCTGCCAGCAGCACGTTAAGCAGCAGCAATGATAAAGGCCGCTGCAGTATCTCCGGCTTTCTGCGCAGTATCCACGCTCCCAGTATGGCAAATACCACATGGCTTGCTGCCCGCAGGGCAATAATCAGAGGCGTTGTTACAAAAAATCCCAGTGCAGACCCAATGCACACAGCCAGCGTCACCAGCGGCGAAATAAACATGGCCAGAAAAATTGGTACATGGCTGGCCAGCGTAAAGGACATGGGCCCCAGCACTATCTTAGGCATAAACATGGGCACAGCCATCCCCACGGCGCAGAGGACCCCTGCCAGCACCATCTGCATAACTCTCTTACCGTACACCCGTATCATCTCCTCAAATAATTGACTCCATTATAGCACAAAACAGCAAAGGCAGCCGCCTTTGCTGTTTTTTATTCGCCTATTTTAAAATGACATTGAGAAAAGCTTTCAGACGCTCATTAGAGGGATTTTCAAAAATCTCCTGCGGCGTGCCCTGAGCCTGCACATGGCCGTCAGCCATAAAGACAACCTTGGTGGCAACCTCGCGGGCAAAGCCCATTTCGTGGGTTACGACCACCATGGTCATTTTCTCTTCCGCCAGCTCGCGCATGGTCTTTAAAACCTCGCCGGTCAGCTCCGGGTCCAGCGAAGAGGTCGGCTCGTCGAAAAGCATGATGGACGGCTTCATGGCCAGGGCGCGGGCAATAGCCACACGCTGCTGCTGACCGCCGCTCAGCTTGCGCGGATACACATCGCGCTTATCCAGCAGGCCTACCTTGGCCAGCAGCGCCTCTGCCTCGCGGATGACTTCTTCCTTATTGCGTTTCTGCACCTGCACCGGCGCTTCGATAAGGTTTTCCAGCACCGTCATATGCGGGAACAGGTTAAACTGCTGGAATACCATGCCCATCTTGCAGGCAATGCGGCGGCTGTCTTTTTCCGGCGCGTACTCTACGCCGCTGCTGGTATCTTTGACCAGCGTTTCGCCGTCGATAACGATGCTGCCGCGGTCGATAGTCTCCAGCTTGTTCAGGCAGCGCAAAAGCGTACTCTTGCCGCCGCCGGACGGCCCGATGACCGCCACGACCTCGCCTTCGGCTACCTCCAGGTCGATGCCCTTGAGCACCTCCAGATTCTGAAATTGCTTGCAGATATTACGTGCTTCAATCTTGTTCATCATCTTCTCCTCCGTCCTACTGGTCATATCTGGAGAAGCGTTTTTCCAGACGTTCAAAAAGCATGGTCAGCAGCAGCGTCGCCACAAGGTAGAAAAGGGCGGCCACCAGGAAAGGGGTAATATCAAAATCGCGCTGCACCAGGTTGCGGGTGGTGCGCATCAAATCGTTCATCGCCAGTACATAGACCAGCGAGGTATCCTTAACCAGCGTGATAGTCTCGTTGCTGACAGGCGGCAGGATAAGCCTGAACACCTGCGGCAGCACGATGCGGCGCATGGTCTGCACATAGTCCATGCCCAAAGTGCGGGCCGCTTCGTACTGACCCTGGGGCACCGACTGGATACCGGCGCGGAAGATCTCGCAGAAATAGGCGGCGTAGTTGAGTACAAACGCTACCAGCGCAGCTTCAAAATCATCCAGACGGATGCCGACCGCAGGCAGCGCATAGTACACGAAGAACAGCTGCAGCATCAGCGGCGTGCCGCGCAGCAGCCACACATACAGCCCGATAACCTTCTGCAGCAGGGCAATGGAAGAAACCCTGCCCAGGCTCAAAAGTACGCCCAGCGGAATACTCAGCACGATGGTGATGAAAAACACCTGTGCTGTGACGATGCTGCCTTCCAGCATCTGCGGAATGATTCTGATAATATAGTCCATAATACGCTCCGTTTTCTGATAAGATAAAGTAATGGGCCGAATCAGCGCTTCGGCCCACAAGTAACTTCTATTATTTTACTATCAATATCTGGTAATGTCCACACCCATCCACTGTTCGGAAATCTTCTTCATGGTGCCGTCTTTCTTCATTTCAGCCAGCGCCTTGTTGATTTTGGGGCAGAACTCTTTGTCGTCTTTGCGGAAAGCTACTGCTACGACTTCATCGCCCATGTTTTCTTCGAGGGCTCTGTATTTGCCGGGGTTAAGTTTCATGTAGTAACGGGCAAGTACGGCGTCAACTACCATAGCGTCTACACGGCCGGCGTCCATATCCATGAATACGGCTGCAAAGTCAGGATATTTTCTGTAATCTTTCAGAGAATTTCTCAGGTTGTCGTCTTTATCAAGGATGTAGGAACCGGTGCTGTCGTCCTGTACAGCCAGCACTTTGCCTGCCAGGTCGGCAATCTTCTGTACGTCGGAGCCTTCCGGCACAACTACCAGCTGGGAGTTAACCATATACGGGTCGGACAGGGTATAAGTCTGTTTGCGTTCTTCGTTAACGGTGAAGCAGTTCCAGATAGCGTCGATGCGTTTGCCTTTCATTTCAGCTTCTTTGGAAGCCCAGTCGATAGGTTTGAATTCAACTTCCAGGCCGGCACGTTTGCAGGCTTCGCGAGCCAGGTCGATATCGTAGCCGACAATTTCATTTTTCTCATTGCGGAAGCCCATGGGAGCAAAGTTATCGTCCAGGCCGATAACCATCTTCTTCGGCTCGTTGCTGCCGCAGCCGGCTGCCAGCATCAGTACGGTCAGCAGGCTCATCATTACCAGTAATAATTTTCTTATCTTCATCATCATAACCCCTCTCGTCATTTTCATCAGTTTTGTAAGACTTCGGTTTTGCTATGGTCTTATTATACTTTAGCTTGCTAAATTTGTAAAGCATTAAATCAAGATTTTTCAAAAAATTTTTCCTGGCGTTATGCTATAATAAAAATAAAGCTTACAGCAGTAAACGAGGGGGAATTGTAAATGTTCTGCACTGAAAAACACACCGATATCTGCCAGAACCGTTTCGGCGGCAAAGGCGAAGTAATCCTGGAACACCTGATTGACGAAAAAGTATATGGCGGCAAAGTAGTCATGTACGCCCGCGTCGTTTTAAAACCAGGCTGCTCTTTAGGCTACCACAAGCACGAAGGCAACAGCGAAACCTGCTACGTACTGCAGGGTACTGCCGCTTACAGCGACAACGGCACTCCCATGACGCTGCACGCAGGCGATACCGTCTTCTGCGCCGACGGCGAAAGCCACTCCATTGAAAACATCGGCACCGACGACCTCATCGTCATCGGACTGGTACTGAAATCCTGATAATACGGGCCGCGGGCATCACTGCCTGCGGCTTTCTTCTTTGCCCGGTTAATTATGTAAATATTTTTTTTGCTCCGCTGCTCAAATTTATTTTACAATTAACCCATAAAGTATTAAAATCAATAATGATTGATTAAATACCGTTACAATATATAGGAAAGTATTTGCACGTTTTACATCGGAGGTTTCCATGCAGATAGGTTTAGACATTGGCAGTACCACCATCAAGATCGCGGTCCTGGACGACGCAGGTCAGCTGCAGTTTTCCAAATACGAGCGCCATTACAGCCAGATAGCCGAAAAAATGCAGCAGCTGCTGGCAGAGCTGCACGTGAAGATGCCGCTTTTAAAGACTGCGCGCCTGGCCATCAGCGGCAGCGCCGGTATCGGCATTGCCGAAAGCTGCGGCCTGCAGTTTGTGCAGGAAGTCTTTGCCGAAAAAATCTGCACGGAACGTCTTAATCCCGGTACGGAAGCTGTTATCGAACTGGGCGGCGAGGACGCCAAGCTCCTGTTTTTAGGCCGCCATTTCGACGCGCGCATGAACGACAGCTGCGCCGGCGGCACGGGCGCTTTCATTGACCAGATGGCCTCACTGCTCAGCGTAGCCACCGAAGATATGAACGCGCTGGCCCAGCAGGCTTCCACCCGCTACACCATTGCCAGCCGCTGCGGCGTTTTCGCCAAAAGCGACATCCAGCCCCTGCTCAACCAGGGCGCTGCCAAGACCGACCTGGCCGCCAGCATCTTTGACGCCGTTGCCAGCCAGGCTGTAACCGGTCTTGCCAAGGGCCGTCCCATCACCGGCAGCGTACTCTACCTGGGCGGGCCGCTTACCTTTATGAGCGAGCTGCGCCGCAGTTTTGACAAAATACTGAAAATAGAAGGCCGTTGCCCGGAAAACAGCCTGTACTACGTGGCTATGGGCGCTGCTTTCTGCGCCGAAAACAAAGTCGACCTCACCGAGCTGCCCGCTAAACTGGCGGCAGTAGGCGCGCAGCGCGACTTTGACCATTTGGAGCCGCTTTTTGCCGACCGCGCCGAATACGACGAATTTATGGAACGCCACGGCAAGGAACGCATCGAGCCGGGCGACATCAGCGCCGCTGCCGAAGCCTACCTGGGCATCGACGCCGGCAGCACCACCATCAAGATCGCCGTTATCAGCCCCGGCGGCCAGCTGCTCGATTCTTTCTATCAGAGCAACAAGGGCAACCCTGTTATCGCTATCAAGGAATATCTGCAGGATTTCTACGTTAAATATCCCCACTGCCGCATCCTCGGCTCCGCCGTTACCGGCTATGGCGAAGACCTCATCCGCAACGGCTTCAGCGTAGATTACGGCATCGTCGAGACCATGGCGCACTTTATCGCCGCCAAGACCCTGCAGCCCGACGTGGACTTCATCCTCGACATCGGCGGGCAGGACATCAAATGTCTGAAAATCCATAACGGCTGCATCGACAATATCTTCCTGAACGAAGCCTGCTCCAGCGGCTGCGGCAGCTTTTTGCAGACCTTTGCCGAAATTCTCGGCTACAGCGCCGAAGAATTTGCCCGCATCGGCCTTTTTGCCGATAAGCCCGTTAACCTGGGCAGCCGCTGCACCGTGTTTATGAACAGCAGCGTCAAACAGGCGCAAAAGGACGGCGCTACCGTCGCCAACATCAGCGCGGGCCTGTCTTTGAGCATCGTCAAGAACGCCTTATACAAAGTTATCCGCCCCGGCAGCAAGGAAAGCATCGGCAAGCACATCGTCGTACAGGGCGGCACTTTCCTGAACGACTGCGTCCTGCGCGCTTTTGAAAAAGAAATGAATCTCAAGGTAGTGCGTCCCAATATTGCAGGGCTTATGGGAGCCTACGGCGCGGCGCTGTACGCCCGCAGCCGCCAGCAGGAAACAGGTCACACGTCTACGCTGGCCGATGCTGCGGCGCTGGCCGACTTCTTCCATGAAGTGAAAGCCGTTACCTGCGGTCTGTGCAGCAACCACTGCCACCTGACCGTCAACACCTTTGCCAGCGGCAAGCGTTTTATCAGCGGCAACCGCTGCGAGCGCCCTGTCACCCACTGCGCCCCGGACGATACTTTCAACCTGTACCGTCAGAAGCTGCAGCTGCTGGAAGCCTTAAAAGGCGTCCCCGGCAAACGCGGCAGGATTGGTTTGCCCCTGGGTCTTAATATGTACGAACTGCTGCCATTCTGGCACGCTTTCTTTACCCGTCTGGGCTTTGAAGTAGTAACCAGCCCCATCTACGACAAGACTATCTACCAGAAGGGACAGAACACCATCCCCAGCGACACCGTCTGCTATCCGGCCAAGCTCATGCACGGACATATCAAATGGCTGCTGGAAAACGGCGTCGATACAATCTTCTATCCCTGTATGACCTACAACGTGGACGAAAACTCCGCAGAAAACTGCTATAACTGCCCCGTCGTAGCCTACTACCCGGAAGTACTGCACGCCAATATGCACGATCTGGACGGCGCTACCTACATCTTTGACTATCTGGGGCTGAGCAACAAAAAGGTACTGCTGAAAAAACTGCAGCAGATTGCTAAAGAACATTTTCCCGACATCGGCAGCAGCGAGCTGAAAGCAGCCCTGCAGGAAGCCTATGCCGCTTACAATAAATTTGAAGCCCAGGTCAAAACACTGGGTCAGAACATTATCAACACCGCCCGCAGCCAGCACAAACCCATCGTCGTCCTGGCAGGGCGTCCCTATCATATCGACCCCAAGGTCAACCACAGCATCGACCGTCTGATTACCACCATGGGCGCGGCGCTGGTCAGCGAGGACGCTGTCAGCAGCCACATCTCCATGCAGGAGCTCAACGACGGCTTGCAGGTGCTGAACCAGTGGACCTATCACAGCCGCCTGTACGCTGCCGCTAAATACGTTGCCCGCAGCAGCGATATGTACATGGTGCATCTGGTCAGCTTCGGCTGCGGCTGCGACGCCATCACGGCGGACGAATGCCGCCGCATCCTGGAGGAGCACGGCCAGATCTACACCCAGATCAAGATTGATGATATCGACAACCTGGGCGCGGCCAAAATCCGTCTGCGCAGCCTCTTTGCCGCTGCCGGACTGGAAAGTTAGTTTTAAAGGAGAACATTATGCAGGAAACATACCCCATCTTTACCAAAGAAATGAAAAAAACACATACCATCCTCATCCCCGGTATGCTGCCCTTGCATTTTACCCTGTTACGCGCAGCCCTCAGAAGCTGCGGCTATAAAGCGGAAGTCTTGCAGAACACCGACCGCAGCGTTATCGACACCGGTCTCAAATACGTCAATAACGATATCTGCTATCCGGCGCTTCTGGTCATCGGCCAGTTTATCAACGCGCTGGAAAGCGGCAAATACGACCCCGACAAGGTAGCCCTCATCATCACCCAGACCGGCGGCGGCTGCCGCGCGTCCAACTACATCTACCTGCTGCGCAAGGGACTGGCCCAGGCAGGCTTCGATAACGTGCCCGTCATCAGCCTCAACGTCAGCGGTATGGAAGACCAGCCTGGCTTCGATTTAAGCGCCACCATGCTGCGCCGCTTTTTGGCGGCGGTAGTCTACGGCGACGCCCTCATGTACCTTATCAACAAAACCCGTCCTTACGAAGCGGTACAGGGCGCGGCGGACGAACTGGCGCAGAGCTGGCTGAGCAAGCTGGACGGTATCTTCCAGTCCGGCAAGGCCCATGCCCTCAGCAGCATCCAGAAGCTGTCCACCGCCATCACCCGCGACTTTGCCGACCTGCCCGTCAACACCAAGGAAAAAATCAAGGTGGGCATCGTGGGGGAAATCTACATCAAATACGCCGCTTTAGGCAACAATAATCTGGAAAAATTCCTGCAGAAGCAGAACTGCGAATACATGGTCCCCGGACTTTTGAACTTTATCATGTACTGCGCCGACACCTATCTGACCGACTACAAGCTGTACGGCGGCAGCCTGCTCAAATACGGCACCACCAAAGCCGCTTTCTGGTATCTGGAACGGCTGGAAAAAGTGCTGCGCAAAGCGCTTGATACGCCGCCCTTTACCGCCCCCGCCTCCTATGCGGAAACCAAGGCCATGGCCAAAGGCGTCATCGGCTACGGCAACAACATGGGCGAAGGCTGGCTGCTGACCGCGGAGATGCTGGAACTGGCGAAAAACGGCTACAACAACATCATCTGCGCCCAGCCTTTCGGCTGCCTGCCTAACCACATCGCCGGCCGCGGCATGATTAACCGCATCAAGGAGCTGGTGGAAGACGCCAACATCCTGCCCATCGACTACGACGCCAGCGCGTCCAAAGTTAACCAGGAAAACCGCATCAAGCTCATGCTGGCAACAGCGCAGGGCTAAAACAGCAAATCGCTCCCACCCCTAAGAGGGGTGGTTCGCAATAGCCCTATAAGGGCATAACAAAGGCCAGCGCCTAAATGACG
>CANREP010000022.1 GCA_947629685.1 uncultured Phascolarctobacterium sp.
GAAAAAACGGCATAGCCGCATTCCACGACTATGCCGAATTTTCCAGAGATCATAAATCCCTTAGTTGTACCGCCTTTACCGGGCTTGTTTATTTTTTAATCAGAAAGTTATCAAAGGGGATTTATTTTTGAGCGTTTATATCAGTCTGCATCATATACATAAACGATATTTTTAGCGGTATCTTTCTGCAGCACATTATATTTTACATCGCCTTCGCGGATATCTTTGTAATCAACATCTTCAGAAAGGTCATCGCCGATAGCCACCAGTTCGCTGCCGCCGATAACTACGCTGCTGATCTGAACATAGGCATTACCTTGCGTAAATACCAAACGCGCTTTGCCGTCAGCATCAGTGGTTACGGTATGTTTTACTCCCTGATAATCATAATAATTTACTGTTGCATTAGCCAGAGGAGCCCTGTTTTCATCAACAACTACATATACCAGCTGAGCCTTGCCGGGAGTCATTTCATAATGGGAAGCAGCTTCGTAAGCATTGTGGAACGGATTATAACCGCCTGCAAAAGCAGTAGCGCTAACTGCCATAGCCATCACTAAACCTAACATCATTTTCTTCATAAACAATCACTTCTCTTTCTCTTAATAATTTTTTCGATTTGAGAAACTACCTTATTATTGGCAGTTTGCTTTTCTCTTCTTGATTTTATTATATAAAAATATCCTTAAAAATTCAATTAAGGCAAGATTAGAGAAAGATTAAAATTTGATTAGAAAATTGTAAAAGCCCTTCTCCACACCAGGAAAAGGGCTTTTGTCTGTATTTACGCCATCACAGTCAGGCTTTCAGCTGTTTTAACATCCACACAGCCTTGGTAAAATTCTTAATATAATCATCCATCATAGCGGAGATGATGAAATTTTCTTCGGCGTCGGCAGCTTTTTTGATGTCGATTACTTCTGCCAGCAGCAGGCTGTAGTCTTTCTCCACTTCCGCCAAGATAACGTCAGATTTAACAAACTGCGCTGCCGCCTCTTGGATAGACGCATGGGCAGTAAAATCTTTTAAAGAAGCCAGCGGCTGTCCTTCCAGCATCAGGATGCTTTCCGCAACTTCGTCGACTGCTTTGTTAATATCGTTATAATACTCTTCCAGTTTTGCATGTACGGTGAAGAAATCACTGCCTTTGATATACCAGTGGAAATTTTGCAGTTTATGATATTCTACGACGAGATTTGCCAGTAAATGATTTAATTTGTTAACTAACATATTAGTTACCTCCTGAGTTTATTTTAGTTAGTCTTAGCTAACCTTTGATGTAAGTATACTATGCTTTACTGTTACTGTCAAGTGTTTCGAATAATTTTTCTTAATTAAAATTATGTGTTATTTTCGATATTGAATATATTGCTCCGCAACATAAAAATAACAGCGGCTCCTTAACGGTACTGCTGCTTTTTTTCATTGTCAGCATATATGCTTTAATATCTTACATCAACAGAGCTTACGGCTGCCAGCCTGCATCGGCATCAGCTTGCGCAGCAGCTGCAAAATACCTGCTGAAAGCAGCCGCTGCCTGGCGCTGCACCTCCTGCTCAAAGGCTTCATAGCGCGCGAGCAGTTCTCTTCCCTCAGGCGTCAAACGGCTGCCTCCCCCGTCGCGTCCGCCGCTGCTGCTGGTCACCAGCGCATAACCCAGGTCTGCTTCCGCACGATGCAGTATCCTCCACGCCTTGCTGGAAGACATCCCCATAGCTTTATAGGCTGCCGACAGCGAGCCAAAAGCTTCGGTAAGGCGCAGCAGCTGGGCCACACCTTTGCCGAAAGCAATTTCTTTATTATATACGCGTACTTTGACGTGAAAATTTTCCGGTTGGGTATACATCATCTTACCAGCCCTTACCAAAACCGCAATTTGGGAAAGTGCAGACAGCGCAGTTCAGGCATAAACCTCCCTGCCCCAGAGCGGCAAGCTCCTCAGCAGTTATCCTGTCGTCGGCAGCTGCGCGCGGCAAAACCAAATCAAATACCGTCCTGCCGGCGTACATGACGCAGCCCGGCAATCCCATTACCGGCACCACGTCGCCATTATCCTTATGATAATAGGACAGCAGGAACATAGCTCCCGGCAGTACCGGCGCGCCGTAAGACACAATTTCCGCCCCGGTATTCTTAATCGCCAGCGGCGTGCGGTCGTCCGGGTCCACGCTCATGCCGCCGGTACACAAAACCAGCTCTGCACCGTGCTCATGGATGGCTTCCAAAACAGCGGCGGTAATGGCCTGATGCTCGTCAGCAAGCACAGTTTTAAAATTTACCTCTATGCCATATTCCGCCAGCTTTGCTTCTACAACCGGCGTAAAGGTATCCTTGATCCTGCCATGATATACCTCGCTGCCGGTAGTAATAATCGCCGCGTGCTTTTTTACATAGGGCAGCAGGCTGAAAATCGGCGTCGCGCCGCACTGCTCCTGCATTCTTTGCATTTTTTCCTTAGCAATAACTAAAGGAATTATCCTTGTTCCTGCCAGCTTGTCGCCTTTTTTTACCGGCGTATTGCCATGACGGGAAGCAATCATCATCTCGCCAAAGTTGTTGACAAAACGCAGTTTATCATTATCCACTTTAAATAGTCCGTCAAAGGCTGCCGACAGCTCAATTTTACCTTCTTTTACTTCCGAGGCCAGCATCCCCTCATTTTGGCAGACCTGCCGCAGTATTTGCGCCGCATCGTTCTCATGCAGCATATTTGCGTCATTTTCCCACACATAAAGATGCTCCTTGCCGATGGAAAGCAGCACGGGAATATCTTCCGCAGTCACGATATGTCCTTTGCGGAAAACTGCGTCCTTTGTCACCCCTCTGATAATCTGCGTCATATCGTGCGCCAGCACGCAGCCGATAGCTTCTTCTGTCTTAATCAGTTTCATCATCATTGCTCCTGTCTTACTACGGCAAAACCCGCTTCTTCAAAAACTCCGGCAGCTTCCTTACTGCGCAGGAAATCGTAAAATTTACCTGCTGCCTGCGGATGAGGCACCTGTTTTAAAATACCCATGGGATAAATTACCGGTTTAGCTAATACTCCTGCCGGCGCTTCGGCAACCACTTTCACTTTATCGCTGGCAGCCGCATCTGTAGCGTACACGATGCCTGCATCGGCGCTACCTTCCGCAACCCAGTGCAACACTTCGGTAACATTGGTGCCAAGGCTCGCCTTACTGCTCACCTGCTGCCACAGTCCCAGTTTTTCTAACGCTTCTTTAGCATACTGCCCCGCAGGCACGCTTTTGGGGTCGCCGACAGCCGGCTGAACAGCAGCAGCAATATCAGTAAAAGCAGCCGCCTTTTTTTCACTGGCAGCCGGTACGATAAGCACCAGCTTATTTTCCAGAAGCGGCACTGTTCTCTGCTTATCAATGTAGCCTTTATCTGTCAGCGCCTGCATCTGCTTAGTAGCCGCAGAGATAAAGATGTCGGCCGCCAACCCCTGCTCAATCTGCATCTGCAGCTTGCCGGAGCTGTCGTAGGTGCCTTCAATCTTAATATCAGGATATTTTTTATTAAACATGGGAATCAGTTTTTCCGTAAATACCTTTTCCAGACTGGCTGCTGCGGCAATCCTTACCTGCTGCTTTTCCGCCGGCTTATCGTTACCGCAGCCTGCCAGCACACCTGCGCATACTGCCAGCAGCAGCAAACCGCTCAAGATTTTTTTCAACATGTTGCACCCTCCTCAGATAAAATCCCCTGATGAATAAATAACACTTTGTCGCTTAACCGCTCTATTTCCTGCCTGTCGTGGCTCACCAGCACGGAAATACCGCCATATTCTGCCAGCAGCTGCTGCAGCTGTTCCTGCAGTTTGTCTTTGAGCTGCGTATCCAGAGCAGAAAAAGGCTCGTCCAGCAAAATTACTTCCGGCTCCACCGCCATCAGCCTGGCTAAGGCTGCGCGCTGCTTCTGCCCGCCGGAAAGCTGCCGCGGATAACGTGCCGCCAGTCCCTGCAGCTGAAATTTGTTCATCATGGCCGTTACAATAGCCAGGCAATGCTCTTTCGCCAATCCTTTGGCGCGCGGCCCGCACATGATATTTTCGGCAACACTCATATTAGGAAAAAGGGCATAGCTTTGAAACAGATAGCCAACCCTGCGCTGCTGAGGCGGCAGGTTGATTTTAGCTGCGCTGTCAAACAGCACCCTGCCGTTTAAGACAATCCTGCCGCTGTCGGGCGTTTCAATACCCGCCAGACATTTGAGCAGCATACTCTTGCCGCTGCCGCTGCTGCCCATCAGTCCCAGTACCCCGTCCTGCAACACAAGCTCTGCTTGCAGAGTAAATTCTTTCAATTTTTTGCTGATATTTATTTCCACCTGCATCTTAGCCCTCCTGCTGCTTTTTACAACGATACAGATACCAGTTCATACCTACTACCATCACCAGGCATACTGCCAGAATGATGACAACATACCCGCAAGCAGTATCCATCTCGCCGGCAGCCACAGAGGAATACACCGCCAGCGGCAGCGTCCTGGTCTTACCGGCAATATTACCGGCAATCATGGCTGTTGCACCAAATTCTCCTAACCCACGGGCAAAGGAAAGCACGCCGCCGGAGACGATACCCGGCAGCGCATTAGGCAGCAGTACCCGCCAAAAGATGCTGCACTCTGACATTCCCAGCGTGCGTCCTGCCTGCAGCAGCTCCACATCTACCTGTTCAAAAGCGCCGCGGGCAGACCTGTACATGAGCGGAAACGCGATAACCGCTGCCGCCAGCACCGTCGCCAGCCAGGAAAAAGCTATCTGGATACCAAAATTATCCAGAAAAAACCTGCCTAATATTCTGTTATTGCCAAACAAATACAGCAGGAAGAAACCTGCAACCGTAGGCGGCAGCACCAGCGGCACCGTCAGCACGCCGTCAGCAATAATCTTCGTTGCCTCGCGTTTGCGGCTCACTACCCACCAGGCAGTCAGGATGCCCGCAAAAAAAACTATCGCCATGGTCGCCGCCGCTGTCTGCAGGGAAATCCAGACGGGAGATAAATCCAGCATCATCTTCCGCACTCCGCTTCTGTTCCCCGCAAAATCTTCAGTCCATGTTCCAACTGCGGCAGCACCAGCTGCAAGCTTTCTTCTACAGCTTTTCTGCTGCCCGGAAGATTAACAATCAGCGTCTGATTGCGCAGCACCGCAACGCCCCGGCCCAGCATGGCTCGCGGCGTTATCTGCATGGAGCCGGCGCGGATAGCTTCCGCAATTCCTGGTACGTTCCTGGTAGCCACTGCCATGGTTGCTTCCGGCGTGCAGTCACGCGGCGACATGCCAGTGCCCCCGGTAGTGATAATCAGCGCCGCCTGCCTGCCGTCGCACAGACGGATAAGCTCGCGCTCAATGCGCGCCTGATCGTCCGGCAGCAGCAGTTCTTCAATAACCTCATAGCCAGCCGCACGCAGCAGCTGCACCGCCAACGGCCCGCTGGTATCCTGCCGCTCTCCGGCAAAGCCTTTATCGCTTAAAGTTACCACGGCAGCTGTAAAAGGCGCATCCGGCGCAGGCAGCACAGCTTTCATCTCATCGCCCGGCTTAATCGTACCTCCCTGCAGTACTTCGGCAAAAACTCCTTCCCGCGGCATGATGCAGTCGCCTACCCGCTTGTAAATCTGACAGTGAGTATGACATTCCTTACCAATCTGCGTCATCTTTAAAATTACCTCGCCGCAAAAAAGCTTAGTCCCTACCGGCAGGTTTTTAAAATCCAGTCCCTCTACCAGAATATTTTCCCCAAAAGCGCCTACCTGCGCCTGTCCGCCGCGGGCATTAAACTCCTGCACTTTATTATAAGAAAGCAGGCTCACCTGACGGTGCCAGCTGCCAGCATGGGCGTCATTGACGATGCCATAGCCAGCCCTTAGCTCCGCTTGCGTTACTGGCATCTTTTCCGTACCGCGCCGCTCGCTGATGCACACAGCTTTAACGATGCCGCATAAACTTTTTATTTCCACGTAAAATCACCGCTCTTTCCGCCCCTTTTTGCTGTTAAGTGCACGTCCGTAATAACCATGCCTTTATCAATGGCCTTACACATATCATAAATAGTCAAAAGCGCTGTCTGCACGCCTGTCAGCGCCTCCATTTCCACGCCTGTCCTGCCGTCCGTTTGCACTGTGCAGACTGCTTTAACAGCGGGCTGCTTGCCGTCCTCAAGGCAAAAATCAACCGCACATTTAGTAAGCATCAGAGGATGGCAAAGCGGAATCAAGTCTGACGTTTTTTTTGCCCCCATGATACCGGCAATCCTGGCAACGCCCAGCACGTCGCCTTTTTTCACGCTGCCTGCTTTAATGCTGTCAAAAATTTCCCGGCAGACCAATATTCTCCCCTGGGCCACGGCAACACGCTCCGTAACCTGTTTATCGGATATATCTACCATGATGGCATTACCGCTGCCGTCAAAATGTGTTAATTCTGCCATTTTATCCTCCTATCTCATTCATCGTAAAAGCTGCCGGAGCATGTTCAAAATCATGTCCCAGCGGCTTTTGGCTTACTGCCTGTACAAGCGCCTGACGCAGGACTGCTGCATCCGCGCCGCTGCGCAGCAGCTCTCGCAAGTCAACGCCGCTGTGGCCGTATAGACAGGTTTTCAGATAACCAGCCGCCGTCAGCCTTATCCTGTTGCAGCAGGAGCAAAATTTTCCGTGCAGCGGCTCGATAAATCCCACCGGCGTTTGCCCGTCTAAGCGATAATACACTGCCGGCCCGCCGCCATAGATAGTTTTATCCGGCGTCAGCGTAAAGCCCGCTGCCGTCAGCCTGCTTCTGATTTCACTGCCGGAAAGCCCCTGCACCGCATTATTGCAGCTTAAAGGCATCAGCTCGATAAAGCGCAGCGGCACCTGCAGTTTTTGTGCAAACGTTACCAGCTCCAACAGCTCTGCCTCAGATGTATCCTGCAAAGGCACGCAGTTCAGCTTTACCTTTATTCCCGCAGCGCAAGCCTGGCTGACAGCACTGATAACTTCATCCAGCCTGTCTGCACCTGTTATCTGAACATAGCGCTGCCTGTCCAGAGTATCCAGACTGATATTGATGCCGTCCAGTCCCAGACGCACCAGTTCCGGCAGTACCTCCGGCAGCAGTATGCCGTTCGTAGTCAGAGTCACCTTGCCGCATCCTGCCAGCTGTTTGAGCTTGCGCAGGAAAAAAACGCAGTCACGCCGCAGCAAAGGCTCGCCGCCGGTAACCTTGAAGCGCCGTATTCCCAGCGATGCAGCTGCACGGCATACGGCCAGTATTTCTTCATAGGTAAGAATCTCGCTGTGAGCCAGTTGCTGAGCAACCTCCGGCCTGCAGTAACAGCAGCGTAGGTTGCAGCGGTCGGTCAGCGATATTCTCAGATAATTTATTTCACGTCCATATTGATCGCGCATAGCTATCTCCTTAACCGTTTATCTCAAGCAAGATAAACGGTTGTAAAAAACAAATGTGGTATTACCCACATTTGTTTTCTGATTTTTTTATTTCTCCGGCATCACAATCTGCTCAGGAGTAATAGGCAGTTCGTAATAACGATGCCCGGTAGCATTATATATCGCATGAGCGATAGCCGGTCCCGGCGTATTGATAACAACTTCGCCGATGGACTTGGCGCCAAAGGGGCCAGTGCCCTCGTAGCTGGATTCAAATTCCACATGGATATGACCGATATCTACACGGGAGGGTATCTTATACTGCATCAGCGAATTTTCTACAACCCGGCCTTCCGGCGTATAGGTAATATTTTCCATCAGCGCCATGCCGATGCCCTGCAGGATGCCGCCTTCAGCCTGTACACGGGCCAGATTAGGATTGATAGGCGTGCCGCAGTCAACAACTGCGTTAAACTCAATGACTTCCGCCTGACCAGTCAGCAAATCTACCTCTACCTCGGCTACGCCGACCATATAAGGCGGCGGCGATACCGGCGACGACTTGGTAACGGTTTCTTCCAGGGCTACGCTGTTGCCGCACATGGAAGCCGTAGCAATATCTGCCAGAGCTATGCTGTTCTTGCCGTCTGCTGCAGGCTGCGTCCTTGTCACGCAGCGTCCGTCGAAAACGACCTCATCTGCACTGCATCCCAGCAGCTGCGCGCCTAAAGCACAAATCTTCCCGCGAAGTTTCTGAGCGCATATCTCTACAGCCTTGCCGGTCAGATAGGTAGTGCTGGAAGCATAGGAACCCGAATCATACGGAGAAACGTCCGTATCGGCACCGAAAACAGTGACATCATCATATTCGCATTCAAGCACTTCAGCGGCAATCTGCGCCAGTACCGTATCACAGCCGGTACCCATGTCCGCGGAGCCGATAATCAGCGTATAGAAACCGTCGTCATTAACCTTGAGCGTCGCACTGCCCACATCTACAAAGGGAATACTGGAGCCCTGCATGGACATACCGATACCAAGGCTGCGTACCTTGCCGTTGCCCATATCGCGTACAGGATATTTTTCATCCCAGCGGCTCATTTCCCGTACCCGTTTCAGGCATCTGTCCAGCGCGCTGCTGGTATTCCAGCTGTCATAATAAGCAGGCATCATGTCGCCTTCGCGGGCAATATTCATCTCGCGCAGCTCGATAGGGTCTATATCCAGCTTGGCTGCCAGTTCGTTCACTGCCGATTCCACAGCAAACAGGCCCTGGGTTGCACCGTAACCACGGTAAGCGCCCGCAGACATCCTGTTGGTATATACTACATCGCTTACAAAACGGTAGCTTTCAGTACGGTACAGCGGGATGGATTTATGACCGCTCAGACCTACCGTAGTCGGCCCATGCTCGCCGTAAGCACCTGTATTGGACAGAGTATAAACGTCTATCGCTCTGATTTTGCCGTCGTTCATCGCGCCTACGCGCACATGTACTTCCATTTCGTGGCGCGGCGTGGAAGCAATCATGGATTCCTCACGGCTGAAAATAAGCTTGCTCGGCTTCTTGGTCATCCAGGTGACAAAAGCCGGATAAATCTCGGTTATCGAAGTCTGTTTTGCGCCAAAACCGCCGCCGATTCTGGGCTTGCTCACTCTGATCTTCGTCTGGGGTATATGCAGCGCATTGGCAATGATGCGACGGCAATGGAAGACGATCTGGGTGGAGCTTACCACGTTCAGACGTCCATAAGTATCAATGGTACAGAAGGTGCGGAATGTTTCCATCATCGTCTGCTGTACGGCCTTGGTATGGTATACCCGGTCGATAACTACGTCGCAGTCTGCCAGTACTGCCTCAATATCTCCCGCGCCGCACTCGTCATGGGCACAGAGATTACGTTTATTGTCTGCGCCTACCGGGCACAGGCTTTCCCAGTTATCTTCAGGATGGATAAGGATCTTGTTATCCAAAGACTGGTGAAAATCAAGGATGGGTTCCAATATTTCATATTGAACTTTGATAAGGCTCAGCGCCTTATCTACGGCCTTTTCTGTCTCTCCGGCAACTATGGCAACCGGATCGCCTACAAAACGCACATGCCGGTCCAACAGCAAGCGATCATAAGGACTGGGCTCAGGATAGGTCTGCCCGGCGCAGGTAAAACGCCGTGCATCCTGGTCTACATCTTCCCAGGTATAGATAGCTTCAATCCCCGGTACTTTGGCAGCAATAGCTGTATTGATACTGGTCACGATAGCATTGGCATGTGGTGAGCGCAGCAGTTTGACAACCAAGCAGTTGGCGGGAGCAATGTCATCCATATACACCGGCTGGCCGGTTACCAGCTGCATGGCATCTTTTTTACGCAACGGCTGATTTACTATTTTCATAAGCTTACTCCCCGCTTTTTATCTTTCTTCCAGGCCAGGAAATTTAAAATACCGCGCAGCTGACCTTCATAGCCGGAGCAGCGGCACAGATTCCCTGCCAGATATTCCTTGATTTCTTCTTCGCCGGGTTCAGGATTTTCTCTGAACAAAGCCAGCGCGTTCATAATAAAGCCCGGATTGCAGAACCCGCATTGCTCCGCACCCTGGTCGGCAATAAAAGCGCCGAACTCAGCAGCTTCCTCCTGCAGCCCTTCCAGCGTCGTTACCTGCTGTCCGTCAGCACGCGCAGCCAATAGCGAGCAGGACAGTACGGGCTTATCATTTAAAAATACCGTGCACAAACCGCAGTTGGAAGTTTCACAGCCGCGTTTCACGCTGAAACAACCTTCTTTGCGCACAAAATCAATGAGCAAAAGATCAGGCTCTATCTCTCTTGTTATTTTCTTACCGTTCAAAACTATATTTATCAGCATCCTGCCTTACCTCCAGCTTCCAGCACTGTTCTCTGCGCCAGTACCTTAATCAGATGCGTGCGGTACTGCGCGCTGCCTCGGTTAGTATTGCCGGTAGGGATAACCTGCGCCGCATATTCGGCAAAGGCTTGAGCGCCTGCTGCCGTTACAGGCAGACCTGCCAGCTGCTGCCTGTCTATCAGCAGCATAGCCTTGCCAGGGCGCGCGCCTACGGCGATACGTACATCCTTATCAGTTACAGCAGCCGCACAGGTCAGCACAGGAAAATCCGTCTTAGATATCCTTACGGTCTGATAACTGAAAGATGCCTTATTTTTTTTAATAATAATTCTAACCAGTATATCTCTGTCATAGGGCATATTTACAAATTCTGCCAGAGGGATAATGCCGCCTTTATACATTTCCACATAAGCATCCATCACCATCAGGACGGAAATAACGTCAGAAAAGCCGAAGCGCCCGTATACGCTGCCGCCGACAGTGGCCAGATTGCGGAACTGTACCCCAACGATATGGCGCATCGCTTCTTTTACCGCGCCGCCGGAATAGGCAGCAAGCCCCGGATGCTCTTCCAGCTGCCGCAACGTCGCCATACAGCCGATACGGAATTCTGTCTCAGTTTCTTCAATCTTATCCAAGCCGAGGCCGGACAGATCTATTACCGTGCCTACGTTACCCTTGGTCATCTTGACCCACAGCATCCCGCCGATAACACGGTTCATACGCTTCTGATTCAGCTCCCAAGCTTCCTCCAGGGTAGCTGCTTTCTTATATTCCCGAATAGTAATCATATTAGCCCTCCTGCTCCAGGGTATTTCATCTCATAGTCTATTTTATTTTACCATATGCAAGAATATTTTTACAGCAAATAATTTTGTGCAGATAGTATTGAATAGCCGCCCGCCTGATTATACAATAAAAACAAACATATTTTGCTTACAAGGGAGAATAATATGACAAACAATCCCGCTTCCAACCAGCAAACACTGCTGCCTGTAGCCTGCATCATCATGGCCTCCGGCTCTTCCTGGCGTTTCGGCAGCAATAAGCTGCTGGCCTCTTTTCAAGGCCGCCCGTTAATAGAAAACATCCTGCTGACAACTGCCAAAATTCCTTTTGCATCCCGTCTTGCCGTGACCCGTTCTCCTGAGGCGGCAGCTGTCTGCAATAAGCTGCGTGTTCCTGTCCTACTGCACTCCGAGCCAGGTCAGAATGACACCGTACGCCTGGCACTGAGCGAACTGAAACGCACGCAGGCGGCAGGTTACCTGTTCTGCGTAGCCGACCAGCCTTTAATCAGCGCAGCCTCACTGCTTAGACTGTGTCGGGCGTTTACGGCTGCGCCGCAATATATTTATCGTACTGTATATAAAGATATTCCGGGCAACCCTATACTGTTTCCAACCGCTTTAACAGCCGAACTGATGCAGCTGCCGCAGGATAAAGGCGGCTCCTACCTGCTAAAAAAATATCCTGAACGGGTACGATATGTTCCCGTCCAGGATGCTTACGAACTTTATGATGTTGATACGCAGGAAGATCTGCAGCATTTAGAGCTGCTGCTTACCTCTCCGGCAGGACAATATTGAGCAATATAGCCACAATCGCCGCCGGCACGATGCCGGAGCCGCCAAAAATAAGCTGCACTAACTGCGGCGTATGCGTCAGAATACCGGGATTAGCGCCAATACCGTAACCCACGCCAAGAGCCACTGAAACGATGCTGAGACTTCTGCCGTTCAGCGGCTCTTTTGTTATGAGCATAATACCGCTGATAACGATGGAGGAAAACATCATAACAGCTGCGCCGCCCAGTACTGACTGGGGCATGATGGAAACCAGCGCGCCCAGCTTCGGAATCAGGCCGCATAAAATCAGGAAAGCCGCGCCTGTCGCCAGGGCAAAACGGTTGACAACCTTCGTCATGGCAACAAGTCCTACGTTCTGACTGAAAGAAGTATTAGGCAGTACGCCTAACAGCGCCGCAAAGGAAGAACCTATACCATCACAGATAACGCCGCCGGACAGTTCCCTGTCAGTAGCTTCGCGTCCCATACCTCCTTCGGTAACGCCGGAAATATCGCCGACCGTCTCTACTGCAGTAACAATAAACATAATGGCAACCGGCAGGATAGCGCGCATATCAAAAACTATATCTACCGGCAGCAGTTCAGGTACGGCAAACCAGCCCGCTTCTGCCACTTTGTGCCAGTTCAGCACCCAGGCCTTGGTATATTCCACGCCGTTGGCGTCTACAGCTGTCGTAGGCAGCACCAGACCCATAACAAAAGCTGCGATATAACCGGCAATAATGCCGCATAAAATAGAAGAATAGCTGACAAAGCCTTTAGTTCCATGCTTAAAGAACAAAATAACAGCCAACACGAAAGATGCCAGCAGCATATTTTCCATGGAGCCGAAATCTTTGGCGCCGAAACCGCCCCCAAAAGAATTGATACCGACAGCAATCAGCGACAAGCCGATAGACAAAACTACCGTACCTGTAACGACAGCCGGAAAGAAGCGTCTCAACGGCTTCAGGAAAAATCCCAGCACGCCTTCAAACAGACCGCCGACAATCGACGCGCCCATCATAGCGCCATAAGCGGTAACACCGCTGCCCATAGTCGCGGCGACACCGTTAAACACACCGATAAAGCCGGAACTGGTACCCATGATGATCGGCACCTTGCCTCCGCATGGCCCAATCGCATACAGCTGTACCAACGTGACAAGCCCTGCAATAATCATAGCATTCTGCAGCAGGCTGATCTGCAAATCAGCCAAATCGCTGCCGCCGACAATACCGCAGGCGCCGGTAATAATCAGCAGCGGCGTCAGGTTACCGACAAACATGGCCAAGACATGCTGCAAGCCTAAAGGAATTGCCCGCAGCAGCGGCATTTCTGCTTCAAACTGATAGGCTGCATCCAAAAAATCTTGTTTTTCTTTCATTCAACATCCCTCTGTGCTCTAAAATTTTTTACCTTTTTATTTTAATGAATACAGCTAAAATTGTAAAGATTTTACCCCTTGCCATATCTTTGCGCCCTTTCCTGAATCAGCTGGGCAGCAATGCTTACGGCAATTTCTGCCGGTGTCTCGCTGCCGATAGAAAGACCGATAGGCGTGATAATCCTGTCTAATTGCTGCTTGCTGTAACCTTCGGCAAGCAATCTTTCACGGGTCAGCTGCGCTTTTTTACGACTGCCCACCACGCCGATATAGCCCGCATCAGTACGCAGCAGGAAGCGTTCTACGTCCGCATCATGCAGATGTCCGCGTGTCATTACCGCCGCATAATCGCTCTGCCGCAGGCTAAGGCGTTCTGCCAGCTGTTTAAAATCAAGCTGCAGTACTTCTGCCGCTCCAGGAAAAAGTTCCGTCCTGCTGAATTCTTCCCGGTCATCAATGACCACACAGGTAAAATCAAGATGAGCTAAAAGCGGCACGACCTCCTGCGCCAGATGACCGCCGCCAAAGATATATACTTTACCGTCATAGGCAAACTGTTCCGCATAATAAGTCTGCCCATCCATCTCAACCAGACCGGTCCGGCCCAGCATATCAAGCTGACCGGCAACTGCAAGCGGCCCGGCAGCAAAAGGCAGAAGCAGCCAGTAAGGCTTCTTCCTTTTTGCAGCGGCTGCAGCCTGCGCCACAGATTGGCGCACCGCCTCATTTTCTGCCTGCAGATAACAAAACAGCACTTGGCAGCTGCCGCCGCAGATCATGCCCAGATTGGCAACACGCTCCGCCGTCAGTACATACTCAAACAAAAAATTTTCCCGCTGCGCCAGCTGCTGCTGTCCCTTTAAAATTGCCTGGTATTCCAGATTGCCGCCGCCAATGGTCCCATAAATACGCCCCTGTTCTCCTACCAGCATATAAGCGCCGGCACTGCGCGGCGTAGAGCCGCTGCTTGCGATAACGGTAGCCAACAGACAATCGTGCCCTGCTGCCAACGTCTGCGTCAATGTTTCCAACAGCTTTAACATTTTGCATTCTCCAAAGCATAACGGCAGACAAGCTCCAGTACGCTGCCGGCAATGCAGCGCGCCTTATCGGAAATTGTGAAGCAGTTAGCCAGTTCCTCGCGGCGCGGGTCGATATCGGCTATTTTAAAGCCTTCGGTAACCTGGTAGCCTTCGCGGATCATGCCGCGGATGATACCGGGTATTGTCGCAGTAACGGGAATCCTGCCGCCATCAACGACTATCTCGGCAATGACCTCTCCCTGCTCAACGATTTCGCCAATGCCGCGTGCCACATGTATCACCCCCGCTACCTGCGCGTGCAGTACACGTTCTGCCGTATAACCGCCGATATTGCCCGGTACGCCGCTGTTAGGAGCAGCGCTGCCGCTTCTGATAATACGCCCAAGATTATGTCCGCGCTTAGTTTCTACTATGCAGTCCACATCCTCACCGGCAGTAAAGCCAGGCCCCAGCGCTATAACCAATGGGGCCATTTTTTTGTGCGTGCCCAGATTTTTCTTGGCAATAATCGCATCGATTACGATATCCGGCTTAAAAGCTTCCAAGCAGCTTCCCGTTGCATCTACCAGCAGCGGCACCTTGCCCTGCTCCCAGACGCTTTCTGCATCCTGCCAGTCGTTTACCAAAAGACACTCCATGCCTTCCACCACGGCTTTTCCTTCATAAACGGCTTCACATACGGCAACTTGTCTGCGGATAGCGGCCGGCGCATCGCATTCCAGTACCAGCACTTTAAAACCAGCTCCCCACAACCGATGGATCGTGCCGGTGGCAAGGTCGCCGCCGCCGCGCACAATTATCCTGCATTCCTTTTGCATCTTCTCACTCCGTTCCCGCTACATCATTATTTCTCTGCACTCTTCTACAGCAAAGCTCCACTGGCTGCGCTGCCGCTCCAAAAGGGCAAAATCCTCCGGCAGCATCCGCCAGGCCAGGCCGCAGCCAGCAGAAATCTCCTGCGGCACCGGTATCAGTCTGCCACCGATATCATGCTCTAAGCAGAATTTTTCTGCCGCCATGGCCTCGGTCGTCGTGGCAAAAGTTATAATCATATACAGTCTTTTCAATCGCATGTATTTAATCCCTGTTTTCCTGCGCATACTGCAGGGCTATCTCTCTTACCGCCGTTACGGCTGCGTCGACTTCTGCTGCCGTATTAAAGCAGCCGAAACTGAAGCGCACCGCTCCCTGCTGCTCAGTACCGAAATGGCGATGCAGCAGCGGCGCACAGTGCGCGCCTGCACGCACGCAGATCTGATAATCTTCCCACAAGATATCGCTCACGGCGCCGGAATCCAGCGTACCGATATTCAAAGAAACAATAGCGGCTCTTTCAGCCGCCTGATAATCTCCGTACAATTTTACCTCAGGCAGCGCTTGCACCCCTTGGACAAAACGGCGCATAAGCATTTCTTCATGGGCGTGTATTTTCTCCACTCCCGTTGCCAGCAGAAAATCCAGCGCAGCATTCAGCCCCGCAATGCCATGTCCGTTCAGCGTTCCTGCTTCCAGCGCTGTAGGCATTTTATCTGGATGGGTAGTCAAAAAGCTATGCACCCCGCTGCCGCCTACCTTGAAAGGACGCGGCGCAAGACCAGGCCGCACATAAACGCCGCCCGTACCCTGAGGCCCCATAAGCCCCTTATGCCCAGTAAAGCACAGGATATCGATACCCGTCTTAGTCACATCAACAGGCAGGCAGCCGGCAGTCTGAGAAGCATCGACGACCAGCAGCAACCCGTGCTGATGGGTAAAATCAGCTACTAAATCCAAATCGGTTACGTTACCAGTCAGATTGGAAGCATGAGTAATAACTACCGCTTTCGTCTGTGGACGCAGATTCTTTTCCAGGTCAGCATAATCAATCCGACCTAAAGCATCAGCCTGCAGATGCGTCACTTCTACTCCGTTAGTTTTCGCCAAGTACAAGGGCCGCAGCACTGAGTTATGCTCGCACACCGTCGTAAGCACATGGTCGCCCGGCGCAAACAATCTCTGCAGCACGCTGTTAAGCGCCTCCGTCGCGTTGCAGGTAAACGCAATACGCGACGGGTCAGCGGCTCCCAATAATTTTGCCAGTTTTACCCTGGTATCGTAAATCACCCGCGCCGCCTTTAAAGTTGGCTCATGAGCTCCCCTCCCGGCGTTGCCAAGCGACTGCAGCGCCTCAAGAACAGCTTCCGCTACAGCAGGCGGTTTTTGCAGCGTCGTCGCCGCATTGTCAAAATAAATCATGGCCGGATAACCGCAGATGCCTGCAGCATTTTTTCAGTAATTACGTACATATTGGTTACAGAGCCGACCTGCAGCTTTTCGGTTAAACCGTAATGATTCAGGCAGGTACCACAAGTCAGGATTTCCACGCCCTGGGCTTCCAGCGACTTAAAATCCTCCAGCGCCGGCGAATCCTCGCAAGTCAGCTTAGCGCCGCCGTTATACAGCAAAATTGTTTTTGGCAGTTCGTCCTGCTGGGTCAGCGCAAAAATAAAGCCTTTCATCAAAAGAGCACCCAATACATCGTCGCCGCTGCCCATTTTATCCGAAGAGATAACAACAACCTTATTTTTCCTGCTGTCTGGAATGCACAGCTCCGGCACTTCCACGGCTTCCGATTCCTCAGCTGCTGCACCGACAGTCAAAAGCACCTGATATTTTCTATCTTCCAGCTTCTCACTCTTTACGCCGTAGCCTTTCTGATTAGCCATCTTGGTCAAATTCTGCACGGCGATTTCATTATCGACCAGCACGCACACCTGACCGCTGCCGTTCAGCTCCTTAATCGCATTTTTTGTTTTCACTACAGGAATCGGACACGCATCTCCCAAAGCATTGACTTGCAGCATCTTTCTCTCTCCTTTTTACAGTACATATATTTCTTTTTCTCGCTGTTCAACAATCTCGCCTACGATTGCAGCAGGCATTCCCGCCTGGCGCAGTTCCTGCAGCGCTGCCTCGGCGCACTCCGGCGCTACCGCTGCCAGCAGCCCGCCGGAAGTCTGCGGGTCAAACAGCACTTCTTCCATAGCAAAGGGTATATTTTCAAACTGAACAAATTTTTCCGTATGGTTCCTGTTGCGCTGCGCTGCCGCCGTCAGTAAAAATTCGTCGGCATAGGCCAGCGCCGCCTCTATCACCGGCACCTGCCCGGACTGGACGAGACAGGAAAGCCTGCCGTCCATCATCTCATGCAAATGCCCTAAGAAACTGAAACCGGTTACGTCTGTGCAGGCGTGAACTGTATATTTGCGCAGGATTTCTGCGGCATATTTATTAAGTTTAGTCATGGATGCGATAGCTTCCGCCATGGCTTCAGCAGAAGCTTCGCCGACCCGGTTAGCCGTACAGATAATACCCACGCCCAGCTTCTTAGTCAGAATCAGCTTATCACCTGGCTGACCGCTGTTGTTGGTATATATCCGGCGCGGGTCGATAAGTCCCATCACCGAAAGTCCGTACTTGACGTCACTGTCAGCAATGGAATGCCCGCCAGCCAGCGTACCGCCTGCTTCCATAACCTTGTCCGCGCCGCCGCGCATAATCTCGCCCAAAATATTGAGATCCATAGCTTCCGGGAAACAAACGATATTGAGCGCTGTCCTGACCTCGCCGCCCATAGCATAAATATCGCTTAAAGCATTAGCTGCAGCTATCTGTCCAAAGATATAAGGATCATCGACCATGGGCGGAAAAAAATCCAGCGTCTGAACTACGGCCAGGTCGTCAGCCACTTTATAAACAGCCGCGTCATCCTTGCTGTCATAACCTACTAACAGAGCCGGATCTGCGGGTCCTTTCGGCAGTTTTTCGAGAATATGGCTCAAAATTCCGGCTCCTAATTTCGCCGTACAGCCGCCTTTACAAAAGACTATTTTTTCTTGTTCACTCACTCTGCCACGCTCCTCTCACCCAGATATCCTCTTTCTTTATCCCATGCTGCCGCAGCAGCGCGCATATCTCAGCAGCCCTTGCTGCCGCAGCAGCTGTGTCGCATTTATTAAAGACAGGATAAAATTTTCTCCCGTCAACATCCTTCCTGAGACCAAGTTCGGAAGTCATAATATACGCCAAATCCTCCGCCGTCAGTAAATGGCTGCCATCGCAGCCAAGCAGCTTCTGCACCAGTTCCGCCCGCAAACAGGCTTGCTCTACAGTCTGACCCAGCGCGTCAAGTCCTAAAACGCCGATTACAATATCGCACTGGGGCAAAAGCACTGGCTCATGCGCAGCCGGAACCTTACAGGGCCTGCCTTTAGCGCCGTCCGCTTCCAGCAAAGTAATATCCGCTAACTGCATATACTTTGCCAATACGTTAGGCTCCGGCATCCGCAGTTTTCCAGCATCTTCCGCCTGTCTGCCGCAGACGGCGTAGCTGCCGCGCTGCCACAAAGACTGCAGCTGCTGCAAATTTGCTGCGTAGACAGCTTTCGGCGGCTTATAAATATGTGTCGTCGTAGCTATCAATACCCTTTTGCCTTTACTGCTCAGATACTCAGCCAGCTCGTACATTATCGTCGTCTTGCCGCCGGCGCCGACGATGGCTGCCACGTGTTTAGCGCCATCCAGCAAGTTCCATACTTTTATCTGCATCTTCTGCCTGGTTATTTTACCGTATTTTCCAGCCTGCCGATTTTTTCAATCTCACAGACCACGGTATCGCCGCTGTGCAGGAATGTAGGCGGCTGCATTCCCATTCCGACTCCTGCCGGCGTGCCTGTGGCGATAATCGTACCTGCCTGCAGCGTCATCCCTTGCGACAGCTCGGCAATAGCGCCGGCTACCGTCTGCATCATATATTTTGTATTGCTGGACTGGCGCAGCTGTCCGTTAACATAACAGCTGATATCAAGATCCTGCACGTCTTCAATCTCATCGGCAGTAACGATGCAGGGGCCCATAGGCGTAAAACCGTCCAGGCTCTTACCGCGATACCACTGTTTATGCCTGGTCTGCAGGTTTCTCGCGCTGACATCATTGATAACCGTATAGCCGAAGACATATTCTTCAGCCTGCTCTTTGCTCACATCTTTAGCGTCTTTACCCAAAATAACGCCTAATTCCGCTTCATAGTCCAGACTGTCTACTAATCCCTCATAAGCAGGAATAAAATCGCCAGACCCAGTTGCCATGCTCACGCGCTTGGAAAAATAAATCGTATAGGGGCGTTCTCCGCCAAAGGCTTCATCAGAAAACCTGCCTGCTTCCTGCGCATGAGCGTCATAATTGATGCCCAGGCAGATAACATCCTGCCGCGGGTGCACAATAGGAGCGCACAGCTTTACGTCAGCAAGCGCTACCAGCGCTCCCTGCAGAGCGTCAGTATTTTTTCCCAAGAGCTGTAACTGCGCCATTTCTTCTTTTCCCCAAGCGCATATCAGCTCGTTCATATCCCGGTATGCCAGCCTGCCGCTCAGCTTCTGCAGCATATTCAGCCTGTAGGCTGCTCCGTCATCGGCAAAGGCTACAAGGATTTCCTGTATTCCGTTGATTTCTGCCGTATAAAATTTCATAAGTAATCCCCCATTTTCTTTATCTGCTTTACTGTACTTTTCTGCACAGACTGTTATCTGCTTATAATTATACTATATTTTCTGCCGGCAAATAAATATATCCGCAGTTAATTTCTGCAACAGCCGTTGCAGCTATACCAAACCGCCGGAAATTGTGATAAAATGCTGTCGATGTATTTTTTTACAGTCTTCCCGTTTTCCCGGGCAATAATCTTCAGGAGGCCTTTATGAAATATCTGCAGTCATTGCTCCTTATCACCATAGGCAATTTTATCTGCGCCTTTGCCATCAACACCTTTATCATACATAATAACTTCATCATCGGCGGCGTTACCGGCTCGTCCATCATCGTCAATCATTTTTTCGGTCTGAACATATCCACCGTCATGTATATTATCAACAGCTGTCTGTTCGTGCTGGGTCTGTTTTTCCTTGGCAAAAAATTTGCTTTTTCAACCCTGCTTTCCAGTCTGCTGCTGCCGTTCTTTATATCGCTGTTCGAGCAGATGCACTGGCAGGATCAGCTGCTCCTTGACCCCTTTCTGGCCTGCGTGCTGGGCGGTATGCTTACCGGCGCAGGCAACGGCCTGATTATCCGGCAGGATGCCTCTACCGGCGGCTTTGATATTTTAGCACTGATTTTAAAAAAATTCTTTGCCATCCCCGTACATATCACTGTTTATGTTATTGATACCGCTCTCATCCTCTGTATGCTGACTTTTTCCAATCTTACCCATCTGGTTTACGGTCTCATTACCACCTTCCTGCTTTCTTACGCCATGAACAGGGTACTGACCATGGGCAAGGCGCAGCTGCAGGTCATTATCATCTCCGCCCACTACGACGCTATCCGCCAGGCTCTGCTGCAAAAGCTGGATACCGGCGTAACCTTGCTGCACAGCCAGACAGGCCTGCAAACCCAGGAACTGGAAGTCATCCTGTCCATCATCCCCAACTATAAATTATCCCTGCTGAAGAAAACAGTTACGGGCATAGACCCCGCAGCCTTTATCACCGTGGCCGCAATTACCGACGTTGGCGGACGCGGCTATACTTTAGCACGCAAACCAATTCCTCTTGAAGATACCATCTGAACTTACGGTACTTGCCTTGAAGCCTGCTTCAAGCTGTACAATGACAATATGCCCTTTATTCCTAAAATTAAGGAGCAAAATCCATGCGCGTCGTCTTTTTTATCGGTTCTGTAGGTATCGTCCTCAGTTTAATTTCTTACATCTACTACAGACAAAACTTTGGCTTTGCCAGAACACTGCCTTTTGCCCTCATCTATCTGGCGCTGGCATTTAACACCGTTATTTCCCGCCTGTTAGGCGAAAACACCCCAGCGCTGCTGCTGAAACTTTCCGCCTGGATGAGCGGTCTCTGGATAGCCTTTATCTATTATTCTTCCCTGCTGGCAATCCTCCATCTGCTGCTCTGGTGCTGCAGTAAGCTGACTCCCTGGCAGCTGCCGTCAGTTAAACTGGCTGCCGTCGGAGCCATCTTTATTATTACTTTTATCGGCTGGGGCGCTTACCGCGCTTTCCATCCTGTTATCCGCACGGAACACATTATAACAGACAAACTGCCCGCCGGCCAGCATACCAAAATAGTCCTGCTCAGCGATATCCATCTGGGACGCATCCTGGAACGCAACTACGCTGAACATCTTGCAACCCGAGTGAATGAGCAAAATCCTGACCTTGTGCTTATTGCCGGGGATATACTGGATGAACGTATCACCTATGTCATGCAGGAAGATGCACTGAAGCCATTTCAAAACATCTCTGCACCGCTGGGCATCTGGGCAGCCTACGGCAACCACGATTATTTAGACAGGCCTTCTGCCTGGCGGCAAATACTGGCAGCTAACAATATCAATGTACTGCAGGATGAAAGTCACTATATCGGCCAGCTCAAGCTTACCGGCCTGAACGATTACAGCAGAGGCGGCAACAGCAAGATGCTGACGGCACTCGGCAAAGACAATGCTTCCTATTACAGCATCCTGCTGGATCACCAGCCGCGGCGTATCCAGCCTGCCGCCGCAGCAGGCTACGACCTGTATCTTGCCGGCCATACGCATACAGGCCAGCTCTTTCCTAATCGTCTGGTAACACAGAGAATGTATCTGCTGGATTACGGACGCAAAGAATTCGGCAGTCTGACCGCTATTACCAGCAACGGCTACGGCTTCTGGGGCCTGCCCGTCCGTACCGAGCTTGCACCGGAAATCGTCGTCATCGACTTGCAAGGCATTCAATCATAAATATACAAAGCCTTTGTCACATGACAAAGGCTTCTATTTTGCATTTACATTTGTACCAACATTTTACAAATGCAGGCCTATCTGTTATAATAATAAATATACAACATAGCTAAATTAAAATTCCTTCGGGAATTTTTTATTTTTTCTGCAGCTTGACTGTAGTTTTTATTTTTTTAAGGGGGAATTATATGACACAAGTACATGCAAATCAACATTTAAAACCACGTATCATTATGTTTCTGTCCGGCATCTTCCTGATGACCTTCGGAATTGCGCTCTCCTGCAAAGCAGACCTGGGTACTTCACCTATTTCCAGCGTCCCCTGGGTTCTGAGCATGTTCCTGCCGCAAAGCGTCGGCAATCTTACTATTATAATGAATATTATCATGATCCTGCTGCAGCCTTTAATTCTGCGGGCTCTCTATATACGCGAACTCATTGGTCAAATCATTACGACCCTGTTCTTCGGCACCAGTATAGATTTTTCCATGCATCTTTTAGACTGGTTTACGCCTGATAATACCATTGAAAAATGGCTGGCCTGTTTATTAAGCATCGTCATCCTTGCTTTCGGCGTTTTTCTGGAAGTGCACGCCAACATCTTCCTTGTTGCCGGCGAAGGGGTGGTTAAAGTACTTTCTTTCGTTACCCGTAAAAAATTCAGTTTGATTAAAAACTGCTTCGATATTACACTGGTAGCCATCAGCATCGTTATCTCACTCTGTGAATTCCATGGTCTGAAAGGTATCGGCGCCGGTACTATCGCCGCAGCCATCCTCGTGGGCCGCATGGTCTATATTTACGAAAAAAATCTGCATTTCGTCAAAAAGTGGAAAGCAGAAAGCTGATAAACAAAATCCCGTACTGCAATAAAACAGTACGGGATTTTTTATTTTTCATTTCCAAATAAGTTGCATCAATTTTTTGTATTCACTATTCAGATTTCTGATAATTACCTCAAACATAGTGTAGAGCAAATCGCCATCAACTGTTCCATCCTTCAATAATACACAGCAATCTACCACTAAGGAGCCGTCGCCATCAAAATAGTACTTAAAGGATTTATAGGTTTTATTGAGAATATTCACTTCTTTCAATAATTCTGTTTCATTTTTATCGTTCAGTACCTTTGGTGCAACTAAAACTCGGATCATACCGTAAATACTACTGTCAAGTACAACGATAGTAGGCAACTGCTGTCCATTGATTTCAATATTGGAACGGAAAACAACACTGTTTAACGTGTCACCTTTAATTTCATCAATAACAAAACAGGTAATATTTTTTTCTTCTAAATAAGCTTTAAAAGCTTCTGCTTTACTGTTCATTTTATATCCTCCATTTTTGGCAGGTGTAGAATAATTTATCCTACACCTGCATTTTTATTAAACTTCCACTACGATTTCATCTTCATCGGCACTTTTTGCAGTATTATTATAATCTGATAAATCATACAAATTATAACGATTGCCAAAGACAACATAAGGAGTGTAAGTTAAATCATAATAATCTACTGCATCTTCACCCAGCAAGAAGCGTAAATAATTTTCCCCGCTGAAACGTTGATTGTACACGTAATTATATTCGGTAAGTCTCAACAAAACGCCATTACTTTCCTGAACATTTTCTTGCCCAGTAAACCTCAGATACATCCATTGGCCATTATTTTGCTCATTCCGCCAAGCATCAAGATTGCCTTTAGGATTGTTCTTAGCAGTATTATACCAGAAAATACTGTCACTGTCATCACGCAACGGAGAATTACCATATACCGAAGTAGACATTGCATTATTACTGAAATATGCCACATCTTCTACAGCAAGTTTATCAAACCACAACTGTCCGTTATCAATATGGATATCAGCATTATTCACCCACAGATAATCAAAGCGTAATCCACTGCCATTACTAACAGAAATATCGCCTATATTCAAATTATCTATTGGCTCATCATCAGCAACACTATCAAGAGTAACGATGAGTAAACCATCAGCATCAGGACGCTGAGAAATATGATCCAAAGAAATATCGTCATCTTTCACAATAATATGTGACCCGGCAATCAGTTCATCAACAGCAAGAACTTTTTCTTTGGTACGCAGTTGAATAGCTACTAACTCTCCATTGATCTTATGCAGCCTCAAATCACCATCAGCTACATCTACTCTGGCATCATTAGTCGCATACAGATCGTACAAATCAAGGTCGCCTATGCCTTGAAGTTTAATATTGATATTGCCTTTATCTTTATTACCGTCAGGAGACAACGCAGTCAGCGTATTATCTCTATTATCGGCATCTCTTAAATTACCACTACCAGTAATAGTAATGTTAATGTTACCACCACTACCTTGTGGATCTGCTGCAGTCGGGTTATAACCGCTCTGTATATTGCCACCTAAAATGACATCGCCCGTATGTACATTAAGGTTTACATCTTCATCAGAAGCAAGATTATTCCCAGTAATAATACTACCAATGTTAGTAATAAAGTTGATATTTGTACCATTTACTTCAGATTTTTCTGTTGTTGTAATATCACCTTGTCCACCAATATTCGCTTCTACATTGCCAGCAGCACTGACATTTCCGATAAATTGAATATTGCCGTCACCCATTACCGTTGCAGAAACATTCTGAGTTTCAGATTCAGTCGTACCATTAACCGTAATATCGCCATTTACACTGGTCAAAATTACATCTTGCTTACCACTGATTGTTCCACTGGTACTAATATTACCTTTTCCAGATTTTACATCAATGTAACCTTGTTCAGCGTCTACGCTGCCATTAAGTTCGATATCGCCTTCTGCTGTTTTAATCCCTACATCAGTTCCTGCTGTAACTTGTTTAACAATACTAATTTTGCCGCTGCCACTGTTAATGTCTACAGCGCCTTCCTCGGCATTTACTTTTTCTTTAAGCTCGATATCGCCTTTCCCAGTAGCTATGTTCACATTTGTGTTACCGCTAATATCTGCATTTGCAATAATATTACCTTCATCTGTGCTCACTGCTACATCGCCGGCATTGGCATCTACGCTGCCATTAAGTTCGATATCGCCTTCTGCTGTTTTAATCCCTACATCAGTTCCTGCTGTAACTTGTTCAACAATACTAATTTTGCCGCTGCCACTGTCAATGTCTACAGCGCCTTTCTCGGCATTTACTTTTTCTTTAAGCTCGATATCGCCTTTCCCAGTAGCTATGTTCACATTTGTAAATTCAATTTTATAGGATCAACATAACACCCATCTTTATAAAATGGATCTGTATCATACAATTGCTTAATGAATTCATCTTTACATAAATATAAACTTCTTAAAACCATACTATTTGAAGGTACTGGTACATTTCTTGTTGCAATATATAAAAATAAATAGAAATTATAATAATCTTCCAATAGAGGAGAAATCTTATTATAAAGAAGTAATCTTCTTTTTGCATTTTCCATTTCTACCATTTTTATTTGAATTCTGTCAATACACCATACTATAATCATAGATGAAAAAGTTCCAACTGAAATATCATATAATATATTCTTAGCTATCGGCCAAGAAAAGCAAATATCATTAATGTTTTCCCAAGATATATCACTACCAAATATAATAGTAAATATAAAACTTATAACTGTAAGGTACCGCATAAATTTCCAAAAATTATTTATCATTTTTTCTCCTAATTTATATACAGTTAATATTTTATTCATTAATATACTTTTGTACGCTTTAGTTTTTTAATTTTATTTTATCTGCAATATATCATTTTTCAATTTCTATATTTATCGCTAACTTCTTATCTTTATTCAAAACAATTTAATTATTTAACAAATAGTAAAAATTTGTACATTTATATAATTTATCTATTATTTTTTGTTATATATAATAAATATGGCAGATAGTCAATATCGAATTAATCGATTGATTACCTGCCATAAAACAATTATATAAAATTTTTTATTCAAACTCAATCGTTGCAGGCGGTTTGGTAGTATAGTCAAACAACACGCGATTGATATGTTTTACTTCGTTAACAATACGGTTAGCCGCTGTAGTAATAGTAGCAGGCGGCAGCATGGTAACTTCCGCAGTCATAAAGTCAGTAGTAGTTACAGCACGCAGTGCGATAGCGTAATCATAAGTGCGTTCATCGCCCATAACACCTACGCTGCGCATATTGGTGAGTGCTGCAAAATACTGGCTGGGACGTTCAGCAGCAGGCAGCTTGTCTACTTCTTCACGATAGATAGCGTCAGCATCCTGTACGATAGCAACTTTTTCAGGAGTTACTTCGCCAATGATACGGATAGCAAGTCCCGGTCCCGGGAACGGCTGACGAGCAACCAGATATTCCGGCAGGCCAAGTTCTCTGCCAGCCTGACGCACTTCGTCTTTGAACAGGTCGCGCAACGGTTCAACAATCTCTTTAAAATCAACAAAATCAGGCAGACCGCCTACATTGTGATGACTCTTAATAGTAGCAGATTCGCCGCCCAGGCCGCTTTCTACCACGTCAGGATAAATGGTACCCTGCGCCAGGTAGTCAACAGCGCCGATTTTTTTAGCTTCTTCTTCAAAAACACGAATAAATTCTTCGCCGATAATTTTACGTTTACCTTCAGGAGCGCTTACGCCTTTCAGTTTGCCGTAGAAGCGTTCACGAGCATCTACGCAGATGAAGTTGCTGTCAAACTGACCGCCTTCACCAAATACGGAGCATACTTCTTCGCGTTCGTTTTTACGCAGCAGGCCATGGTCAACAAATACGCAGGTCAGCTGTTTACCGATAGCTTTAGCCAGCATAGCTGCGCATACGCTGGAATCTACGCCGCCGGACAAAGCGCACAGTACTTTGCCGCTGCCGATTTTTTCCTTCAATGCTTTTACCGTTTCTTCTACAAAGGAATCCATTTTCCAAGTACCAGCGCAGCCGCATACATTGTAGACGAAATTGCTCAGCATCTTGGTGCCGTTATCGGTATGCAGCACCTCCGGGTGGAACTGTACGCAATAGAGACCGCGCGCTTTATCCTGCGCTGCAGCAACCGGGCAGTTAGGAGTATGTGCCACGATTTCAAAGCCGGGAGCAGCAGTTTCAATGTAATCGTTATGGCTCATCCAGCAGACATTCTGAGCAGGCAGGCTGCTGAACATGGGGCTGTTTACGTCAAGGTCTACTACAGTTTTGCCGTATTCACGTTCCGGCGCTTTGCATACTTTGCCGCCCAGCATATGCATCATCAGCTGGCTGCCATAGCAGAGACCCAGCACAGGCACGCCCCAGGTGTAGATTTCCGGGTCAATAGTAGGAGAATCCTCTAAATAAGCGCTATTAGGGCCGCCGGTAAAAATAATGCCTTTGGGGTTTTTAGCTTTGATTTTGTCCAGACTCGCTCTGTAAGAAACAATTTCACAGTATACGCCGCATTCACGTACACGTCTTGCAATCAGCTGGTTATACTGACCGCCGAAGTCGATTACCAGTATCATTTCCTGTTCTTTGGTTTGCATACCTACCGTCACACTCCTTTTATTTTCGTGCTGCTCATGCAGCAAAATATGTAAAATTTATAACGATTTTATCTATAAATATTATCATAAACAGGTATAAAAATCAATTTTTAACTAAAAAGACCCCGCAGAAAAATCTGCGGGGTCTAAATATTTTCAGTTCGCTTTACTGAGGCAGAATTACATCATGCCGGGCATACCGCCGCCCATGGGCATACCTGCTGCCGGAGCAGCTTCTTTGGACGGTTTGTCAGCTACGATGGATTCAGTGGTGAGAACCATTGCTGCGATACTTGCTGCATTTTGCAGTGCGCTTCTGGTAACTTTAGTCGGGTCAACGATGCCTTCAGCAATCATATCAACATATTTTTCAGTCAGAGCGTTGAAGCCTACGCCTTTGCGGCTGCGTTTAATGGTATCAACGATAACAGCGCCTTCAAGGCCTGCATTATAAGCGATTTGACGTACAGGTTCTTCGATAGCGCGTTTAACGATGTCTACGCCGGTTTTTTCATCGCCGGAAGCTTTGATCTTGTTCAGTGCGCCCTGTACTTGCAGCAGAGCGGTGCCGCCGCCGGCAACGATACCTTCGGCAACAGCTGCGCGGGTAGCGTTCAGAGCGTCTTCGATGCGGAGTTTCTTTTCTTTCAGTTCAACTTCGGTAGCAGCGCCGACTTTGATTACTGCAACACCGCCTGCCAGTTTAGCAAGACGTTCCTGGAGTTTTTCTTTATCGAATTCAGAAGTGGTTTCCGGGATCTGAGCGCGGATTTGTGCAACGCGGGCAGCGATTTCAGCTTTGTCGCCCATGCCGTCAACAATAGTGGTCATTTCTTTGGTTACGCGTACCTGACCTGCCTGACCGAGGTCTTCCATGGTTGCGCTGTCCAGTTTACGGCCAACTTCTTCACTGATAACGGTTGCGCCGGTGAGGATGGCAATATCCTGCAGCATTGCTTTACGACGGTCGCCGAAGCCAGGAGCTTTAACAGCCACAGCCTTGAAGGTACCGCGCAGTTTGTTGACAACCAGGGTTGCCAATGCTTCGCCTTCGATATCTTCAGCAATAATCAGCAGTTCACGGCCGCCTTGTACTACTTTTTCCAGTACGGGCATAATATCCTGAATCATGGTGATTTTGCGGTCGGTAATCAGTACCAGCGGATTGTTCAGTACTGCTTCCATTTTATCCGGGTCAGTTGCCATGTACGGGGAAATGTAGCCGCGGTCAAATTGCATACCTTCAACAGTTTCCAGACAGGTTTCCATGGTTTTGGATTCTTCAACGGTGATAACGCCGTCGTCGCCAACTTTTTCCATAGCGTCTGCAATCAGCTGACCGATTTCTTCGTCAGCAGCGGAAATGGAAGCAACCTGTGCTTTTGCTTCTTTGGTTTCAACTTTTTGAGAAACAGCTTTCAGTTCTTCAACCAGGACATCGACTGCTTTTTGGATACCTTTTTTCAGTACCATCGGATTAGCGCCGGCAGCAACATTGCGCATACCTTCGCGGATCATAGCCTGTGCCAGTACGGTAGCGGTAGTGGTACCGTCGCCTGCTACGTCGTTGGTTTTGATAGAAACTTCTTTAACCAGCTGTGCGCCCATGTTTTCAAACGGATCTTCCAGTTCGATATCGCGGGCAATGGTAACGCCGTCGTTAGTAATGGTCGGTGCGCCGAATTTTTTCTCCAGCACTACATTGCGGCCTTTAGGTCCGAGGGTAACTTTTACGGCGTCAGCCAGTGCGTTAACACCGCGTTCCAAGCTGCGGCGTGCTTCTTCATTGAACAGTATTTCTTTAGCCATTATAAATCGCTCCTTTAATTTCTTTTAATCAGTAAAATTTATTTTTCAATTACTGCGAGGATATCGCGTTCAGACAGGATCAGGTATTCTTTACCGTCCAGTTTTACTTCGGTACCGCTGTATTTAGCAAAAACTACTTCGTCGCCGGCTTTTACTTCTGGAGCAACGCGGGTACCGTTGTCGGTAACTTTACCTGCGCCTACAGCTACAACTTTGCCGGTCTGCGGTTTTTCCTTAGAAGCAGTATCGGGAAGATAAATGCCGCTGGCAGTTTTTTCTTCCTTAGTTACGATTTCAACAACAACATGATCAGCTAACGGTTTCAACATCTTTGAAAACCCCTTTCAATAATATGTAATGTAAGTATTATTTATCTTGTTAGCACTCTTTTTATCCGAGTGCTAATTACAATTATTATTATAATCAAGAGTAAAAAAAATGCAATAGCCTGTGCTTGTTTTTTTACAATTTTTTTGCAAATTTCTTTTAGCAACAGGAATTTTATCTTTGTCAATGCATTTTTTTGTTTGACGAAGCCGGTTTTTATTCTTTTGAACGCCTATTTCACGCTTCTGAACGGCTATTTTGCCATAGCAAAAAATAAGAGCCTCAAAGGCTCTTATTTTCTATATTTTTCGTCTGCGGCTATTATTTCCTCGGCCAGTTTTTTCAAAGTAATGCGTTTCGCCATACTGAACTGCTGCATCTTTCTGTAAGCTTCCTGCTCCGTCATCTGATGCGCAGTCATCAGGATGCCTTTGGCCCTGTCAACCAGCTTTCTGGTTGCAAGGCTTTCTTTGAGTTCTTCAAGTTCGCGTCCCAGCTCCTGCCAGGCACGAAAACGGCTTACAGCCACTTCGACAGCCGGAAAAAGCTGCTGCTCGCGCACCGGCTTAACCAGATAGGCGATAACGCCTGCTTCCGTAGCTCTTGCCACAATATCCTGCTGGCTGTAAGCCGTAAGCAAAAGTACCGGGGCTATTTCCGCCGCCGTTATCTGCTGGGATGCTGTCAGCCCGTCCATGACAGGCATTTTGACATCCATAATCACGATGTCAGGACGCAGCTCCTGCGCCAACCGTACTGCCTCCTGTCCGTCCGCAGCCTCGCCGACTATCTCATGACCGGCCTCTGTAAGCATCTCGCGCAGATCCAGGCGGATCAGCGCCTCGTCATCAGCCAGTATGATTCTCAACTTTTGCATCATTTTTCTCCACCGCCTTTAGGAATAATTACCGAAGCCAATACGCCGCCTTCTGCCAGCGGTGTCAGTGAAAAACTGCCTTTTAAATCGGCCTCTGCCATAGTCTTGATGATTTTAAGGCCCAAACTGCCGCTCTGCTGCCAGGAAAAATCAGACGGCAGCCCTACACCGTTATCGGCAATCAAAAGCTCATAGCAGCTGCCGCTGTCATTAAAACGCACCGTCAGCCTGCCGCTCTGCCTGCCTGCAAAAGCGTGCTCTATAGCGTTTTGCAGCAGTTCGTTTAAAATCAGCGCGATACTGGTCGCCTTTTCTGACGGCAGCATCACATCATCTGTGGCAAAATCTGTTTCCAAGACAAAATCAGAATTCAGCATACTGCTGACAAGAGCCTGATAAATACTTTTGGCTACCTTTCCCACATCGATCATACCGTCGCCCTGCTGAGAAAGATATTCATGTACTACGGCAATGCTGTTGACCCTGCCGATACAGTCCTGCAAAATACTTTTTGCTTCGCCGCTCACGGTACGCCGTTCCTGCAGCCGCAGCAGGCTGACAATCGTCTGCAGATTGTTCTTTACCCGGTGATGAATTTCTTTGATGACCGCCGATTTTATCAGCAGCTCTTCATCTTTTTTGTGCAGCTCGGTGATATCCTGCAAAATGACGACGGCGCAACTGCTTTTCGGACGCGCCGGTACAGGCAGTACCTTCATCAAAAGCAGCCTGCCATGCATGAAGAACTGCTTACTTTCAGCGATGCCGGTGTCGATGACCATGCCTACCAGCGGCCAGTTGATAGCCAGATCGTTGGTTCTGCGCCCCAGTACATCCGCTACATGCAGCACCTGGAAGATATGCCGCGCCTTATTATTGACCGCGATAATCACCTTATTGGCGTCCACCACCATCAGTCCGTCTTCTGGCGACAGCCTTTCATACTGCCGCCCGCTGCCTCCCGACAAATTCAGCAGGAAATCCAGCGCCGTGCGCAGCATGGTTTCATCCGGGTCGTCCGTATCAAAGCTGAGCGCTCCGAAGCATTTACCGTAGCCGTCCCTGAGCGGGAAAACACGAAAACTGCTGAAAATTCCCAGCTTCCATTCTCTTTTACCGCTTACAGCAACATTCTGCTGCATGGCGCGCGCTACCAGCGGTTCCTCCAGGCAGCGCACTCTCTGGCTCGTCATATCGGCTCCAGCTTCCCCCAGCAGCGTCAGCGGTCTGACCTGCTTGTAGATGTTAAAAAATTTTCTGTCACCGTCCGGCAGGAAAACGGTCAGTTTAGCTCTCGCCATATCGGCTGCCAGTCCCAATGCCGGCAGCATATTCTGTAAAATATTTTTCTGTTCTGCCGTCAAATTGTTCAGCATGTTTACCCCTCATTCAGACACAATGTTTTTTCCACATCCTGCCGTAAAATAATCCACAGTTACTAAGCCTTATACACATTCTTATCCACAGCATAAACGGCATATTTATGTGATTTTCTATTTTTTATCCACATTATCCACAGCCTTATGCACAAAATGTACTTTTGTTTAACCAAGTTTCAAAGATGGAACAGCGTTTAAGTCCAGTGGACTGCTCATACCTGCCTGGAACATAAAATACCCGCGGCAGGCAATCATGACTGCATTGTCTGTACACAGGATCGGCGTCGGATGCACCAGACGGGCGCCAACAGCGCTGACAGCGCGAGCTAATTCTGTCTGCAGCGTTTTATTGGCGGATACGCCGCCGGCCAGCACGATTTCTTTCAAGCCTGTATCCTGCAGCGCCTGTACCGCTTTCTGTACCAGCGCATTAACTACTGCCTGCTGGAAAGACGCTGCCACATCGGCATAATTGATGTCTGCGCCGCGCTGTTTCTGAGTATGCAGATAATTGATCACCGCCGACTTCAAGCCGCTGAAACTAAACTCATAGGGAGCGTCCAGCCTGGCTACAGGAAATTCGACAGCCTGCGGGTCGCCGTTTAAAGCCAGTTTTTCTATTTCCGGCCCGCCCGGATAAGGCAGTCCCATAACGCGGGCAATTTTGTCGAAAGCTTCACCGGCAGCATCGTCGCGGGTCTGCCCTAACAGCTCGAAGCTGTTATAGCCGGTTACTTTCAGCAGCGCCGTATGTCCGCCGCTGACTACTAAGGCCATAAAAGGCGGCTCCAGTTCAGCATCGGACAAAAAATTAGCGAAAACGTGTCCTTCCAGATGGTTGACGCCGATTAAAGGTTTATCCGCAGCCCAGGCCAGCGATTTGGCCGCAGACAAACCAACCAGCAGCGCCCCGACCAGTCCCGGTCCGTAGGTAACGGCTACAGCATCGATATCCGCCAAAGTCTTATCCGCCTGGCGCAGCGCTTCATCAATAACCGGCATGATATTTTCAATATGCTTGCGGGACGCTATTTCCGGCACTACTCCGCCGAATTTACGGTGCACTACGATCTGTGAGGAAATAATATTGCTC
>CANREP010000023.1 GCA_947629685.1 uncultured Phascolarctobacterium sp.
GGCCTGGGAGGATAGAAAGCTGCCGGTTGGAGAAAAAGAAGAGCACTTACAAAGTAAGTGCTCTTCTTTTGTTTATACGATAATTTTATTTTTATTATTAGCGAATATGCATCTTTTTCTCACAGATATGTTATAATATTTACAAATTATTTGCAGTTTAATTGTATAAATAGGAGATAATAAAATGCGTATCGTTGTTGCTGGAGCAGGTAAGTTAGGTTATAGCATTGCTCAATTATTGGCAGAAGATCAGTTTGATGTCGTAGTAATAGAAGCGGATCCGAGAAGAAAAGAAGTAGTGCAGAATTCCCTTGATGTGCTTGTTATTGAAGGAAGTTCCTGCAGTCCTACTATTTTTGCCGACCCGGATATTAAAGATGCGGATGTACTGATAGCATGTACTGACAGCGATGAAGTTAATATGGTTACCTGCATGATGGCGAAAAAGAACGGCATCAAGCATACGGTTGCACGTATACGTAATGTAGAATATGCTGTTCATGCTTCTAAGATGCTGAATGATGAGATGCAGATAGATCTTATTTTAAATCCTGAGCGTATCACGGCAGCTGAAATAGACCATATCCTTATGACACCATCGGCTTTGAACGTGGATGAATTTGCTGACGGCAAAGTGCGTATGTTTGAAGCTAAAATTAAGGAAAATTCTCCTTATACGAATATACCATTAAAAGAACTGGGTATCCCCAAGGATATCCTGGTAGCGATGCTGTTCAGAAGGCATAAAATGATTATTCCGCGCGGTGACGATATCCTTTTGCCAGGCGATAATGTTTATTTTGTCGGGCGTCATGACGTTATTAAGACATTTGAGAATAATTTTTCTAACACATATGAAAAAATTAAGCGAGCCCTTATTATCGGAGCTGGCAGAACAGGCAGATTTCTGGCACCGATGCTGGAAAATCAGGGCCTGTTTGTCAAAGTTATCGAAAAAGACAAAGATCGCTGCCAATTATTGGCTGCCAAGCTGAATAAAGGTCTGGTGCTGTGCGGCGACGGTACGGATATTGATTTGTTGATGGAAGAAGGAGCGTCAGAAGCAGACGTTGTTATCTGCATAACTGAAGATGATAAACTGAATTTATTGCTGGCACTTTTAGCTAAGCATTTAGGTGCAAAGAAAACTATAGTACGCGTTGCCCGTAATGAGTATATCGAGCTGATGGAAAAAGTCGGCGTCGATGTAGTATTGTCTTCCCGTCTGCTGAGTGCCGGCGAAGTATTGCGCTTTGTACGTAAAGGTGGCATTGTTTCTGTATCACTGCTGGAAGGAGCACAGGCCGAGGCCTTAGAAATTATCGTGGGCAAAAACAGTGAGGTAGATAATCGGGCTTTGCGTGAAATTGATTTCCCAAAAGAATCGCTGATTTGCGCTATTGTGCGCGATGGGGAAGCGTATATTCCGAATGGTGATACTGTGTTGCTGGCTAACGACCGTATCATTTTATTTATCAAGAGTGAATTTGCTAAAAGCACGGTTCCTTTATTTGAGGGCAGGGAGTAAATATGGACTTTAAAGTAGTCTTGCGGTTGCTGGGCAAGCTGATTATGGCTTTTGCCGGAATCGTCTTTGTACCTTTTTTGGCAGCCTTGGCCTTCGACCGCGATAATATAGCTGTTTTTGCCTGGACGCTGGCTATTGCTGTGGTATTGGCAAAGACCATGATGTATTATGGATCTAAGAAAAGTAATCAGCGTCTGCGTCTGCGCGAAGCTATATCGGTTGTGGGCTGCGGCTGGCTATTGGTATGCTTTTTGGGCTCGCTGCCTTATTTTTTCAGCGGAGATCTTGATATTGTTTCTTCCGTATTTGAAAGTGTTTCAGGTTTTACCACTACTGGTGTTACAACTGCCAGTTCGTTTAATGAATTTTCCAAAAGTATGCTGGTATGGCGCAGTTTGACGCATTGGTGCGGCGGCATCGGCGTTATCATGCTGTTCATCATCATCATGCCGCAGATGAACAGCGGTACCAGCTATTTGTTTAATGCAGAGCTGCCGGGAGCAGTAGCAGAAAGAACGTTGCCTAAGATTAAAGAGTCGGCAATGATGATTGTCTGTATTTATTTCGGATTGACGGTGCTGGAAATTATTTTACTTACTGTAGCAAAAGTACCCTTTCTGCAGGCGGTCAACTTATCGCTTGCGACTATGGCAACCGGTGGTTTTTCTTATTACCACGACAGTCTGATCAGTTTTGATTCTGTTTTTGTAGAAGTGGTGGCTATCGTATTCATGCTGATTTCCAGTATGAACTTTTCATTGTATTATAAAATTGGCCGCGGCGATTGGGATGCCTTCCATGACGACATGGAGCACAGATACTATCTGCTGATGCTGGTGGGTGCAGCTGCGTTAATTATCGGTAATCTGTATTTTTCTGGTTATATGTCGCTGCATGACAGTGTGCGGCATGGTATTTTTCAGGCGGTTTCTATCGGCAGTACTACCGGCTTTGCTTCTGATGACTTTAATAAATGGCCGGAATTCAGCCGCTATGTCCTCTTTATTTTGATGTTTGTCGGCGGCTGCAGCGGGTCTACGGCAGGCGGTATCAAGATATCCAGAATCGTCATTCTGTTGAAAGCAAGCTGGGCAGAACTGCTGCGAACCCTGCATCCGAGGATTGTCTATTCAATTAAGATGGGGCATAAGGTTATCGAGCCGGAGACAATTGCTAATATTACCAGGTTTTTCTTCCTGTATATTTTGGTATTTATGGTTCTAACTATTATGATTTCGCTCACGGGATTGTCGATTATGGATTCTATGGGCTTGATTGCTGCCTGCATTAGCAGTGTAGGGCCGGCGTTCGGTATTGTTGGACCTACGGCGACATATGGTGATATTTCTACTTTTGGTAAAGTAATAAGTATTTGTGCCATGCTTTTAGGACGTCTGGAAATTTTTTCTTTACTGGTAATTATGCGTCCAGATTTCTGGCGTAATAAGCAAAATTGGTAACACGCAGGTGATATTTTAATGAATACAAAGATTATATTGTATCTTTTAGGCCGTTTATGTGCCTGCCTGGCTGTTATCATGGTTTTGCCGCTGGGCGTGGCTTTATATTATGGTGAGGAATGTTTTGTTGATTTTTTGATGGCAATGGGGATTGCTGCTTATCTGTCTTTTATGTTCGACCAGTATGCCTGGGATGCTGACAAAAAAGATATTTCGGTGCGCGAAGGTATCGGGACGGTGTTTTTTGCCTGGGTTTTAACTGCGGGATTGGCTTCGCTACCATATATTTTTCTGGGGATACTTGATCCTGTTTCGGCTTATTTTGAAAGCATGTCGGGACTTACTACGACAGGCGCGACAGCTATTAGAGATTTAGAAGTGCTGCCTAAGTCCATCTTGTTCTGGCGCAGTACTACCCACTGGATAGGCGGTATCGGTATTATCGTCTTGTTCGTGGCCTTGCTGCCGCAGATTGCCGGTGGTGCTGTTTATTTGTTTAATGCGGAAGTCAGCGGTTTTTCCAACAGCCGTATCTTGCCGCGTATCAGGTCTACGGCGATTGCTTTATTCTACATCTATCTGCTGATGACTATTATTTTGACAGGTATCTTGGTCATGTTGGGGATGTCTGAATTTGACGCTGTCAATCACTCTTTTTCTGCCATAGCCACAGGGGGATTTTCAACTTATAACGCAAGTATAGGACATTTCAACAGTATACCTATAGAAGTGGTGACGGCGATTTTTATGCTGTTTGCAGGCGGCAACTTTGCCCTGTATTATCATGTAACTCAGTCTGGTATCAGGGTTTTATGGCATGATTTGGAATTTAAGGTATATATTTCTATTGCCGTAGTGATAACGTTGCTCATTACGGCCAATATCGTATATGTGAATGATTACAGTATCCAGGAAGGATTGCGTCACGCGTTTTTCCAGACGGCTTCTTTTGCTTCTACTACGGGTTATGTTTCTTATAATTATGACGAATGGCCATCTTTCTCCAAGCTGCTGCTTGCGGTTATGTTCTTTACTGGCGGCTGCGCTGGTTCTACGGCCGGCGGTATTAAAATCTGCCGTTTTATCGTCCTGATCAAGACCGTCGTAGCTGAACTGCGCCGTACTCTGCATCCGCAGATGCTGCTGACTGTGTATTACGATAAAAAGATGCTGCCGATGTCGACTATTATCAATATCAGCAGATTCTTTTTCATGTATATACTGGTAGTGGTTGCGTTGTCTTTTGCCCTTTCGGCTACGGGTTTGCCAATGGAAGAATCTATTTTCGGCGTGGCTTCCTGTGTCAGCAGTGTGGGGCCTGCTTTTGGGTCGTTAGGCGCGGTAGGCAATTATGCGGATGTAACGTCGTTTGGTAAACTGATTTTAAGTCTGGCTATGCTTTTAGGCAGATTGGAAATTTTTACCGTTCTGGCATTATTACGCAGCGAATATTGGCGGGTTAGTAAACGTTGGTAACAGCTGCATGTAATATAGTTTACATTTTTAACAGGAAGAACATTGAGTTTCGATGTTCTTCTTTTATTTTTAGCTAAAAAGATGTAAAATTATTTATATGTTTATTGGGGAGGCATAGCTGTGAAAAAATTTGTTTTACCCATTGGTAAAAGAGAAGAAGAAGTCTTACTTCCAGAAGATAAAATACTTTATGATATCCATGGAAATCCGGCGGCAGAAAGAAACAGTATTGCAGAAGCTGCGCGGGAAGCAATACGCAATCCTATTGGCTCTAAGCCTTTAAAAGAACTGGTCGCCAAAGGAGAAAAAGTTGCCGTTATCGTCAGCGATATTACCCGCATGGTCGGGACGGCAGAATTTTTGCCGGTTATTATCGGTGAATTGAATGAAGCGGGTATTGCCGATCAGGATATTACAATCATTATTGCGACAGGCACGCATAGAGGACATACTCCCGAAGAGGATGTTGTTGTATGTGGTCAGGAGATTGTAAATAGGATAAAAATTCATCAGCATGACTGCCGCAACAGTGTTGAACTGGTGAACCTGGGGGTAACAAGCCGTGGTACGCCGATTCTGATTGATAAGTATGCGGCCGAAGCTGACAAGGTAATCATTACCGGCTCGGTAAGCCTGCATCCCATGGCAGGTTTTGGCGGCGGCCGTAAAGCTGTCATGCCGGGGATTGCCGGATATGAGACGATTATGCATAATCATGCGATGGCGTTAGCGGATGAAGTCGGCGCAGGCTGCAATCCTGCTTGTGAAACGAGCGTGCTGGAAAACAATCCATTACATGAAGATATGACCGAGGTATGTGCAAAACTGGCGCCGGCTTTCCTGGTGAACACGGTCTTCACGCCTGACGGCAAACTGCATGAAGTAGTTGCCGGACATTGGTATGAAGCGTGGATTAAAGGATGTCAAGATTTGCTGCAGATGGCTGGTATACCAATCAAAGAACAGGCAGATGTTGTATTTGCTTCCGCTGGCGGTTTCCCTAAGGACTTGAATCTTTATCAGAGCTGTAAGGCGCATATGAATGCCGTTTTTGCAGTTAAAAAAGGCGGCATCCTGATTCTTACATTGGATTGCCAGGATATTAAGGAGCCGGCTATTTTTACAGACTGGTTTGCCAAAGACGATATCCTGCAATTTGAAAAGGATGTGCGGGCAGATTTTTCCATTCCTGCATTTGTGGCTTTTAAATCACGCTGTATCGTTAATTCTTTAACCACTTACCTTGTGACCCGTCCAGAAAATTTTGACTTTGTACGTAAAACCGGGCAAATACCTGTTGCTACGCTGGCTGAGGCATGGAAACTGGCGAAGAAGAAATTGGCTGAGCAAGGAAAAGATGATTATAAAATAACTATAATGAGCCATGCTCCTGCTACGTTACCTATTTTAAGCGGAGAAACAATGTAAGATGACTATCAAAAACTATGAGCTGAAGTATGGCAGGACAGTTAAAAAAATCGCTTTAGATGAAGATAAAGTCCTGCAAGTACTGAAAAGCAAAGAGCAGCAATCTATAAGTAATATAAAAGAGGCTGTGCAGCAGGCTATCAGGAATCCTATCGGTACTAAGCCTTTGCGGGAACTGGTAAAGCCGGGAGATAAAGTCTGCATCGTGGTCAGTGATATTACCAGGACCTGGTACAGAACTTGCGATTATCTGCCGCCGGTGGTGGAAGAATTGAATGCAAACGGCGTGTCCGATGATGATATTTTTGTCATTGTGGCTACAGGTACGCATAGGAGCAATACGCCTGAAGAAATAAAGCTTATCCTTGGAGACGATTTATCACGCAGACTGCAAGTATACGCACATGACGCTTACAGCGAGGCTGATAATGTCTATCTTGGCACTACCAGCCGCGGCACTGAAGTATATCTTGACAGACGTGCCGTGGAAGCCGATAAGGTTATTTTGACAGGCGGTTTGACGCCGCACCTTTTTGCTGGTTTCGGCGGCGGAAGAAAAAGTGTCATGCCCGGTATTGCCGGTGTAAAAACTATCAATCATAATCATCTCCTGGCTCTGGCCGATGTCCAGGGTAACGGGATCAATAAAGAAACTTGTCTGGCCCGCGTTGAAGGCAACAGAGTTAACGAGGACATGTGCGAGGTTTGTGCTTTTTTAAATCCCTGCTTCCTGATAAATTCTGTTATGGATGCCCAAGGCGAATTCGCGGGTATTTTTGCCGGACACTGGTATGACGCCTGGTATGCAGGTACGCAGTTTGTTATCAGACAACAAGGCGTACAGGCTAAAGGCAAGAGTGATATAGTTATCGCTTCCGGTGGCGGCTTTCCCATGGATATGAACCTTTATCAGGGAATGAAAGCCTATGTCCCGGCTGTTATGACACTGCAGGAAAATGGTGTAATGATTGTAACGCTGGAATGTGAAGATATTGCCGAACCGCCGATATTTTTTGATTGCTTCCGTTATGATGATCTAAAAGAAATGGAACAGGCGGTACGGGATAATTTCAGCATTCCTTTCTATGTGGCTTTTTATATGTGCTGTTTGGCAGCTCAATATACCATTATTCTGGTGACAAAGGAAGAAAATTTTGCTCAGGCAGAAAAAACCGGCGCAATACCGGCAGCAAGCCTGGAAGAAGCCATGCAGATGGCTGAAGACGTTTTAAAGCGACAGGGTAAAGAGGATTATACAGTAACCGTAATCCCTTATGGATTTACCACTATACCTTTGTTTGCTGATAAATAAAACTGGCGTTTAAAAGGAGGGGAATCTGCTGCGACGCCTATATTTCAGAAAATAATTTTGCAGCAGAATGAAAGAAATGAATTATAAGACGAGAAGAGTTGCTATCATTGGTTTAGGACACGTTGGCGCCCATTGCGCATATAGTCTGGCTATTCAGGGCATTGTTGACGAACTGGTTTTAATTGATAAAAACACAGAAAAAGTTATCAGCGAATGTCAGGACCTGCGTGATGCCGTAATGTACATGCCTCATAATGTAAAAATTTCCATCGGCGAATATAAAGACGTTGTGGACTGCGACATCATTGTTAACTGCATCGGCGATATCAGACTGGTAGCTACAGGCGATCGTAACGACGAAATGAATTATACCGTTTCCAATCTGAAAAAATATATGGGCAAGCTGAAAAACAGCAAATTTGACGGCGTAATCATCAATATTACCAATCCCTGCGATGTTATTACCGATTTAATGGCAAAATTGAGCGGACTTCCTGCTGGACGTGTATTTGGTACCGGTACTGGCCTTGATACTTCCAGACTGGTATCTCAGCTTGCTTTGCAGACCGGCGTTGACCATCAGTCTATTTCTGCTTATATGATTGGCGAACACGGTGCTTCTCAGATTGCCGCATGGTCTTGCGTAAACTTTGGCGGCGTACCGTTGGATGTGTTGGCTGAAACTGACGACCGTTTTAAATTTGACCGGGACGACCTGCAGAAAAAAGCGATTGCCGGTGGCTGGGTTACCTATAAAGGTAAACAGTGTACGGAATACGGTATCTGTTCTACTTTGGCGCGTATGGTAAAAGCAGTATTGTGCGATGAAAAACATATTATGCCTGCCAGTGCAGGATTGCATGGCGAGTATGGTGAAAGCGATGTCTTTGTCGGCGTTCCCTGCCTTATCGGTAAGAACGGTGTGGAACAAGTTATCGAACTGCCGCTCAGCGAAGCGGAAAAAGCTGCTTTCCATAAATGCTGTGAAGATGTACGTGCAAATATTAAAAAAGCAGAATCTATCAACTAATAAGGAATGCAAGCCCGCAGATGTTTTAGCTTCTGCGGGTTTTAATATTAGTAAGAAGTTGGTACGATAATCTTAAGGAAAGCTGCCGGAGAGACATTGGTAATGTAGTTTATGTAAGATATTGAACAGTATTAGAAAAAATCCTTGTGTATTCAGAGTTGATATGGTATAATTCATGCTGGTGTAAAAATACACACGCAAAATAATCTGTCTGCTGTCCACTTGTGGTTAAGATAGAAATGAGTTTTGCGGAGGAAAAAACAGGAGGAAAGAAAAATGGCTATTATCTCTATGAAACAATTACTTGAAGCTGGTGTACATTTTGGTCACCAAACCCGTCGCTGGAACCCTAAAATGGCTCCGTACATCTTTACCGAGCGCAATGGTATCTATATCATTGACCTGCAGAAAACTGTAAAAAAAGTTGACGAAGCTTACAACTTCATCCGTGAAGTTGCTGCTAACGGCGAAAGCATTCTGTTCGTTGGTACCAAAAAACAAGCTCAAGAAGCTATGAAAGAAGAAGCTACCCGCTGCAATATGTTCTATGTAAACGAACGTTGGCTGGGTGGTATGCTCACTAACTTCAAAACTATCCAGACCCGTATCGCTCGTCTGCGTAAACTGGAAGCAATGGAAGCTGACGGCACTTTTGACGTACTGCCGAAAAAAGAAGTTATCGGCCTGCGCCATGAAATGGACAAACTGACCAAATATCTTGGCGGTATTAAAGATATGAAAAAACTGCCGGGTGCACTGTTCATTGTCGACCCCCGCAAAGAACACATCGCTGTTCTCGAAGCACATAAACTGAACATTCCTATCGTTGCAACTGTTGATACTAACTGCGACCCGGATGAAATCGACCATGTAATTCCGGCCAACGACGACGCAATCCGCGCTGTAAAACTGCTGACTGCTAAAATGGCTGACGCTGTTCTGGAAGGTCGTCAAGGTATGCAGACTGAAGAAGCTGCTGCAGAAGAAGCAGCTGTTGCTGAAGACGCTGAATAATTTTTAATTAGATCTTAGGAGGAATAACTGATGGCTCAAATTACTGCTGCATTGGTTAAAGAACTGCGTGAACGTACAGGCGCAGGTATGATGGACTGCAAAAAAGCTTTGACTGCTGTTGAAGGCGATATGGATAAAGCAATCGACTTTCTGCGTGAGAAAGGCCTCGCTGCTGCTGCTAAAAAAGCAAGCCGCGTAGCTGCTGAAGGTGTTGTTGCATCTTATGTAAGCGAAGATGGCAAAGTGGGTGTCATCGTTGAAATCAACTGCGAAACTGACTTTGTTGCTAAAACTGATAATTTTAAAGATTTGGTAAGCGCTATTGCCGCTCATATCGCAGCAACCAATCCTGCTGACATGGACGCTCTTATGGCTTCCGAACTGGATGGCAAAACCGTTTCTGCACTGGTAACCGAAAGCATCGCTAAAATCGGTGAAAATATCTCTGTTCGTCGTTTCGCTCGTTATGAAGTAGCTGAAGGCGTTGTTGCTGCTTATATCCATGGCGGCGGCAAAATCGGCGTACTGGTAAATATGAAAGGCGGCAGCGCTGAACTGGGCAAAGACATTGCAATGCATGTTGCAGCTGCTAACCCCAGCTATCTGAACCGTGAACAAGTTCCTGCCAGCGAATTGGAACATGAAAAAGAAGTATTGACCGAACAGGCTCGCAACGAAGGCAAACCTGAAAAAATCATTGAAAAAATGGTTATCGGCCGTATTCAAAAATACTACAAAGAAGTTTGCCTGGTTGATCAAGAGTTCGTTAAAGACCCGGATCAGACCATTGCTAAACTGCTGAAAGCTAACGATGCCGACGTTGTTGAATTTGCTCGTTTCCAACTGGGTGAAGGCATTGAAAAGAAACAGGAAGACTTTGCTGCAGAAGTTATGTCCCAAATTAAATAATCTAATTAAAACCCCGGCTATGCTGGGGTTTTTTGTTTTATAAGCAAAAATGTGAAGAGAAGGAAAAATCTTTACTTCGTTAGCAGGATTATCTTGTTATTTGTAGAATAGTAGTAAACGGAAAATATCGACAGGTGCATTAACTGCGGTTAGTGCTTAAAAGGGAATACCGGTGAGAATCCGGAGCAGTCCCGCTACTGTAAGTGGAGTTCGCGCAAGATGTCACTGGCGTAAGCCGGGAAGGCGCGTGGAACGATGAAGCTAAGCCAGGAGACCTGCCTGTCACGAAGCCATGTGGCCTACGGGAGATAGGCTGGTGTTCGTATATTATGAAGCATTTTTATGTCCTCCCATGGTACGTGGGAGGATTTTATTGTTTAGAAGGGAGGTCATCAGAGATTATGGAAAGTAAACTGGTATTAGTTACCGGCGGGTCCAGAAGCGGAAAAAGCGAATTTGCTGAAAAATATGTGCTGCATTTTTCTCCCAAATGCGACTATATAGCTACTGCAGAAGTACTGGATGATGAAATGGCCGAAAGAGTACGTCTGCATCAGCAAAGAAGAGCTGACGGCAGGTGGCTGAATCATGAAGCGCCTTACCATGCGGATGAGGTATTTGCAAAATTAACTGCTGAGACTGATGCGGTATTATTTGATTGCCTGACTGTTTACATGGCGAATCTGATGTATGGAAAAGAGGCTCCGCAAGGCAGTTTCGCAGAACGCTGCGAATGTGTCTTTGCAGAAATCGACAAGTTGCTGCTTGCCGCTCGGAATTGCGGTAAGCTGGTAGTATTTGTTACCAATGAGGTCGGCGGTGGTATTGTACCGGCAAACAAAGTGGCCAGAGAATACAGCGATTTGTCAGGATGGGTAAATCAGAGAGTTGCCGCAGCCTGCGAACAGGTATTTTACTGTGTGGCTGGGCAGGCGGTAGACGTCAGAAAGCTCGCGTATCAATTTGAAGAGTAAGGAGACCGGGATGGAAAATATTATTATACCTGAATTGGACAGAGAAGCTGCCGCTAAAGTAAAAAATGGCTGGCAGCGGATGGATAAACCAGCTGGCAGCCTCGGTAAGCTGGAAGAGATGGTAGAGCAGTATGCTGCTATGACATCAAAACCGCTGCCGGCGAAAATCAAGACGGCCATGCTTTTGATGTGCGGTGATCATGGAATTGCCAAATACGGTGTGAGCGCTTATCCGCAGGAAGTAACTATGCAGATGATCAATGGCTATATGCGTGAGACGGCCGGCGCTAATGTTATGGCGAGACATGCCAATGCGGACGTTATCGTGGTAGACGTGGGTACAGCTTTTGATTTAAGCCACTTGGAAAAAGTACATCAGCTGAAGGTTGCCTGGGGTACAGAAGATTTTACACAGGGCCCGGCTATGACTAAAGAGCAGGCTCTGCAGGCACTGCGGGCAGGTATGCAGATGGCTGATGAATGCATAGATAAAGGGTATAATCTGCTGGCAACTGCTGAGATGGGCATTGGCAATACAACGTCTACTGCAGCCATTGTTTCCGCTTTTTTAAATCTGCCGCCGGAACTGACTGTGGGCAGGGGAACGGGCATTAACGATGAACGGATGAAGATTAAACGGCAGGTTGTCAGCGACGGCCTTGCTAAAAATAAGCCTGTACAAGGAGATGCATTGGATATTTTGTGTAAGGTGGGCGGCTATGACCACGCTGGGCTTGCCGGTATGATTATTGCTGGCGCCAGACGCCGGGTTCCTACTATGGTAGATGGCGTTAACGCTACTGCTGCGGCGCTGCTGGCGTACGGGCTTTATCCTGCCTGTGCCGATTACATGCTCTGTTCACACCTCAGTGCGGAAATTGCTCATAAAAAAATGCTTGACGTACTTAAACTGACGCCGATAGTTGATGCTGGTATGCGCCTTGGCGAAGGTACTGGGGCAAGTCTTGCCATCGTCGTGCTGCAGGCTGCCATAGATGTTTATAATAAGCTGAGCAGGTGAGAAAATGCGCGATTTTGTAACTTGTCTTGAATTTTTAACAAGGATACGCTTTTCTAACCGTACAGATTGGCGTGACGATGACTTTTCCAGAAGCGTGCCGTATTTTCCGCTTGTAGGCCTTGTTATCGGTCTGTTTTTAGGTGCGGTAAATTATGGGCTGGTGTATGCTGATACGCCGCTGTTTATGCGCGGTGTTATGCTGATATTGGCAGAAATGATCGTTATCGGCGCTTTAATGTATGATGGTTTTATGGACACTTCTGATGGCGTTTTCAGTGCTCGCAGCAGGGAACGGATGCTGGAGATAATGAAGGACAGTCATGTCGGGTCTAACGCAGTTATCGCTCTGGTATGTTTGGTGCTGCTGAAGGTGGCCGCCTATATCTCTATAGATGGAATAAAGCTGTCTTATGCCTTGGTTGCCATGTCTGTGGCTACCAGGACTTTTATGGTGAATTATATCGTGAATTTTAAATATGCCCGCAAAACAGGAATCGGGCATATGTTTACCCAGTATGCTAAGCCCATATATTCCTATACAGCTTTTGCTGTCGGGACTGTGATAATTTGTCTGTGCGGGCTTAATTATCTGTATACGGCTGTCGTGGCTTTTGTTCTCAGCCTGCTGCTGGCGCGTTTTTTGAGCAGTCAGCTGGGAGGACTTACAGGCGATACCTATGGTTTCCTTACCGAATGCGGGAATGTTATTTATCTGATGGCAGCAGTGTATCTGCTGCGGTAATGAAGGAGGATAAAATGCAAATAGAAGAAGTTATCGGGCAGATTACTGCTGTTGACGCTGCCTGTGCTGCTAAAGCGCAGGAACGCTTTGATAATCTGATCAAGCCGGTAGGCTCGTTGGCCAAACTGGAAAGTATGGTGGATCGTTATGCGGCCATTATCGGCAAGTTTGATAAAAATGAACTTACTTATCCTAAAAAGGGATTGTTTATTTGGGGGAATATTGAGCAGGCGGCTGAGGCTGAAAAAATCATGTTAGGTAAGTGGCCGGTAAATATTCTGGCTGCAGAAACCGGGGCGCAGGCTGTGCCGCTGTTGGTGATGGCTGCTGATGAAGCGGAAGCGCTGGCAGAAGGAGCTATCCTGGTGAAAGAGCATGTTGCCAAAGATAAACTGGAGATGCTTGGCTTTGGCTGTCTGACAGACAAAGACGAATTAGTCATAGCGGCAATGGCCGGAGCTATTTTGCAGGCTGCCGCCCTGAAAGTGCCTGTTATGCTTGACGGAGCCGCTACCTGCCGCGCTTTATTGAAAGCCGTGCAGTATAATAAGCTGGTGAAAGAATACTGCTTTGCCGGTCATGTATCCCTGGAAGAAGGTATGGAACAGCTCTTGGCAGAGGCACAGCTATCTGCACCGCTGCGTCTGAATATAACTGACGGCTGCGGCGAAGGGGCGGCTATCGCTTTTACTCTTTTTGATGCCGGTCTTAAAGCTTACAAAGAAATGGAGACCTTTGCTGAAGCCGGCGTTCATGCGGAAATGAAAGAGTTTTCACACGCCGAACAGGTCAAAGAAGAACAAAGGAAGTAAGGATATGGGCAAAATCTACCTTATCCGTCATGGACAGACAGATTCTAATACAGTGAGAAGATTCCAGGGGCGGATAAATACCAAGTTAAATGATTTAGGCAGACAGCAGGCAGTACGGCTGGCAGAATATTTTCGCAGTAAGCCTTTACATGCTATTTACTGCAGTCCGCTTATTCGGGCCCAGATGACGGCTGAGCCGTTGGCCGCAATGAAGCAGCTGCCTGTTCATACTATGGAAATGCTGCAGGAAATAAGCTTTGGCGGTTGGGAAGGCTTGTGCTACAGTGAAATAGCAGAAAAATGGCCGGAAGAAATCAAGTTGTTTTATGAAAATCCTCAGTTGTGCCTGCCGCCAGAAGGAGAAACTTTTGCCAAGGTACAGGAAAGGGCAGTAAAGGCTCTGCGTCAGATATTACAGGAGCAGGGAGGAGATAAAGATGTAGCCGTCATTTCCCATGGCGGTGTCATCAGGACACAGATATGTGCCTTACTTGAGATACCTTTGGCAAATTTCTGGCGGCTGAATATCCACAATGCTTCTACTACTTGTTTCACTGTTTGGGACGGTAATTTCACGGCAGATGTAATCAATGATTACCATTATCTGTGAAACAAGGCGGAGAAAATTACACTTAGGGAAAATTTTTTTAAGAATAAGTAAAATTATTTAACATATATTGACTTATGTATTTTGCTCCTTTATACTGATAGTAGTGTATCTCAGTGGTCCGGTTAGGGTTCCTAACTTCTTCTGTATCATAGATAGACTGGGGAAGCCGTGGTAACATCTATAAGTTCTTTTTGAGGTATGTTTTATCTATGATTAGGAGTGATCAGATTATGAAAGAAGACAAAACTTTAACTTGCTGCGAATGCGGCGCTGAATTCGTGTTTACCGCTTCCGAACAGGAATTCTATGAAGAAAAAGGCTTTACCAACGAGCCCCGTCGTTGCCCTGCATGTCGTCAGGCTCGCAAACAGCGTATGGGTGTTGCAACTGAACGTCCGCAACGTGAAATGTTCCCTGCAGTATGCGCTGAATGCGGTAAAGAAACCATGGTTCCGTTCCGTCCTTCCATGGATCGCCCGGTTTACTGCCGTGAATGCTTCAATGCACGTAAAGAACAATAATATACTTTAAACTTAATAAAAAACACCGAATCATTATGATTCGGTGTTTTTGTTTTGCTCATTTATTTTTAGCCTTATTATCTGCGTTCTGCCAGAGATACCACACGGCCAGCGAACGCCAGGGACGCCAGTGTTCGGTTATTTTGTTTATTTGTCCGCGTTTGGGTATCTCGTCTAATTGCAGCAGGGACTGCAGTTCTTTTTTGAAGATGAAATCAGCAGAAGGAACAACATCTGTACGGCAGAGAGCCAACAGCAGAAACATTTCTATAGTCCACTGTCCCAGCCCGCGAATCTGCAGCAGCTGCTTGGAAATCTGCGTGTCAGTCATTTCTTGAAATTTTTCAATGGTTATCTGACCGCTGACGATGGATTGAGCAAAGTTTTTCATGTATTCTATTTTCTGCCGCGCTAACCCCAGAGCAGAAAAAGTTTCTGCCTGGGCATTGAGAACTGCCTGCGGCGTAATAGGTTTGCCGAGTAATTGCGCAAGCTTCTGCATCAATGTCTGGCTGACATCGGGCGGCAGCTGCTGGGCTACGATACCTGCCAGCAGTATTTCAAAATATTCGGTTTCGCTTTTGGGCTGCAGCGTACAGGGAGAGAACTTCTCAATCAATGGAGCAAGCTCGGTGGCGTTTTCACGCAGATACTGGTCTCCGAGAGACCAATCTGGGGTTTGGCACATAAGCACCCTCCTTTATATAATGTAATAACATAGTATATTATAATACAGATTGATAGTTTTTGCCAATTAGAAGGCACTGGTTTTATTAGCGCGGCGGGAAAAGTAAGCGAGAAAACAGAGAAAATTACGAAAAAATACTTGCTTTTCCTTTGAAGATATGGTATTATCTATATCTGTCAGGCAACTGATAATGGCCCGGTGGTTCAGTTGGTTAGAATGCCGCCCTGTCACGGCGGAGGTCGTGGGTTCGAGTCCCATCCGGGTCGCCATTATGCGGAAATAGCTCAGTGGTAGAGCACCTCCTTGCCAAGGAGGGGGTCGCGAGTTCGAATCTCGTTTTCCGCTCCACAGGGGTATAGCTCAACTGGTAGAGTAGCGGTCTCCAAAACCGTTGGTTGTGGGTTCGATTCCTACTGCCCCTGCCACTAAAAAAGTAAGGCTCAGACTTATGTCTGGGCCTTTTCGTTATTTATAGGAGTTTGCTGTAAATAAGCGGGTGTTTTATTTGGAAAAAGAAAGGTGATTAAAGTGCGTGAGATATTGCCAGGCGGGATTTATCGACATTTTAAAGGGAATTTATACAGGGTTATTTTAATAGCAGTACATTCAGAAACAAGAGAAAAGTGCGTAGTATATGAAGCGCTATACGACGATTTTGGTTATTATGTCAGACCTTATGATATGTTTGCGTCAGAGGTTGATCATGAAAAATATCCTGGTGTAAAACAAAGGTATCGTTTTGAGCTTACTGAGAATTTGTAGGATAAAGAAAGTGTGAAATTAGAGTAATACAGCAGGATTTTTATTACTAATAAACGAATAAATATTGTTATAATGTTTATTTTTTAGGAGATGATGATATGCCATATTTGCTGTTTACTGTTTTAGTCAGCATAATAGTTGCTTTATTTGCTGTACAAAATGCTATAGGTGTTGCGTTGAATTTCTTTGTCTGGAGTTTTCAAAGTTCGCTGGTTATAGTCATCCTCGGGTCGTTCTTATTGGGTATATTAGTAGCAGGCTGCTATCTGCTGATGGTAAAGGCACGTCATTATATGTTAGAAAGAAAGCTGAATGATGAAATAGCTAAACTGCAAAAAGAAAAAAAGACTTTGGAAGAACAGGTTGCCATGCTGATGCATAATCAGAAACTGCGCAATGAGGCGGGCAGGGCTGCTGCATCAGGAACGGCAAATACGGCTGCGGAGCAGAAGTAATGATTGGCAAGAGAAAAATCTGGCACACTAAGGAGTATAACAGCGAAAAGGCCAGTTGGCTGGCAGCTGAACTGGATGTTTCTCCGCTTGTGACAGGTATACTTTTAGAACGTGGTTTTGCTACGGCTGAAGCCATGCGGGAATTTTTATATGGCAGTCAGGAACCGTTTCACGACCCTTTCCTGATGAAGGATATGCAGAAAGCGGTCAAACGTATAACTGCAGCGATAGCGGCGGGAGAAAAGATTACTGTATACGGTGATTACGATGTGGACGGGATAACTGCGGCTTCGTTGCTTTACATTTATCTGAAAGAAGCAGGCGCTTGCGTTGATACCTATATTCCCAAAAGGGAAAATGAAGGCTACGGATTAAATGATGCTGCGCTGCAGTTTCTTGCCGATAATCAGACGGGCCTTGTAGTAACGGTTGACTGTGGTATCAGCGGCGTGCATGAAGTGGAGCAGGCCCCCACAGGGATGGATATCATCATTACCGATCATCATACGGTGCCGGAAATATTGCCGCCTGCATATGCTATCATCAATCCTAAACAGACTGGCTGTGGGTATCCCTTTAAGGATTTGAGCGGTGTCGGTGTAGCGTTTAAGCTGTGTCAGGCTTTGGCAGCGGCTGGCGGCAGTCATGGTTATTGGAGCGGTTTGACTGAGCTGGCGGCCTTGGGTACTGTAGCGGATATCGTACCTTTGTTAGGCGAGAACAGAGAACTGGTGCGGCGAGGTCTGGCAGCTATGAAATCTACCCAGCTGCCGGGCTTGCAGGCGCTGATAAAAGCCAGCGGCTGTTGTCAGGAGAATATAAACTCCGAAAACATCGGCTTTATGCTGGCGCCGCGCTTGAACGCAGTTGGACGTCTGGAACACGCTCAGTCTGCGGTGGAGCTGTTGGTATGCGATAATGCCGAGCAGGCTGCCGATATAGCGGATAGACTGAATAGAGAAAACGCGCTGAGGCAGGAAATAAGCCGAGATATTATGAATGACGCTGAGGCCATGCTGGCTCGGCAGGAGCATATAGATACAGCCATTGTGCTGGCATCGGAGCATTGGCATCAGGGCGTAATCGGTATAGTTGCTTCACGTCTGGTGGATAAGTACCATCTGCCAGTAGTACTGCTGAGTATCTGCGGCGATATTGCCAAAGGCAGCTGCCGCAGCATACCGGCGTTGAATCTCTATGAAGCGATCAACGCTGAAAGCGACATCCTGCTGCAGTTTGGCGGACATCATCAGGCAGCCGGTTTAACGCTTCCTGTCGATAAGATAGAAGAATTCCGCAGCAGGTTCAGAGAGTATGTCGCCGCGCATCTGCAGGCTGAAGATTATTATCCGAAGCTGGAAATTGACTGCGTCTTAAGCGAGAGCGGCCTTATCACCGTCCAGGATTTAGAAGAGCTGGCCTTACTGGAGCCTTTCGGCTGCAATAACCCTACGCCAGTTTTTGCCTTTAAGAATGCCGTGCTCAGCAATCAGAGGACGATAGGTAAGGACAGGACGCATTTGCAGTTTGGCGTAAGCAAGGGCGACTGCTTCTACAAAGCGGTGATGTGGAATCAGGCTGAGCTGATGCCGTTTTTGTACGACGGTATGTTAGCTGATATCGCTTTTATGCCGCGGGTTAATATCTGGAATGGAGAAAAGTCTGTGCAGCTGCAAGCTTTATCTTTGCGTCAGAAAATGGAAATCTGCGATTTGCGGAGAAGTATGGAAGATAAAAGCAGGATTATCGAAATGTTTCTGCGTACAGCGGATAAGCTGACGGTACTGGTAAATGACGTACATCAGACTGAAATTTTGCAGAATAATACACATTTGCAGCTGCAGACTTACGATGATAAAGTTACAGGTGAATTAGTAGTTTTATATGATCTGCCGTGCCAGCCTTTGCAGGTGGTAACAAAAAAATTGCGGCAGGCTGGTGTGAAACAGGCAATAATTGCTTTTAACCGGGTAGACAGAGAAGCTGCTGAGATGCAGATACGGCAGCTTCATCCTGACAGGGAAATGATGGCTGCCGTTTATAAAAAGATTATGGGATTGCTGCAACAGCAATCTGAGATTGATATAGTCCGCCTGATAGGGGAAGAGAGCGGATTTATTTCTGAAAACGCCCTGCGCGTCCTACAGGAGCTGGGGCTGGTCGTCCGTGAAGAGAATAAGCTGCGTATGGGTGTTATCCGTAAATGCAGTCTGGAGGATTCGCCTTTGTACGTTGCTTTGCAGCGGAAAAGAGCAGAGCTGCTGGAAGGCTGCATGGATAATATGCGTATCTCGCAGTATGAACTTTTACGGACCTGAAATAGTTTAGATGGGAGTGGGAATTATGCCTACTACAAATGATGCGGTAAATATCGAGGAATTTTTTGACAGAGTAAGTCAATATTTAAGTAAAGATCAGGTTGCCTTTGTACGCAAGGCTTACGATTTGGCTGCCGAAGCACATGCTGTGCAGCGCCGCAAATCCGGCGAGCCGTATATTATTCATCCTATCGGGGTTGCCAGTATCCTGGCGCAGCTGCAGATGGATGATAAGACGCTGGCGGCGGCATTCTTACATGACGTGGTAGAAGATACCGACTATACGCTGGAAGATATTAAGGGAAGATTCGGCGTCGTTGTGGCCAACCTGGTAGACGGCGTTACTAAATTAGGTAAGATCGAGTATATTTCTAAAGAAGACCGTCAGATAGAGAATTACCGCAAGATGTTTTTGGCCATGGCCAGAGATATCCGTGTCGTATTGATCAAGTTAGCAGACAGGCTGCACAATATGCGTACTATGAAATACATGCCTGCGCATAAACAGCAGTCCATTTCCCGTGAGACGCTGGAAATTTATGCTCCGCTGGCACACAGACTGGGTATCTATACAATTAAATGGGAACTGGAAGATCTTGCTTTCAGATATATGGAGCCGGATATCTACTATAATCTGGTGGAGCAGGTTAAAATCAAACGTCGTGAACGTGAAGCCATGATTAACGAAGCTATGGCAGAAATGAAAGAAAGCCTGGAGAAAGCCAATATCAAATGTGAGATTCAAGGGCGGCCTAAGAATTTTTACAGCATCCATAAAAAAATGCTGCGCGATCATAAAGAATTGAGCGAGATTTATGACCTGCTTGCTATCCGTGTGCTGGTAGATACCGTAAAAGACTGTTATGGTACGTTGGGCATCGTACATAGTATGTGGCGTCCTATTCCGGGCCGTTTCAAAGATTATGTGGCTGTGCCTAAATCCAATATGTATCAGTCTCTGCATACGACGGTACTGTCTACCGGAGGGCAACCGCTGGAAATCCAGATCCGTACTTTTGAGATGCACCGAATCTCCGAATATGGCATTGCGGCGCACTGGCGCTATAAAGAAAGCGGCGGCAGTAAGCCTGCGTCCCAAAGCAGCACTGATAAGGGTTTTGACGCCAAGCTTTCCTGGCTGCGTCAGCTGCTGGAGTGGCATCAGGATATGAATGATTCCCGTGATTTTGTCAATACGGTCAAGATGGATATTTTTGCCGATGAGGTATTCGTGTTCACACCAAGAGGCGACGTTATCGACTTGCCGGTGGGCAGCGTTCCTATCGATTTTGCTTATCGTATCCATACTGATGTCGGCAACCGTTGCGTCGGCGCCAAAGTCAATGGCCGTATTGTGCCGCTTGATTTTAAACTGAGCAACGGCGATATCGTCGAGGTAATCACTTCCAAACAGTCCAGCGGTCCCAGCCGCGACTGGATTAACATTGTCGGTTCGTCCGATACCCGTAATAAAATCAAGAGCTGGTTTAAGAAAGAACGGCGCGAGGAAAATATTATCAAGGGCCGTGAAATGCTTGATAAAGAAGCCAAAAGACTTGGCTATGATCCTAAAGTATTGGCGCGGCCGGAAAAACTCAAGGAAGCAGGCGCCAAACTGCGTATCGACAGCGATGAAAATCTGCTGGCTGCTTTGGGCTATGGCGGCGTAACGCTGAATACTGTTATTTCTAAACTGGTAGAAATCTATAAGAAAGACCAGAAGCTGAATACCACCAAAGACCTTTCAGAACTGCTGGCGGAGCTGAAACCAAGAAAATCTAAAGCCAAGGCCAGTCATGGCATCCTGGTCAAAGGCGAAGAAGGCATCATGGTCAAACTGGCGCGTTGCTGCAATCCTATTCCTGGCGACCCTGTCATAGGTTATATTACCCGCGGTAGCGGCGTTTCGGTACACAGGGCAGACTGCCCCAATGTTTTAAGTAACAATCCTGACGAGCAAAGTCGTTTGATCGAGGTTTCCTGGGATGTTGGTATTGATTCGGTTTACAAAGTAAACATCGTTATTACGTCCGTCAATCGTCCCGGTATGATGGCAGATATTATGATGGCTACCAGTGAAGCGAAACTGAATATCTTCTCGCTGAATTGCCGCACAGATAAAAATAAAGTTGCTACAACCCATATCGGACTTGATATCAGCAGTCTGGAACAGTTAGAATATATTATGAACCGTATACGCCGTATGAAAGGTGTTTACAGCGTGGAACGCGTAGTGGCAAATTTCAACGGTAATGGCGGAGGTAAGAAATGAGAGCAGTCGTACAGCGGGTGGACAGAGCTAAGGTAACGGTAGAGGGAAATGTTGTCGGCGCTATCGAAAAGGGTTTGATGGTTCTCGTGGGCGTCGTAGAAGGCGATACCGGAAAGGACGTCCGTTATCTTGCAGATAAGGTTACCGGCCTGCGTATTTTTGAAGACGAGGCGGGAAAAATGAATTTATCTGTCAAGGACGTTGGCGGTGAGATTTTAAGTATTTCCCAGTTTACCTTATACGGCGATTGCCGCAAAGGGAAAAGGCCTTCTTTTGATAAGGCGGCTAAGCCGGAGACTGCTGTCAATCTATATGAACAGTTCAATGAACTCTGCAGGCAACAGGGCCTGCAGGTGGAAACAGGCGTATTTGGCGCCCATATGCTGGTAGAACTGGCGAATAACGGGCCAGTGACCATCCTGTTGGACAGCAGCAAGATATTCTGACAAGGAGGATATATGAAAATATATAAATTAGAGGTAGGTATGCTTGCTACCAACTGTTATATTGCGGTTAATGAAGAGCTTAAAGAAGGTGTGATAGTAGATCCGGGCGGTGATGCAGATAAGATTTTGGCAGCAGTACAGAAACTGGGCATCACGGTAAAAGCTATTTTCATTACTCACGGGCACAGCGACCATATCATGGGGCTGAACGAAGTTAGAAAAGCTACCGGCGCACCGGTATATATCAGCAGCGAGGATGCTGATATGCTGACCAGGGCGGAGCGTAATCTGTCCATCTATATTACTGATGGTTTGGAATGTGCCGCTGCCGAAAAGATTTTCCATGATGGTGACGTAGTGGAAGCTGCCGGTATGCAGTTCAAAGTTTATGCGACGCCGGGTCATACCAAAGGCGGTGTGTGTCTGCAGGCAGATGATACAGTGTTCTGCGGCGATACGGTATTTTGTGAGTCCATTGGCCGCACAGACTTGCCGGGCGGAAGCTATAAGGAAATACTGCAATCAATAAAAAACAAGATTCTTGTGCTGGATGATGCGACAAAACTGTTACCGGGTCACGGGCCTGCTACTACTGTGGGCTGGGAACGCCGCAGGAATCCGTTCTTACAATAAATCATGCTTAAATACTGGCCTTATATAAAAACAAGCACTTTCTTTAAATTATTGGTAACGGCGGTCGTTTCCTTTATCCTTTATGAGATGGCTGTTTTTTTGCTGCCGTTGTTTTTAGCGATAGGAATGGCTTTTGCTCTGTATCCTATTGTCAACCTGATTGCCAAGATTAGGATGGGACAGGGGACGATACATTTATCACGCGTGGTTGCCATTGCTTTGGCCTTTGTTACTTTTGGCGTTTTTGTCATAGTGACCATAGGCTTCATCATTCTGCCTCTTTTCGGACAGATTAACGAATTACTGGTCAAGCTGCCGGATTTTTTGACCAAGGCTGAATCGAATAACCTCAATGTCTTTTTTGACGGCAGCGGTAAATATCCGCAGCTGCCGTCAACTTTTGGAATGCTGCTGGATGAGATTATCAATCTGGCGATGATTTTTGTCAGCAATATCTTAAAAAATTTGCTGCATTCCAGTATCGACATCATCAGAAACCTTGTAGGACTGGTAGTTGTTCCGTTCCTATCTTTCTACTTTCTGAAAGACTGGCGTGAACTGCGTCTGATGGTGATAAACCTTTTTAATTATGATGCTCAGGAAAAGGCGGCGCACGTAATTGACGAAATAGGCCGTACTTTGAGCGCATATATACAAGGTTTAGGTAAGCTGAGCCTGATTGCCGGTATCAGTATTACGCTGGGCACACTCAGTCTTGGCGTTGATTTCCCGCTGGTACTGGGATTTTTGGCTATGCTGGCTGAAACTGTGCCTGTAGTAGGGCCGATGGTAGGCGCTGTGCCAGCAATTTTTATTGCCTATGGGCAGTCGAGTACCAATGCTTTTTACGTTGCTTTATTTTATATCTTGTTTTATCAGTTTGATGCTAATTTTATCATGCCGAAAGTTATGGGACAGAAAATCGATCTGCACCCCGTAGTCTTAATTATCAGTCTGCTGATCGGCGCTAAGCTGTTCGGTATTTTAGGTATGTTATTTGCCGTGCCTGTGGCTGCGGTGTACCGAGTATTGTATAAAGAGCTGTGGCATGACGGCGAACAGGCAGTGAAAAATGAAGACTTATAAACTCATACATAATCTGGATTTTGATGTGACGCGGTCAGTTCATGACATGGCCGCGTTATTTGCTTATTCTCCTGACCGCGATAGTGACACTGTCTTAAAAGTGCATTATGATGGCAGCTGCTGTCAGGCAGTGCTGTATACGGGGGAAAAAGTGCAGCAAAGCGGCGCCGTGACATGTGCAGCCGGTATCAGCGGCGAGATAACAAGGTGCGTCAAACTCGCGGTGCTGGAAGTTTTGACTCGTTTTACCGGTGAGCAGCCGCGTCTGCCTTGGGGTATACTGACAGGCGTCAGACCTGGCAAACTGGCGCATAAGCTGTTGGATGGCGGTATGGAGCCCGATCAGCTGCCGCAGTATTTGCTGGATAAGTATTTATTGCCGTTGCAGCGCGGTAAGCTGCTGAAGGAAATTTGTATACTGCAGGACAAAGTGCTTCCTTATCGTAAGGCTGTCGGAATCTATATAGGGATACCATATTGCCCCAGTAAATGTACGTACTGCTCCTTTCCGTCAGGTATAGTGCCGCAGGATGAAGAAAGTCAGCAAAACTTTCTAAATTTCATTGAACAAGATATAGATAGTGTGGTAAAATTAATAAGTATGCATAGTTTGAATGTTTCTTCTTTGTATATCGGCGGCGGTACGCCTACGAGTTTAAAGGAGAAGGTCTTTGCCAGACTGATGCAGTGTGCAGCCAAAAAGCTGTTTTTGCCGTCTGTGCGGGAATTTACTGTAGAAGCAGGCCGGCCAGATTGCTTCAGCGCGGAAAAACTGCGTATTATGGAAGATTTCGGAGTCAGCCGCATCAGTGTCAATCCTCAGACTTTGCATGACAGGACGTTGCGGCTCATAGGCAGGAAGCATACTGCGGCTGATTTTTACCGAGCTTATGAAATAGCTGCTCAAAGTTCTATTGCTGTTATCAATACGGATCTGATTGTGGGACTTCCGGGAGAAACGGCGGCAGATATAGAATATACTTTGACGGAAGTTGCTAAGTTGAGACCGCAGAATCTTACCGTCCATACGCTTACCTTGAAGAAAGGGGCTGAGCTGTTTGGCAGCAGGCCTACATTGTCTGCGTTAGAGGCGGAAACAGTATTAGATAAAGGTGCGCAGGCTGCTGCAGCAACGGGGATGCGACCGTATTATCTGTACAGACAGCATTATATGCTGGGACAGCTGGCCAATACAGGTTACGCTTTGCCGGGGACGGAAAGCATCTATAATATCCAGATGATGGAGGAGAGACATACCGTTATTGGTATAGGGCCGTCTTCCGCCACCAAGGTGCCGTTGCAGGACGGACATCATCTGCGTAAATTAAATATGCCAAAAAATATTGCAACATACACAGAAAATCTACAGCAGCTTGCGGAAAAGCGCCGAAAGTTGTTTGAAAAATAAGGGGGATGAAACATGCTGACAACTGCGCCGCGAGGCACTAAAGATATCATGCCTGCAGATGTTAAAGCGTGGCGTTATCTGGAAGAAACTATGCGCAGGATATGCGCGCAGTACGGCTACAAGGAAATCAGGACGCCGGTTTTTGAGCATACTGAGCTGTTTCTGCGCGGTATCGGCGAGACTACCGACGTAGTAGAAAAAGAGATGTATACCTTTAACGACCGCGGAAACAGAAGTATTACGCTGCGCCCGGAAAATACTGCTTCGGCTGTGCGTGCTTATATAGAACACAAACTGTATGCTGAGCCAGCGCCTGCCAAGCTGTTTTATATTGGACCTATGTTCAGATATGACCGCCCGCAGGCAGGACGTTACCGTCAGTTCCATCAGTTCGGTGTTGAAGCACTGGGAGTACAGGGACCGAATATTGATGCTGAAATAATTTTGTTGGCAGTACAGATTCTGCAAAGCCTGGGTTTAAAGGATCTGAAATTGAAAATAAATTCTGTGGGCTGTCCTAAATGCAGGCCGCTGCATCGTGAAAAGCTGCAGGAATTCTTTAAGCCGCATTTTGCAGAGCTGTGCAAGGATTGTCAGTCCCGTTATGACAGAAATCCCCTGCGACTGCTGGACTGCAAGAATCCGCATTGCCAGGAATTGGGGACAGGCGCTCCCAGTCTGGAAGAATGTCTTTGCGACGAATGCAAGGATCATTTTGCAGGACTGAAACAGCTTTTAACTGCTGCCGGTATCGAATATGAAGTAGACCATAATCTGGTACGCGGTCTTGACTATTATACTAAGACTGCCTTTGAAATACAGTATCAGCCGTTGGGGGCACAAAGCGCTGTCTGTGGCGGCGGCCGCTATGATGGCTTGATTGAAGAGGTTGGTGGTCCTGCAACTCCGGGCATCGGTTTTGCCATGGGGATGGAGAGAGTGCTACTGGCATTAGAAAGCCAGAACCTGCTGCCGGATTCTGAGGAGTTCATGGATGTTTTTGCTGTTTGTCCCAAGCAGGAATATTTTCCGGCAGTATTCAAAGCTGTTATTGAGCTGAGAAGAGCCGGACTGAAAGCAGAGTTTGATTTTCAGGGACGCAGCATGAAAGCTCAGATGAAGCAGGCTAATAAAGTGAATGCAAGACATGTGCTGATTTTCGGTGAGGATGAATTTGCCCGCGGACAGGTTGTTCTGCGCAATATGTCTACCAGCGAGCAGAAAGAAATCGCCATTACAGATATAATCACAAATTTACAAACAGAGGTGTAAAAACATGACTAATCAAAAACGCAGTCATCACTGCGGAGTACTTGGCAAAGACATGGCCGGACAGCATGTAATTCTGTGCGGCTGGGTTTCTAAACGCCGCGACCATGGCGGTCTGATTTTTATCGACCTGCGCGACCGCAGCGGTATCGTGCAGATCGTTGTCGATCCTGATACTGCTGGCAGCAGCTTCAAGACCGCGGAAGATATCCGTAACGAATATGTTATTAAAGTGAGCGGTACTGTCCGTATGCGTGACGAGCAGACTGTCAATGCCAATATTGCAACCGG
>CANREP010000024.1 GCA_947629685.1 uncultured Phascolarctobacterium sp.
TTACCGGCAGTTTTTTCAGCATCTCGCCCACGAGCGTAGTAGTAGTGGTCTTACCGTTCGTACCCGTGATAGCCGCGATATGCCCGCTGTACAGCCGGTAAGCAAGCTCAATCTCGCTGATGACCTCCACGCCTGCCTGCTGCGCCAGCTGTACATTGACGTTTTCTGCCGGTATGCCCGGAGAAAGCACTACTGTATCCGCCAGCGGAAGCAGCGCAGCAAAACCGCCGCAGACTAACCGGCCGCCGCTGCGGGCCAAAAGTTCCAGCAAATTCTGCTCCACGCTGCACTCATTATCGTTATATAAAAAAACCTGTCTACCATGTCCAGCCAGCACTTCCGCCGCGCCCAGACCGCTGATGCCGGTACCGTAAACAATTACCGCTTTCTGCTCAGCCATTGCTTCCGCCTCCTATTTTAACAGCCATAATCCCAGCGCCAGCAGGGAAAACAGGCAGCTGACCGCCGTAAACACAGCCACAACCTTAGTTTCTTTCCAGCCGCCAAGCTCAAAATGATGATGGATCGGGCTCATGCGGAAGATTCGCTTGCCGCCGGTCAGATGAAAATAAGTAACCTGGATGATGACAGAAGCGGCTTCAATAACATAGATACCGCCTAACAGGATAAGCAGCAGCTCCGTCTTGGTCAGAAGCGCCAAAGCCGCAATACCGCCGCCTAACGCCAGAGAACCCGTATCGCCCATGAATACCTTGGCCGGATAATGATTGAATACCAAAAAACCCAGGCAAGCGCCGGTCATAGTCAGCGCAAAACCGCTCAAATCAGCAGAGCCGCCCAGGTAGGCGATAATGGCAAAGACCAGCGTTACCGGGACGCTGACACAGGAAGCCAGCCCGTCCAAGCCGTCCGTCAGGTTTACCGCATTGGTAGTGCCTACCAGCAACACGAAGGCCAGCGCATAATAGCCGAGCCCCAAATCGATGCTGATATCCGTACCTGGCAGCCACAAACCCTGGTCGCCGCCATGTACTTCCGCATAATAAACATACGCGCCGGCCAGCACAAACTGCATAGCCAGCTTCTGGATTGCCGTCAAACCCAGGTTGCGTTTCATGACCACCTTGATATAGTCGTCAACAAAACCGATTACCGCATGGCCAAAAGTCAGCACCAGCGCAATAATAACGGTCGGAGTCATATCGCCCCAGATTGCCAGCGACAGGGCCATGGCAGCCAGCATCATGATACCGCCCATAGTAGGCGTACCGCTTTTTTTCAGATGATTGGCCGGTCCGCACTCACGGATACTCTGCCCAAATTTCAGTCTGTGCAGGAACGGCAGCAGAAAAGGGCCGATCGCCACGCAGATGACAAAAGATGTCGCCAACATTCCCAATAAAGATAACATTGTTTACCTCTCCGAATATTTATTTGAACAGTTCCAGCATTTTATCTGCCTGCATAGAACGGGAGCCCTTCAGCAGGATAATATCGCCTGCCGCTGCAGTTGCCCGCAGCACATCGGCAGCTTCTTTGCGGTCGGCGCAGTGTACGGCGTTGCCGCCCAGTCTGCGCACCTCGTCGCTGATGTAGGCAGCCTCCTGCCCGTAAGTAAGCACCAGGTCGGCGCCGCTTTCTACAGCCCAGCGGCCCACCCTGCGGTGGCTTTCTTCCGAGATGCTGCCCAGTTCCAGCATATCAGCCAGTACGGCTACGGTACGGCTCGCGCCGCCTGCCGCCTTCTTGGCCTCCGCCAGTGTCTTGAGCGCCGCCTCCATGGAAGCGGGGCTGGCGTTATAAGCGTCGTTAATAAACGTAATATCGCCGATATAGATAATTTCCTGCCGGCTGCCAGTCAGACGCGCCGTCGCCAAAGCTTTGGCACTGTCTTCCATAGGCACGCCATAGCAGGCAGCTCCGGCAATAGCAGCCAGCGCGTTATACACGTTATGCTCGCCAATCAGCTGAAGCCTTACCGCCACGCTCCTGCCGCTGCTTTTTTCAGTGCAGACAAAAGATGTTCCCAGCGCAGAAGTGCTGATATTGCTGCCGCGGTAGTCGCAGTCCTCGCCTAAACCGAAATATACTACTTTAGCCGCAGTCTTATCTGCCGCTGTCCTCACATAAGCGTTATCACCGTTTAAAACAGCAAAGCCTGCTTGAGGCAGATTGAGCACGATCTCGCTCTTGGCCTTGGCAATATTTTCCATACTGCCCAAAAGCTCCATATGGGTTTCGCCCACATTGGTAATCAGGCCGCTGTCAGGCTCGGCAATATCGCACAGCTCGGCAATCTGTCCCAGTCCTCGCATCCCCATCTCCACCACGGCCATGTCGGTGCCGGGGGTGATGCTCAAAAGCGTCATCGGCAAGCCTATCTCATTGTTGAAATTTCCTTGGGTCTTGATAACCTTGTATTTTGCTCCCAGACAGGCAGCCAGCAGATCCTTGGTAGAAGTCTTGCCATTGGAGCCTGTAACCGCGAACACCTTCAAACCAGGAAAACTCCTGCGGTAGGCGCGGGCCAGCTGCTGATAAGCAAGCAGCGTATCTGCCACCTTGAAAACAGCCACCTTTTCAGGCACATCCGACACATCTTTAGCAACGACGATGCCGGCGGCGCCGGCTTCGATAGCCTTAGCGCAGTAATCATGTCCGTCAAAATTCCCGCCGCTTAAAGCGACGAACAGCTCTCCCGGACGTACACTGCGGGAATCCGTCGTTACGCCGGTAAAGACGATATTTTCACCTGTATAGCCGTCCGCCTGGACAGCTGCCGCAATCTGCTCTGCGTTCATCATTTTTTATGTTCACTCCAATACTGCATGACAACCTCCCGGTCGTCAAAATGGATAGTACGGTCTTTTAAAATCTGGTAAGTTTCATGGCCCTTGCCGGCAATCATGATGACATCGTCAGCAGCCGCATGGCTCAGGGCGTACTCGATGGCTTCGCGCCTGTCGCTGAGGCGCACTACCTTTTTGCCTTCCGGCACCTGCTGCAGCGCCGTAAAGATTTCGTCGATGATGCTTTCCGGGTCTTCGGTACGGGGGTTGTCGGAAGTAACGACCACATTATCAGCCAGCTCCAGCGCAATGCCGCCCATAATCGGACGTTTTTTATTGTCGCGGTCGCCGCCGCAGCCGAATACGGTCCACAGCCTGCCGCGGGTAATGCAGCGGGCAGTTTTCAGCACGTTTTCCAACCCGTCGGGGGTATGGGCATAATCAACGATGACGGTGTAAGGCTGACCGGCCTCTACCAGCTGGAAACGTCCCGGCACGCCGTCAAAGCCGTTCAGCACGTCACAGATAATACTCTTGTCAATTTTTTCTACCAGCATGGCGGCAACAGCAGCCATAACGTTATAAGCGTTAAATTCGCCGGTTATTTTCAGTTCCAAATCCAGCTCGCCAGCCGGAGTATGCAGTTTGAGCTGCATATGCTTAGCTTCGATTACGCAGCTCAGCGGATAGATATCATTATCGCTGCCGTGACCATAGGTCATTACGGGCACATTGGTTCTATCCCTGATAACGGCGGAGCTGGGGTCGTCCATATTGAAAACAGCATTTTTGTTGGGTTTGCTGCCGTCGCTCAAGCTTTCAAACAGCAGGCTCTTCGCATCGCGGTAATTTTCCAAAGTACCGTGGAAATCCAAATGATCCTGGGTAATATTGGTCAGCACGGCGCAGTCGTATTCACAGCCAGCTACACGTTTGAGGGCCAGCGCATGGGAGGAAACTTCCATCACCACATAGTCGCAGCCAGCGCACTGCATAGCATACAGCGCTTTCTGCAGGTCGACTACGTCGGGAGTGGTGTTATGCGCTTCCGTCACCTGGTCTTCAATCATAATATTGATAGTGCCGATCAGCCCCACCTTGTAACCGGCACGCCGCAGGATAAGTCTGATAATATTGGTAGTAGTAGTCTTGCCGTTAGTGCCGGTAACGCCGATCATACGCATCTTTTTGCCGGGATAGTCAAAGAAAAAGGGTACGACTGTTTCCATGGCGCTGCGGGTATCCGCCACCTGGAGCAGTGTCATCCCTGCCGGAATTTCCGCCGGCATTTCTTCTACCAGCGCCGCCACTGCGCCTTTTTCTGCAGCCATCGCCAAAAAACGGTGTCCGTCCACGGTAGCGCCGCGCAGACAGATAAACAGGCTGCCCGGCACTACGGTGCGGGAATCGGCGGTAACATCGGTAACAGTTTTATCGACAGCGCCGTAAACCTGCACTGCAGGCAATTTATCAACAAGTACGGATAGTTGCTTTTCCATGAGATTGTCCTCCCAAATTGAAAGGGCAGCCCTAAAGGCTGCCTCTTAAAAATCTTACAGAAATTATATCATAAAGTTTAACAAAAGGCTACGTTTAATTCCCTGCTAATGCATAAACTTTATTATTTTTCACATTTCCCGCCTGCACATAGATATTGCTGCGCGCCACGCTCATCCCCAGCTGGCTTTCCGCAATGCCTATGATACGTTCAGGCCCTTTCAGCTGCTCCACTTCGATGCGCAGCTCGTTGTTTTTATTGATCAGCTGCGCTTCCTGTTCCTTCAAGCTCAGCAGTTCATTGCCGGTGCTCATCACCGTCCCGCTCCTTACCACGGCGCACAGATAGGTGGCCATGATGACGAACGCAATCACAGAAATCTGCGCCAGCAAATTCCTGTTGGTTTCCCGTGCGGGAGCCCGCTTTATTCTTACTTCTTCTTCAGTCTTCGGCGACTGGTATTGCTCTTCCCATGCATAATTATCATAATTTCTTGCTAACACAGCTTTCACGCACCCTTAAATTTTTATCGCATATCTCAGCCGCGCACTGCGTGACCGTGGATTTTCTTCAATTTCTTCTTTAGACGGGACTATGCTGCCCGTCTTTTTCAGCAGCGGTTTCTTGCCGCAGACGCATACCGGCAGCTGCGGCGGACATGTACAGCCTTTTGCCAATTCGGCAAATACCTGTTTTACGATTCTGTCTTCCAACGAATGGAAAGTTATCACCCCGATACGACCCCCGCTTTTGAGCCTGTCCACTGCCGTGCGCAGCGTCGTTTCCAGAATGCCCAGCTCGTTGTTGACTTCGATACGGATGGCCTGGAAAGTACGTTTGGCCGGATGCGGGCCATCCTGCCGCGCTCCTTTGGGCACCGCCCGTTTGATGATGTCTACCAGCTGGTAAGTAGTCGTTATGGGCTGCTCCTGACGGTATTTGACGATGAACTGGGCAATACGCTTGCTCCAGCGTTCCTCGCCGTATTTGTGGATGATGTCCGCCAGTTCCGCTTCCTTGTAATTATTGACTACATAAGCCGCGTCAAGCTTAGCCTGCTTGTTCATACGCATATCCAGCGGCCCGTCGTGCATATAGGAAAAGCCGCGTTCCGGCGTGTCCAGCTGATAACTGGAAACACCCAGGTCAAAAAAGATACCGTCGATACTGCCGATGCCCATACCGTCCAGCACGGAGGCAAAATCCTTGAAATTGGCCTGCGCCACCGCTGTCCGACAGACGAATTTATCCAGCAGTCTTTCACTGGCCGCCTTAATGGCGTCACTGTCCTGGTCAATACCGATCAGCAGGCCGCCACTTTCCAGCCTGGAAGCAAAACCTCTGCTGTGACCGGCTCCGCCCATCGTGCAGTCCACATAGATACCGTTTTTATCTGTAATCAGGAAATCAACGCTTTCCTGCCAAAGAATACTCACATGTTTAAATTCCATAGCGGCAACCTTTCATCACTAAATTCCCAAATCAGCCAGCTGCTCGGCAAGCTCGTTAACGTCTTCGGAATTTTCTTCATTATATTCCGCCCACTTCTGAGCATCCCATATTTCCGCCCTGCTGCCGACGCCTACGATGATGGCGTTCTTATCCAGCGACGCATGACGGCGCAGATTGGCCGGGATCAGTACCCTGCCCTGCTTGTCGCATTCACATTCGCACGCCCCGCCAAAAAGGAAACGGGTAAAGTCACGCGCTGTTTTGCGGCTCATGGGCAGCGAAGCCAGCTTGGCTTCCAAAAGCTGCCATTGCTGCAGGTCGTACACAAACAGACAGCCGTCCAGACCCTTGGTGATGATGAATTTACCGCCCAGTGCTTCACGCAGTTTGGCAGGCACAGCAATACGACCCTTAGGGTCGAGGGCATGTTCATATTCGCCTAATAACATCGCTGCACCTTCTTTCACCACTTTACTCCACTTTTCTCCATTATACAGATAATTCACAGAAAAAACAATACTTTTAACCTATCTTACTGCGTGTTTTTTTACTTTGCGCAAATATATCATCTGCTGTTATATATTTAACAAATTTGTTGCAAGGGCTGTTTGGCATTTTGCAGGCAATAATGTTATAATAAAGTGCGTAAAGTTTATTTACACATCAATTTATATAAAGGAGTTCACAGTTTATGATTACTAAAGACACAGGCATTATTGAAGCAGTTCAAAGTCATCCCGAAATTTTGGAAGTTTTCGCGGCTTATGGTCTGGGCTGCGTCGGCTGCATGGCTGCGCATTACGAAACCATCGGCCAGGGCGCAGGCGCTCACGGCATCGACGTAGACGCTCTGATTGCCGACATCAACAAAGTTATCGGCGAAAACAAATAAAGCCAGTTACAAGAAAAACCCTCCCGCAGCTTTAGCTGTGAGAGGGTTTTCTACATTTATATATAGTTTTAGTGCTGCGTTCAAGCTTTATAACGCTCGCGCAGCAATTTGATTTCTGCCGCATAACCCGGCAGCTCGTTAGGCGTTTCCAGATAAAAAGGCAGCTTTCGCAGCGCCGGATGGTTGATAACAGCCGTCAGCGCATCCAAGCCGATATTGCCTTCGCCGATGCAGGCATGGCGGTCCTTGCGGCTGCCCAGCGTATTGAGGCTGTCATTCAGATGGATGGCTTTCAGCCTGTCCAGTCCGATGATTTTGTCAAAGCTTGTCAGTACCGCGTCCAATCCGTGGACAATATCGTACCCGGCATCGAAGATATGACAGGTATCAAGACAGACCCCCATCTTCTCCTGCAGCCGTACCTTCCCTAAAATTGCCGCCAGCTCTTCAAAGCTGCGGCCTACCTCGCTGCCCTTGCCGGCCATAGTCTCCAGCAGCACGGTAGTGCGCTGTTCGGCAAAAAGCACCTTATTAAGCATGGCCGCTATTTTTTCGATACCTATTTCTGCCCCCTGCTTGACGTGGCTGCCCGGATGAAAATTATACAGATTACCCGGCAGATATTCCAGCAGCTGCAAATCCTCACGCATAACCTGCTCAGCAAATTCCAGCAGCCGCGGCTCGGCAGCGCAGGGATTCATGGTATAGGGAGCGTGCGCCAGCAGCGGGCCGAAATTATTTTCCTGTACAAGTTTTACCAGCGCCGCTGCATCCTGCGGGTCGACGGCTTTAGCCTTACCGCCCCGGGGATTGCGGGTAAAAAACTGAAAGGTATTGGCACCAATGGATAAGGCCGTCCTGCCCATAGCCAGGAAGCCTTTGGCTGACGAAAGATGACAGCCGATAACTAATTGTTTCTGTTCCATGTTTATGCGTTTTCTCTCTTTCCTGTATTTCCGTTCTGATATATTATAATGGTAGAATTTATTTTCCAGCAAAGGCGGTGTCTCAGATGAAACCTTACGAACTGCGTCAGCAGCTGCTGTCCCTGCAGGATTTAAAATACCAGGAATTTCATGGCAGCCTGCTGCCGGGAGTTGACAACATTATCGGCGTGCGGGTGCCGCTGCTGCGCAAGACGGCCGCCCAGCTCATAAGCAGCAGCTGGCAGGAATACCTTGACGAAGCGCTGCCGGCTGCAGACATTTATTATGAGGAAACCGTCATGCAAGGACTGGTTATCGCCCAGGCTCCCATGCGCCTGCAGCAGCGGCTGGACTATATCCGCCGCTTTTTGCCCAAAATCTCTAACTGGGCTGTCTGCGACATCTTCTGCGCCACCCTTAAAGAAGCAAAAAAACACCCCGATACCTACTGGCAGCTGGTGCTTGAAGCCTGCCGCTCCGAAGCAGTATATACGCAGCGTTTTGCCGCCGTCATGCTGCTGACGTATTTTACTGATGACGCTCATGTCAACGACGCTTTACGCCTGCTGACGCAGCTGCCCGCTCAGGACTATTATGTACGGATGGCAGTCGCCTGGGCCGTATCTATCTTTTACATCCGGCAGCCGCTGGCAACGCTGCCCCTGCTGGAAAAAGGCTGTCTGGACAGCTTTACCCATAATAAATCCATCCAGAAAATTTGTGAAAGCCGCAGGATAAGCAGCGCCATAAAACAGCGTCTGCGCCTGTTAAAGCGCCGCTGACTGCCAGTACAGGCGTACCGGCAGGTTGGAAGCGCCCGGCGGCGACCAGATGAACTTATACTTGCCCGGCTCCAGCGTAGCTACTTCCAGCATATCGTCGTAACTGTCGCCAATGGACAGGCTGCTGCCCGGCAGCGCCAGCAGCTGCCTGCTGCCGTTATGCTCCAGTATGCCGTAGCCGGCAAATAGTCCGCCTAAAGGATTGAGCAGTAATTTTACCTTTTCCGTGCCGCCGATTTCAAAATTGACATCGTACATAACGCCGTAATTACCGTAATTTTCTGCATCCAGGCTGGTAGTAGCGTCTTTGCCTTTGGCAAAGCCCTGACAGCTGGCAGCCAGTTCCAACATGGCGGGCTGCTGCTTGTTGACAGCAATGGGCGTCTTGACATTATACTGCCAGTCGGCATTTTGGAAGCTGCCCCGCAGCGGATGTTCGTCCATAGGCAGTACCGACGCGTCGCTGCTAAAAAGTTCCAGGTCGTTCTTCAAATCGCACATCAGCACGCTGATCTCCACCGGCCGCGAAAGATGCAGATCGATAGTTCCGACCAGCAGCTTGCCCGGCGCCAGCAGCATTCCCTGTCCCGTCAGCAGTTCCCTGCTGCGGCTGAAGCCAAGGCTGCCGCTCTCGCTCTGCTGCTCATGGCTGAAATACTCCTGCTGGGATGTCTTGCCTGCGTACATATAGTTCCAGGAAGGCGTACCCAGTCCTTTCTTTTTTACCGTATAATCGCTGGGGCGCAGGCCCTGATTGTTTTTCAGCAGCACGGCTATTTTCTTGTTGCTGTCCATAGCATTGACATGATGAAAGAAGATTCTTACATCGCCTTCCACTACATCGCGGTACAGCACGCCCTTTTGATAAACCATTTCCGGGCTGTCGGAAAAAAGCAGCAGCGGCCCGCTTTTCGCTACCGACGCTTGCAGCTGCCGGCAGTTTTCCGGCAGGCCTTCGCCGCTGATCAGCCGCTCCGCTGCAGCCGTGCCGGATACAGACAGCAGCAAAGCAGCGGCTGCTGCCGCAAGATATTTTTTCAGTTTCACTGTTATTCCCCCTGTAAAGATAACTTATGCAGTAATATATTATACTTATTTTACCGCCGTTTGTCATCTTAACCGCGAAGCAAAAAGTCTGCCGTCATTTCTGACGGCAGACTTTTTATTATTGTTTATTTTTTGCTGTTTGCATAATCCTGTAAAAACTGCGCCAGGCCTTTATCGGTCAGCTGATGCTGGATCATCTGCTCCAGCACCTTGGTAGGAATCGTAGCGATATGAGCCCCGGCCAGCATAACCTGTTCCACATGTTCCAGATTACGGATGCTGGCAGCAATTATCTCGGTAGCGATACCGTAGTTTTTAAAGGCCTGCACGATATTTCTTACCAGCTGCACCCCGTCTTCACCGATATCGTCCAACCGGCCGATAAACGGGCTGACGTAGGAAGCGCCGGCACTGGCAGCCAAAAGCGCCTGGCTCATGCTGAACACCAGCGTCACATTGGTCTTGATACCTTCCGCGCTCAATATCTTTACGGCTTTCAGGCCTTCGGGGATGCAGGGTATCTTGATTACTATATTATCAGCAATCTGCACCAGTTTACGCGCTTCTTCCACCATCCCGGCGCATTCCGTACTGATAACCTCGGCGCTGACCGGGCCTTCCACCATAGCGGCAATCTCCGGGATTACCTCCGCCTGGCTGCGGCCGCTCTTGGCAATCAGGCTCGGATTTGTAGTAACGCCATAAACTACGCCCCAATCAACAAACCTTGCTATCTCCTCAACATTAGCTGTGTCCATAAAAATCTTCATCTAAACAACCTCACTTTAAATACTTCTTCCCTTTTTATTCCAGCTCTGGCAGGATGACCGCTTTTTCTGCGTTGGTCTGTCCCGGCAGGCTCATGGTCATTACCTCGTACCATAACATTAAGCTGTCGCCTTCTTTAATACTGCGGTAGTCCTTGCAGACTTCCTTGCTCACGGTAGCGATTACGTCATGGTTACTGTTCAGCAGTCTTACTGCGTCAGCATTTTCAGCAGGCAGCACTTCGGCTACCTGGAAGAACTTGCCCAGCTTGGGGGTATTCTTACCCATGACGATGGCAAAAGCCTGGGTCTGGGGCGGATTGCTGCGGGTCATGACCGGCGAATAGTAAACGGTTACTTCTTTGCCCTTTTTCAGGTTTTTCAGCTTCTTGCTGTCGCCGTCTTTACCGTCCACAATATAGGTATTATCGCCGACAAGGACAGAAACTACCGGCTGATTGCCTTCGCCCTTGACAGTGATTTTTTCACCTTCTGCACTGACGATTTTACCAGTAGTAACCAGCACATTTTGTACGGGAGCAGGAGTGATAATACCTATCGTTTCCTGTTCCTGCGTCTGCCTTGCTTCTGGAACGGCTGACGGCTGCGTATCCGGCAGCGCGGCAAAAGCGGTATTGGCCAGCAGCATCGCGCAGGAAGCGCCCAGTAATAATTTTTTTGCTATCTTCATAATAAATACCTCCATAACTTGATCTTGCTACAACTATACCAGACAAATTTGTCAAATAAATGGCAACAAAGATAAATTACAGAAAATTTTATTTGGCAGTATAATGAACAGCCAGATTAGCCAGCATACCGGCAGCCTTCCACAGACAGTCTTCATTGAAATCAAAATGGCTGTTGTGGTGCCCTGCGGCAATCTCCGTGCCATACATCAGATACAAGGCGCGTCCGCCGCACTGCTGCACCCTCTCCATGAAATAAGCGCAGTCCTCGCTGCCGCCCATATCCATATAGTCGATAATCTTGCTGTAACGGCCGGACTCTTTAGCCAGCTGCGCCACTTCCTGGCTCAGTTCCTTGTCGGCCATGCAGGCGGGCGCACTGCCGGCCCTGGTCACTTTCACGCTGACGTCGTACATATCGGCGCAGGCCTGCAGCATCCGCTGCGCTTCTGCCACCATAAATTCATTGATTTCCGTATCGGCGCCGCGGGTTTCCAGTTTCAGCAGCGCAATATCGGGCACCACGTTGCGGCCGGTACCTGCCTGCAGCACGCCCACATTGATACGGGACGCGCCCTTGCCGTGGCGGGCGATTGTATTAAGCGAAATGCTGGCCTGCGCCGCTGCCAGCAGCGCGTTTTTACCCAGTTCGGGAGCAAGTCCCGCATGGCTGGAAACGCCGCGGTATTCCGCATCCAGCTTGGTAGTAGCCAGGAAACCGTCCGTCAGGCAGACCAGGCTGTCGCTTTCCACTGCCTTAAAGCCGATATGGCCGCCAAACAGATAATCCACGTCGTCAACAATGCCTTTATTAACCATGGCATAAGCGCCGCGCACACCCTCTTCGGCAGGCTGGAAAATCAGTTTTACCGTGCCGGACAGCAGTTCCTTATTGGCAGCCAAAAGTTTCGCCAGCGCCAGTCCGATAGTCACGTGTCCGTCGTGGCCGCAGGCGTGCATAGCGTTGGTATGCTGAGATTTAAAGCCCTCTGCCGCCGGTCTGTGGCCTACTCCTGTTTCTTCTTCCACATCATTGCAGTCCATGTCAAAACGGAAAGCAACCGTATTGCCCGGCTGCGCTCCGTGGATGATGCCCATGACGCCGGTCTTGCCGCCCTGCATGGCCGCAACCAGCTCTGGGTCTGCTCCTTCGCTGACAGCTCTGTCCATGTAATGCTGCAGTTCCGCTTCCGCCGGTACGCCCATCATGGAAGCTTCATCGATGACGTCTGCCCCAAAAAGCACTTCAAAACCCAGCTGGCGTAATTCTTTTATAATCATGCTGGCAGTACGGAACTCTGTCCAGCCCGTTTCCGGGAATCTGTGCAGATCCCTCCTTCTTGCCTGCATTTCTTCTTTCAAGGCTTCTGCCTGTTGCCAAATAGCCTGCATCCTTATTCCTCCTCATTAAACAACACCGTCTGCTCGCTGTCGGACGGCAGATAGACATTATATTCTTTCTTACGGTTGGCATCGCTGACCCATTTGCCGCAGCCGGGACAGCTGAGCAGCGCTCCCGGCAGGGCCCAGGCCAGATGTCTGCCGCAGCGCGGGCAGATAAATTCCACCTGCAGCGGCGCGCCCTGCTTTTGCTTTTTCACTTTTCACACCACCCGCATATTTTATCACGTCTTTAATTATACTACAAAACAGCAGGTTTTTAGCAAGTATTCGACAAATCCGCAAAAATGTTTTATGCTATAGGTAACAATCAAGATAAAGCGAGGGATCTTTATGCAGCTTACAGCAGCAGATTTTGCCGTTCTCGGCTTCTGGGAAGACGTAACTCCCGAAGAACAGATCACCGTTTACGGCATGGATTTCGGCGACAACTACCTGCTTTTAACCGACGAACTGGGCAAGACGCCTACCGACAGCAGCGCCATCATCGTGGCTGCAGCCTACGACGGCAGCGACTGCTTCCTGTGGGGCAAAGAACTGAAAGACTTTGCCGCCCTCCGGCAGCTCTGCGCAGGCCAAACGCCCGGCAGCGACGAACTTTTTGCCGCTCTGCAAAATTACACCCTGCCGCGGCAATAAAGCAAAAGAGGACTGTTTCAGAAAGAAACAGTCCTCTTTGCTATTCCAGGGCGAAAACAGCTTCTACGCTGGCGCTGACGCTGATCGTGCCCGTCTCGATAACCGTCGGCGCACCGTCGGCCTTAGCTGTCGCCATATTCCGATAAACGCGCCCAAAAGCGCCGGTATTATGCGTCTGGACGCTCAGCATCCTGCCCAGATTACGTCCTCCTGCCGCCGCCAGCATTGCCGCCTGGGCTCTGGCATCAGCCACCGCTTCGCTGAGCAGCCGGCGCTGCAGCAGCTCTTTATTTTTTACGGTAAATTCAGGATTCCCGATGCGGCTTGCGCCTGCCGCCGCCATTCTGTCGATTACCGCGCCCACTTTGGCAGCGCCGTCTACAGTCACCCTGACCGTATTGTCCGCCTGGTAGCTGCCGATACGGCCCTTATCGTCATACAGCGGCCGCAGCACATAGCTGACGTTTTCCAAATCCTCCGCGACGATGCCGCAGCCTAACAGCGCCCTTTTGACAGTAGCCGCCTTTTCTGCCGCTTCTGCCGCCGCTGCGTCGGCAGTCTGACCCTGTCCAGTTACGGAAAAAGTGACAAACGCCATATCCGGCTCCACTTCCAGCTGCGCCGTACCTGTAACCGTTACATCTTCCAGCGCGCCATTGTAAGCCTCCGCCGTCATAATCCCGCTGCAGCAGCTGATAACCAGCAGCACCGCCACAAGAAGCTTTTTCAGATAAGCCATGTTTACCGCCTCCCTGTTTTTATCTCCAGTATAGCATACTTTGCCCGCTGTGCCGCAATAACACAAAAAAGACATACTTTTGCCGCCGAAAGCTTCTGGTATAAAGACAGCGCCTTTGTTATAATAACCAGTAAATAAAGTAAAGCTTAGTACGCGAGGTAATCATGCGCATTGTTATTTTCCTTGCCGCCCTGCTGACACTGGCCTGCGGCATCCTACAGCAGCAGCAGCTGGGCGTGCTGCGCAAGGCATCTACTATCTGTCTGGAGTGTATCGGCATTGGTTAAACGTAAACTCGTCCAATTTCTCACCGCCCTACTGTACAACGGCAATCTGCCAGGCTTCTGGCAGGGCAGGCTGTGGCAAGGCAGCTCCAAAAGCGTCTGTCTGCCGGGCCTGAACTGCTATTCCTGCCCCGGCGCGCTGGGAGCCTGTCCCGTCGGCGCGCTGCAAAGCTCCCTCAGCGGCGTTTTCTTGCGCGTTCCTTTCTACGTCATCGGCACGCTGCTCCTGTTCGGCCTGCTGCTGGGACGCCTTATCTGCGGCTGGGCCTGCCCTTTCGGTTTAGTGCAGGAACTGCTCTACAAACTGCCGACACCCAAGCTGCAACGCACTGCCTTTACGGCACGACTTGCCAGGTTCAAATACCTTATCGCCATCGTCTTCGTCCTGCTTTTGCCGATTGTCTATTACCTGCTGACCGGTACAGGCGTCCCCGCTTTCTGTAAATTTCTCTGCCCCGCGGGAACGCTGGAAGCAGCGCTGCCGCTGGCTGCCGTCAACGCAAAACTGCGCGGCTCACTGGGCGTGTTGTTCAGCTGGAAACTGCTGCTTCTGCTTGTTATCCTTACTGCTTCCGTCGGTATCTACCGGCCTTTCTGCCGTTTTTTATGCCCGCTGGGGGCCTTATACGGACTCTTTAACCGTATCTCGCTTTTTGGCGTCAAAGTCGACGCGGCAAAATGCATCCACTGCGATGCCTGTATGCGCACATGCCTGATGGACTGCCGTCAAGCAGGCGACCGCGAATGTATCGCCTGCGGCGAATGCCGCAGCGTCTGCCCAACTGACGCTATCTCCCTCGGCAAAAAATTTTAACCTAAGATAAAGGAGACGACCATGAAAAAAATACTTATCTGCTTACTGCTGCTTCTGGCCGCTATGGCAGGCGGATGTGCCGCCGACAGTTCTAAGACCACCGCTGCCGCGCCTGCAGCTGCGGCGCAGGCCTCGCAGACAGCTCCCGATTTCAGCTTTGCCTATCTGGACGGGACAAAGGCCAGCCTGACTCAGCTGCGCGGCAAGCCTGTCTTTCTGAACTTCTGGGCTACCTGGTGCCCGCCCTGCGTCGGCGAGATGCCGCATTTCAACGCCGTTTATCCCCGTTACAAGGATAAAATAAACTTCCTTGCCGTCAGTCTGGACGACAATATGCAGGAAGCAGCCGCTTTCATACAGCAGCAAGGTTACAGCTTCCCCGTCGGTTACGGCAATGTCAACGATCTGGCAGGCAAATATGATATTCAAGGCATCCCCACCTCCCTGCTGCTGGATGCCGACGGCAAAATCATCGCCTCCAAGATAGGAGCCATGACGGAAACCGAACTGGAAGCTTTCCTCCAAAAGGCGCTCTAAAAATTTATAAACACTGTTAAACAACTACGGTTTTTTAACAGTGTTTTCTTTTTTGCCATATTTTTGTAACATTTAATACATCTCATGGAAAGTCGTCTTGCAAATAGCCGCCAAATAACTTATAATATTAAAAATAATCTCAAAAATGTCGCCCGTATGACATTTTATGTTCACTAAGAGAGGATGTTTGTTTTGGAAAGAGAATCATTTTCATCGAGGCTGGGTTTTATCCTGATCTCGGCCGGCTGTGCCATCGGTCTGGGCAACGTATGGCGTTTCCCTTATATCACCGGTCTTTACGGCGGCGCTTCTTTCGTACTTATTTATCTGTGTTTCCTGCTGCTGCTGGGCCTGCCTATCATGGTTGCCGAATTTGCCGTAGGCCGCGCCAGCGTCCGCAGCGCTGCCAAATCCTTTGACGTACTGGAACCCAAAGGCAGCAAATGGCATCTGTACAAATACGGCGCTATTGCCGGCAACGTCATCCTGATGATGTTTTATACCACGGTTTCCGGCTGGATGCTGTATTATTTCTACAAAATGGCAGTCGGCGATTTTGTCGGTCTGGACGCTGACGGCGTTACCAACATCTTTGTTTCCCTGCTGTCCGACCCCGTAACCATGGCAGGCAATATGATAGCCATCGTCCTTTCCTGCTTCGGTATCTGCTACCTGGGCGTCAAAGCCGGCGTGGAACGCATCACCAAATCCATGATGGCCTGCCTGCTGGTGCTGATGCTGGTGCTGGCAGCAAATTCCATCATGCTGCCCAACAGCGGCGAAGGTCTCAAATACTACTTGTATCCTGATTTCAGCAAAGTTATCGAGCACGGCATCTCCGAAGTCATCTTTGCAGCTATGGGTCAGGCTTTCTTTACGCTGAGCCTCGGTATCGGCGCGCTGGCCATCTTCGGCAGCTACATCGGCAAGGAACAGCGTCTGACCGGCGAAGCTATGTGGATTATGACGCTGGATACTTTCGTAGCCATTACCTCCGGCCTGATTATTTTCCCGGCCTGCTTCAGCTTCGGCATCAACCCGGGCAGCGGCCCCAACCTGCTCTTCATTACCCTGCCCAATGTCTTTAACGAAATGGCCGGCGGACGCTTCTGGGGCGCTCTCTTCTTCCTGTTCATGCTTTTTGCAGCCATGTCCACAGTCATTGCAGTTTTTGAGAATATCACTTCCTGCATTACCGACCTGACCGGCTGGGACCGCAAAAAGACCATCCGTCTCAACATCGTACTGATCAGCCTGCTTTCTCTGCCCTGCGTACTGGGCTTCAACCTTTGGAGCGATTTCCAGCCCCTGGGCAAAGGCTCCTGCGTCCTCGACCTGGAAGACTTCTTCGTCAGCAACAACCTGCTGCCGCTGGGAAGCCTGGTTTACCTGGCTTTCTGTACCAGCCGCTACGGCTGGGGCTGGGATAATTTCATCAAGGAAGCAGACACCGGCAAAGGCGTCGCTTTCCCGAAATGGATACGTTTTTATGCAACCTACATCCTGCCTCTGGTAGTCCTTGTTATCTTTTTCAACGGCTACTACGCCCTGTTCTCCAAATAAATATAAGCACAAAAATCCGGCTTGTAAGCAAGCCGGATTTTTTTATTTGCCCGCAGCCGCAGATTGTCCCTGCTATATTCCAGCAAACCGTTTTTTGTTTCATACCTTACAACAACAGTCAAGCATTGTGAAATTTAAGTAAACCATTTGTTTATTATTGACATATGACATTAACTTTCCCTATAATGCAAATGTAACTTCTGAACTTTATTCATAAACAGAATACATCTTATTTCAGAATAAAATCTTATTACGATTGGAGTTGTTCTTATGTCTCAATTACTACAGGAAAAATACGACCTTTATATCAACGGGCAATGGGTACCTGCTTCTGACGGCGGGATGTTCAAATCCACCAGCCCGTCTACCGGCGAATATCTGGCTGTCTGCGCCGAAGCCACCCAGGCAGACGTCGACCAGGCCGTTCAGGCAGCCTGGCAGGCTTTTGCTGCCTGGAAAGATACCACCGCTGCCCAACGTGCCGAACTGCTTTTAAAGATTGCCGACGTAATCGACGCCAACAAAGAGCGTCTCGCTAAGATTGAAAGCATGGATAACGGCAAGCCTATCCGTGAAACCATGACCGTCGACATCCCTATGGCGGCAGATCATTTCCGCTACTTTGCCGGCGTCATCCGCGCTGAAGAAGGCACTGCCACCATGCTGGACAACAACACCATGAGCCTTGTTTTAAAAGAGCCCATCGGCGTTGTGGGGCAAATCGTTCCCTGGAACTTCCCCTTCCTCATGGCGGCCTGGAAGCTGGCTCCCGTACTGGCAGCAGGCTGCTGCACCGTACTGAAACCGTCCAGTTATACCTCTTTGAGCGCACTGGAATTTGCCCGTCTTATCGACGGCATCCTGCCGCCGGGCGTGTTCAATGTCATTACCGGCAAAGGCTCCCGCTCCGGCCAATACATTCTTGACCATCCCGGCCTGTCCAAACTGGCTTTCACCGGCTCTACCGAAGTAGGCATGAGCGTAGCCAAAGCCGCTGCTGATAAACTGATTCCGGCAACGCTGGAACTGGGCGGCAAATCCGCCAACATTTTCTTCCCCGACTGCAACTGGGAACTTGCTATGGAAGGACTGCAGCTGGGCATCCTGTTTAATCAGGGCCAGGTATGCTGCGCCGGCTCCCGCGTCTTTGTACACGAAGATATCTACGATAAATTCGTTGCCGAAGCGGTTAAACGTTTCAACAGCGTCAAAGTAGGCGACCCGTTAGATGAAAATACTCAGATGGGCTCGCAAATCTACGCGGCTCAGGTACAGAAAGTGCTTGATTATGTGGAAATCGCTAAAAAAGAAGGCGCAACCATTGCCTGCGGCGGTTATAAACTGACTGAAAACGGCCTTGATAAAGGCAATTTCGTGGCACCCACTCTGATTACCAACGTTACCAACGATATGCGCGTAGCGCAGGAAGAAATTTTCGGGCCTGTCGCGGTAGTCATCAAATTCAAAGACGAACAGGAAGTCATCGACATGGCTAACGACAGCATCTACGGACTTGGCGGCGCTGTCTGGACCCAGGATATCAACCGCGCTATCCGCGTCTCCCGCGCCATCCGCACCGGCCGTATGTGGGTAAACTGCTATAATTCCATCCCGGCAGGCGCGCCTTTCGGCGGCTATAAACAGTCCGGCATCGGCCGTGAAACTCACAAGGTCATCCTTGAACATTACACCCAGCAGAAAAATATCATGATAAATATAGGCGAAAAACCGCTGGGTCTTTACTAAGATAAAATTAAGCAGCATATCTATAGATATGCTGCTTTTATTTTTTTACTTACTTAGTATAAAACAGCCTATACCCGGCAACTATGTGGTATAATTAAGAAAAAAAGCAAAGGACTGGAAAAATGCCCCGACCTCTGAAAGAACGCCATATCTGCCGCAGCAATCTGCCGGCAGCCAAAAGCTTTGTCCCCGACGGCGGCAGCGCCGAAGAAACCATCATCCTCAACATCGACGAATATGAAACTATCCGCCTGCTGGACGGCGAAGGCCTGACCCAGCAGGAATGCGCCAGACGCATGGGTATTGCCCGCACTTCCGTGCAGGCCATCTACGAAAGCGCCCGCAAAAAGCTGGCCGACCTGCTCGTCCACGGCAAGCGTCTGCATATTGAAGGCGGCTGCTGCCTGATCTGCGACGGCTCCCGTCATTTCTGCGGCAGCAATGACTGTCCCTGCCGCGCCGCGGACAAATAAAAAAATAACCTGCTGAAATCAGCAGGTTATTTTTTTTAATCTCTCAGTTTTGCTTTATAAGCTTCGCCTACTTCGGCAATTACCTTCTTCATGCTGGCATCAACTTCCGCATCGGTAAGCGTGCGGTCAGCAGCCTGATAGGTCAGGTTGAAGGCCATGGATTTGCAGCCTTCCGCTACCTGTTTGCCGGTGTAAATATCGAATACACGCACATCCTGCAGCAGTTCGCCGGCGTGCTCGCGGATAACCCGTTCTAGTTCGGCATTAGTAACGCTTGCAGGCACTACAACGGCAATATCACGGCTCATGCTGGGATATTTAGGCAGATGCTGATACTGAGGCACTGCAGTAGCGGCTTCTACCAGCGGCTCAACTTCCAGTTCCAGCAGATATGCTTCCTGACCAAGTCCGAAAGCTTCCTGTACTAGCGGGTGCACTTCACCAAACCAGCCGATGATCTTGCCATTATGTTCGATAGCACAGCTCTTGCCGGGATGCAGGTAAGGCACTGTATAAGGTACCAAGGTATAGGCAGTAAACTGCAGTTTTGCCAGCAGGCCTTCAGCCACGCCCTTGATATCGTAGAAGTCTACGTTATCGCGGCAGGTGCACCAGCTCAAATCGTTGCATTTGCCGCTGATAACGGCACACAGCACGGAACGCTCTTCCGGGAACTCTTTCAGCGGCAGCTGCTTGGGCAGATAGATACGGCCCACTTCAAAAACAGCTGCTTTAGACTGCTGGCGCGCCAGATTATAAGCTGCGGCATTCAGCAGGCTGGCAGCCATAGTGGTACGCATTACTTTGAATTCATCAGTAATGGGGTTCAAAAGCTCGATAGCCTGACGTCTGCTGTCGTCAGCAGGCAGCTGCAGCTTATCAAAAGCAGAAGGATTGATAAAACTATAGGTCATGACTTCGCTCATACCTACGCCGGCCATATAATCCTGGATGCTGTCTTTAACGTCTTCAATGACAAACTGACGGCCCTGGGTCACGCCCAGCACCGGCAGATGGGACTGGATATGGTCAAGTCCGTGGATGCGGGCAATTTCTTCGCTGATGTCGGCGTCGCAGGTAACGTCGTTACGCCAGCTGGGCACGGTAATCAGCAGGTTTCCGCCTTCTTCAGCCACGGCAAACTGCAGGCTGGTCAGGGTGGCAATCATTTCTTCCTTGCTGATGGTTATACCGATACGGTTGTTGATAGCTGCGGGAGCGACATTGATGACAGTCGGCTGTACCGGCTCAGGATAAGCTTCGACAATACCGGCTACAGTTTCACAGGCGCCCATCTCTTCCAGCAAATTAGCGGCACGGTTCAGCGCATTATGGGTCAGCACGGTATCCACGCCGCGTTCAAAACGGCCGGAAGCCTCGCTGCGCAGGCCTAATGCACGGGAAGTACGGCGGATGCTGGGGCCGTTGAAGGTAGCTGCTTCCAGCATAACGTTGACAGTAGCGTCGGTAACCTCGGTTTCCAGACCGCCCATTACGCCGCCCAGGCCGACAGCATGTTTGGTATCGGCAATGGTAATCATGGATTCGTCCAGGATGCGTTCCTGCTCGTCCAGGGTAACCAGTTTTTCGCCGTTGGCAGCACGACGCACAATCAGGGTATGGTCGGCAACCTTGTCATAATCATAAGCGTGCATGGGCTGACCCAGTTCCAGCATTACGTAGTTGGTAACGTCGACAACGTTGCTGATGGGACGCACGCCACAGGCACGCATACGTTTCTGCATCCAGTCGGGAGAAGGCCCGATTTTGATATTTTTCAGCACGCGCACAGCAAAACGCTTGCACAAATCTGCTGCTTCAATCTTGATAGCAGCCATGTCGGCAGCGCTGCCGCCGGCAGCTTCTTTAACCGTCAGCGCCGGCATTTTCAGCTCGCAGCCGGTAACAGCGGCAATTTCGCGCGCCAGGCCGATGATGCTGAAGCAGTCGGCACGGTTAGCGGTCAGATCGATATCGATGACAGTATCGTTCAGCCCCAGTACTTCTTTAATATCCACGCCGATAGGAGTATCCGGCGGCAGGATGAAGATGCCGTTTCTCTGTTCCGGCAGCAAAAGCTTGCTGTCGATGCCCAGTTCTTCGGCGCTGCACAGCATACCAAAGGAATCAAGACCGCGCATTTTGGCTTTTTTCAGTTTCATGCCGTTGGGCAGACGGCTGCCGACAACGGCCACCGGCACCATATCGTCCTGATGTACGTTCTGCGCGCCGGTCAGGATTTGTACGATGCCCTGGCCATAGTCCATCATGCAGACCCACAGATGGTCGGAATTAGGATGACGCTCAATATGGGTAACCTTGCCGGTCAGTACGCCTTCCAGTCCTTCGCCCAGTTTTGTAACAGTTTCTACTTCCAGTCCGACACGGGTAATCTTGTCTACCAGTTCGTCGGCAGGAATATTTATATCAACATATTGTTTAAGCCATTCCAAAGACGCTAACATAATGCTCCCCCTTATTTGAATTGACGGATGAAACGCAAATCGTTTTCAAAGAACAGACGCAGATCATCGATACCGTATTTTAACATCGCAATACGCTCTACACCCATACCGAAGGCAAAACCGCTCATCTTGTCCGGGTCGTAGCCGCTCATGCGCAGTACATTAGGATGTACCATGCCACTGCCGAGGATTTCCAGCCAGCCGGAATTCTTGCAGACACGGCAGCCGTGGCCGCCGCAGATTACACAGGAAATATCGACTTCCGCGGAAGGCTCGGTAAACGGGAAATAGCTGGGGCGCAGACGCACCTTGACGCTGCTGCCGAACATTTCTTTCAGGAATAGTTCGAGCGTGCCTTTTAAATCGGCCAGGCTGATGTTCTTATCTACTACAAGGCCTTCTACCTGATGGAACATCGGCGAATGGGTAGCGTCATAGTCGCAGCGGTATACTGTACCAGGAACGATGACGCGCACCGGCGTATCAGGCTTCTGTGCCTGCATGGTACGGGCCTGTACCGGCGAGGTATGAGTGCGCAGCAGGTATTCGTCGGTGATATAGAAAGTGTCCTGCATATCGCGGGCCGGATGGTCTTTGGGCAGGTTCAGCGCTTCAAAATTGAAATAATCGTTTTCAATTTCCGGGCCTTCCATAACGTCAAAGCCCATACGCATGAAGATTTTCTTGATTTCGCGCATGGTCAAGGTAATGGGATGCAGATGGCCTTCTTTCGGCTGGCGGCCGGGCAGCGTAATATCTACCTTTTCGTTAGCCAGTTTTTCTTCCAGCGCTTTTTGCTCCAGTACGACAGTTTTTTCATTGATCGCGCTTTCCAGCGTGCTCTTGATTTCATTGACGATCTGACCGATTTTCGGACGCTCTTCTGCCGGCAGTTTACCCATGCCGCGCAGGATCTCCGTCATCGGACCTTTTTTGCCAAGATATTTGACGCGCAAATCTTTCAGCGCGTCCAGAGAACTTACTTCTGCCAGTTCAGACAGAGCTTGTTCTTTCAAAGACAATAATTCTTCTCTCATGGTTACCCTCCTGTAAAATCTGCTTTCAAGCAATAAAAAATCACCCCCGTAAACCTACAGGGGCGAAAAATTTCGCGGTACCACCCTTATTTATATACTTCATTTCTGCCTTAACGCGGCTTACGCCGCACCTACCCAGCCTCGCGGCCTTCAGTGCGGACACTCGCAGGCGAACTTCCCTCAGCTTTCCTGTACGAAGCTTGCAGCCTGCGGCTTCGCTCTCTGGAACATTACGGCTGACGTACTCTCCTGTTCATCGTGTAGTCAGGGGCATATTCAATTAAATTTTATTATAACACAAAGCTTTTAAAATCTCAAATGCTTCTTCTCAGGCAAAATAATTTCTGCGCATAGCCTCAAACATGACGATACCCGCGGCCATAGCCACATTCAGCGATTCGGCATGTCCGCGCATAGGTATGAACACTCTTTTATCAGCCTGCCTGAGCAGCGACGCGCTGACGCCGCCTGCTTCGTTGCCCATGACGAAAGCCAGTCTGCCGCCCAAATCTGCCTGGTACAGATTATCCGCACCGTCCAGCGCCGTTACCAGCAGCTGGTAGCCTGCTCTTTGGGCTTCGTCGATAAAAGGCTGCTCCGCGACGCCGCTCAATACCGGCACATGAAACAGCGAGCCCATAGAGGCCCGCACCGTCTTAGGAGCGTAAATATCGGCAGAGCCTTTTAATAAGATGATACCGCCCACGCCTGCGGCATCAGCAGTACGCAGCATGGTGCCGATATTGCCGGGATCGCCCACCCTGTCTAAAACCAGCAGCAGCTTGCCGGACGCCAGCAGCTTCTCCAGCGGCTGCTCCTGCATACGGCAGACAGCGATAATACCCTGGGGCGTTTCCGTGTCGGCAATCTTCTTCATCACGGCCTCGCTGACGCAGATCAGTTTCAGCTGCATTAAAGCAGCCTGCTCCAGCAGCCGCAGCGTGCGCTCATCTTCCGTAGCTGTATAAAAAATCTGCTGCGCCGCTTTAAAGGCCACAGCTTCTTCTACCGTGCGCAGGCCCTCGGCCAAAAACACGCCCCGCTGCTGACGGTATTTTTTCTGTTTTAATTCCGCGGCCGCCTTGACCAGCGGATTCTGCAAACCTGTCAGCTCCATCAGAAATTAACCCCCATCATCTTGACCCCTTCGTGAGTGCCGATAATGATGATTTCGTCATCCGGCTGGAATACCTCATGGGCGCAGGGGTTCACTATTGTGCTGCCGCTGCGTTTAATCGCTACCACATTGACGTTGTAACGCCTGCGCAGGTCGGCTTCGATTAAGTTCTTGCCTATTAAATCCTCCGGCAGCTGCAGGCTCATGACGCTGATTTCATTGGACAGCTCGATATAATCCACGATGCTGGAGGAAACCAGGTTATGCGCCACACGCTTGCCCATATCCTTTTCCGCATACACGACCTTGTCCGCGCCTATCTTATTAAGCATGGTGCCGTGCAAATCATTGAGCGCCTTGGCTACTACCATGGGCACGCCCATCTCCTTTAAAAGCAGCGTGCACATCATATTGCTTTCTAAGACACCGATAGACACCACGGCCACGTCGATGTCGTCGATAGGCAGGGATTTCAGTGACTTTTCATCGGAAGCATCGGCACAGACCACATAAGAAAGGTCGCTGCTGGAATCCTGTACCACGTTCTCGTCGATATCCACGCCCAGCACGTCGTACCCCATATTATGCAGCGTCAGCGCTACGCTTTTGCCGAACAGGCCCAGTCCTGCCACTAAAAACTGTTTTCTTTTATTATCTTTCATACTCTTACTCCACTCAGCCTACAATAATATTTTCCGTCGGATAACGCACCCGGTCAATTTCTTTCGTAAAGAACGACATACTGAAGGTCAGGATACCTATTCTGCCGATATACATGGTAGCTATCAGAATCAGCTTGCACCAGCTGTTCCACTCGGTCGTAATGCCGATGCCAAGTCCTACCGTACCGAAAGCGGAAAACAGCTCGAAAAGCACCCTGACAAAGGAATGTCCGCCGGTATCGAGCGCCAGCAGCAAAAAGAACGCCAGCGCCAGCCATAATACGGACAGGATAAAGATGCTGCAACTTTTGAAAATCAAAGCGTTGTCTATACGCCGCCTAAACAGTACCGTTTCCTTTTTATCACGCAGCAGCGACAGCGTCGACGCCAGCAGGATGCCGAAAGTCGTCGTCTTGATACCGCCGCCGGTAGACGTAGGCGAAGCGCCCACGAACATCAAAAACATCATAAATACCAGGGTAGCGTTGCCCAAAAGCGCAATATCCACCGTATTAAAACCCGCAGTACGCGCGCTCACCGACTGGAACATAGCCGCCAGCAGCTGCTCGCCGGTACTGAGGCCGGCCAGCGTACCCGGATTATGCATTTCCAATAACCAGATGATGAGCGTACCGCCAAAAATCAATACCGTATTGATCAGCAGCACCAGCTTAGTGTGCAGTGAAAAGCGACGCCAGCGCCTTTCTCTTAACACCTCGCCGATAACGGTGAAGCCGATGCCGCCCAAAATAATCAGCAGCATAAAACAGACATTCAACAAAACGTCTGCCCTGTAATCCACCAGGCTCTTAAAATTGCCGAACAAATCAAAACCGGCGTTACAAAAAGCGGAAACAGAATGCCAATAACCCCAGTACAGCGCCTCCAGCCCCATGCTGTCATAAAAATACGCCGCCAGGATACTGCCGAAAACGAATTCTATGACCAGGGTATATTTGACAATAGCCAGCGTCATCTTGATAACGCCGGAAGGCCCTTCCTGATTCAGCGACTCCTGAATCAGCAGCCGGTGCCGGATACTGATGCGCTTGCCAAGTCCAACGCTGAACAGCGTAGTCATGGTCATAATGCCGAGGCCGCCAATCTGGATGAGCATGATGAGCACCGTAGAGCCGAAACGGGTAAAATACCTGCCCGTATCTGCCACTGCCAGCCCCGTCACGCAGGTAGCGGAGGTAGCCGTAAACAACGCGTCGATAAACGGCATCCATTCGCCGGCAGTATTGGCT
>CANREP010000025.1 GCA_947629685.1 uncultured Phascolarctobacterium sp.
TTATTGCTTTAGCAAAAATAAGCGTGAAACGCTTATTGAACAACCGCCCGCTATGCGGGTGTGATTAATGCTTAAGCAAAAAGGCAACATCCTTTTGTATATAATGAGATTGTTCAAGTCACGAAATATATACGAGAAAGGATGTTGCCTTATGGCCAATAGCTTAGGAGGATTGCCATGAAAAAAATAATCCTGCTCATCACCTTTTTACTGCTGACCGTAAGTCAGACTATCTTAGCTGCAGAAAACAGCGATCAAAAAACTGAAACAGAACTCAAAACAGAAAAAATTACCCTAACAGAAATGCAGCGCCGCCTGCAGAATATTCAAGGAGATATCTTATATCTGAAGCTGAACGAAGATGAAGCGCTGGTTTATAATGATACTTCCGACAACCGCTCTCTGCGCAAGCAAATCATCCTCGCGGCGCCTGAAAGCGAAATGCTGCGTTTCTATACCAACAATAAGAAAACCTTTCAGCAGATGTCCAAAATGCTGCACGATTACGAAAGCAATAATACCAGCTTCGGCGGCTATAAGATCATTACTGATACCGACCTGCCGCAAAAACTTGATAATAACATACAGGTATATCGTTTCTGGTTTATGAAGCTGGCCCAGGAAAAACATGAAACACGCTTTCCTATCGGCATAGGAATCGGCATCGGCGGACATCATCATGGGCCATGGATAGGCATCGGCTGGTAAGCAAAAAGCACGAAATCCCTTTGAATTTCGTGCTTTTTTATTTATTTAGTCTTCGCTTTCATCATGGTGTACGGCAGCTAACGAAACTACCTTGTCGTCATCATTCAGCGTCATCAGTTTTACGCCTTGAGCGTTACGGCCAAACTGTGAAATACCGTCTACGTCGATACGGATAATGATGCCTGCAGCCGTAATCATCATGATTTCCTGCTGCGGGTTGATAACGCGCATACCTACCACAGCGCCTGTTTTTTCCGTTATCCTGATATTGATAACGCCTTTGCCGCCGCGGGTCTGCTTACGATATTCGCTGACCGCGGTACGCTTACCCATTCCCAGCTCCGTAGCTGTAAGTACTTCACATTCCTCGCTGCCGACGCTGTCCATAGCCACGACAGCATCGCCGTAATTAAGAGTAATACCGCGCACGCCATGGGCAGTACGTCCCATCGGACGTACATCCTGTTCGTCAAATCTGATGGCAATACCGTTTCTGGTTGCCAGTACAATCTCGCTGCTGCCGTTAGTCATTTCTACGCCGATTAAATCTTCATCTTCATCAAGATTGATAGCAATCAGGCCAGACTTGCGGGTACTGTCAAAATCTTTCAGATTAGTCTTCTTTACCGTGCCTTTATTAGTGGCCATAAACATGAAATGGTCTTCGATAAATTCTTTTACAGGAATAACGGCGGTGATTTTTTCACCCTGCTCTAAAGGCAGCAGATTGATAACGGCAGTTCCCTTGGCAGTACGTCCTGCCTCAGGTATTTCATAACCTTTCTGACGGTAAACACGTCCCTTATTGGTAAAGAAAAGGATGTTATGATGCGTGGTGGACAGGAAAAGATGCTCTGCGCAGTCGTCGGCTTTTTTGCCGCTGCCGCCTGTCTTACCTACGCCGCCGCGTTTCTGATTGCGGAAATTATCAAGAGTCTGACGCTTAATATAACCCTGATGGCTGATTGTCACTACTATATCTTCCTCTGCAATCAGGTCTTCGATATCCATTTCAGAAGTATCCAGTGAAATCTCTGTACGGCGTTCGTCACCGAATTTTTTCTTAACTTCCAGCAGGTCTTCCTTGATAATGTTCATTACTTTATGCTCATCCGCCAGTACGCTTTCAAGCCAGTCGATAGTTTCCATGACGTCAATGTATTCATCGTCAATCTTTTTGCGTTCCAAACCGGTCAGACGCTGCAGACGCATATCAAGAATAGCCTGTGCCTGACGCATACTGAGACTGAATTTTTCCATCAGCGCCGTCTTGGCAATATCGGCAGTAGCGCTGCTTCTGATAGTGCTGATAACAGCGTCAAGATTGTCTAAAGCTATTTTCAAGCCTTCTAAGATATGGGCCCTGTCCTTAGCTTTACCCAGTTCATAACGTGTACGTCTGGTAATAACGTCCTTTTGATGGGCCAGATAGTATTCCAGAATCTGTTTAAGATTCAGTATGCGCGGCTGACCATTGACCAGCGCCAGCATGATGATACCGAAGGAACTCTGCAGCTGGGTATGCTTATACAGCTGATTAAGCACAACATCCGGCACAACGTCGCTTTTCAGTTCTACAACGATACGCATACCACGGCGGTCAGACTCGTCACGCAGGTCGGTAATGCCTTCGATTACGCCGTCCTTTACTAATTGAGCAATACTTTCAATCAGCTTCGCCTTGTTCACCTGATAAGGAATCTCGCTGACAACGATCCTGTGCTTGCCCTTAGCCATCGGCTCGATTTCCGCCTTAGCGCGGATCTTGACTACCCCACGGCCCGTAGTATAAGCGCTGCGAATGCCGTCAGTGCCAAGGATGCTGGCACCGGTCGGGAAATCAGGACCTTTGATAGCCGTCATCAGCTGCGGTATCTCCGTATCAGGATTATCTATGAGCATAACTAAGCCATTAACCACTTCACCAAGATTATGCGGCGGAATATTAGTCGCCATACCTACGGCGATACCGGCGCTGCCGTTGATTAAGATAGCAGGTACCTTGGACGGCAGTACGCTGGGCTCTTTCAGAGATTCATCATAGTTAGGAACAAAATCTACCGTTTCCTTCTCGATATCTTCCAGCATCAACTCGGCAATCTTAGCCATACGCACTTCCGTATAACGCATGGCAGCCGCACCGTCGCCGTCCACACTGCCGAAGTTACCATGACCGTCAACCATCAGGTAACGGGTGGAAAAGTCCTGTGCCAGACGAACGATAGCTTCATAAACTGAAAAATCGCCGTGAGGATGATATTTACCAAGTACTTCGCCGACGATACGGGCTGATTTTTTGTACGGCTTATTAGAAGCCATACCTGCTTCCTGCATCGCATAAAGGATCCTGCGGTGTACAGGCTTTAAGCCGTCACGCACATCCGGCAAGGCACGCTGGATGATAACGCTCATGGCATAGTCGATATAGGACTTCTGCATTTCTTCTTCGATGTACACGGGTAAGACCTTACCGCCATTATTTTCTAAATCCACTTTATCACCTGACCTTATCACTTAAACAATATTTCATAAACCTGCTTGCCTATCAGCAGGGTAGTTACCAGTAAATATAGCGGGCGCACATAGGAAGCGCCTTTTTTGATAGCCATACGCGAACCGCAGACGGCGCCTAAAATCATAAAAAAGCCCATTACCAAACCGTAACTCCAGATAATTGACCCGCTCATGGCAAAAGAAACCAGAGCGCCGACACCGCTGGCAAAATTCAACGCCTTGGCATTGCCTGCCGCCGTCACAAAATCAAAACCTAAAAATAAGAAACCAAAAATTAAAAATGAGCCGGTACCGGGTCCGAAAAAGCCGTCGTAGAAACCAAGCGCAGCTGCCATCAGGAATGTGCCTAAAAGCGCCCCCATACCCAGCTTCTTGACGGTAGCATGATCGCCCCAGTCCTTGCGGCGGTAGGTATATACGGCAACCGCTACCAAAAGTACGACGATAACATTCTTCATCAGTTCTTCCGGCAGCAGGTAAACTACATACGCGCCCAGCGCAGAGCCCAGAAAAGAAAGCGGCATCAGGCTCAAAGCCATCTTTTTGTTGATCTTGCCGGCGCGCCAAAAGGAAACTACGCTGGTAAAGGAACCCATGGAAGCCGCCACCTTATTTGTTCCCAGCGCCATCGGCACCGGCAGACCCATACCCAGCAATGCAGGCGTGGAAATAAGCCCGCCGCCGCCTACTGTCGAATCTATAAAAGAAGCAATAAAGCCTGCTACTGCCAAAAAAATTACGGCAAGCAGGTCAAGTTCCGCAGCAAACTGCTCCACAGACATCCCCTCTTCATTCAGTTAATCATAAAAACACATATAAAGTCCCACTGCGCCGTCCAGACAATCACAGGTGAAATCTCCCAGCGGCTCATTACTTACCGCATAAGGATGCAAAAGCTGCAGTGCAGCCTCCTGCAAAGGCCAGCGCACGCCGGCAATATTTACCCGCACTTCACTGCTGAGCGGCAGCAAAGAAACAGCGCGCATCCGCTGCAGACCGTCGCTGCAGATTCTGACGCTTTCTGCAGCCGTTAATAACAGCATTACTTCCTGTTCATCCGCCATAATAACCTGGCAGCCATGCTTCTGCTTATAAGCGAGCAATGAAAATACATTGCTGTACAGATGGTCGAAACGTCCGCCCCAGATACCGCTGACAATGATATGGCGGCCGTCAAGCTGCTGCAGCAAAAGCTGCAGATCCGTATCGTCCTTAGCAGGCGGATAACGAAAAATCTTTGTTCCCAAAGCAGCCAGCTTACCATATATATCTGCACCGGCGCTGTCGCCGTCGCCATAGAGTTTTTCAGGCGTCAGCCCCGCCTGCAAGCAGTATGCTCCGCCCGCATCGGCGCAGTACAGAGTGTAGCCTTGCGCAGCCTGACGCAGCCAGCCGGCATCCGGCCTGCGGCCGCCCGCCGTTACAAAGCAGATTTCCCTCCGCTCTGAAAGAGTAAGCTCTGCCGTACACTGCGGCAGGCTAAATTTCTGCGTCGTCATTATTTTTTATTAGCTACGGGCTTGATAACGACCTGCCCGTTTTCTTTCAGCACTTTCCAGCTGCAGTCGCCGTTTTTATTTTTCAGCCATTCCATACTGATTTCCAGCAGAAAGCGGTTCAGTCTTTCCTGCGCTTCTTCAGGGAGCAGCAATTCCTTGCCTGTATTTTTCTTAGCGCTCTTTACCTTACTCGCTCTGACCTTTTCCTCGCTGTACATACCATTTTCAAAGGTCAGTTCTTCGCTGAACCCCTTCAGCATTTCCTCATCAGAAAGGTTTTTTCTAATCTTCATACAACAAGTCACCTCTGCTTACAAATCAAGATTGCGTACCTTGCGGGCGTTATCCTCAATAAACTGGCGGCGCGGCTCTACCTTGTCGCCCATAAGGATGGAGAAGATGCTGTCGGCTTCCGCGGCATCTTCCAACTGCACCTGCAGGATGGTACGCGCTTCCGGGTCCATAGTGGTTTCCCATAGCTGCTCTGGGTTCATCTCGCCCAAACCTTTATAGCGCTGTACATACGGATTGCTGTCACGTCCGATTTCATCCAGCAGACGCTGCAGTTCCTCGTCGCTGTAAGCATAATAATGTTTCTGCCCCTTACGTACCAGATACAGCGGCGGCTGGGCAATAAAGACGTGGCCTTCCTTAACCAGCGGCTGCATATAACGGTAGAAGAAAGTCAAAAGCAACGTCCTGATATGGGCGCCGTCCACATCGGCATCCGTCATAATGATTATTTTACCGTAACGGGCCTTGCTTAAATCAAAATCGTCACCGATACCGCAGCCGAAAGCAGTAATCATGTTGCGGATCTCTTCGCTGCTCAAAATCTTGTCCAGACGCGCTTTTTCTACATTCAGGATCTTACCGCGCAAAGGCAGGATAGCCTGGAACTTCCTGTCACGTCCCTGCTTGGCGCTGCCGCCTGCAGAGTCGCCTTCGACCAGATAAATTTCTGTTTCTGCTGCATCCCTGCTCTGACAGTCAGCCAGTTTACCGGGCAGGCTGCTTACTTCAAGAGCGCTTTTACGGCGTGTCAGCTCGCGCGCCTTACGCGCGGCCATCCTTGCTCTTGCAGAGATGATGGATTTTTCCACGATTTTTTTGGCGATAGCCGGGGTTTCCTCGAAGAAATCTCCCAAAGCCTCGCTGACCAGATTATCCACGATGGGCATAATCTCGCTGTTGCCCAGCTTAGTCTTAGTCTGGCCTTCAAACTGCGGCTCGCGCACCTTGATGCTGATGACAGCTGTCAGACCTTCGCGCACATCGTCGCCGCTCAGATTATCGTCAGCGTCTTTCAGCAAATTATTCTTACGGGCATAATCATTTATAGTACGGGTCAAAGCTTTTTTAAAGCCGCTTAAATGCGTACCGCCCTCTTCAGTGTTGATATTATTGACGTAGGTGAAGATATTCTCCGAATAGGTATCGCAGTACTGCATGGCAACCTCTACAATATTGCCGTCCTTTTCACCTTCGATATAGATAGGCTCGGGATGAATCTTGTCCTTGTTTTCATCCACAAAGCGCACAAATTCGATAATACCGCCTTCAAAATGGAAGGTCTCGCTTTTGCCGCTGCGTTCGTCACTCAAAGTTATCTTAATACCCTTATTCAAAAAGGCCAGCTCACGGATACGCAGACGCAGAATGTCATAACTGTATACAAGCTCGGTAAAGATAGTGCTGTCCGGTTTGAAATGCACGGTAGTACCGGTATCAGAAGCAGAACCTTTTTCATATAAAGGACGCGTCGTCTTGCCGCGGGCAAATTCAATACCGTAGGTTTTACCGTCGCGGCGCACTTCTACTTCCATATGCTCGCTGAGCGCATTAACGCAGGTAACGCCTACGCCGTGCAGACCGCCGGAAACCTTATAACCGCCATCGCCGAACTTACCGCCGGCATGTAGCACCGTCATGATGACTTCAACAGCAGGCTTGCCTTCCTTCTTCATCATATCTACAGGGATACCGCGGCCGTTGTCGCGGACAGTGATACTGTTATCCTGATGAATCGTAATCGCTATATCATTGCAGTAACCGGCCAGAGCCTCGTCGATACTGTTATCCACGACTTCATATACCAGGTGGTGCAGACCGCGCCCGGAAATGCTGCCGATATACATACTCGGCCTTTTACGCACTGCTTCCAGGCCTTCCAGGACATGGATCTGTTCAGCACCGTATTTGCCGTTGACCGCAGTGGCTTCTTCAATATCAATATTATTTTGGGACATACTTACCTCCGTCTTTACCAACTAAAAATTACTGTATACGGCATTGGAAAGAAAACCTTCTTCCAGACGTTTTTTCAGCGTCAAAGCTGAAATAGCCGATAAATAAATAGTATCCTCCGTCAAAATACAGCTGGAAAAATTACTGTCTTCCGACAAATCAACAATCCGATACTTATGACGGTATTTCTCCACATAATCGTTATAAATATTGGACTGCTGATCACGCAGATTAAAAATGGCGATGATCTCGCTGTTTTTTACCATATAGTCTGAACCCAGATGCAGGTACACTTTGATCCCTCCGTAAATATTCCAGCGTGTTGGCATAAGTTTTTTCATCGATTTCTTCCGGCTTTCTGCCGGTCAGAAACATAACGGCTAAAAGACAGTCGCTTTTGCCTGCGCTGCCCAGGCGCACTTTTTCAAAATAGCGGTTGCGCACCCTGTCTCTTACTGCCGTAAATAATATTCTATCACATTTACAATAATCAAGACACTCTTCATAAGTCAGCCACGGCTGTATCACAAGCAGCTCGGCAATAGTTTCCCTCTGCCGCTCACGCCGCTCTCTGTCGCAGACGCTGCATAAACTACCGCCGCCACGCACCGGCACACCGCACGCCTGGCAGCAGCCAACTGCTTCCTGTTTTTCCTCCTGCTGCTGGCTGACTGCCTGATAACGCCTGATCTGGCCGCCGGAATAAAACTTTATATCCTTGATGATGACGCTGCCCAACAGGAAAGCGTTAATCTTCTGCAAAAACAGATTCTTCATCATCAGCAGGTGGTTAGCCCATACGGAACTTGCCGTCCTGATAATCAAGGTGTTTTTTTCAATCTTATGCACGCAGCAGTGCTTTTCCAGATGCTCGCCGCAGATACTGCGCCAGTTTGCTTCCAGCACATGCTGCACATAGGCGTTTTTTATTTCTCTGGCAATATATTTGTCAGTCCGTTCATATTTGGGATCGAATAATCTGCTGACAACCTTTTGCGCCTGCTCCAGATTTTCCTTCATACTCAAGCCTTCCTTACCGTTCCCTGCACGATTTCATAATAAACACAGCCGTCCAGCTGCGGTATCAGTCCGCGGTCGTTGACGGTGATGAAAGTCTGGACCCTGCCGTCGATAAACTGCAGTATCTGCGCCCTGCGTTCCGCATCCAGCTCGCTCATCACGTCATCCAAAAGCAGCACGGGAAACTCGCCTATTTCCTGCCGCACATACTCCAGCTGTGACAGCTTCAGTGCCAACGCGCCGCTGCGCTGCTGACCCTGAGAGCCGAAGGCTTTGAGTGAATTACCGTTCAGCAACAGTCCCATATCGTCCCGGTGCGGACCTATGCCAGTATTACCGCGCAGAATATCAAGCTGTTCACGCTCGCGCAGGCCGTCGGCAAAAAATTCTTCCCACTCGTTTGGGCTGCTGTCAGGATACAGCCACTGGCTGTTATTGGCTTTCAGCTCATAACGGACCGTCAGCTTTTCTTTGTGGCCGGTAATAGATGCATAGATCTCTCCGGCAATCTGCTGCAGCTTGACCAGCGCTTCCAGCCGTTTCCGCACTACTGCGGCGGCCAGGGCGCTCAGCTCCCTGTTCCAGACCGTCAGTTGGGTATCTGTATCAGTTCCTGTTTGTTCCCGCAGCGCTTTCAGCAGTTTATTGCGCTGCTGCAGGACGCGGTTATATTTCACCAGCAGATCGTAATAGACCGGGTCGGTCTGAGCAATCTGCATATCCAGAAAACGGCGTCTTAGGGCTGGCTCACCTTTTACCAGCTGCAGATCCTCCGGCGAAAACATCACTACATTTAACGAGCCGTAATGTTCCTTCGGACGGATCTTCACTCCGTCCAGCAGGATATCTTTCCTGCTGCGTCCCTGCTGCTGATATTTCTTAATCCTGATTTCATGCTCGCCGCCAAAACTGCTGTAAACAATGCCAACGGCCATTTCGCTGCCGCCAAGCTGCAGCAGCTCTTCTTCCGAAGATGTGCGGTGCGACATACCGAAAGCGCCGTAAAAAACAGCCTCTAAAATATTTGTCTTGCCTTGAGCATTCTGTCCATAAAAGACATTGGTCATAGCGTCTGTTGCCAGCTGCAGACCCGTATAATTACGGAAGTTGACAGCAGAAATATTGCTTATTTTCATTCTGATTCCCACACTACTGTCAGCTGCAGCTGATTATCTACGGTAACCACATCGCCGGCGTACACCTTACGACGTTTTTCCCGTACTTTTTCACCGTTCAGCAGCACGATACCATCTTCAATCAGCAAAAAAGCCTGTCCGCCCGTATCGGCGACGCCGGCAAATTTGAGCAGTTTATCAAGGGAAATATATTCCGTAGAAATAGCGATATTTTCTTTCTGCATCATTTTCACCTCAGAATACTACGCGTACAGGAGTTACGATATAGGTATAATCCTCTTCCTGAGCCGATTTAATGCATACGGGACTCAAAGAGGTGTTCATTTCCAGAATCGCTTCCTCTGATTCCAGATTTTTCAGGATGTCGAGGATATATTTGGAATTAAAAGCTACGTTTAGTTTCTCGCCTTCAGTAGCGCAGGCAATTACCTCGCGGCCAGTACCAACATCGGGGCTGCTGGAAGTAATGGTGATTTCATCGCTGTCTACGCTCACTTTGATAATGCTGTAGTCGCCTTCGTTAGAAAACAGCGCTACGCGTTCCACTGCTCCGGCTAATTCCTTAATATTTACCGTAGTTTTTACAGCAAATTTAGGCGGGATGACTTTTCTGTAATCGGGGAATTTGCCTTCAATAAGACGGGAAACAATTACGGTATTATCGATAACGACCATAATCTGGTTATACAGGAGAGAAATTTTCACCTGCTGCGGCAGGTCGCTTACCAGGTTTCGGGAAATCTCGTTCAATACTTTAGCCGGGATAATCATGCTCATGGGCTCAGCTGCTTCCTGCGGCAGCGATTTGATAGCCAGACGGTGAGTATTGGTACCTACAAAGGTAATAACGCCGTCCTGGATTTCTACCAGGATACCTGTAAATAACGGTCTTGCTTCGTCATTGGAGCAGGCAAAAATAGTCTTTTTGATAAGTTCTTTAATTTTCTCGTCTTTGAGAGTAATAGTCTGATTGCCGTCAAATTCGGGAAATTTAGGATAATCTTCTTCTTCCATCAGGAGCAGCTGAAATTCAGATTTTCCTGATACTACTTTGATAGTCTTATTTTCCTTGTTTTTGGTAATGGTAATTGCGTCGCCGGGCAATTTACGGATCAGTTCTGCAAAATGTTTTGCTGAAACCAATATTTCGCCCGGTTCTGCGATATCAGCGTCTATAGTGCAGGCAATAGCCATATTCAAATCCATAGCTTGTATTTCTAATTTATTGTCTTTTGTCAGCAGATGGATACCTGAAAAAATAGGTGTACTTGGTTTGGAAGTTATTGCCCGCTGTACAGTTTGGATAGCTTTATTTAAGTTGGTTGTGTTGCAGGTAATTATCATGTTGTTCACAGTCCTCCTTGTTTTTATAACTGGTTATTATTTATAAAAAGTAGTAGACGTAGTAGTAATGACTGTTGATATTGTGGAAAATGCTGTTAATGTCAGTCTGGCAGTGTTTTTTGAGCTGTATATAAGGCTGTTGAAATTTGGGAAATATTATGCACAGAATCTACAGGCTGGAAAATTGTCAACTTTTTGTTAAAGTTATCAACAGCTTTTTGCTATGTTATCAACAGTTTTTTGTGGATAACTTTTACTGTTTTAATTTTTCTGTCAGTTTTTGCAGATCGTTTTGCAGTGTAAGATCGGATTTACTATTTTTGCTTATTTTTTCGTAAGCATGAATGACAGTAGTATGGTCGCGCCCGCCGAATTGTTCGCCGATGCGCGGATAGGACATATCGGCCAGTTCGCGGCAGAGGTACATGGCTATCTGACGCGGATAAGCAATGTTCTGGGTACGTTTTTTGGTGAAAAGCTCTTCCAGTTTGATATGATAATATTCTGCTACGGCCTGGGTAATGCTTTCAAGAGTTATCTGCCTGCTGTGGACTACGTTGCCCATGTCGTCCAGGGCTTTTTTGGCTGTTTCGATAGTGATGGGCATATTCATCAGGGAAGCGTAAGCGACTACTTTCGTATAGGCGCCTTCGATTTCTCTGATATTGGTAGTGATATTGGTAGCCAGTAATGTGATGACTTCGTTGGGCAGCTCGATACCGTCGGTAGAAGCTTTCTTTCTCAGGATTGCCATGCGCGTTTCCAGGTCAGGTGGCTGGATGTCGGCGGTAAGGCCTGATTCAAAACGGGTGCGGAGCCTTTCTTCCAGAGTTTCTATTTCCTTGGGCAGCCGGTCGCTGGAAATGATGATCTGTTTATTGGCTTCATAAAGAGTGTTGAAGGTATGGAAAAATTCTACCTGCGTCTGTTCTTTGCCTTTCAGAAACTGGATATCGTCGATAATCAGACAGTCGATATTGCGGTATTTTTTTCTGAAGGCTTCGGTAGTCTTATTATAGATAGAGTTGACGATTTCGTTAGTGAATTTTTCACTGGAAATATAGAGTACCTTCATGCGCGGGTCGTTCTGTTTGATGCGGTTGCCGATAGCGTGCATCAAGTGGGTTTTGCCGAGACCTACGCCGCCGTATAAAAAGAGGGGATTATAGGCGTTGGCCGGGTTATTGGCGACTGCCTGAGCCGCTGCGTGAGCAAAACGGTTGGAATTGCCGATAACGAAAGTTTCAAAAACGTAGCGGGGATTAAGATTACTTTCCGTATCGCTGTCAGGAGCATCAGGCTGCTTATCGTCGAAAAGTTCGGTCTGATGTGTTTCTGACGGCTGGCTTTCTTTGATGCTTTCTTTAAAATCGCCGGCTGCCTGTGGTTCTTCCATAGTTTCGATAATCAAGGCGACATCTTTACCCATGATGCCTGAAAGGATGCCTGCGATGACGGAAGCGTAGTGTTCTTCCAGCATATTTTTAAAGAAAGTATTTTTAACGGCTATTTTGTAATATTCGTCCGTTACTTCCAGTGGTATGATCGGTTTGATCCAGATATCAAAGATCTTTTCGTTGACCGATTCCTTGATTTTTTCCTTGAATTTTATCCATATTTCTGCTAAGTCATAGGAACTCATCGTCCACTTTCCTTTCTTCAAAGTATGAAAAATAAAACGTCGGCATACGTCGGTAAAAAATACTTTTTACTGCAAGGCCGAACGGAATATACTTCATTTACACTTATTCACTATTATTTTAACAGACTGTGGATAACTTCGCAAATACTTAGATGAAAATAATCTTGCCTTCAGGATAAAAAAATGTCATTTTGTTTCCATTTAGTTTAATTATAGTCATTTTGCAAGTTTTTTACTTGACGTACATTTTATTTTAAAATATAATATCTTAGTAATACTTTGCATTACTGTAGCTATGTCAAATTTTATGTCTCAGCGCCGTGCTGCGGCACATTCAGGAGATAGAACCAATATATTGAAAGCTATCAATTCAAAAGCATAGAATTTGATAAAATTCGCGGTGGATAAGGAGGGAAGATTTTACAATGAAACGTACTTTTCAACCTAACAATCTTAGAAGGAAAAGAACCCATGGTTTCAGAGAAAGAATGAAAACTTTGGGCGGTCGTCAAGTTCTCAAAAGAAGACGTGCTAGAGGCAGAAAGAAATTGTCTGCATAACATTATAAAATAGGCCGCGCAAGTGGCCTATTTTTTCCATGTGCGCAGGTGTTGTTAACTGATGCAGAAAAAAATCTATTCATTTTCCAAGTTTAATCGTTTGAAATCTAAGAAAAGTTTTCAGGTCGTCTACAATAAAGGACGTTCCGTGGTTGACGGTATGTCGGTATTTTACCTGCTGCCGGAACAGGGAGAGGACGTCAGGATAGGGATGGCCGTAGGCAAGAAGCTGGGCTGCGCCGTGGTACGTAACCGCATGAAGCGCATGATGCGGGAAGTTTTCCGTATGCACAAGCTCAGGCTGAAAAAAGGTTATCATATTGTTTGGGTGGCCCGCCGTAAACTGGCTAAGGCTGATTTTAAGACTTATGAACGTGTTTTTTTACGACTTGCTAAAAGAGCAGCATTATTACAAGAGTAAGGTGTAAATAAAATGGGAAAAATCCTGATCCTGGTTATCAGATTTTATCAGTTATTTATTTCTCCGCTTTTTCCGCCTACCTGTAGGTTTTATCCTACCTGTTCGGCGTATGCTATCGAGGCGATTGCCAAAAAGGGTGCGCTGAAAGGCACCTGGATGACGATAAAGCGCTTATCTAAATGTCATCCTTTTCATCCGGGAGGATACGATCCTGTTCAATAATGGATTGAGTGTATAAAGTTCTGTACCTTTAAGAATAATTTGAGGAGTGATATTTTGGATTTTCTGAGTAATATTGTGCAGCAGGTCATTACGTTCCTTTATGGCCTTACAAATATGCTGGGCGTACCGAGCTACGGTCTGGCAATCGTAATCATGACTATCATCGTCAAGCTGATCTTATATCCGCTGACTAAGAAACAGATTGAATCTACCAAGGCTATGATGAGCATCCAGCCGAAGATGAAAGAAATCCAGGAAAAATATAAAGACGACAAACAGCGTCTGAATATGGAGCTGGCTAATCTTTATAAAAATGAGGGCGTTAATCCGCTGGCAGGCTGTCTGCCCTTACTGGTGCAGATGCCGATAATGATCGGTATTTTCTACGGTATCCGTGATTTCAGCTATGCGGGTCCTTCTAATTTTTTGTGGATGGAAAGTATTTCCACTCCTGACCCTATGTATATCCTGCCGGTATTGTCTGCTTTAACCACCTTTATCCAGTCCAAGCAGACCATGCCCGATACTTCCAGTCCGCAAAACAAGATCATGCTGTATTTCATGCCGCTCTTTATCGGCTATATCAGCTTGAATTTCCCTGCCGGCCTGGTTATTTACTGGGTAGTGATGAACATTATGCAGATCGGACAGCAGGCTTTGATGAATAAAGCTGCTGGTAAATAACTGAAATTAGGAGTTGTGCGAAATGACTTTTGTTGAAAAAAATGGCAAAAGTGTAGAAGAAGCCGTTGCTGAGGCTTTACAGGAATTGAATATCACTGCTGAACAGGCTGATATCGTAATCCTTGAAGAAGCGCGCAAAGGTATTTTCGGCTTTGGCCGCAAAGATGCGAAAGTACGCGTAACGGTGAAAGAAGCTGCCGTAGTGACGGAAGAGACCGTCGTTTACGAACAGGAAGAAACCGTGGTTGCCGTTACCGAGCAGGAAGAACCTCAGATAGAAGAAACAGCGGCAGCCGAGGAGCAGGAAGAAGCGCCGGCTGTACGTGAACCGAAAAAATTTGTCGTTAATGATGAAGCTGTCGCAAAAGCCAAAGAATTTTTGCAGAAGATTTTCGGAGCCATGAAAATCGAAGTGGCTATGGAAAAATTCATCAACAAAAATGACGGCAGCGTTACTTTCAAGCTGCACGGCAGCGATATGGGCATCCTGATCGGCAAACATGGGCAGACGCTGGATGCGCTGCAGTATCTGACTAATCTTGTTGCTAATAAGAACAGTGCGGAAAGAGTACGCGTAATCATCGATGTAGAAGATTACCGTGACCGCCGTGTGGAAACTCTGACCAGACTGGCTTCCAGACTGGCTGAGAAGGTTAAGCGCACCGGCGAGCGCGTGGCGCTGGAACCCATGAATCCACACGAACGCAAAATCATTCATATGGCTTTACAGGGTGATCGCAGAGTAACTACTTTGAGTGAAGGCGACGAGCCGCATCGTCATGTAGTGATCGAATTAAAAAAATAACGCATTTTAAACCCAGTAAAATTTTACTGGGTTTATCTTTTAAAGGAGGTTGCAGGAGTGGCAGAAGATACAATCAGCGCTGTCATCACCGCTTTGGGCGAGGGAGCGGTAGGTATTGTGCGCATCAGCGGCGCTGGCGCCTTACAGACGGCGGAAAAAATATTTCAGTCTCGTTCAGGAAAAAAGCTGGCTGAGTACCCGCATCATACGTTAGTATACGGTCATATAACCGATACGGACGGCACGATGGTCGATGAAGTGCTGTGCGTATATATGCGCGCTCCGCATTCCTATACGGCGGAGGACGTGGTAGAAATCCAAAGCCACGGCGGTATCCAGTCGCTGCAGAAGATACTGGCGCTGACGTATAAAAACGGCGCCCGGCCGGCAGAAGCAGGGGAGTTTACCAAGAGAGCTTTTTTAAACGGCAGGATAGACCTGACGCAGGCAGAAGCGGTCATGGATATTATCCGTTCCCGCAGCGAGGCTTCGCTGAAACTTGCTGTGCGTCAGCAAAGCGGGCAGCTGGCAAAGGAATTGCGCATACTGCGCAGTAAGATGCTGGATGTTGTAATCAATCTGGAAGCAGTTATCGATTACCCTGAAGAGGATATCGAGGATGTTACCTTTGAGACGGTAGCTGGCAGCATTGCAAATACAGCTGCTGGTATTGAAAATCTGCTGGCACATGCTCACACGGGCAAAATACTGCGCGAAGGCTTGCGTACCGCTATTGTCGGCAGGCCTAATGTAGGCAAGTCCAGCCTTTTAAATGCTCTGCTCAAAGAAGAAAGAGCGATTGTGTCGGAATATGCCGGCACAACCAGGGACGTTATTGAAGAACAGCTCCTGCTGGACGGCGTGCCGCTGGTGCTGGCAGATACTGCCGGTATCAGAAAAACGGAGGATTATGTAGAGCAGATCGGCGTAGAAAAAAGCCGCCGCCTGCTGCAGGATGCAGAGCTGGTAATCTGCGTCGTCGACGGATCGGAAGGACTGACTGCCGAGGATGAAGAGATTTTACAGGCTGCATCAGAAAAGCCATGTGTTATAATAGTAAATAAGAGTGACCTGGAAATCGATGCTACGCTGCGGCGGCTGCAGGAGCGTTTCGGTGCGGAAAAAGTTATGCCCTTATCGGCGCGTACCAATGAAGGTATCGACCGTTTTACTGCCTGGCTGAAAAATTATGTCTACGGCAGCGAAGGTACGCTGAGCGACGGCGTCTATATTCAAAATGCGAGACATGAGGAACTGCTGCGGCAGGCGCTGCAGTCATTGAACGACGCCAAACTGGCAGCAGAGGACAGGCTGCCTTATGACTGCATCGTCATCGATGTGCGCAACGCTATCGATTTACTGGGAGAGATTACCGGCGATACAGTGCAGGATGAAATTATCAATGAGATTTTTGCCCGGTTCTGCATCGGCAAATAAAATTAGGACTGAGGATTATGGGATATATTACAGATAAATTTGATGTAATCGTAGTCGGGGCGGGTCATGCCGGCGTGGAAGCGGCTTTGGCGGCAGCGCGGCTCGGCGGCAGGACGCTTTTGGCAACGCTGTCCATGGATAATGTGGCTTTGATGCCCTGCAATCCTTCTATCGGCGGCCCGGCTAAAGGACATCTGGTGCGCGAGATTGACGCTTTGGGCGGACAGATGGGCATCAGCGCCGACAAGGCCTGCATCCAGATGCGTCTTTTGAATACCGGCAAAGGATATGCCGTACACGCATTGCGCGGGCAGGAGGATAAACCTTATTATCATACCTTGATGAAAGAGATAGTAGAGCGTCAGGATCATCTGGAATTAAAACAGTTGATGATAGATAAGCTGCTGGTCAGAAACGGCGAAGCTGTAGGCGTCGAAGCGGAAACGGGTGAAGTTTTCGAGGCTAAATGCGTCATTTTGGCTACGGGTACTTATCTGCGCGGCCGCATCGTTTACGGACAGGTAAATTATGAGTGTGGGCCTAACGGTCTGCGCAGCGCTACCAGGCTTTCGGCGTCGCTTTTGGAAAACGGCGTGGAGCTGATGCGTTTTAAGACTGGCACGCCGGCGAGGGTAGATGCCAGAAGCCTTGACTACAGCAAGATGGAGCCGCAATACGGCGATGAGGTAGTACGTAATTTTTCCTTTATCAGCGATATTAAAGCAAGAACGCAGGTACCTTGCTGGCTCAGTTATACCAATGCAGCGACTCATAAGATTATCCGCGATAATCTGCATCTTTCCGGTATGTTCAACGGCATGGTAGAGGGTGTGGGACCGCGTTACTGTCCGTCCATAGAATCTAAGCTGGTGCGCTTTGCCGATAAGGAACGTCATCAGCTCTTTATCGAGCCGGAAGGTATGCATACTAATGAAATGTACGTGCAGGGGATGAGTTCTTCCTTGCCTGCCCATATCCAGCTGCAGTTTATGCAGACTATTCCCGGTCTGGAAAACTGTAAAATGATGCGTGCCGGTTACGCTATCGATTATGATTGTCTTGATCCGCTGCAGCTGAAACCGTCGCTGGAGCATAAGGCTATCAGCGGACTTTTTTCTGCCGGTCAGTCCAATGGCACCAGCGGTTATGAAGAAGCGGCGGCTCAGGGTCTGATGGCTGGCATCAACGCCATGCGTAAGATCAACGGTCAAGAGCCGGTGGTGCTGCGGCGTGATCAGGCTTACATCGGCGTTCTGATTGATGATCTGGTGACCAAGGGAACCAGCGAACCTTACAGGATGATGACTTCCAGGGCAGAGTACCGTCTGCTGCTCCGACAGGATAATGCCGATCTGCGTCTGACAGAGCTGGGCCGCCAGCTGGGACTGGTAGACGACAGCCGTTATGAGCAGTTCTGCTCCAAGCGTACAGCGCTGGAAAGAACCTTATCCGAGCTAGGCAGGATAAATATTGCGCCTAACGAAGAAAATAATGCTAAACTTACGGCTATGGGCAGCACGCCGCTGCGCAGCGGTAGCAGTTTACTGGATCTGCTGCGTCGTAAGGAGGTTACTTATAGTAAACTGCAGGAGGCTTTCCAGCTGCCTGTTTTAGACGGACAGACAGCCGAACAGGTGGAAATCCATGCTAAATACGAAGGTTATATCGTTAAACAGCGCCAGGAAGTAGAACGTGCCTTGAAACTGGAAAATAAAAAGATTCCGGCTGATATGGATTATCATGCCATTAAGGAGCTGTCTGCTGAGGCGGCTGAAAAGCTGGAAAAAGTGCGGCCTTCTTCTATTGGGCAGGCATCTCGCATCAGCGGTGTTTCTCCGGCAGATATCAATGTGCTGATGATTGCCTTAGAAGTAAAACGGCGAAAGGAGCTGGATTGATGGAGTTTGCAGAAATTCTGGCTCAAAAAGGACTGGAAGCCGGTCTTAGTTTTTCTGACCTGCAGCTGCGGCAGTTTGCCCGCTATTATGAAATGCTTGTCGAAACTAATAAGGTTATGAATCTGACGGCAATCACAGCGCCGGAAGAAGTGGCTGTCAAGCACATGATTGACTCGCTGCTGGCATATGAGCCTGCCATGCAGGGCGATAAGGTGTTGGCTGATGTAGGTACAGGCGCCGGTTTTCCAGGCGTACCGCTTAAAATATATTGCCCGTCTCTGCGAGTAGTCTTGATTGACTCCTTAGGGAAGAGACTGAAATTTTTGGAGCAGGTGATAGAGGCTTTACAGCTGCAGGATATTACCTGCCAGCATCTGCGGGCAGAAGATGCCGGACGCAGTAAAAAGCATCGTGAAGCCTATGATATAGTTACGGCCAGAGCTGTGGCGCGTTTGAGCGTGCTGGCAGAATACTGTCTGCCGTTAGTCAAAAAAGATGGTATGTTTATTGCATTGAAAGGCAGTAAATTTGCCGAAGAGATTGCCGAGGCTACGGAAGCAGTCAAGCTGCTGGGAGGCAGGCTGCTTTCCAGTGAGCCAGTCAAATTGCCCGGGCTTGATGACGGCAGAGCGATTATCCGTATAAAGAAGATTAAAAATACTCCGGCGCAGTATCCGCGTAAAGCAGGAACGCCGGAAAAACAGCCTTTAGGAAGCAGATAAGGAGGAAGGTTATGTTTGTTGATGATGGATTTTCTGTACTTGATACCGACTGCGGGGTTATTAACAATAGTAATATGATCAGCGAAGTAAAGGCCGTCAAGGTTGCCATTGACCAGATTTTCCCTAACCCTTATCAGCCGCGTAAAAATTTTGACGAAGAGGCGCTGAATGATTTGGCGGCTTCCATTGCTCAGTTTGGCGTGCTGCAGCCTCTGCTGGTGGCTCCGGCTGATAACGGCCGTTATATGCTGATTGCCGGCGAGCGCCGTCTGCGTGCTTCTAAGATGGCCAAGCTGCAGGAAGTACCTGTAATTATCAGTGAATATACTTCTCAGCAGATTGCAGAAATTGCCTTGATTGAAAATCTGCAGCGCGAAGATCTGCATTTTCTGGAAGAAGCGGAAGGTTATGAACAGCTTATGGAGCAGTTTCATCTTACTCAGGAAGCAATGGCTGCCCGTGTAGGTAAAAAACAGTCTACTATTGCTAACAAGCTCCGTCTTTTACGTCTTTCAGACAGAATCCGCAAGATTTTAGTTGAAGGCGGACTTACAGAACGTCATGCCCGTGCGCTGCTTAAACTTGATGATGAGGAAAAACAGGTGCAGGTGCTGACTGTCGTTATTGATAATGGGTATAGCGTGCGTCAGACAGAAAACTATATTGAAAAACTGCTTGCAGACAAAAAGCAGGAGAAGAAAAAACGTCTGGTTATTGTCAACGATGTGCGCATTTATCTGAACAGCATCAAACAGGTTGTGAGCGCCATTAAAGATGTCGGCATTCCTGTAGCGATGGAACAGACGGTGGAGGGCGATGATGTTATCGTCAGCCTGCGTATCAAGAATATGAAAAAACCCAAAGGCGGCAACGCTAAACCGTTGTTTTAAAAAATAAACCCGATGTTTCACGTGAAACATCGGGTTTTCTTATGATATTTTAGAGTGAAGGAGGACAAATTATGCAGAACCTTTCTGAATGGCTGAATATTTTTAAAAAGGAAATGGTAAGTTCTTTTCCCGGCAATATATGCTGTATTGGCTTACAGGGGAGCTATGGGCGGGGAGAAGCCAGTACAAATAGTGATGTGGATTTAGTAGTTATTTTTAAATCTCTTTCTTTGAAAGTTTTACAGCAGTATAAGAATTTGCTTAAAAAACTGGGAAAAGATTATAAACTGTGCGGTTTTGTCGGCGGCGTCGATGTTGTCAAATCATGGAATGAAGGAGAGTTATTGCAGTTATATTTTGATACTGTACCTGTATATGGTAATCTTGATTTTATCAAAGACAGTGTAACGTCTAAAGCCGCCGTAAATTTGGTGCTGCAAAATAGCTGCTTAATTTATCACGCCTGTTGTCATAATTTTCTTTTTGATGAAGATGCAGGGTTGTTGCGGGAATTGTATAAGACAGCAGTCTTTACCGTGCAGGTAAAATATTATTATACACATCATACTTACATTTCTAAGCATCAAGAATTAAGAAATATTATTATGGGTACTGATCAAGAGATTTTAAAGGCTGCGGAAAAAGTAAAGCTTGGCAATAAACTTACTGAGGAGCAGCTTGCTGCTTACAGCGAGTTATTGCTGCAATGGAGCGGTAATAATATTATTGCTTACGGTAAAAAATAAGTAATGTTTCACGTGAAACATGGATAAATTGCGTAAAAGTTGTATAAGAAACGGGTAAAATATGCTAAAATAAAAAGTACATCATTTTATACAAGAGGTGAAGTAAGGTGGTAAAAGTAATCGCCATTGCCAATCAGAAAGGCGGTGTGGGTAAGACTACCACGGCAGTTAATCTGGCGGCATGTCTGGCTGCGCTGGACCGAAAGGTGCTTTTGATAGACAGCGATCCGCAGGGCAATGCGACCAGCGGTTTTGGCTTTGATAAGCGTGATATAAAAAAATGTGTGTACGATAATCTGATTAACGAAGTACCGATGCAGGATACCATAAGAGCTACAGCATATGCCAATCTGTCGATAGTGCCTGCGACAATCCAGCTGGCAGGCGCAGAAATAGAACTGGTATCGCTGATGAACAGGGAAGGGCGTCTGAAAAATGCACTGGAAAGAGTAAAGCACGAGTATGATTATGTCCTGATTGATTGTCCTCCATCTCTGGGGCTTTTAACTATCAACGCGCTGACTGCGGCGAGTTCGGTAATCATACCTATCCAATGCGAGTTTTATGCTTTGGAAGGCGTAACCATGCTGATGAATACTATCCAGCTGGTACAGCGCAATCTGAATCCGGCACTGAAACTAGAAGGCGTAGTCATGACCATGTTCGACAGCCGTACTAATCTGGCGCAGGATGTAGTAGAAGAAGTAAAGAAATATTTTACTACCAAGATGTATCAGACCATCATTCCCCGCAACGTGCGTCTCAGCGAAGCGCCTAGTCATGGACAGCCGGTTATTGACTACGACGCTAAATCTAAAGGCGCGCAGGTATATATGGAATTGGCACGCGAGGTGATCGGCGATGAATAAAAAAGGCGGTCTGGGCAAAGGCTTAGGGGCAATTTTTGTAGAAAATCCCAGTCCTATTGCCGCACAGGAGAAAGAAAAACAGCAGGAAGAAAAAACTGCCCAGGAAGCGGATATTAAAGATATCACTGCTAATCCTTATCAGCCGCGGCGTATCTTTGATGAAGAAAAGCTGCAGGAACTGGCTGACTCCATCCGTGAATACGGCGTAGTACAGCCTTTGGTAGTGCGCAAAAAAGGCAAGAAAATGGAGCTGGTAGCAGGTGAACGTCGTCTGCGGGCAGCTAAGCTGGCAGGCATCAAGAAGGTACCGGTGCTGGTACGCGAGTATACTGATACCCAGATGATGGAGATCGCGCTGGTAGAAAATATCCAGCGGCATGACCTTAATCCTATCGAAGAAGCGCAAGGCATCAAACAGCTGATGCAGGAATGTAATCTGACCCAGGAGCAGGCGGCTGCCAAAGTGGGACGCAGCCGTACAGCGGTAACCAATATTCTGCGTCTGCTGAATCTGGCACAGAAAGTACAAGATTATATCAGCAGCAATGTGCTCACGATGGGTCAGGCAAAACAGCTGATAGGTCTGCCGGAAAAACAGCAGCTGGAAGTGGCTGAAGCAATTATTGCCAATGGCTGGAGCGCCCGTATTATTGAAGATGTAGTCAGAAAACTTAAGGATGGGCAGCAGGTCAAAGTAGTAAGAGAAGTAGTGACGGCCCTGCAGGATAAAGAAAACAAAAATACTGTTAAAGCAGATAAGAAGCCTGCGAAAGATGTTTTCTGCACTGATTTTGAAAACCGTCTGATCGAACTTTTGGGTACTAAGGTTACGGTGCTGCCGAAAGCGCGTAATAAAGGCGGTGTTATTGAAATAGAGTATTATTCGGAAGAGGACTTGGCAAGGATTTATGAAGCGCTGCAGGAAAGAAAACAACAGCCTGCAGCTGTTAAAACTAAAATGCTGGATGTCTGAACTGGCTATTTTGGAGGGGTATAAATGGCAGGCTTGGGAACTGTCGTCAATGTTGCGGCCATAGCTGCAGGCGCACTGCTGGGGCTGCTGGTAAAACGCGGCCTGCCGGAAAGCTGGCAGCAGACGATGATGAGCGGTATTGCGTTATGTATCTTCGTCATCGGCCTGCAGATGGCTATGGGTACGGCCAATATCATCATTACTATCGTCAGCCTGGCTTCCGGCGCTATTGTCGGTGAAGCGCTGGGCATCGAGGCCCGTCTCAATGAATTGGGCAGATGGGTAGGCAGCAAGGCTGCCGGTAAGGAGGAAGGCGCTGCGAAACGGATTGCTGAAGGCTTTGTTTCTGCTACGCTGCTGTTCTGCATCGGCGCTATGGCAGTGGTAGGCAGTATTCAGGACGGACTGGCAGGCGATCATACGACGTTGTTTGCCAAGGCGACGTTGGACGGGATCATTTCCGTGGTTTTGAGTGCCAACCTTGGTATCGGGGTAATGTTTTCTGCCGCCAGCGTAGGACTGTATCAGGGAGCGCTGACAGCTTTAGCCGGTTTTCTGGAGCCGTATGTGGCCGGCGGCGTGCTGACGGAGATTACGGCAGCAGGCGGCGTTATGATTATGGCTATCGGTACTAATATGCTGAATCTAACTAAGATAAGGATCAGCAATATGCTGCCAGGTATTGTGACGGCTGCAATTATAGGAACGTATTTTAGCTGAGTAAGAGGGATGAGTAAAGTGGAAAAACTGAATTTGCTGGCAGGTCAGCATATTTTTGTGATTACTGCCGTACTGGCTGTAATAATCTTTATCCTGCTGGTGCTGCTGCTATTGACGCGTAAACAGCTGGCCGTTATGCAGGAAAAATATGATTATTTTACTAAAGGCAGCGAAGCTGATATCGACCAGGTACTGACCAGGACGCTGCACGAGCTGGAAGCCGCGCAGAAAGAGCTGCATCAGCTGCAGCAGAAACACGGACAGCTGCGGGAGCAGGTCAGAGGCTGTATCCAGAAGGTGAAGCTGGAACGTTACGATGCATTCGACGCGATGGGCGGCCAGATGAGTTATTCTGTCCTGCTGGCAGATGAAAATAATGACGGCGTTATTTTGACCAGTATTTACGGACGTGAAGATAACCGCTGCTATGCCAAGGATGTCAAAGGAGGCAAATCTTCTTTTGTTCTGGCAGACGAAGAGAAAAAACTGCTGTAAAAAACCGTGCGTTTAAAAGGCTTGTGAGATGATTTTTGAAAATTTAGGTATCAATATATACATAGAAAAGAAAAAACGCTTATAAGTAAAATATGGCGCAGATAAAACAGGGTAAATAAAAAAGACAGTTCCGTATATTTTCGGAACTGTCTTTTTGTTTTATTGCTTTAGCAAAAATAAGCGTGAAACGCTTATTGAACAACCGCCCGCTATGCGGGTGTGATTAATGCTTAAG
>CANREP010000026.1 GCA_947629685.1 uncultured Phascolarctobacterium sp.
ACCCCAACAGCACGGACAGCGACATTGCAGGCATAAAAAACTGGTTCAATGAGTTTTTTGCAAAAGATACCAGCCGTAAGATTCGCGCTGTGCAGAAGGCAAAGGGTGAGCGTGGAATTCCTCTGACGGTCAACGTCCCATACGGGTATGTCAAAGACCCATCAGACAGAACAAAATGGCTTGTGGACGAGGAAGCGGCGCAGGTGGTGAAGCGTATCTTCAACCTCTGTATGGAGGGGCGCGGGCCGATGCAGATCGCAAAGGTTCTGCGTGAGGAAAAAATTCTTAATCCTACTGCCTACAAGCGCAAAGAAAGCAGAAACAGTCCAAATAGGGAAACTGCCGACCCTTACTATTGGAACACCCGCACTGTCGTCTGCATCTTGGAGCGCATGGAGTACATTGGCTGCACCGTCAATTTCAAGACCTATACAAAGTCGCTCTGGGATAAGAAAAAGCGGAAGAACTCGGAAGAAGACCGGGCGATCTTCTGGAATACCCATCCGGCTATCATTGAGCCGGAAGTATTTCAGAAAGTTCAGGAGATCCGGCAGCAGCGACACAGGCAGACAAAGACGGGCAAAAGCAGTATGTTCTCCGGGCTTGTCTACTGTGCGGACTGCGGAGCGAGGATGTATTACTGCACTACCAACTATTTTGAGAAGCGACAGGATCACTTCGTATGCGCAAACTACCGCAGCAATACAGGGAGCTGCTCTGCGCACTTCATCCGGGCCGTGGTATTGGAGGAAATGGTCTGGATGCACATGGCAGAGGTAATCTCCTATGTCTCTCGTTATGAGGCTCATTTTCGTACAAAAATGGAGCAAATGCTCCAGATGGAAAGTCAGGAAACTGTCCGGGTATACAGGAAGAAGCTGGCGCAGGACGAAAAGCGTATTGCGGAACTTGACCGGCTTTTCATCCGTATCTATGAGGACAATGTGGCCGGACGGGTGAGCGACGAGCGATTTGCTATGATGAGTCGGAACTATGAAGATGAGCAGGCGCAGCTCAAAGCCGAGGTACAGACATTACAGCAGGAAATTGAAGTGCAGGAACGACAGATTGAAAATGTGGAGCAGTTTATCCAAAGGGTCCGTAGAAATACCGAATTGCAGGAGCTGACACCCTACGCCCTGCGGGAGCTTGTGAAGGCGATTTACATTGAAGCGCCGGATAAATCCAGCGGCAAGCGTCGGCAGAACATTCGGATTGAATATGACCTTGTGGGATATATCCCGCTGGATAAACTGATGGAACAGGAAAAATAGGAAACGGCATGACCGAAATCATGCCGTTCCTGTAAAACTTTCTTATGACGCCCCGGGTAAAATCCGGGTCTTTATTTTTCTTGTCTTTCTTATTTTTGAGCTGCTGCAATCTCACGCATACAATAAACCAGCGATCCGTTGCCGCGGTGATTCATAATACATTCGCAGCATTTACCGTGACGGGGACATTCCTTTTTCGGACAGGTGCAGTTAGCTTCATTGCAATGTTCTCTTTCCATAATCTTTCTCCTCCTCATATGGATTATTTATAACTTTGCAGTTTTACCAAAAGCTCACCATAAGTTCCTTTATGATTAGCCAGCATCATGTTTAAAGCCCACACCGCAGTCCCTGCATCATCTTCAGTACGGGTGCACTGCATAGGCCGCCTTTCTGTAGTAAATTTAAATAGCACCTCTGCCTCTACCAGACAGTACATATCCTGACGGTTATAGGCAGAAATACCGGCATCAGAAAACATTACCGTCGCCATCAGCATATCGTCCATCCGCCAGCATTCCAGACGATAAGCACGCCCGTCACTCAGCCTGCCGCAGCAGTAGCCGATGTCCATGACGCCGTCTTCATCCGGCTCGTAAGGCGAAGGCACATAATCTATACGGCAAGGTACAGGAAATTCCTTAATCAACATCTAATAATTCTCCTCTTTGTCGTTATTCTTTCTTAATTATAACATCAATTACGGCAAAGAAAAAGAACAATGCCTACATTATCCTGCCTGTACAGCACGCTGCATAATTACCCAATCCGGCAGGCTCGCCTTAGTGTCCCACGATCCTGGGCTGGTCAGCGTAAAATCGTCCAGTCTTTTCCTGCTGACGATGACCAAAGGATAGTATTCCTCTTCCACAGAAGCATAGGGCATCACGTTCTTACTGCTCCAGGAATAGGCCTGCGGCAAAAAACTTTCTGTATCTTTGGCGGGTACGAGCTTAACCAGCTGCTTGCCGGAATAAAATACGGCGGAAGTCGGATAAGGTCCGTAAACGCCCACGCTGGCAGCCGATGTCAGACGCGGCAATAATAACGCCACTTCTCTGCCGGAACGCTGTGCTGAAAAAGGTACGGCGATACACGCAGTCAACGCCAGATAAAAAATAATACCAGCAAACCCGATACTCAAAAAATTTCCTTCGCCATACTGACGCAGCGTAAAATACAAAAAAATTCCCACTGCCAGGCTCAAGGGAAGCAGAAACAACATTTGTCCTGCCACGATGCCTGTGCTGACGGCTTCATAACCGGCTGCAGCCAGTAAAATAAATCCGCCTGCAGTCAGAAGAAGAAAGAATTTATTTTTCAAAACAAGCTCATGCTTTGCCAGATAACTTCCCAGCAGCAAAGCGCCGGGGAACAGCATCGGATAAGTATAGGTTATATATTTTGTCGCCATGCACTGGAAAAAAATAAAGACTGTTGCCGCCCACAGCAGCAGAAACTTTTCCTGTACAGCCAGCGCCAGCCGCTTTTGCAGCCATGACCGGTAAGCAATCACAGGTACCAGCAGGCTCCAGGGGAAAAAGGCCAGCAGATTGACGACAGTATAATAATAAAACACATCGTCTCGCGGATGCTCGGATACCGTTGCGCGCAGAAAATTATGCGTACCTAAGAAAGTGTTGATAAAATCAGCTCCATGCAGATAGAACATCATGCCATACCAGGGCACGACAAGTAAGGCAAACACTGCCGCGCCTGTGAGCAGATGCATCCTAAACGGCAGACGCCACTCCCGCTGCCAGATGATGAATACCGTTATAATCAGTCCCGGCAGCAAAAACCCCACCGGGCCTTTAGTCAGCGTTGCCAGCGCCGCGCAGACATACATCAGGTACCAGTACCGTCTGCTGCCAGAAGCATATGCCAGATAGAAAAAAAGCAGCGTGCCGCTGAAAAATAAGAACAAGACCGCATCCGTAATAACTGATTTACTGATGAGGAAAAATTCCACACAGCTCAGTAAAATCATACCGCTGTAAAATCCGGCCCGTTCATTATATAACTTACTGCCGCCCCAATATACTAAGCCTAAAGCTGCCAAACCAAATAAAGCAGGAAAAAATCTGGCGGCAAATTCTGTGAAGCCAAAGATTTTAAAAGCCACAGCAGTCAGCCAGTAAAACATAACCGGCTTATCAAACCAGTAACGCCCATATATCTGCGGTGAAATCCAGTCGCCTGACAGCACCATTTCCTTGGCCGTCAACGCATAATTGGACTCTACGGAATCAGTTATCAACAGGCTGCCGTTACAGAAAAAGAGCAGCAAAACAGCGCTCAGCCAGAAAATATACCAGTATCTTTTCTCCATAGCAAAACTCCTTACTTTTTGATTTACTTTAAGTATATATAATTTTTCTTAAAATAATCTGAAAGTAAGGAGTTTGAATTTATTTAGGCAATACGACCCGCATCACTGTTCCCTGCGGTCTGTTATCCAACGCTACAATCTGCCCGCCATGCAGGCGTACAATGGACTGCGCCAAAGCAAGGCCCAGACCCAGACCTCCCTGTTCACGGCTGCGCACTTTATCTACACGGTAAAATCTGTCAAATATCTTTTCCTTATCAGCATCACTGATGCCAATCCCCTGGTCGATGACCTGCAAAACCACGCAGTCTTTTTTATTCTCTACGGTCAGCAAAATTTCTGATGCAGCCGGAGAATATTTAGCCGCGTTATCCAGCAAAATAATCAGCAGCATATTAAGCGAATTGGCATCACCTTTCAGCAGCACTTTTTCCGGCATTTCAGACCTCAGCCGCTGCTGTTTCTTTTCTGCTACCAGGCTGAACTGACTGACTACCCGCCCGCAAAGCGCCGCAAAATCGACAGTTTCCTTTTGCACCGGCAATCCCAGATTATCCCTGCGCGCCAGTTCCATCAGCGTATCAGTCAGTTTTCTCAGCCTGCCTACCTCAGTTTTTAACATTTGCAGCGTTTCTGCAGCAAAAGGACTGTAACGGCTTTCCGTATCTTCCAGCAGTCCCTGCACCGCCAGGTTGAGCACCGACAGCGGCGTGCGCATTTCATGGGAAGCATCGGCAGTAAACTGTTTCTGCTTATCATACATCAGCCTGATAGGACGGATAGTGCGCTTGGACAGCCAATATCCCAACAGGCAGGCGGGAATAAACAGCAGCAGGGCGATGCACAATAACACAAACAATGTTTCCTGCGCTGCGTCATAATAAAATTCCATATTCTTGAACATATACAAGCGGCCGATTACCTTATCCCCGTCTTTGACAGGCGCTACTGCTACAAGATAACGATATCTGTCCCCTACATTATTGCGGATACGCAGCATTTCTGCAGAATCGTCAGTTTCCGGCCAGTCTTCACGATGATACTTCAAAATGTCGCCAGCTGCCGCTCCCAGCAGCTGATCCAGCAGCACTGTCTTATTATCCGGCTTGACCAGGAAAGCCAGCATACTGCCGTTTTTTATGGCCACCTCAGAAACCGGCGCTTCTTCGGTAGCCACATATTCCTCCGCCTCATGGTAAATCTGCGCCACCAGGTCTTCTTTTTCATGCATCAGCACTGCATACCAGACCAGGCTATAAGTTACGCCCACTACGATCAGGATCAGCATCCCGAAAATAAAAGCATACATAAGCGTCATACGCTTTCGCAGCCGTTCAAACATATTATTCCACATAACAACCCACACCTCTTGCCGTATGGATAATATTTTCTTCCGCCAGCGCCATGATTTTCTTGCGCAGCAGCCGGATATGTACGTCAAGATTATTCTCCGTTACATCATTGTTGATGCCCCAGACCCTTTCCTGCAATATTTCCCGCGGAATAATCTGTCCCCGGTTATTGAGCAGCAGTTCCAGCAGTTTAAATTCACGCGGCCGCAGTTCAATCCGCTGCGTGCCGTATACCAGGCTGTAGCTGCTGCGTTCCAGCACATAAGCGCCATACACTATTTTCTCTGCCGTATACTGCCCCGGCCGCCTTAAAAGTGCGTTTAATCTGGCAACAAGCTCCTGTACATCAAAAGGTTTGACCATATAATCATCTGCGCCGCTGTTTAGTCCTTCCACCTTATCATCGATAGTGTCCCTGGCGGTCAGCAGCAATATTTTCCCTGCGTAATCTTCTTCGCGCAGTCTTTGGCACAGCTCCACCCCGCTCATCTGCGGCAGCATCCAGTCTAAAATCAGGACATCGTACCCGTCACTGTAGCATTTTTCATAAGCGTCGCTGCCATTTTCTACCCAATCCACTGTAATATTCTGCTTACGCAGCAGCACGGAAAGCAGCCTGCCCAGATTTTTATCATCTTCAGCCAATAATACTTTCATAAGCCCACCTCAAGAATTTTATTTATCCAGTATGAATATAAGCCTCCAACATTAAGTAAATCTGAAATAAATCTTTTCTTAATTTTATTATAACAAAAAAACACTGCCTATCCTAAAAAGGATAAGCAGTGTTCAAGACTTTGAAAAAATTATTCGTTATCTTTTTTCTCGTCGCGGGTAAGATTGTATTTAATCTTGATATCACGGTAACGGCTCATGCCGGTGCCGGCAGGAATCAGTTTACCGATGATGACATTTTCTTTCAGGCCCAGCAGCGGATCGACCTTGCCTTTAATAGCGGCATCGGTCAGAACGCGGGTGGTTTCCTGGAAGGAAGCGGCAGACAGGAAGGAGTCGGTTGCCAGAGAAGCTTTGGTGATACCCAGGAGGATAGGACGTCCTTCTGCAGGCTCTTTGCCAGCTTCCAGCATTTCTTCGTTCTGCTGTTCAAATTCAGCTACATCGACATATTCGCCGGGCAGCATCGTGGTGTCGCCGGATTCTTCGATACGAACTTTACGCATCATCTGGCGTACCATTACTTCGATATGCTTACTGTTGATATCAACGCCCTGAGATTTGTAAACGCCGACAACCTGTTGCACCAGATAACGCTGGGTTGCTTTAACGCCGCTGATACGCAGGATATCATGCGGATTGAGGGAACCTTCTGTGAGACGGTCGCCTTTTTCAATCTGCTGGCCTTCGGTTACAGCCAGTTTAGCGCCATACGGGATGGTATATTCCTGACCCAGGCCGTCTTCGCCGGTAACAATGATGCGGCGTGCCCCGCCTTCTTCAATAATATGAACAAAACCGGTATTTTCCGTCAGGATGCCGGGATGTTTAGGCTTACGTGCTTCAAACAGTTCTTCGACACGCGGCAGACCTTGGGTGATATCGTCGCCGCCTGCAACGCCGCCGGTGTGGAAGGTACGCATGGTAAGCTGGGTACCAGGTTCACCGATGGACTGAGCCGCAATGGTGCCGACTGCTTCACCGACATCGACATTTTTGCCGGTTGCCAGGTTACGGCCATAGCATTTGCGGCAGACACCGAATTTGGCTTTACAGGTCAGGACGCTGCGGATCTTAACTTTCTCACGCAGGGTGCAGATTTTTTCAGCCATATCTTCAGTGATGTACTCGTTGATATGATACAGCACATCGCCGTTTTCATCGCAGATGTCTTCTGCCAGGTTACGGCCGATGATACGGTCATGCAGAGATTCAATAACAGTCTGTTTATTTTTGCCTTCGGTAATTGCTTCAACTTCGATACCGGCAATATCGTTATTGCGGATACGCATTTCTTTAACAGTACCGTCAGCCAGGATAGCGTCGATGGTTTCAGCAGTCATGGTGTCGCCCATATGAGCCAGTACTTCGCCTTCGCCGTTAACGATGTCTGCGGCAACCTCTTTGCCTTCAAAGTTGTGCAGCATTGCTTCTTTCAGCACTTTATTGGCATATTCGTCGCTGATATTGATACGGACGGTTTCAGTGTCTTCACCGTTCATATCTTCGTTAGCATACAGTACTATTTCTTCAACCTTAGCAGCGGTAAGTTTTTTGTACAGCTCTTCAGTGATGATGGTATCTGCTTCAGCAACGATATGTCCGTCTTCAGCGGTAATGCCGGAAGCCAGGGTACGTCCCAGTACGTTTTCACGGATCTTATTCTGGCTGCAGCCGAGGACTGCTTTGCACAGACGGTTGCGTTCTTTAACCAGGTTCATACCCACAACGTCGCAATCGTCCTCACGAACGATAACGTCCTGAGCAACGTCTACCAGACGGCGGGTCAGATAACCGGAGTCAGCAGTACGCAGTGCGGTATCAGCCAGACCTTTGCGGGCGCCATGAGTAGAAATGAAGTATTCCAAGATGGTCAGGCCTTCACGGAAGTTTGCCTTGATAGGACGGTCGATGATACGGCCGGAAGGATCGGCCATCAAGCCGCGCATACCGGCCAGCTGACGAATCTGCTGTACGTTACCGCGGGCGCCGGAATTAGCCATCATGTATACGGAGTTGAACTTATCCATGGTGGTAGCCATAAGTTTTTCAGTAACCTTGTCGGTTGCTTCAGTCCACAGGTCGATAACCTTGCGGTAACGTTCATCCGGGCTCATCAAGCCGCGGCGGAACAGTCTTTCCGTCTTATCGACTTCTTTTTCGGTTGCATCAAGGATAGCTGCTTTTTCAGCCGGAATCTTGATATCGGAGGTAGCAATAGAGATACCGGCCTTGCAGGCGTTGTCATAACCCATCTTCTTGACAATATCCAGGATTTCTGCGGTACGCAGGTTGCCGTACAGTTTATGTGCTTTAGCAACCAGTTTGCCCAGTTCCTTCTTGTCAATCAGTTTGCCCAGATGCCATTCTTCTTTACCGTCAGCATTGACTTCCTTATGGTAGTAACGCATTTCTTTCGGCAGCTCGCTGTTGAAGATGGTATTGCCGACGGTGGTCGTAACAAGGCTTACGCCTTCGGTTTTCTCTTCGCCGATAATATGGTCGTTAGGAATATATACTTTAATCAGTGCCTGCAGGTCTACTACACCGTGGAAATAAGCCAGCTGTGCTTCATCAATGCTGGAGAAGCGGCGGCCCTCGCCTTTAGCGCCTTCTTTTACGATGGTCAGGTAGTAGGAACCAAGAACCATATCCTGGGTAGGAACAGCAACAGGTTTACCGTCTTTCGGAGCCAGGATGTTGTTTACAGACAGCATCAACATACGCGCTTCCGCCTGCGCTTCCACGGAAAGCGGCAGATGGACAGCCATCTGGTCACCGTCGAAGTCGGCGTTATATGCGGTACATACCAGCGGATGCAGTTTGATTGCGCGGCCTTCAGACAGGATGGGCTCGAAAGCCTGAATACCCAGTCTGTGCAGGGTCGGTGCACGGTTCAGCAGTACAGGATGTTCTTTGATTACTTCTTCCAAAACGTCCCAAACAACATTATTAGCGCGTTCTACCATGCGTTTAGCGCTCTTGATATTGGTAGCTTCGCCGCTGTTCACCAGACGTTTCATTACAAAGGGTTTAAACAGCTCCAGTGCCATTTCTTTCGGCAGGCCGCACTGATGCATTTTCAGTTCAGGGCCGACAACGATAACGGAACGGCCGGAGTAGTCAACACGTTTACCAAGCAGGTTCTGACGGAAACGGCCTTGTTTACCTTTCAGCATATCGGAAAGGGATTTCAGAGGTCTGTTGCCGGGTCCGGTTACAGGGCGGCCGCGGCGGCCGTTATCGATCAGGGCGTCTACAGCTTCCTGCAGCATACGTTTTTCATTACGCACGATAATATCAGGCGCATGTAATTCCAGCAAACGTTTCAGACGGTTGTTGCGGTTAATTACACGGCGATACAGGTCGTTCAGGTCGGAGGTCGCAAAACGACCGCCATCAAGCTGTACCATAGGACGCAGTTCAGGAGGAATGACCGGTACTACGTCAAGAATCATCCATTCAGGACGATTGCCGGATTTGAGGAAAGCTTCGCACACTTCCAGACGGCGTACAGCACGTACTTTGCGCTGGCCGCTGACTTCCTTCATTTCTGCACGCAGCTCGTCAGTCAGCTCCTGCAGGTTGATTTCCTGCAGCAGTTGTTTAATGGCAGCTGCGCCCATGCCTACTTCAAATTCGTCGCCGTATTTATCGCGTGCTTCCACATATTCGCTCTCACTGAGCAGCTGCTTCTTCACCAGCGGGGTATCGCCGGGGTCAAGCACGATATAGTTGGCAAAATACAGTACCTTTTCCAGGCTGCGGGGAGAAATATCCAAAATCAGGCCCATCCGGCTGGGGATACCTTTAAAGTACCAGATATGAGATACGGGAGCTGCCAGTTCGATATGACCCATGCGGTCACGGCGAACTTTGCTGCGGGTTACTTCAACGCCGCATTTGTCGCAGATGATGCCTTTATAGCGGATGCGTTTATATTTGCCGCAATGGCATTCCCAGTCTTTGGTAGGCCCGAAAATCCTTTCACAGAACAGGCCGTCGCGTTCCGGCTTCAGCGTTCTGTAATTGATGGTTTCCGGTTTCTTTACTTCGCCATAGGACCAGGCTCTAATCTGGTCTGGAGAAGCTAAACCGATACGCATAGACTCAAAATTATTTACATCTAACAAGAATTGCTCGCTCCCTTCTATTACATATCATCGTCAAGATCAGATTCGCCGTCTTTAATCGTGAAATTGCCCAGGTCGGCAATCACGTCGGGCACATCTTCGGTAGCGTCATTATCTGCATAATCGTCATTTTGCTGTTCCACAGGCGCTTCGCTGAGCTGACCTTCGATGTTCAGATCGACTTCGCGTGCGGTTTCAGCAATATCATCGTCAGTATCGCGCAGGGAAATTTCTTCTTCGTCTTCGTTCAGTACTTTGATGTCAAGTCCGATACTCTGCAGTTCTTTAACAAGTACTTTGAAGGATTCGGGGATACCCGGATCAGGAACATTTTCGCCTTTGACGATAGCTTCGTAGGTTTTTACACGGCCGACAACGTCGTCGGACTTAACGGTAAGGATTTCCTGCAGGGTGTAAGCAGCGCCGTAAGCTTCCAGCGCCCAAACTTCCATTTCACCGAATCTCTGGCCGCCGAACTGAGCTTTACCGCCCAGAGGCTGTTGGGTAACCAAGGAGTACGGGCCGGTGCTGCGGGCATGGATCTTATCGTCAACCAGATGATGCAGCTTGAGCATATAGGTCAGGCCGACAGTTACCTTGTTATCGAAAGGCTCGCCCGTGCGTCCGTCGTACAGAGTTGTCTTAGCAGTAGCGTCGATACCGGCCAGTTCCAGAGCGTCGGCAATATCCTGTTCATGCGCGCCGTCGAATACCGGCACGGAAATCTGTACGGCACGTACACTCTGGTCGCCGAATTTATCGATTTCCACAGTTTCCGGCATACCGTTCTTTTCAACGTCATAACCGTATTTATTCAGTTTCTCTACCAGGCCTTCAGCGTTATCGGCAATCTGCATACCGAGTGCGCGGGCAGCCCAGCCAAGATGGTTTTCCAAAATTTGTCCGATGTTCATACGGGAAGGTACGCCCAAAGGATTCAGGACGATATGTACCGGCTCGCCGCTGGGCAGGAAAGGCATATCCTCGCGTGCCATGATGCGGGAAACGACACCTTTGTTACCATGGCGGCCTGCCATCTTATCGCCTTCGGAAATCTTACGTTTCTGCGCGATATGTACGCGTACCTGTTCGTTTACTCCCGGAGGCAGCTCGTCGCCGTTTTCACGGCTGAATACTTTGACGCTGACAATCTTACCAGCTTCGCCGTGCGGTACACGCAGAGAACTGTCGCGTACTTCACGTGCTTTTTCACCGAAGATGGCGCGCAGCAAGCGTTCTTCTGCAGTAAGCTCGGTTTCGCCTTTCGGAGTTACCTTGCCGACCAGGATGTCGCCGGGGCGTACTTCCGCACCGATACGGATAATGCCGCGTTCATCCAGATCTTTCAGAGCTTCTTCGGAAACGTTCGGAATCTCGCGGGTGATTTCTTCTTTACCCAGTTTGGTATCGCGGGCGTCGCAGTCATACTCTTCAATATGAATAGAAGTAAATACGTCAGCTTTTACCAGGTCTTCATTGAGCAAGATAGCATCCTCGTAGTTATAACCTTCCCAAGGCATATAAGCAACGATGACGTTATGACCGAGAGCCAGTTCGCCGTGATCGGTTGCGGGGCCGTCTGCCAAGACCTGCTTTTCTACTACCTTGTCGCCTTTATAGACGATAGGACGCTGATTTACGCAGGTACCCTGGTTAGAACGTTTGAATTTCAGCAGCGGATAAACATCCAGTTCGCCGTTTTCAGCACGTACACGGATTTCATTGCCTACTACGCGCTCAACAGTGCCGGCACGTTTGGCCAGTACGCAGACGCCGGAGTCGACAGCTACCTTGTATTCCATGCCGGTACCGATAATCGGAGCCTGGGTGCACAGCAAAGGCACAGCCTGACGCTGCATGTTGGCGCCCATCAGCGCACGGTTAGCGTCATCGTTTTCCAGGAACGGAATCAAAGCGGTAGCGATAGATACAACCTGTTTAGGAGAAACGTCCATGTAGTCTACCTGGTCAGGCGGCAGAGAAAGTACGTCGTCTTTGGCGCGGGCAGTAACACGGTCTTCCAGGAAGTAGCCGTTTTCATCCAAAGGTTCGTTGGCCTGTGCGATGATGTACTTATCTTCCTCGTCAGCAGTCATATAGTAAACTTCGTCAGTTACACGTTTGTTTTCCTTGTCAACACGGCGGTACGGAGTTTCCATAAAGCCGTATTTGTTGATAACGGCAAAGGTGGACAGAGAACCAATCAAGCCGATGTTCGGACCTTCAGGGGTCTCGATAGGACACATACGGCCATAGTGAGAGTTGTGTACGTCGCGGACTTCATAGCCTGCGCGTTCACGGCTCAGACCGCCAGGGCCAAGTGCGGACAGACGACGTTTATGAGTCAGTTCTGCCAGCGGGTTGTTCTGGTCCATGAACTGGGACAGCTGGCTGCTGCCGAAGAATTCCTTAATTGCAGCAACAACAGGACGGATATTGATAAGAGCCTGAGGCGTGATAACCTCGGTATCCTGAATGGTCATACGCTCTCTGACAACTCTTTCCATACGGGCCAGGCCGATACGGAACTGGTTCTGCAGCAGTTCGCCTACGCAGCGTACACGACGGTTGCCAAGATGGTCGATGTCATCGCCAGTGCCGTGACCGTCCATCATATTCAGCAAGTAGTTGAAGGATACCAGGACGTCTTCTACAGTAACAGTGCGGATTTTTTCATCAATACCGGTAGTGAACAGCAGATCCATATCCTGGTCTTTAAACTTGATTTTCAGTTTGCGCAGGCCCTGTTCTTTATAAACGCCGCTTGCTTCTACTTTATCAAGATTTTCTACGGTCATCTTGGTGCCTGCCGGCAGGATGATTTCGCCGGTTTCCATGTCAACCAGCGGTTCAGCGATTACAGTGCCCTGCAGGCGGTTACGCCAGCCCAGTTTTTTATTTAATTTATAGCGGCCGACATTAGCCAGGTCATAGCGTCTGTTATCAAAGAATGTAGCTTCAATCAGCTGGGTAGCGTTTTCCAAAGTAGGAGGTTCGCCGGGACGCAGTTTTTTATAAATTTCAATTAAAGCTTCTTCTCTGTTATTGGTAGTGTCTTTTTCCAAGGTAGCCAGCACAAAGGGATGCTCGCCGAATACCTTGATGATTTCTTCGTTGGAGGACAAACCCAGAGCACGCAGCAGCACGGTTGCCGGCAGCTTCCTGGTGCGGTCTACGCGGGCATAGATAACATCGTTGATGTCGGTTTCATACTCGATCCAGGCACCGCGGTTAGGGATAACGGTGGTACCGTACAGCTTTTTGCCGCTGGGGTCGATGTCTACGGAATAATAAACGCCGGGAGAACGTACCAACTGGCTGACGATAACACGTTCAGCGCCGTTGATAACAAAAGTACCGGTCTCCGTCATCAGGGGAAAATCGCCCATGAATACGGAGGATTCTTTGATTTCACCGGTGTCTTTATATACGAGACGTACTTTGACGTTCATCGGCGCAGAGTAAGATTCATCTCTTTCTTTGCACTCTTCAACGCCATATTTAGGCTTACCCAGCTCGAAATTTTCGAAGGAAAGTTCTAAATTACCGGTAAAGTCTTTTATCGGAGAAATATCGTGGAAGATTTCACACAAACCTTCCTTGATAAACCACTCATAGGATTTTCTCTGGATATCAATCAAATGAGGCATCGGCAATACTTCATTGATTCTTGCATAACTATACCGAATCCTATCACCCACTGGAACCGGTTTAAACATGTAATTCCTCACCCCTTCATATTTTGTCAGGCACGCAAAACCAGCACAATCAATCGTCGACAAAAAAAACAAGGTTCTTACCACAAGGACCTTGTCTGTTGTCTGCGATGAATGTGCTTCATCTTTACACTATAAGCAAAATACGCCGTTCAACCACTGACCCAACGTATATGTTGTCAATCATACCTGCATTCATTCTTATTGATGTAGTATACTATATTAGCATATTATTTTTATTATGTCAATAATATATTTATTAAAATTATCACGTTCAGTCCATTTTCTTGACAAATTTTCTGATGCTCAGACTGAATGTAACCGTGATAAATACTATCAGCGCCAACACCTGCGTCCACAAGAGGACGATACTGTTGCCTTTTAAAAGAATCCCGCGCATAATCTGCAGATAATATGTCAACGGCAGTAAATTTCCCAGCCAATAAAAAATATCGGCCATAGATTCACGCGGAAAAACAAATCCTGACAACAGGATACTGGGCAAGAAGAAGAAAAAGGACATCTGCATGGCCTGCATCTGCGTCTTGGCAAAACTGGAAATCAATACCCCCAGCGTAAGCGAAGCCACTATGAAGATTGACGACAGAGCGTACAAAAGCACGATGCTGCCGCGCACAGGCAAATCAAAAACAATGATGCCTGCCAGCATGGCTACAGTCATCTGGCAGTAGCCGACAAATATATACGGAATAATTTTGCCCAGCAGTAATTCCCAGCTTTTTACCGGCGTAACAATCAGCTGTTCCATAGTGCCGTTTTCTACCTCGCGCACGATGGCCATGGAAGTTATCATAACCATGGTCATGGTAAGGATAGTACCCATGATGCCTGGCACCATATAGTAAGCCGTTACAAAATCAGGATTATACCAGGCTCTTATCCTGATATCGTACAGATTCTGCACTGGTACATGCGAGCCATATTTTTCCAGCATGATTTCCTGAGATTTCAGCTGTCCCACCGACTGAGCCGCTGCAATCGCAGACGAAGCTGAAGTTGAATCGGTAGCATCGACAATCACCTGTACCGGCGTAGTACGGCGGTGCCGGACATTTTCTGCCAGATCAGGAGGAATAATGATTCCCACCTTGACTTTACCGGCATCAACCATCTCGTTAACCTCTGTATTACTGCCTACATAATATTCTAAATCAAAATATTCGCAGGCAGCAAGTCCGGCAAGCAATTCTCTGCTTTCCGTACTCTGAGACTGGTCAAATACAGCCGTTTTCAAATGTTTGACGTCTGTATTGACCGCAAAGCCAAAAATAATCAACTGGAAAACCGGCAGCAGGAGCATCATGCCCAAAGTCAGCCGATCACGGCGCATCTGGATAAATTCTTTTTTCAGTATGGCTATCAGTCTGCTCATGATCCACTTTCTCCTGTTTTCTTACATTATAAATAAAGACATCTTCCATGGTTGGAGCAATAATCTCATAATCCCAAGCTGCCAAAAGCGGCAGATCACTTTCGGCAAGGCGCAGCCGCACATTTTTGCCGCAGATATAGGCGTCGGCCAGAGGCAAACCTGACTTCTGTAATAAAGCAAACAGCTGCATACTGTCGGCAGCCGCTATATTGACCAGGACGCCTTCGATATTGCTTTTCAGCTGCTGGGGACTGCCGCAGGCTACCAGCCTGCCCTGATCAATAAAACCCACCTGGTCGCAATGTTCTGCCTCGTCCATAAAATGCGTAGTAATAAGCACCGTAGTACCAGCTTCTGCCAGACGATAAATAATCTGCCAAAAAAGGCGCCTGCCTTTAGGATCTACGCCAGAAGTCGGCTCGTCTAAAAAAAGTATCTGCGGCTCATGGAGCACCGCACAACTTAAAGCCAACCTCTGCCTTATGCCGGTAGACAGGCTGCCGGCAAGAACATTGCCTGCTTCCCGCAGCCCTGCCAGCTCCAGCATCTTTTCTATCCTGGCTTGGCGTTGCTCTGGAGCTATGCCATACACGCCAGCGTAAAATTCAAGATTTTCCAGCACTGTTAAATCCTGATACAGGCTGAATTTTTGCGACATATAACCTATTTGCTGACGTATTTTTCTCTTATCCGCAGTAATATTCTGCCCTAAAATATAGCACTCACCAGAGGTCGGCAGCAAAATGCCGCATAAGACCCGTACAGTCGTTGACTTACCGCTGCCATTAGGACCAAGAAAGCCAAATATCTGACCGGGCTCAATGCAAAGATTCAATCTGTCGACAGCCGTAAAAGTACCGAAACGCACTGTCAGATCCTTTGTCCTGATTACTGCTGCCATGACGAAGCCCCTTTCTCTGTCAAAAGGATGAAAGCATCCTCCAACGACGGCGTTATTATCTTAATCTCCGGCAGCATCTCATAATAAGCGCTGAGCCTGCTTTGTATTTCGCTTATCGTCCTTTCCGGCTTATCCGTAATAATGTGATAAGTATCGCTGAAAAATTCCATATCCAGCAAATAACAGCCGCTCAATATTTGCGGCAGATTACGTTCTTTACTTGCCAGCTGTAATACAGTATAAGGATATGCATCTATAATATGCTGCGGAGTTTGGCAAATCAGCGCCCGCCCCTGCTGCATAAAGAGTATTCTGTGGCAAAGCGCAGCTTCATCCATATATGGCGTAGCGACAATAACAGTCATGCCTTCTTTATTCAACGTATACAGGAGCTGCCAAAACTCCCTGCGCGCTACCGGGTCTACGCCTGTAGTAGGCTCATCCAGAAAAAGTACCTGCGGATTATGCAGCACTGCTGCCGCCAGCGCCAATTTCTGTTTCATCCCGCCGGAAAGTTTGCCTGCTAAGCGTTCCTTAAACGGCCACAAACCTGTAAACTGCAGCATATAGCTGATTTTTGCTTCTGCAGCGGACTTCTCCAAAGCATATAGCGCGGCAATAAACCGTAAATTTTCCAGCAGCGTCATATTCTGATATAAACTGAATTGCTGCGGCATATAACCTATCCTATGTTTGATTTTCTCCAGCTTATCCGTGCAGTCCAAAACAGTCACCCTGCCGTCATAACTGCCATAGACACCGGTCATAATACGCATCAGCGTAGTCTTTCCCGCGCCGTCAGGCCCAACCAGCCCCAAGATTTCCCCGGCAGCTGCTTGCATCGACAGCGAGTCCACTGCTTTTACCGTAGCAAAATTTTTACTTACTTTTTCTATTTTTACCGCCTCAGTCATCGAGCATCACATCCGCTATCATTCCCGGTTTAAAAATAACCGTCTCATTATCCAGTCTGACTTTGACATAGAAAACCATATTAGCTCTTTCGCGTGCGGTAATACTTTGACGCGGCGTATATTCAGCCTGGTCGCTGATTTCATTGATGCTGCCGGAAAAATCCCTGTCCGGGAAAGCGTCGATGCGCACTTTGACCTGCTGTCCGTATACAATCTTTCCCAGCATCTCCGAAGGCAGATAAATTTTTACCCAGCAGTCAGACATATCAGCCACAGTCATTACCGCCGCTCCTGATGTTACGTATTCGCCAGTTTCATAATTCTTCGTCAGAACAAGTCCGTCAACAGGACTTGTCAGCTCAGTATAAGCTACGTTCCTTTCGCTTTGCTGTACCAGAGCCTCGCACCGCTTGACTTCTTCCTGCTGCGCCGCCAGCTGATCTTCACGCGTGCCTTTTTCTAACAGGCGCAAAGCTGCTTCTGCAGCTTCTAACTGCCTTTCGGCAACCGTAACAGCGTTTTCCGCTTCATCATACTGCTGCCGGGAAACTGCGCCGTCATCATATAAAGCTGCATATCTGCGCCAGTCGCGTTCAGATTTCCGATAAACCGAAGCCGCTGCTGCCGCCTGCGCCGCAGCCTGCTCCAGCTCCTCTGTTCTGGCACCTTTGCGTAAATCCTCCAGGATAGCCTCAGCACCGGCCAGCGCAGCTTGGTCATGTTCAAGCTGCAGCAGGTAATCTTTGCTTTCTATCTGGGCCAGCAAAGTCCCCTTGCCTACCCTGTCGCCCTCAGTTACATTGATTGCGGCAAGGTAGCCGGAAATCTTAGGTACTATATCAACCTTGGTCACTTCAATAGTGCCAGTAAACATACGCTCATTTTGTTTTTGCAGGTATAATTTATATCCAGCCGTGCATAGCAGGACGACGATCACTGCAACAACAGCCGCTATCTTATATTTTTTCATATTCTTCTCTCCTGCTTATTCCCTGGAAAAATATTGCCAATACAGTTTTGAGATACTGTTCTGAAAAAACTTCATCCTGTTTGATGACGCTTTGATGAATTGGCCGGGCTAAATAATAAAAATTCATCGCACCCGCCAGCATCATGATAGCTTTATCTGCATCAAGATCGGCTTTAAAGATACCGCTCTTTTTTCCCGCCTGCAACGCACTGCGTAAAATCTTTACAACCGGCTGCAATGTTTCAACTGCAAATCTGCCCATTACATCAGTGGGCAGCAACAGCTCATGATACAGCAGCCTGACAAAATAAGGATAGCGGCAGTGAATATTCTTTACTGTCTCCGCATACAGTTGGATGATTTCACACGGCGACAGCTTTTGTATCTCCCGACTGCTCAAAGAAGAAGTAAGCATAGCCGCCACATTTTCAATTACCGCACAATAAAGTCCATATTTGCCGCCAAAATAATAGGAGACCGCTGAACTGTTGACCGCCGCCGCAGCTGTTATTTCCCTGATACCGACACCATGAAAACCTTTTTCCGCAAAAAGCCGGCTTGCCTCTGACAAAATCTTTTCTCTGCTGCTTATTCTTTCCATGCTTACTGCCTCTTTTCAATCAAGCGTTTGATTTTTATTTCTCTGCATACAGCAATAATTCCTGCAAAAAAGCAAATAAAAAACTCCATCCTGTACAGGATGGAGTTTTGCAGCAAAGTAAAATTATTTTACTTCTACAGATGCGCCAGCTTCTTCGAGTTTAGCTTTCAGAGCGTCAGCGTCAGCTTTGGAAACTTTTTCTTTGATAGCTTTCGGTGCGCCGTCAACGATTTCTTTAGCTTCTTTCAGGCCCAGGCCGGTTACTTCACGAACAACTTTGATGACGTTGATTTTGGAAGCGCCAGCAGCGGTCAGGATAACGTCGAATTCAGTTTTTTCAGCAGCAGCTTCGCCAGCAGCAGCCGGAGCAGCAGCAACAGCTACCGGAGCAGCAGCGGATACGCCGAATTTTTCTTCCAGAGCTTTTACGAGTTCAGAGAGTTCGAGTACGGTCATAGATTCAATAGCTTCGATGATTTGTTCTTTATTCATTTCATTTACCTCCAAATATAAGTAAGTGTTAATTTTAATATTTAAACTGCTTTACGCAGCGCACCGCACATTAAGCGGATTCTTTTTGTTTGCGTACAGCTTCGAGAGCGTATACGACGTTGCGGATAGTACCTTGGAGTACATTGACAAAACCGCTGATAGGAGCATTCATGCTGCCCAGCATTTTGGCAATAAGTACTTCTTTCGGCGGCAATGCAGCCAGTGCTTTGATTTCATCAGCGCTGATAACTTTACCGTCAAGCACGCCAATTTTAACTTTCAGTGCTTTGTTTTCTTTTGCGAATTCGCAAATAATCTTTGCAACTGCAACAGGATCTTCCGGAGCAACAGCGATAGCGGTGTTATGTTCCAGAACTGCTTCCAGGCCTTCAATACCAGCTTCTTCAGCTGCAATGCGGAGAAGGGTATTTTTTACTACGCTGTAGTTTACACCAGCTTCACGCATTTTACGGCGCAGGACGGTATCCTGAGCAACAGTTAAACCACAAAAGTCAACCAAAATTGCGCATTTAGAGTTGGTCATTAATTCTTTCAGCTCAGCAACTTTAGCTACCTTTTCAGGTCTGATAACTGCCATTGGATTGCACCTCCTTTTTTTGATATTATTTATTAAATCAAAAAGACCTCTCGGCCGTAGCCGGAGGTCGGAAGGTCTATATCTTCACGCTCCAGCCTCGGCAGGCGTATTTAAAATACTTACGCAGAGCACCTGCTGTCTATGGCCCGATAATCTTCTGATTTAGTAAAATGTAGAAACTACAAAACTTAATTATTTGTCGCTGTTAGCTTTCAGTACATCAATTTTAACGCCAGGGCCCATGGTGGTGGACATGGTGATAGTTTTCATGTACTGGCCTTTAGCGCCGGACGGTTTAACCTTGATCAGGGTATCAGCCAGAGTAATGTAGTTTGCCAAAAGCTGCTCTTCAGTAAAGGATACTTTACCAATCGGAGCTTGTACGTTGCCGGCTTTATCAGTACGGTACTCGATTTTACCAGCTTTAATTTCGTTTACAGCACGGGTTACGTCCATGGTAACAGTGCCAACCTTCGGGTTAGGCATCAAGCCTTTAGGACCGAGGATTTTACCAAGACGGCCAACAAGACCCATCATATCGGGAGTAGCTACGCAGACATCAAAATCAGTCCAGCCGCCCTGAATTTTAGCTACATATTCTTCACCGCCAACAAAGTCTGCGCCAGCAGCTTCTGCTTCTGCAACTTTGGGCCCTTTAGCAAAAACAAGGACAGTCTTGGATTTGCCGGTACCGTGAGGCAGAACCAAAGCACCGCGTACTTGCTGATCAGCGTATTTCGGGTTTACACCCAGACGGAATGCAACTTCAACAGTGCTGTCAAATTTAGTAGTTGCGGTTTTCTTAACCAGTTCTACTGCTTCTTTCGGAGAGTAGAGTTTATCAGCTTCGATAAGTTTCAAAGCGTCATTGTACTTTTTACCCATTAAAAAATTCCTCCTATGTGGTATTAACGGTTTTAGCCTCCCACTAATTTGCGAAGACGTGATTAGTCTTCAATAACAATACCCATGCTGCGTGCAGTACCTTCTACCATTCTCATAGCAGCTTCAACGTCAGCAGCGTTCAGGTCAGCCATCTTGCTTTCTGCAATTTCGCGAACTTTGTCACGGCCCAGTTTAGCAACTTTCTTTTTGTTGGGTTCACCGGATGCTTTTTCCAGACCAGCAGCTTTTTTCAGAAGAACTGCAGCCGGCGGAGTTTTGCAGATAAAGGTAAAGGAACGGTCTTCAAAAACAGTGATTTCAACAGGGATGATGAGACCAGCTTGTTTTGCAGTACGTTCGTTAAACTCTTTAACGAAAGCCATGATGTTAACACCAGCCTGACCAAGTGCAGGACCTACAGGAGGAGCCGGAGTAGCTTTACCAGCCGGTACCTGTAATTTTACCATCTTAACGACTTTTTTCGGCATTTAATTACACCTCCTTACTTATTCAGCTTCTTCAACTTGTGTAAAATCAATTTCAACAGGAGTTTCACGTCCAAACATATCAACAAGAACTTTTAATTTACCGCGTTCTTCGTTGATTTCTGCCACCTTACCGATGCAATCGGCAAACGGGCCTGCTTTAAGACGAACCAGCTGCTGTAACTGAAAATCAATTTTAGGCCGACCCTCGTCTACACCCATAGAGCGCATAATCTGACGAACTTCTTCATCAGTCAAAGGAATCGGTTTCGTACCTGAACCGACAAAGCCGGTTACACCAGGAGTATTACGGACAGCATACCAGCTGCGGTCATTAACGATCATTTCCACCAGGACATAGCCTGGGAAAACTTTACGCTGAACACTGCGCTTTTTGCCATCCTTGACTTCAATCTCATTCTCCATAGGTATAACTATACGGAAAATCTCATTTTCCATTCCCAAGGAATGAACTTTGCGTTCCAGGTTTGCGCTTACTTTATTCTCATATCCGGAATAAGTATGAATTACATACCAACGTTTTTCTTCCATCATATATTGGAAAGCAACGCTTCCCCAACCCTCCTTACATATCCTATTGCCAGTTACTGCAGAAATAAACGGAACAGCACACTGAAGAAGGTGTCAATCACCCATATCAATACCGCACACAATACAACTGCAATAATAACTACGATAGTATTAGCAATAAGTTCTTGTTTGGTAGGCCAGGTTACCTTTTTTAATTCTACCTTAGTTTCACTCAGAAAACGAGTAACACTGAAGCTGCTCTTTTCTGTTTCAGTAGTTTCCGGAACGGCCATCTTTTCACATCCTTGCTATAAATACCTAGTTACTCACACTGCAGCCAAATTATTTGGTTTCTTTATGTAAAGTGTGTTTTTTGCAGAATTTGCAGTATTTATTGATTTCGATACGATCAGGATCGTTCTTTTTGTTTTTGTTGGTTTGGTAATTTCTTTGTTTGCATTCAGTGCAGGCCAAAGTAATCAAAGTACGCATCTAGTTACACCTCGCTTACGTTAATAAAATAAAACCAATCTCAAATTGTCGCTAATATAGAGTACCATAGTTAACACTTAATGTCAACAATAAATATATCTATATTTTAAAACTTAAGACCGGCCGAAACGACCGGTCTTAAAAGGTTTTTCGATTAAACTTCTTCTACTTCGGAAACAACGCCGGCGCCAACAGTACGGCCGCCTTCACGGATTGCGAAACGCAGACCT
>CANREP010000027.1 GCA_947629685.1 uncultured Phascolarctobacterium sp.
GAAACCAGTTGTGGGTGCTATTATAACGATTTGCCCTTATTTTAACGATTACCCTCGGATTTAACGATTTGCCCGGTAGCAAGGCCGGGAAAAGCCTGAAAACGCAAAAACGCCACTGTGGAAAAGACTCCACAGCGGCGTTCCTCATGGGCCGGATAGCCGAAAAGTCTTGAAAATCAACGGGTTCCAGCCAAAAAAGGAAAAGCACTCTTTCTATCAAAGAAAGAGTGCTTTTATGGTTGCGGGGGCTGGACTTGAACCAACGACCTTCGGGTTATGAGCCCGACGAGCTACCAGCTGCTCCACCCCGCGATATCATTGGTGGAGAGGGTTGGATTCGAACCAACGAAGCGAAACGCGGCAGATTTACAGTCTGCTCCCTTTAACCACTCGGGAACCTCTCCATCTGGAGCTGACAAGAGGAATCGAACCCCCAACCTGCTGATTACAAGTCAGCTGCTCTACCTATTGAGCTATGTCAGCATTAGGACGAAAGTTATTATATCTCACTCAATATGATTTGTCAAGATTTACAGATAAAAAAACCAGTAAGTAAACAAAGCCAGCACAATGCGGTAATAAGCAAAACTGCTCAGGCTGTATTTATGCAGGAATTTGAGGAACCATAACACAGACCAGTAAGCAACTATAAAAGATACTACGAAGCCTATGCCTAAAATACGTAATTCATCAATAGTCAGCCCGTGGATATTCTTCATTAAATCAAAAGTACAGGCCACAAACATCAGCGGTACAGCAATGATGAAGGTATAATTGGCGGCAGCCTCACGGCTAAGCCCTACCAGCAGGCCGCCGGCAATCGTGCTGCCGCTGCGGGAAAAGCCCGGCCATAACGATAAGAATTGATAAATCCCTACATATAATGCTTGCCTGATAGTAATATCATCAACATTCTGCACCAGCTGTTCCTGTTTGTCTGCGGTCTTTTTTTCTGCGTAAATCAGCAGCAAACCGCCCAAAGCAAGTCCAATAACAACGGTAAACGGCGAGAACAGGTATTCCTTAATATATTCATACAAAAAAAAGGCCACTACCATGACCGGCACAATACCGGCCGCAACATGCCATACGCTCAGGCCTTTATTGAGCTGCCAGCCTTCTTTGGTAAAAAAGCGGTGAAAACGCTCTTTGTAAATAAAAACGACCGACAAAATCGCCCCTAACTGGACAAAAACATCAAAGACGTCTGCAACACGCTCACTAAATCCCAGTAAATGACCCACAATAATCATATGCCCGGTAGAAGAAACCGGCAGGAACTCGGTTAAGCCTTCGACGATACCGACAATGACAGCTATCAGATTCTGATCCATTTTTATCTCCTTCAATCATATTGCAAATAATTTAATTATACACGTATTACAGCCCGACATCAATCCACAGACAAAAATTTCATCATTTATGTAAATAAAGAAATAGAGGATGGCTATAACCATCCTCTATCTTATGCTTCTTGTCTGAAATTAAACTTAAAGCTCAGTCGCCAAAGCAGATACCAATCTGCCTGCCGGTACTGATGATTTCACTGTCAACAGGTACCGCTCTCGGTGTAGATGCCGCCTTTTGGATATATACTGTAACAATCTTGTCGTGAAACAAAGATACCATCACATTATATTCGCCACGCAGACATGCCTCTGCTGCTGCAACGCCGTACCTTATAGACAATACCCTGTCAAAAGGAGTAGGCGAACCGCCACGCTGCAGATAACCAAGTACCGTACACCTTGATTCTATACCAGTTTTTTCTTCAATTTCTCTGACCAGCTTTTCACCCACGCCGCCGAGACGGATAGGTTCAAAACTGCCTTCTACCCTGCGGGCAACCGTCATTTCGCCGCCAACGGGTTTAGCACCTTCAGCAACGACGATGATACTGAAATTCTTGCCGGCTGCTTTACGCTCATAAATTTTTTTAATTACAGAATCAACATTATAAGGAATCTCCGGGATCAGTATGACGTCTGCACCGCCGGCAATACCGCTATGCAGCGCAATCCAACCAGCATAACGTCCCATTACCTCCAGAGCCATTACCCTGTGATGAGATTCTGCCGTAGTATGCAGCCTGTCCAAAGCTTCCGTCGCCATAGCCATGGCAGTATCAAAACCGAAAGTACGCTCTGTACAGGGCAAATCATTATCAATAGTCTTAGGAACGCCAACGACCTTTACGCCACATTCGCGGGCCAGCTTGGCACCAATGTTCAGGCTTCCGTCGCCGCCAATAACGACCAATGCCTCGATATCGTACTTCTGTAGATTTTCCACTACCCTGTCGCGCATATCGTAATAGACAAGCTCGCCGTTCTCTTCAACAGCAAATTTAAATGGGTTATCGCGGTTGGTAGTGCCTAAAATCGTACCGCCGCGTGGCAGAATACCCGATACACTGGCAAAATCCATAGGGATTAGATGACCGTTTACCAAACCATTAAAACCGTTGGGCACACCATATATTTCACAGCCATTCTGCAGGAAAGTCTTGACCACGGCACTGATGACCGCGTTCAAACCAGGGCAGTCACCGCCGCCCGTAAGCACTGCAAAACGACGTTTTTTTTCAGCCATGAAAGCCTCCTATCAGCCTTCAACATCCCAAATCTTAAAACCGTCAGGACTGATGCGGATAGCTTCAGTACCGTCAAATTTATCATAGCAGAGATTACCGTTCTGCTGGTAGCCAGGCCAAGCGGTAACAATAGTAAATTTCTTGCTGAGTTTGCGCATCAGGCTGTCAACATTGATATGGAATACAGGCACAAACAAAGTCTGCAGTCTGTCAAGAATAATGACGTCAGCATTATAGCCTTCCAGAATGTTCGCCATCAAATCAGGGGCATACAATCCTCTGTCAGCAGCAGGAATAGCCAGGAATTCTTCACTGATCAGCATCCGGCAGTCTACATACGTCCATTTCTTCATTTCTGCCGCTTCACGTAAAACCTTGCTTTTGCCGCTGCCCGGTTTGCCGGTAACAATAACTACATTGCCTTTGTCAGCCTTTGCCTGTTCTACAACTTTTACCAACTCTTCTACTTGATTCATTTGCAAAACCTCCCTAATACACCAAGGTGTAATTCAAACCACTTTGTTATGCAATATATTCGCTGAACATTCTTAAATTCCTTTAAAAAAATAACACCATTTTGAAAAAAATCAAGATGATGTTATTATCTGTTACACTTTTATCAATATTCAATTATTTTTTGCTTTTTTATTGTGAAACCGTTCTTCCGGGTCGATAGCTAGCAGCCCGCTGTAAACAGTACGCAGATCGGTAATATCTCCGCGGCTGATAATATATTTTTCCAGCTTGCGTTTTACCCGCTGCAGAGCATTGTCGATAGACTTGATATGCCTTTCCAGTTCCTCGGCAATCTCCTGATAAGACTTGCCGTCCAGATAGCTCATCAGCACTTTCCACTCAAGATCGCTGAGAATATTGTTCATCTTATTTTCAATATCGCTGAATTCCTCACGACTGATAATCATATCCTCAGGATTGGCGACCTTTACCCCACTGATGATGTCCAAAAGCGTCCTGTCAGAATCCTCCTCATAAATAGGCTTATTCAGGGATACATATGAATTCAGCGGGATATGCTTCTGTCTGGTAGCAGTCTTGATAGCGGTAATAATCTGGCGGGTCACACATAATTCAGCAAAAGCACGGAAAGACGACTGTTTATCGCTCTTATAATCACGGATTGCTTTATACAGCCCGATCATACCCTCCTGGATAATGTCCTCTCTTTCGGCTCCGATAAGGAAATAACTGCGAGCTTTGGCTCTGACAAAATTTCTGTATTTATGCAGCAAATATTCCTGTGCCAGCACATTGTCATGGAGCTGCGCTTCCAAAACGATTTCCTCATCAGCCATCTTCACAAACGCCGCATAAGGATCGTTTTGTATTCCATTACTCATAAATTACATATCCTCCGCCCACATTAGGTAAATCTTCCTGCTGTTTTAAACAGCTACGAACTATTATATTATGATATAACATCAGCGTCAACTTTTCCTGCGGCGCAGATTTTCAAAATGCTCCAGCACATGGTCGGATAATCTGCCGCCCAACTCATTACGGTTCAACGCACGCCTGGGATAATGCAGCTTGGCAGCGATTTCCTTTTTCGTATTCTGGAATTCTTCACGAAATTCACGGGCAGAAATACGATAGGCGCCGGCTCCCAGGACGTTGATCTGCTCCGCATAATCGCTGGTCACAACGAACACTTTACGTTTCTCCCTGCCCAGCTCATAGCTTCTTCTTTCAATCCACGAATCCGCCGTTTCGCCTTCATTAGTAAAGACTACTTCTACCCCGTGTATCTTTACGGCAGAGCCTTCCCCCGGCACTTCCTGCGCATCAAAAACGACGATGCCGTGATAACCTTTGAAAGCAGTATACTCGGCAATACCAGCTACCAACAGATCTCTGGCATGTTCCAGACTCTCTTCCCGTAAGGTAGCAAAGTCTTTCCAGGCATTGATGACATTATAGCCGTCAACGATCAGATACTCTTTCATCTTTAACGACCTGCCTTATGACGCTGCCGCACAGCCTCATACATCAGCACCGCACCGGCAGCGGAAGCATTCAGAGAAGCTACGCCTCCCTGCATCGGAATACTGGCTATAGTATCGCATTTCTGTTTGACCAAACGGCCAAGCCCTTTGCCTTCCGCACCGATAACAAGCACTAACGGGCCGGCAAAATTAACGTCATAGTAAGCTTCTCCATCCATATCGGCGCCTACTACCCAACAGCCGCGCTGCTGCAGTTCTTCTATAGTCTGGGCAATATTACCAATCTGCACTACGGGTACATATTCCACAGCACCGGCAGAAATCTTGGCAACTACAGTATTGAGAGGACAGCTGCGCCTTTTCGGCAGCAGCACGCCGTGCACACCGGCAGCGTCGGCAGTACGGATCAGCGCCCCTACGTTCTGAGGATCCTGCAGCTCATCCAGCAGCAGGATGAACGGGTCTTCGCCCGCTTCAGCAGCCTTGGCAAATACATCATCCAAAGTCTGAAAAGCTATGGGAGCAACCAGCGCCGCTATCCCCTGATGTCTGATGCCAGGCACCAGCTTATTCAGCTTTTCTGCTTTCACATATTCCAGCGCTATATTTTTTTCTCTGGCAGAAGCCAAAATTTCACCAAGACTGCCGCCTTTTGCGCCATCCTGTACCAGCAATTTGCTGACAGGTCTGCCGCTGCGTAAAGCTTCCGCTACGGAATTGCGGCCGGCAATAATATTTTCGGACATACAGCCTCCTATTTTTCTGCCTCAGCAGTCTTTTTTGCTAAAATAGCCTGCAGCCTTCCGCAGGACATTTCGCCTTCATGGCATACGCCCTCGCTGACACAAGTCGGCCCGGCGTTTTCAAACAGGACGGGGGCAACCTTTTTACATTCTGCCAACATTTTTTCCGCCAGCTGGCGGATCTCCCACTGCGCGCGTGTGCAGCAGCGCAGGCTGAAAAAATTCATCAGCGACCGCACATTGAAAGTACAGACAATCTTGGTTTCTGCAGCATTGGGCAGTACATAACGCGCATCCTCTGCCAAGATGCCCATATCCGTAAATTCGTTATACAGGTCCTGAATCTCCATCATCAGTTTATCAAACTTTTCCTTGGCCCCAGGTCTGGCGGCGATAGAGGGCGGTACGATAGTTTCAAAATTATGTTCCTTGACGTAACGCTGGGACTGCTGAGAATATGAAGCAATACGATGACGTACCAGCTGATGGGTCAAAACCCTTGATACGCCTTCTATGGCAAAAGTAAAGGTAACATGCTCCAAAGTAGAAAAATGACCCATGCTGACCAACTTACGCACCAGTTTTGCCGCCTGTTCATCAGTCATTTTTTCTTCCAGTTGGGCAGCGCCGATCGGCGAATAACACAGACGCGCGCTCATAGCAACCGTTTTTTCAGGTTCAGGAGTATGACGCAGTAATTTTACTTCCATTTTTGCACCTCACTTTTTATTAAGCATCTCAGAAATCACAGCAAACGCCTGATCAAGCACTTCCTCCAGCCGTTCTTCCCGTTCCTGCAGAAACAGCCAGCCCACCAACGCCTCAAAAGCTGTCGCCATCCTGTATTCATGCACGGTAGCGCTTTTCGGCACAATGGACTTGGCATTTCTGCCGCGGCGGAAAACAGCAGTTTCTTCCTCACTGAGCGAAGCTTCTATCAGCTGCATGGCCTGGCACTGGCAGACAGCCGATACCATCTTGGCTCCCAGGTCGTGGATGATGCGCACCTGACCGGAAACCGGCAGCAGCCGCAGCCTGACATACATAGAAAACACTACGTCGCCTATATAGGCTAACAGGATGGGATTTAACTGCCTGACATCAGGAAAGTTTACGCCGGCTGCCTGACAGGCAGCCAGCGCGTGCTGTTTTAACATTCTGTATTGTTCAAATTTCATTGTTTTTTCCATTTCACGCCTTGGGGAGTATCTTCCAATACGATACCCAAAGCCGTCAACTGATTACGCAGGCTGTCAGCAAGCGCATAATTTTTAGCTGCGCGCGCTTCCTGACGCATACCGATAATCATTTCTACCAGTGCAGCTTCTTTACTGTCGTCTGCAGCAGCAGGAGCGGCTGTTTCTTCCAGTACGCCGATAATGGAGCACATCTCGGCAAAAACATGTACCAGGATGTCCAGCAGTTTGCCGTCAGGCTTGCTGCCAGATTCGGTTACAGCTTTATGATAAATATTGATTTCTTTGCCCAGCGCAAACATATGACTGATTGCCAAAGCGGTATTGAAATCATCGCGCATAGCTTCCATAAAGGCGTCGCGCAGCTCCAATGCTTTTGCGCGCAGCTGCAGGCTTTCGTCGGTTGCGCCTGCGCTCATCATTTCCTGCAGCGCCACAAGGTTTTCTTTTGCTGTACGCAGACGGGCCAGGCTTTTTTGCGCTTCCGTCAAACGCGCGTCGCTGAAATCAAGCGGACTGCGGTAATGAGTGGAAACAATAAAGAAACGTAAGGTTTCCGGGTCGTAATGTTTCAGGATATCGATAACCATAAAGAAATTGCCCAGAGACTTGGACATTTTTTCTTCGTTGACGGTAATAAAGCCGTTATGCAGCCAATAATGTACAAAAGGATGCTTACCAGTGCAGCCTTCGGACTGCGCAATCTCATTTTCGTGATGCGGGAAAATAAGGTCGCTGCCGCCGCCATGGAAATCAAAGCTTTCGCCCAGGTATTTCATGCTCATGGTAGAACATTCGATATGCCAGCCGGGCCGGCCTTCGCCCCACGGGCTGCTCCAGGAAGGTTCTCCCGGTTTAGCCGCTTTCCACAGCGCAAAATCCATCGGATTCTTTTTGCGGTCGTCAACATCTACGCGCGCTCCGGCCATCATGTCTTCCAGATTACGCCCGGACAGCTCGCCGTAGTGGTCAAATTTTTCTACGCTGTAATAAACGTCGCCGTCCACCACATAAGCATACCCGTTGTCGATAAGCGTCTGCACCGTCTTGATGATATCGATGATATGCTCGCTGACACGCGGATAAACATGCACACGTTTAACATGCAGTTTGTCCATTACTTCAAAATAAGAATCTATATAACGGTTGCAGATATCATACCACTGCACGCCTTCTTCATTAGCAGTATTGATGATTTTATCGTCAATATCGGTAAAATTCTGCACATGGGTTACATCATAACCCTCATGCTCCAAAAAGCGATGGATAACGTCCCAGGTTACAAAGGGACGGGCATTGCCTACATGGGGATGGTTATAGGGAGTAACGCCGCAAACATAAATGCTTGCTTTACCCGGTTCGATAGGCACAAAATCTTCTTTACGTTTGGTCAGAGTATTATAAACCTTAATAGTCATGATACTTCTCCTTTACAGGGAAATGCCTGCCTTGGCAAGACTTGCCCTAATACGTTTTTCAGTACGTTCAATACCCAGCAGCGGCACCATTTCTGCCAGCTCAGGTCCATGCTGATTGCCGGTCAGGGCAACGCGGATAGGCATGAATACGTCTTTGCCTTTGAGCTTGGTAGTTTTCTGGATAGTCTTAAACAAAGCTTTTACCGCAGCGCCGTCCAAAGCTTCCAGTTTGGGCAGCTCTGCCAGCAGCATACCGATAACCGCAGGTACAGTTTCAGCCTGCAGAACAGCGGCGGCTTCGTCATTTTCAAAGCCAAATTCATCATTAAAATACATTTCCACGCTTGCCGGAATCTGAGCGGCAAAAGCAACGTGGTCTTTGGCCGTTGCTACGACTTTTTTCAGCCAGGTAAGCTTGTCGCCGGTTTCCTCACCAGTCATATAACCTGCGGCAATCATATGCGGTTTAGCTGCCGCGAAGAAAGCTTCGTCATCCAGCTGGCGCATATAATGCTGGTTAATCCAGTTCAGTTTATCGATGTCGAATACTGCCGGGTTCTTAGCCACGCGCTCCATAGAAAACTCTTTAATCAGTTCAGCGATGCTGAAAATTTCCTGCTCGCTGTTAGGAGCCCAGCCCAGCAACGCCAGGAAGTTTACAATGCCTTCCGGCAGATAGCCCAGCTGACGATACTGGTCAACAGAAGTAGCGCCATGACGTTTGCTCATCTTGGTATGGTCCTTGCCCAAAATCAGGGAGATATGCCCGAATATCGGTTTTTTAAAGCCCAAGGCATCATAAATCAGGCATTGACGCGGAGTGTTGGACAAATGCTCTTCAGCACGGATAACATGAGTAATATGCATCAGCGCATCGTCAATAACTACGGCATAGTTATAAGTCGGAATACCGTCAGATTTTACAATAACGAAATCACCGATATTATTGGAATCAAAAACAACATCGCCGCGTACCATATCGCGTACCAGGATCTGCTGGTCGGCAGGAACACGGAAGCGCACAGTCGGTTTGCGTCCTTCTGCTTCGTAGGCAGCAATCTGTTCCGGGGTCAGGTTACGGCATTTGCCCATGTAGCGCGGCATCTTGCCTTCTTTAATCAGCGCCTGACGTTCTTCTTCCAGTTCTTCGTCAGTGCAGTAGCAGTAGTAGGCTTTACCCTCAGCCAGCAGCTGCTCGGTATATTTTTTGTAGATATCCAGTCTTTCCGTCTGGCGGTAGGGGCCGTTTTCGCCGCCTACATCGATACCCTCGTCCCAGTCCATACCCAGCCATTTTAAAGCAGCCTTGATATTTTCTTCAGACTCGCGGCTGGAACGTTCCAGGTCGGTATCTTCAATCCTCAAAATCAGCTTACCGCCCATTTTGCGGGCAAACAGCCAGTTAAACAGTGCGGAACGCGCACCGCCGATATGAAACGGGCCTGTGGGGCTCGGTGCAAATCTTACTCTCACTTCATCACACATTACAATAATCCCTCCAAGAATTTTATACTTACTAATTATAGCACAAGTACAATAATTTTGCTTATTTTATCAAACTTACGACAGCTTCTGCCGCTATACCTTCTCCGCGCCCGGTAAAGCCCAGCTTTTCGGTAGTCGTGGCTTTCACATTGACGCGGTCCTCCTCAATTTGCAGCACGGCTGCTACCTTACTGCGCATGGCAGGTATATATGCAGCCAGCTTAGGCTGCTGCGCGATAATGGTAACATCGGCATTATTTACACGCCAGCCTTTTTCCTGCAGCAACGCCGTCACATGCTCGGTCAGTTTGACGCTGTCCGCATCTTTAAAGCGCGCATCAGTATCGGGAAAATGCTTGCCGATATCGCCCATGGCAGCGGCGCCAAGCATAGCGTCCATTAAAGCGTGCAGCGCGACATCAGCGTCGCTGTGCCCCAGCAGCCCCTTTTCACACGGCACTTCTATCCCGCACAGGATAAGACGGCGCTGCTCAGCAAACCTATGCACATCAAAACCGCTGCCCACACGAAACTGCGTCCAGTTCAAAGTATCATTCATCTTCTTGCTCCTGTCTTTTTAAGAAATTTTCAGCAAATATCAAATCTTCCGGCGTCGTTATCTTAATGTTTTCATAACGTCCCCGGGCAACGAAAACGTCTTTGCCCAGCATCTCTACCACTGAGGCGTCATCAGTCACCTGCGCCGGGTGCTCTTTTAAATAAGCATATGCTTTTTTCAGCAATCCAACCTGAAAAATCTGCGGCGTCTGTACCGCCTGCAAACTGCTCCGCACCGGCGTAGCCACTACTTTGCCGTCAGCATCTACGACTTTTATCGTGTTTTTTACCGGGACGGCGGCAATCGCTGCACCGTATTTTTGCGCCGCCGCCAAGGTACGCTCGAAAACCTCGCGCCCGGCAAAAGGTCTTGCACCGTCATGAACCGCTACATAACAATCCTCTTCATCAATAACGGCAAGGGCATTGGCTACAGAATCCTGCCGTTCTTTACCGCCGGCCACTACTTTAAACGGCAGCTGCGGAAAATATTTGCTGCTGTAACTGCGCAGCAAGATTTCTCCGTCTGTCACTTCATCCGCGGCCAGCACGACTATTGCCCGGGCAATCAGACCCGTCTCAGCCAGCATTTTCAGGCAATGTACCAGGATGGGCGCCTGCCGTACAGGTACAAAGGCTTTATTCATCCCCATCCCCATCCGTTTGCCTGCACCGGCAGCCGGAATAACCGCTATCAGCTTTTCCACGTTTATCCCTCCGCGTATATCTTGATTTTCGCAAAAATCATCCTGCCGGCAGCCGTCTGCAGTACGGACGTTACCACCACGTCGGCGTTGCCGCCTACATATTTTCTGCCGTTTTCCACCACGATCATGGTTCCGTCGTCAAGATAGGCAACAGCCTGCCCCGGTTCCTTGCCTTCTTTAACCAGATAAACCGTCATTTCTTCACCGGCAACGACTACTGGTTTGATCGCATTGGCCAGTTCATTGATGTTCAGCACTTTGACGCCTTGTATTTCCGCTACCTTATTCAGATTAAAATCATTGGTAATGATAGCGGCGTCAACTTCTTTGCCCAAGCGCACCAGCTTAGCGTCCACTTCAGACAAATCGTCAAAATCATTGTCGACAATCAGGATGCGTTCTCCATAACACTGCTGCAGATCCTGTACCCAGTCCAGTCCCCTGCGTCCTTTGGCGCGTTTCAGACTGTCCGAAGAATCAGAAAGCTTCTGCAGCTCTTCCAAAACAAAATTGGGGATCACCAGCTTGCCGTCAATAAAACCTGCCGCCATAATATCCATTACCCTGCCGTCGATAATAACGCTGGTATCGAGCAGCTTATTACTGCTGTACATTCTGTCCCACAGCGGCCCTTCTCTGACGATTTTTTCTGTGTCCGCCGCTTTTACTGCTCCCTTAAGGCTCGGCACACGCACAAAAAAGCCTACGATGTCATTATGCTTTCGCAGCGCGACTTTAGCGCCTACCACTGATAAAATCAGGCTCAAAATAATCGGCACATACGGCCCCACGATGGGCAGATGTGAAAACGGCCCGCCTATCAGATTGGCCAAAATCAGCCCGATACCGATACCAAAAACCATAACCAGAATATCGCTGGTCGGTATTTTAGACAGAACGACGGCCAGGCGCTCCGAATAACCCAGTATAAAATTGATGATGAAGGGTGCAAGCACCAGCCCCAGCCAGCCAAAAACAAAAAGGCCGACACCGGCTGAAATAATATTGGCGACAGCAATACCGTTGACGCCATTGCCGTGCAGGTCATAGCCTAAGATTTCCGAAATATAAGGTAAGAGTTTATCCGTAAGTATGAGTCCGGTTGCAATAAAAGTTATAATAATCATCAGGCTAAAAATCCTTCTCAGCATCGTTGTTCCTCCTTTCCCGTAAAATTAGGCAAAATATTACTTTTTACCTATTTTATATCATACTGCGATGCAGAGTAAAAAACAAGTAACAAGTATCAATAACTATGATTTTTGTATAACTAAACTGTAGCTAAAATGTAAATTATTATTCATAAAAAAAGACTGCATTTGCAATCTGCAAATGCAGTCTTGACTACGTTTATTTTGTCAGGTCGATATCTTCACGAATCTGTTCCAGCTGTGCAAAGGTTACGCCCAGGCTCTCAGCCACATCACGCCAGGTGGTCTGAGGCGGATTGTGCATCTTCAGCACATTCTCTGCCGTAGTACCGCCAGCCTTTGCCAGCAGCATAGCGTGCAGGGAATCAGCCACGCCGTAATTCTGCTGCAGAAGCGCCAGCAGTTCGCTTTCAGAAACATTCATTTTCGCAGCAAAATATTTAGCGTCATTTTTATCACGAGCCGCTTTCATGTCGTTAGGGGTAACTCCCAGCAGGTATTCAACACGAGGCCAGCTGTTGGTCTGTTTCAAGGTCAGGATTTCTCCCATATCTTTATTGGTTGCCAACGTCAATTCAGCCGCATGTCTGAGTTCTTTAAAACCCCAGCCCATATCGAAATATTTCTGCAGTTCGCCGGTCTTAACGCCGAAACGCTCACTGATACTCTGCAGTTCACTTTGTTCGCGCACACGCGGCGGAACCAGGGTATCGCCTGCTGCAGGTGGCACAGGTCTTGCTTCCGCATAATGCTGATCAGCAAAAACAGGTACGAAAACTGCTGCTGCCAGCAAGCAAATTGCCAAAGATTTTTTCAACATAGTTAAAACCTTCTTTCATGTAAACTAAACACTGTTAACTTAGCTAAATTATAGCATACCAGCTTACAGCTGCGCAAATAATCGCTGCCGCTCAGCAGCATTGCTGCAGCCATCTGTCAGCCTGGTCGGCATCGATATTTTTTACCAGCATAATCTCGCTTTGCAATATCTGTCTGGTATTATGCAGCAGGCGGCGTTCTCCCACTGATATCTTTTTGTCATTTTCCAAACAGGAAAGGATTCTGAAAACCCTGGCCACTTCTTGGATACTGCCGCTCTTGATTTTATCCATATACAGATGAAAACGCCTGTTCCAGGAAATGCTCTTGATGCTTTTCAGATCAGGCACCTCATGCAGCACCTCGGCAACCTGTTCCAGCTCAGCTTCGCTGACAATCTGACGCAAACCGATTTTTGCCGCACTGCCTACAGGTACCGTAACCAGCATATTTTCAAATACCGTCTGTAAAATAAGATATTCCCGTACTTCTCCGTCATATTCTCGATATTCGATTTTCTTGATCACGGCTCCGCCGTGCAGCGGATATACTACGCGGTCACCTGCGGCAAACATTTTCACCCCTCCTAAATTCTTTTATATTTTTTAATATATCATAGCAAATTTATCCATTATTGTCAAAATTTATAATTTTATCATTTACTCCCGCCGCTGTCAATAAACACTATAAAAATATATAACTTTTTATCTATATTAAAAGCAGAAATATTTTACGGGGCCGTCGTCAATTTTTTACATATAATTAACAAGCCGCCCGCCTGCAACGCCCTCTATCCACTTGTCAAACAGCGTTTTTTATACCATAATTAAATTAAATATCAGAGTAAATATAAGGAGAAAAATTATGCAGGATACGGCACAAGTAAAACTTTTAGAAGCATTACGCAGCAAAAAGGGTTTTATCTGCGATATGGACGGCGTTATCTATCACGGTAACCGTCTGCTGCCAGGCGTCAGAGAATTTGTCGACTGGCTGTATAAAGAAAATAAACGTTTTTTATTCCTCACAAATTCCAGCGAGCGCAGTCCCAAAGAGCTGCAGCAGAAACTGGCGCGCATGGGTCTTGATGTGGACGAAAGTCATTTTTACACCAGCGCCCTGGCCACAGCAAAATTTTTAAAATATCAGGCTCCCGGCTGCAGCGCCTATGTTATCGGCGCTCCCGGACTGGTCAACGCTCTTTACGATGCCGGCATCACCATGGACGATGTCAATCCCGATTATGTCGTTGTCGGCGAAACAAACACCTATAATTACAATATGATTATTAAAGCGGTAAGCCTGATCAATAAAGGCGCACGCCTGATAGCTACCAATTCCGACCTTACCGGCCCTTCCGATATCGGCATCATTCCCGCTTGCCGCGCCCTGGTCGCACCTATCGAACTGTCTACCGGCAAACAGGCCTATTTTGTCGGTAAGCCAAATCCGCTGATGATGCGTACAGGATTAAGCCTGCTGGACGTTCATTCCGGCGAAGGCGCTATGATTGGCGATCGTATGGATACCGATATCGTTGCCGGCATGGAAAGCGGCCTCATGACGGCGTTGGTTTTAAGCGGCGTCAGCACAATAGAAAATATTAAAGGCTTCTCCTACCGTCCTAATGTTATCTTAAACGGCGTAGGCGATATAGCGGCAGAATAAATAAAAAAATACCGGTCATATGACCGGTATTTTTTTATTTCACCAGCTGACGCAATTCTTCAGCTGTCAGCGTAAATATTTCTTTTTGCGTATACAGCGCGCCCCTGCCGCGGCAGTCGGCAAATAACGCTACGTCTATATCAGGAATCTGTTCCATGGCTTCAGCTATGCTCTTGCCGTTGCGGGCATAAGCCTCGAAGCGCAGTACCAGGGTATTGCCTGTTCCCGCAGGAACCAGCAAGGCTTCAAAATAATCATCCTCGCGCAGCACATTTTTCAGATTTACCTTACCGCGCAGCAAGACATCGCCATATTGCTCCTGCGGCAGATAGATACGCATGTAGGTATCAATAATAGTACCTTCCTGTCTGCCGATATTATCATAGGGAACTTCCACCGTAAAATCAAGACGCTGTCCGTCAGCCTTTTCCTTTGCTGCCTTTGTGCGCGCCGCCGTCTTAAACCGCATTACCGCGTCGCCCTGGTGAGCGATATAGATGCCCACGACGATTACTCCCAGCACGATGACCGCCAGGATCAATTTAATAAGTAAGAATATCATCTTGCTCCCCCTTACGCCTTGAAATAATCTTTAATAATGCAGATAGGCGTTTTCTCACTGCCGTTGCCGAAAGGATTGTCAATCAGTATCTGCGCCACCATATCGGCATCCACTCCCTTGGAAACGCCCAATACGGCAGAACGCTTCAAATCGTTGACATCGGCAACAGCTGCGCCGTAGCAGCCGCAGGCAGCAGTAATCTCTTCTGCCACCTTAGCAGGATTAGCCGGCCCATACACAATATGCTTATCATAAGGAGGCATGGTGCCGGTAATATCGTCAATCAAGCGTGCCTGCTCGCCGGCAAGTCTGTAAAATGTACCGCTCACGCCCACGCATTTAGCAGCAAAACCGCAGATAACGGCCCACAACACCCTTGCACCGCCTTCTGCATCAATCAGGGCCTGCATACTGTACCAGCTGCTGATACTGCCTTTAGACGGAAAAAGATGACACAGCGTCTTTGCCAGTATTCCCGGCCGGAACTCTTCGCAGCGCTTCGCTCTGCCCTGAGTAATGGCCACTACGCTTTCAGCCACACAGACAACATCGTTAGCACCAATCTTATCTTTGCCAAACTCTAAAATTGCATCACATATATTATCATGGTGAGTAAGTATCCTGGTAGGTACAGGAACAATAACATACTTATCCATAAAGTCACTCCTTTGCAGCTTTTTCCGCATCAAAAACCTTCTTAATCTTATCAAACCACTGCGGCTCCAGCCTTACGATATGGCCTTCTTTATCCGTAAAAACATTGCGGGTATGTCCTTCCACAGCCACAGCCCCGTCCCGCAGCCGGATAACCTTGTAGGAAAAATCCATCTTGGCCTTGTTGAAAGCGCTCATGGTCGTCTGTACTTCAAATTCGTCATCAAAGGTGCAGGAGTTTTTATATTTCACCTGTACTTCGGTGATAGGAAAAATTATATCTGCCGCCATCAGCTCGCCCAGCGAAATGCCGCAGGCACGCAGATAGGCCACACGCCCCATTTCAAACCAGCGCAGATAATTGGCATGATGCACGACGCCCATCATATCGGTTTCCACAAAACGCACTTTATCACGAATGGTAATCATTGATTGCTCCTTTTGCTTATAAATTATCTTTTTATTATAGCACTTTTTCAGACGGCAGGCTCAAATATCCCGAATATTTTTCTGCCGCAGCAGCTGTGTTATCCTCTGTTCCAGCAGATACCCTATTATAGAACACAGCGGCACGCTGACAATGATGCCTATAATGCCGCCGATACTGCCGCCGACAGTGATTGCCGCCAGTACCAGCAGCTCAGAAAGGCCGACGGCACGCCCAACAATCCTGGGATAGAGAAAATCTCCCTCGATACGCTGCAAAACGAAAAAGAACAAAATAAACCACCAGATTTTCTCAGGCGCAGCCACCAGAGTTAAAAAGCAGCCGACACCGGCACTGATAAAAGTGCCTAAAATAGGTATCAGCGCCATGGCTGCCACCAGTACGGAAGTAACAAGCGCATACGGCAAGTCCAATAGCAGCATACCGGCAAAGCTCAGCAGCCCTAAAATCAACGCCTCCATAAGCTGTCCTGCTACAAAGCCGGCAAAAATTCTTTTGGCAGCCGAGCAGGCAGACAGTACATATTCGGCAGACTCTTGGCAGCAAAAAGCATACAGCGCCCTTTTGATATTGCGGCAGAGAAAATCCTTTTCCAGCAGCACATATACAGCAAACACCAAGCCTATAACAATATCAGCAGTCATGTAAAAGAACGAAGTAGCCGCATGCCATGTTCCTCGCAGCAACAGCTCCTTATTGTTATTTAATAACGACAGTACCTCACGGTAGAGCAGCAGCCACTGCTGCTGGATATACTGGATGTCATCCTGGGACAGGTTCCATGATGCTATCTTCTGCTGCAGATAGATATTAAACTTGCTCATAGCCCCCGGCAGCATACCGGCCAGCAGTTTAAGACTGCTGTGTATTTCAGGGACAACCAGCAAAAGGACGAAAGCAATTACCGCACCAATCAGAAGAAAACTGATTAAAAGGCAGACAGGCCGCTGCAAACAGCCAGCCACACGGTTATGACGTTGAAATAATCCACACCAGAAAAATTCTACTTTCTCCAGCAGTACGTTAACGATAAAGGCAATGGACGCACCGATGATGAACGGCTTGACAACATTCAGGAAACCTGATAACAGTTCCAGGCTGACCTGGTAATTCCATAAAGCCCACAAAAGCACCACGCAGAAAACTGCTGTTGGATAAATGCTTTTATCTTTCATAAAATTTTACCTCAGTTAGAAAAGTATAGCTATATTTTATCCTAACCGATATAGACCTGCAAGGTAAAATTAACAAAGGCTTTAACCTGCCATTGTCTTATATTGACAAATATGCTATAATTTTACTGTTCTTACAAAATGCGCCCGTAGCTCAGTGGATAGAGCATTGGCCTCCGGAGCCGGCGTCGTAATTTTATTTTAATATTTTAAACCCAGTATTTATCAGGAGTTCAAGCATTGTAAATTTTTTCAAACTCCTAAAATGTGCAACTTTTGTGCAAATATGTTGCACACTACCGGTAATATCATATATTATTGACTATATACGAATTAAATCTTTTACCGGGCCCGTAGCTCATAGGATAGAGTACTTGCCTCCGGAGCAAGGAGTAGTGGGTTCGAATCCCACCGGGCTCACCATAAAAAAATTACCCATTCCTATTATTAGGAATGGGTTTTTTTATTCATTATTTTTGTCATCTTTTTTTATCATGTCTTGAAAAACATTCGACATCGTTTTCACGCCATCCCTTCGAGCTCTCTCTAAATTACGTAAATACTTATTTGTTGTAGCAACGTCAGAATGCCCTAACATATCTTTTACTGCTGTTAATGGTACATGGTTGCATAAAGCATAACTAGCTGCCATACGCCTGAATCCATGAATCCCTATATGAGCCATACCATTTTTCTTTAAAAACGCCGTAAGCCAGTGTCCAAACATGGCACGTGTTGGCATTTCAACTCTGTCTATTCTTGTTTTCAAGAAAACATACTGAGCAGGATTTGTTAGGTTATATTTTTTTAGCCATTCATCCTGATACATCTTATGCTTTTTCAAAAGTTCTAAAGCAAAACCATCAAAATAGGCTATTCTAACTTTTCCGCTTTTGGTAGATTTAACTTTTGTAACACCCTTTTCTTCATACGTCCCTTTTGATATGATAATAGTTTTTTGCTCAAAATCTATATCATTCCAAGTCAATGCTACATGTTCACCCCTTCGCCCACCATCAATAAGACTGAGGTACAGAAATAACTGATGCTTAGTATTGGTTGCATTTTCGCTTAAACTGAATAATTTTTGCAAAAATTTTTCTAGTTGATCATATTCCATAATACCAGGACAGTCATATATTTTTTTTGGTATCTTGTCCTTGGGAATTTCATTACATGGATTGCTGGCTATGTATCCCCATTCCTGAGCTTTATTTAGCATTGATCTTAGCAGTTTGAAAATCGCATAAACACTGGCTGCCGACAGTTTACCCTTTCTACGGTCTAAACGCTCTTTATGGGTATTAATTTCATCCACAAAAGCAATAACTTGAGCTGCATTTATTTTACTCACGTTTACAGAGCCAAAATACGGGATTAACCTGTTTTTTAGAATATTTAAGTCCCCGTACTGAGTATTCGGACTTAAAAACCTCTCATGCCTTTCCATCCAAATTTTGCTAAATGATTCAAAGGCCTCGTAGTTAAAGCCTGAGACTTCATAAGCCTCAACAAAACGAAACTCCTCGCTTGCTCCGCTGCCTCTTGATTGTGCTTTTGCGTATACAAACTTGTTTTTGTATTTCTTTTCAAAGGCCTTTTTCAGCTGGTCCCGTGTCCAATAAGCATATTCGATGCCGTCTTCAGCAATGATGGAGATTTTTTCCGGCCCACACACAACCTTTAAGCTGCGCCCGGTGTCTGCGATTGAAACAAAGCGGTCAGCAGAAAGCGTGGAATGAAGGACTTTTTCATCATTGTCGTATGCATCACTTGAATAGCCAAATGTCATCCGCAGTGTGTTGGCAGCACCTTGCGGTTGAGGTGTTTTTGTGAAAATGGTAAGCATGCTGTTGGAATCCAGTCTGCAGGATTTCAATTCGTAGTCGCCAAAGTCTGGACCATCAATATTATTCTCGACAATGCCAAGAAGATCCTCCAACGTCTTTCCTATTCCGGTAGGCCCCGATCGATGTGTTCTAATCCAGCCCATGCCGCAAATCTTTGAGTACTCTCTCACAAAATCATCCAGTGTGTAAATCATGATAAACCTCCATTTTTTGATTATCGTTTTAAGAGAGATACAGCCTGCTGAATTGCACAGCAGGTTCTTTTTGTATCTCTTATTCAGTTATCGTTCCGTCTTTGATGTGGTAACTGATACCACGCTCATTACAGAACGCTATTACCTCTGCAGCCCTGTCATTGAAGAACTGCTTGTGTTGCGTATAAGCAGTTACTTCGGTGCTGTAATTCATTCGACCAAATATGATCCGGTCGACGAAGCTCACTTCCTCCAGTAACACCTGCAAGTCTTGTCTGACGATGTTGGGTGTTGGGAAGGGCTCAATGCTTACCCACGTTTTGCATCCGGCGTCGTGTAAAGCCCTTAGTGCTGCAAGCCGCTTTTTCCACGGTGCGGACCCCGGCTCCATTCGCTTCCGAAAAGCCTCATTCGTGGTAATCAGTGTGATGCCATACTCGTTTTCTTTTGAGAACTCAGCCAGTTCAATCGGCAAAATCCCCTTTGTTAGAACAGAGCACTTTATCCCAGCTCCATTGAGCTTTTTGATCGATGCCAAGCTCATCTTCTGTATTTCGGGATACTGATACATAAACGGGTCCGTAGAAAAACACAACTGCACAGATTTGATTTTTTCCTTCAGCCGAGGGATTTCTTTATCCAGCAGCTCAAGCGTGTTTGACACCAAGTATGGCTCCAGCCATTCTTCGTAGGATTTTATTTGTCCGAAACGCTTCTTCATCATGAAAGCGTAACACGGGTATTTGCAGCCATGAGCGCAGCCCTGAATATGATTCATCGTATAGTCACCATACTCTACACCGGTTTTGTAGAGCATGGTTTTTCTTTCGATGTAACCTTTTACCTTCTTCATTGGATCAGCTCCTATCAACGAAACTTACAGTGCTCCGGCCTACGGTTGCACCGTGGTTTCGTTTTAACTCGTTTTTTATCTCAGTTCTGAATCCATCGGAAGGAAAAATCGGATGACTGTCGAGAAGAGCCCATACATCATTCAGCGGGACATCTTTCCTTCCGTTGAACGACTTCTGCAGATATTCAGCGATGTCTTTTATATAGAAGCAGAACTCATCGGTATGGGTCTTTGCTACGCCTTTGCCCTCAAAATCCAGCATCAGCTGATTTTCCAAGCCGTGCGTATTTTTCGTTGAAGATTTGCCGCCAAACGTCTGCCACGCAGACTGCTTGTATAATCTGAATCCCTTAATGTTGCTCGTGCAGTGAATCAGATTGTAAACAATCGCATTTTTCTCATTGAAGAACGGGAAAGCCGCAATATAGTACTGATAGTTACTGTTGCGGTGCAGGGCTTTGATGATGTCCTCTATGCGTTTTTCGTATGCCTTCTTATCGCTTCCGTAAGGGATAAGGTTCTCCAGATCCATCAAATACGTCTGTTCGTATTTACTTCTGGCCTCATCTTTCTTAACCATCTTTACGGCCCTCATGGAATCCGAAACCATGTGGTTAAGAATGACCTCGCTCCAGTTATTGATGAACGGCATGATTGCATTCCAGTCAATAGTGGCCTCATACGGATCATAAACAAGCAGGTAGTGCTTCTTGTTAGACATTGTCTGGCCTAAACGCTTGGCCTGCGCATTTCCGTCCTCAGTCGTAATATGCACATGAAAATTGCGGCTGTCATTCGGCATCAAGCCTTTTAGATGGTCTGTTCTGGCGGCGCACAGATCGCTAAAAAACAGGTCGATCTGTTTATGTGGATACTGACCCGCAACATTCCGGAGATACTTGGCAACACGGACCGGAGTGCCGAACACCTGCTTTCCGTCATCATCAACGTATTCACCGCTGTTGGACATGCAATCAATAAAAACAAGCCCAGAGCAGTATTGATTTTGGAGTAACTTATGCGCCCACGCCTCTACATACTTTTCGATTAGCTCGAACTTCTTAATTGTGTGTGGATTAGCGTGACCGATGATTACATCACTGCTGCTCACTACTTGCTTCCTCCTCCGGAATTAGATCCATGATGTCTCCGATATTGCAGTCTAATGCTTTGCAGATTTAGAGCATGTCGATGAGTGCTGCTTGGTATTTGACCGCACAACAAGAGTTAGCAGCCACTATGATGACTCGTTTTACCGGATTTGTTTCCTCTGCCGGGATGCCGATTCAAAGAGCTTCGTGGAGGCGAAGTTCAATCCCAAAGAAGGCAAAAACGAGGATGTCCAGAAACGTGCCCGTGAAATGGCTGCCATCGCAGCGGAGGCAAAACGGGTATCTGATATTCTTGCAGAGGTCCCTTCCTCCTTCTGTGGCACCCTCGATTATCATGTTAAGCGTCGTGGATACACCAACGAGAAGATGGAAGAACGCACCGGCATCAGTTCCCGAATGATTCAGGACTACCGTAATAAGAAAGATGCCAAGCCCACCCTGCAAAGTGTTCTTGCCCTCTGTATCGGCCTGAACCTGCACCCGTCTTTCTCATATGACCTGATTAACAAGGCCGGGTACAATATCATGGTCGCCAATGAGGAATATCTCATTTACCGGTATCTAATCGATAATCACCACATGGAAAACATCTATATGTGGAATGCAAAGTTGCAAGATGCTGGAATTCCGCAACAACTACCTAAAAA
>CANREP010000028.1 GCA_947629685.1 uncultured Phascolarctobacterium sp.
GCATTAATCACACCCGCATAGCGGGCGGTTGTTCAATAAGCGTTTCACGCTTATTTTTGCTAAAGCAATAATAAAAAGGCTTAGGGTAATCCTAAGCCTTTTTATCTTAACTTTTGTTATCACTAAATATTTCCTGGCATATTTTCAAAAATATTTGTGTATTCCTCTCAAAGGTATTGAATTTTTCATCCTTAAACAAATCTTCCCAATAAATACATCTAATATCCTTTTCATTTATTAAATCTGAATTCCTATTTTTCGGTACTATATAAATCACACTAATGTTATTACAATTCTTTAAATAATTCTCACCGCCGTTTTTCTCAATTTGCTCTTTTTGTTTTCTATATCTATGTTCGTATTTACCATCTTTACTATGAGCAACAATATCTTCATAATCTCTGTACAGATTCAAGTTTATTTCTTTAATTTTTTGTACAGCATTTAAATATCGTCGTTTTTGATCAATATTCACAGAATTTGCATTAGTTTTCAATTCAACAAAATACAAATTTTCCTGATTTCCCATTAGATAATCAACAGAAAAAATCCGATAATATTCATGCTTATTTTTACCAATATTCTTATCTTTCCCCCATATATATCTTATAGGAAATTCTTTAGTTATATATTTTATATCGTCTTTTTCTAATTTTTTTCGCACAATATCTTCTAAAATACCCGCAGAAAGCATCTCCCCAATTACAATCTCCATTCTTATACGCGGCATATAATAATCTTCTCTTAAATTTTTAAGAAAATTTTCCCAAAACATTCTTTCTTCAGACAACTCTGCTAAACTCATCTCAAATCTCCTTGTTATATAATTTTTTAATAGTATCTGCAAACTTATTTATATACTTTCTATAATCTTCTGCAATATCGCTATTGTGTCTTCCAAAGGACGCGCCATACTTTCCTCCCAAACCATTTCCGGCATTAACGGCACATGAACAAACCCAATCTTCATTTTAGTATTCTGATAATTATGCAGCGAGAGATAAAAAACCTCGTTGCAGATATAGGCTCCGCTGCTGTAGCCTATGGCTACGGGCAATTTTTCTTTACGCAGCTTCTTTACCAGCGTATGCACATCAAGAGTGGCAAAATAAGCAGTCGGACCATCTTTTACAATAGGCTCATTCCAGGGCTTTTTACCTAAATTATCTTCTATCAGTGCATCTCTCAGATTGATTGCCACGGTATCTAAAATAATATCCGTACTGCCGCTGTTCATCCCCAGCATTAAAAGACAATCCGGCTGCAGCTGCTCCACTGCACGAGAAATCTTCTTAAATTCTGAACCGTAGATATTTAAAAGCTGCAGCCTATGCAGCTCAAAATCGCCTATCTTATCAGGAAGTGCCTGCACAGCCCGCCAAGAAGGGTTGATAGTATATTTGCCAAAAGGGTCAAAACCTGTTATCAGTAATTTACGCATCTTTTTTGCACCGCCTTTAACAGTATAGTATACCTTTAAGCCAGCAGACGACAATAAAAAAATCTGTATAATCATAGATTATACAGATTTTTTGTTATTTAATTTTCGTAAACAACGCTTTGACGTTTTTGGTAGTCTGCTCTGCCAGTTCTTCAAAAGGCACACCCAACACCTCAGCTGCATTACGTGCCGTCAGCTCCAAATAACCCGGATTATTGCGCTTGCCGCGGTACGGCACCGGCGTCAGATAGGGACTGTCTGTTTCAAAAAGCAGCAGTTCGCGGGGAATATAGCTCATTACCTCCCGCACCTTCTGCGCATTCTTATAGGTAGAAGTACCGCCAAAGCCAAAATAATAACCGCGTTTAACCAGCTCCTTAGCCATTTCCAGCGAGCCGGAAAAACAGTGGAAGACTGCACGCACGCCGGATACTTCCTTCTGAAAGATTTCCAGCATATCCCCATGAGCATCACGGTCATGGATGATAACCGGCAAATCAAACTGCTTGGCAAGGTCTATCTGCTCTAAAAAGATACGCTTCTGTACTTCTTTAGGCTCGTTTTCCTTCCAGTAGTAGTCAAGCCCTACTTCTCCGATGGCAACAACCTTCGGATGTACGGCCCAGGCCGCCAGCTTATCCAGATAATCGGCAGGTATCCCTTTTAATTCTTCCGGATGCCAGCCCACTGCCGCATAAATAAAATCATATTTTTCCGCCAGTTCTACCGCAAAGGCGGAAGTAGCTTCATCACAGCCGGGATTGACGATGCCGTCCAAATCCTGCTGCAGCTTGCTGATAAGTTCTTCCCGATCGTCTGTAAAATAATCGGAATCAAGGTGTGCGTGGGAATCCCACAATCCTGTTCTGCTCATAATCTACCCCAACATATAACGTAAAAAGCCTATATATAATTCCAGTACGAACATTATCCATAACAAAATATATCTCAGCACCGCAGCCTTACGGGAGTAGATTTCTTCTCCCGGCAGATAAAACAGTCGCGGATTCTGCGCATTATACATCAACTTTTTCTTCAAGCCCAATGTAAAGCCGCTGTCGATAATATCCTCGTTTTTCTTTCTGCGTCCCTTTGCCTCATTGATAGCGCAGCTGTAATCCTGATGCTGTACTTTAAAGTCGATAATCGGACGAAGCTGACTGCCTCTGTCCCAAGTCTTCTTATAGCCAGTTACAGTACCATTAGCCTTTTCTGTACAGAGCTTTTCCAAAGTCGGAAAATAATCAGCCGTCATAGCCCTGACCAGAGAAATAATAGCTATCAGCATCGACAGCTTCACCATCCAGGTTACAGTCTTAACCAGATAGAAGTAATAGCCGGGCACATGCTGCTCCAGCCACGCATAAGGCAATATATAAGGCGCCAGGCTGCCGATTAAGACCAGCAGCACACTGACGCCTAAAAGTACATAAGGACGCCAGTAAAGTCTGAAAAACAGCTTTTCTGACATTATGTCCTCCTATGAATTTATTTTACTCTGCTGCCGGAAGCGATGCCGGGAGCATCTGCCAGCACCAGGTTGCCGTTGCCGTCAGAAGCAGCAAGCAGCATACCGCGGGATTCAATGCCGCGCAGCTTGGCAGGTTTCAAATTAGCGATAACAATAACGTTACGGCCAATCAGCTGTTCTGCTTCATAGTATTGCGCGATACCGCTGACGATAGTGCGTTCTTCTGCGCCGATTCTTACCTGCAGTTTCATCAGCTTGTCTGTTTTGGGCACGCGTTCTGCGGCAATAATTTCTGCTACACGCAGATCCAGCTTGCCAAAATCATCAATACTGATTTCCGGTTTGATTTCTTCTACCTTAGCCGCCGGTTTTGCTTCTGCTTTAGGGGCAGGAACAGCTTCCGGTTTATGTTCAAAGCGTTTGCCGCCGATAATGGTAGCGCCGTCTTCAGCTATTTCGATACGCGGATACAGGGGCTCGCCTTTCTGTACCTTGGTACCGTCGGCAATACCGCCCCAAACCGCTTCTGCCAGCAGGAATTCTTCCGGCACAGTCAGACCCAGCTGGGTAAAGATTTTCGGACTGGTAGACGGAATAAACGGAGCAATCAGGATAGCAACAATACGCAGGGTTTCTGCCAGATTGTACATTACAGTCTGCAAACGTGCTGCCTTTGCTTCATCTTTAGCCAAAATCCAGGGAGCTGTTTCATCAATATATTTATTAGCGCGACTGATCAGCGCCCAAACGCCTTTAATAGCACTGTTGATTTCCATGTTATCCATATCTTTAACATATTGCTCAACAGTAGTTTTTACCAGTGCCTGCAGCTCTTCATCGATTGCTTCAACAGCGCCGGCATTGGTAACAACACCGCCATGATATTTTTCAATCATGCTCACAGTTCTGTGCAGCAGGTTGCCCAGGTCGTTAGCCAGATCGGCGTTAATACGGTTGATAAGCGCATCACGGGAGAAATTGCCGTCGCTGCCCAGATTGATTTCACGCAGCAGGAAATAACGGATAGCGTCAGCGCCGAATTCGTCAATCAAGCCCAGCGGGTCAATAACATTGCCTTTGGACTTGGACATCTTGTCGCCTTCCACAACCAACCAGCCGTGTCCGTATACTTTTTCCGGCAGGGGCTGACCCATAGCCATCAGCATAATCGGCCAGATGATGGTATGGAAACGTACGATTTCCTTGCCAACCAGATGCAGGCTGGCAGGCCAGTATTTCTGAAATTTTTCCGGGTCGCTGCCGTAGCCGATACCGGTAAAATAGTTCAACAGCGCGTCAAACCATACATACACAACATGTTTTTTATCGAAAGGAACAGGAATACCCCAGTCGAAGGTAGTCCTGGTAATACACAGGTCTTCCAGACCTTGTTTGATGAAGTTAATCATCTCGTTGCGGCGGCTGACAGGCTGGATAAAATCAGGATGAGTTTCAATATATTCCAGCAATCTGTCCTGATATTTGGACAGTTTAAAGAAATAGCTTTCTTCCGCCATTTTTTCTACCGGGCGGCCGCAGTCAGGGCACTTGCCGTCTACCAGCTGACGTTCCAGCCAGTATGATTCGCAGGGCACGCAGTACAGGCCTTCATAGTTCTTTTTGTAGATATCGCCCTGGTCAAAGATTTTTTGCAGTACTTCCTGCACAACCTTATGATGGCGTTCTTCACTGGTACGGATAAAATCGTTGTTGGAAATATTCAGACGCTGCCACAGCAGTTTGAAATTAGCAATAATCTTATCTACGTACTGAATAGGAGTAATGCCTTGTTCATTAGCTTTGCGCTGAATCTTGAGGCCGTGTTCATCGCTGCCGGTCAGAAAAAATACATCTTCGCCCTTAGCTCTGTGAAAACGTGCCAGAGAATCGGCAATCGTAGTGCAGTAAGCATGTCCGATATGCAGGTTATCACTGGGATAATAAATAGGTGTCGTAATATAATACGCCAGTTTTGTCATTCTGTAATCCCTTCTCACTTTATAGATTATGGCTTATCGCCTTTATGTACTATGTACGCCGCCAAAGGCAGACATACTACCAGTTACCCTGTAATTTTAACATATTTTGCCTGTCATTGTCCAAAAATATTAAACGTACAGGCAAGTTATCTGCCTAAAATCTTTGTCTAAGTTTAATATACAGAATTATAACAGGCAGCGGACTGTAAAGTAAAAAGACTGCCTATCGGCAGCCTTTTATTCTTCCTGCAGCAAACTGTTATATAATTCCCGTTTCGGCACGCGGCGCGCTTTGGCAACCTTGGCCAGCGCTTCTTTTTTATCCATACCGCCAGCGATAAGCTGTTTAACTTCTGTCAGCGGGTCAACATCTGCTTCCTCCTGCACAGGCTCTGCTCCTGGTGCCAGCACCAGACAGAACTCTCCGCGCGGCGGCTGTACCTTAATCCATGCCAGACACTCCGATACCGTACCGCGGAAAAACTCCTCGTGCAGCTTGGTCAGTTCCCTTGCCGCTGCCATCTGTCTGTCGCCCCAGCACGCCAAAATATCCTGCAGCACTTCTTCCAGACGGTGAGGCGCTTCGTACAGAATGACAGTTGCAGGAATGTACTGCCATTTTGTCAGCTGCTCTCTGCGGTTACGTTTACTTTTGGGCAGGAAGCCGCCAAAAAAGAACGGATAGGCAGGCAAGCCGGAAGCAATCAGCGCGCAAAGGGCAGCGTTAGCACCCGGCACCGGCACTACTTTGATGCCTGCCGCAATAGCTTCTTTAGCCAACGCCTCGCCGGGATCGGCAATACCGGGGAAGCCTGCGTCACTGACCAGCGCTACATTTTTTCCGTCCTGCAGCTCCTGCAGCAGATAAGCTCCCTGCTTTTCCTTGCTGTGCTCGTCATAACGCACCAGGTGTCCCTTAATCTCAAAATGATTAAGCAGCTGCCTGGTATGGCGCGTATCCTCGGCAGCAATAATATCCGCTTCGCTGAGCATACGTATCGCACGCGGCGTCATATCCTCCAGATTACCGATAGGCGTAGCGCACAGATATAAAGTCCCGTATGCAGTTTCTATCGTCACAGTTTAACCTCCCGTCTGCGCCTATCGCGCCCCTATTATTGTTTCCTTATTGTATCACAGAGCAGCAGCGCGGGCAATAAAGTACTGACAGCAGAAAGCACGGCAAAAACTGCCGTGCCCTCTGTCTATTCATAATATTTTTTTACCTGCTGTGTATAGCTGCCGTCCGCTTCATACATAATCAGCGGCGGCAGGACATCGAGTCCGTAGCTGCCGCCCTTGACCATTTCCATGAGGAAGATCCAGGCCGGCTTATCTATGGCAGAATGTACCCACTGCAGCTTTTTAGGCTGCAGACCGTATTTCAGCGCCAGCTGCATGGCTTCGGCAAAACGCTCCGGCAGCTGCACCAAAGCAAAACGCCCACGATAACGTACTGCATAAGCCGCCGCCTGGAAAAAATCTTCCAACGTAGCCGTTACCTCATGGCAGGCGGCAGTACCAATCTGGCGCACATTGCCGCTGTTGCGATAGGGAGGATTAGCCGCTACCAAATCCATACTTTCAGACTTAATAAATTCTCTGATGCTGCGAATGTCTCCGTCAACTATGGTAAATTTCTCCTGCAGCAGATTATCTTCCACGCTGCGCCGCAGCAGCTCCGTTACCTGCGGATTGCAGTCCACAGCCGTCACATGCGCTGCGCCACGGCTTTCCAGCAGCATACTGATGGCCCCGGTACCGCAGCCCAGCTCCAGCACCTTAGCCTGCCTGACCAGATGCGGGAAATGCCCTAAAAATACAGCGTCAGTAGTAAAGCAGAACTGGGCGGCATCCTGCCAGATCTTATACCGGCAGCCCGGCAGATAATCACATCTTACTGAACTTGCCATCTCAGATATTGTCCGCCTGGGAAGCGTCCACGATTTCATCCCATTCTACCTGGATGATATTATCCGGCGCCAGCTGCACGGAAGCAGTACGCTGACCGCGGTTGATGCCGGTCACCTTGCCTTCGCCCAGCGGCGTTACTACCATAGCGCCCATCTTGGGAATATCCGCCTTTTCACGACGTCCGCAGCCGCCGCAGCTGTTTTTGCAGTACATATGATTTTCATATTTCAAACAGCACATCAATCGTCCGCAGATGCCGGAAATCTTAGTCGGATTCAAAGACAGATTCTGATCCTTAGCCATCCTGATGGATACAGGCTCAAAATCTCCCAGGAAGGTAGCGCAGCACAGCGGACGTCCGCAGCTGCCGATACCTCCCAGCAGCTTGGCTTCGTCGCGCACGCCAATCTGACGCAGCTCGATACGGGTACGGAATACGGCCGCCAGATCTTTAACCAGTTCACGGAAGTCAATACGTCCTTCGGCAGTAAAATAGAAAATAATCTTATTTACATCAAAAGTAAATTCTACATCTATTAAATTCATGGGCAGGCCGTGATTTTTAATCTTGCGCAAACAGATATTAAAGGCCTCCCGTTCACGTACTTTATTTTCTGCTACTTTAGCTGCGTCCTGTTCGGTAGCTTTGCGCATTACCGGCTTCAGCGGCGCGATGATGTTTTCTTCGGCTACTTCACGGCTGCCGATAACTACCTCGCCGTATTCCACGCCACGCGCTGTTTCCACGATGGCGAAATCACCTTTATCGACGCCGGTTTCTGCCGGGTCAAAATAATATATCTTAGAAGCTTTTTTAAATCTGATACCTACAACTGTCGGCACTTGCTTCACTCCTTTCTCAGCATATCTATTTGTAAAACCATGGCTTCCAGCGTCAGCTTGATACCGGCGCTTTCTGTCAAAGCCTTATAAGCATTATCAATTTCCCGCAGCGCTCCTCTCAGCTGCCGCGGCTGCCAGCCTGCAGCAAGTTCCTGCAGCTCGGCCGACAGATCAGTATTATACAGATCAGCAGACGCGGCTACCTTGAGCAGCAGCATATCACGCAGCAAAACCTGCAGCGCCTTAACAAAGAGCTGTGCCTGCGTATAATCCTTATCCGGCAGATTAAAGGTGGCAAGATAATTAAACGCTTGCGGCAACGGCAAAGCCTCGATAAGCGCCAACGCCTGTTTCCGGCAGGCAAAAAACTGCTGCTCGGAAAGAGCCAGAGCCGTACCAACAGAGCCTTCACTGACTCTAGCTAAAACATCCGCCTCCTGCTCTGTCAGCTGGCGTTTTTTTAGCACTTCCCTAACCAGGGAAACATCTACCGGATTAAAGCGCAGCCGCACCACGCGGGAAAGAATCGTCGGCAGGAGCGCATTTTCTGCCGTAGCAATTAAAATGATAACCCATCCCTGCGGCGGCTCCTCTAACAGCTTTAAAAAACTGTTAGCCGCATCCGCTGTCATCTTGTCCGCACCGTCGACAATACAGACCTTATTTTTTGCAAGCACAGGCGCAAACGCAGACTGCCTGATAATTTCCTTGACCTGCTCGATTTTGATATTCCTGCTGTCTTCCTCAGGCGCCAACAGCAAAAAATCAGGATGGCTGATATTACCGTCAGCAAAATTCAGCAGCCGGCAGGACTCACAATTATCCACGCCATCAGTATGCAGGCATAACAACGTCTTAGCAAACTGCTGCGCCAAAGCGCGCTTGCCAAGCCCTTCTTCCCCGCAAAACAATAAGGCATGAGGCCTGCTTTCAGCCTGCAAAAATTTAATCAGAAAATCCTTATTCTGCTCATGACCTAAAATACTGTCCCACATTACAGCTACTCCGCTAAAACAGACTTGATAACCTGCAAAACTTCCGCTTCCACTGCATCGGCGCTCCGCTCAGCATTGATGATTTTAATGCGCTGCGGCTCCAAGGCAGCTAAAGCGAGAAAACCTTCACGCACCTGCCGCTGAAAATCAATCCCTTTATCTTCATAACGGTCGCTGACGCCGCGCAGACTGCGCCGCTCTGCCAGCACTTCCGTCCTGCCGTCTAAAAGCAATGTTAAATCAGGCAGCAGCCCGCCGCAGGCATAAGCATTAAGTTTACGCAGCTCTGCCAGACGTTCTTTGCTCAAGCCTTTTACCAGTCCCTGATAGACAAGGGTAGAATCACAGAAACGGTCGCACAGGATAATTTTTCCTGCTGCTAAAGCAGGACGCAGCACCTTGTCCACATGTTCACTGCGCGCTGCCAGATACAGCAGCACTTCCGTCTTATGTGCCAAAGGCAGCGAAGAGTCAAGCACGAGGGAACGCACCTTTTCGGCCAGCTCGGTACCGCCGGGCTCACGGCTTTCCAATACGTCATAACCCAGCTTTCGCAGCGCCTCAGCAGCTTTATGCAGCTGCGTAGTCTTACCGCTGCCGTCAGGCCCTTCAAAAGTTATAAACAATCCCTTCATTTCTTCACCACCCGTATCCGCTGCAGGCTGCTGTCTGCCGGTCCGCTTACCGGCAGACCCAGCGCCTTCATATATCTGCAGTAATCTATTATTGCCTGCGTGATTATCTCTCCCGGCAATAAGACAGGTATTCCCGGCGGATAAAAGCTGATTTGCTCGCCGCAAATAAATCCAGCTGCATCTTCCAGCTTCACATCTGTTGTCCCGCTGTTAAACACCTGCCGCAGCCCCATCCCGGACTGCGCCACCGGCGGCACCTGTACCGAAGGCTGCTGCCGCCTCGGACGCTTATTTTCCCGCATGGCGGTAAATACCGACTCAATGCGCTCCAGCGCCGCATCATAGTCTTCCGTATTATCCGCATAAGTAATTAAAAACAGTACATTATGCGTATCTACCAGCTCCACTGCCACGCCAGCCTGTCTTAATAAATCTCCTGCTTCTACGCCCGTATAGCCCAATGCGCTCACATTGACGGTTACTTTAGTCTTGTCTAAAACAAAACCGCCGCAGTCTTTTTCCTCCAGCACCTTCAGACCTGGCTGACGCCAGCACAAATTGCGCAGCTTTACTGCCGCCTGCAGCGCCGCCTCCGCCATTTCTTTGCCGTGCTGCTGCACCTGGCATCTGGCCGCATCCAGCGACGCCATTAAAAGGTAATTAGGACTGGTCGTCGTCAGCAGGCTCATAACATCCGCAGCTCTCTGCAAGTCAAGCCTTGCTCCCTGCACATGCAGCATACTGCACTGGGTCATGGCGCCCAACAACTTATGCGTACTCTGAGCGCAGGCATCAGCACCGCCCTGCAGCGCCGACGGCGGCAGCAGGCTGCTGAAACCCAAATGCGGGCCATGCGCCTCATCTACCAATAATACTACGCCGCGTTGATGACAGATAGCAGCTATCTCTTCTATCGGCGCTGCAATACCGTAATAATTAGGACTGGTAAGCAGTACCGCCCTGATAGTACGATCATTCTCTAACGCCTGCGCCACCGCTGCAGCTGTAACCTGCGTCTGGATACCAAACTCACAGTTATATTCAGGCTGGATATAAACCGCTTCAATATCGCCTAAAATCAGGCCGCCTGCCACACTGCGATGAGCGTTGCGCGGCAGCAGCACTTTCTCCCCTGGCCGCAGGGCAGTCATCAGCATAGCCTGGATAGCCTGAGTAGTACCGTTGACCGCCCAAAAGCAGGCATCACTGCCATAGGTAACAGCAGCCAAGCGCTGTGCTTCTTTGATGCAGCTTACCGGCTCATGGATGTCGTCCAGCTCGCTCATCAGCGATACGTCCAGCTGCGCGCCTGCTCCCAGCTCCTGACGCAGCAGCCGCTGCATTCCGCGCCCTCCTTTATGCCCCGGCGTATGCAGAGGATAGACATCCTCATGTTTATACTGCAGCATAGCCGCTAACAGCGGCATCTTACTGCTGCTTTCCTTATCTATACGCACTTGCAACCTCCGCAAAAAACACCTTTCTGTTATATCTTTTTATTTTATCATAAAGAGATAATTTAAACCACGAAAAAATACTGCCTGCTTTTCAGCTCTCCGCAGCAAAAAACTCCGCAATGCTCAGCATCACGGAGTTTGACTTTATCAAATTATTCTGCCACAGCCAAAGAAGCGCAAATATCTTCCCAGACTACGAACTGCGCCTTGCCAAAACCGTTAAACGTAGTAGCTGACGCAGAAGTATAGGCGCCGCAGGAAGGCACCAGCAGCAGGTCGCCAACTTCCAGCGGCACCGTCATCTTGCCGCGGAACATGATATCGAGGGAATCGCAGCTCGGACCTGCAAAGGTCGCAGCAACTCTTTCCTCACCCTCTTTAAAGCTGATCAGCTTGAAATCCCACTGGTCAAAAATAACGCCGGAAAAAGTACCGTATAAGCCTTCGTCCAGAAAATACCAGGGCTGACCGCCGCGTTCATTGACGCCGATAACGCTGGTAATCAGATTAACGGCAGTACCGCAGATATAACGTCCCGGCTCGGCCCAAACATCAATTCCCGGGAAATCCTCATCCAGACGCGCGTTAATCTGCTTCAGCATTTCAGGAAGATTAAAGCGCACTTTGGGCTCGGGAATCGGAAAACCGCCGCCAATATCAAGGATCCGCAGTTTTAACCCGGCTGCCTCAGCCTCTTCAAACAGTTCTCTGGCAATATCAAGACCATGCAGGTAAGGATCGGCACTGACAGTCTGGCTGCCGACATGAAAAGCGATGCCGGCTATATCAAGACCAGCCTCCTTAGCTTTAAGCATCAGCGACAGCGCCTGTTCCCTGGCAGCGCCAAATTTTTTATTCAGGTCGACATGGGCAGAAGAATTATCAATCCTCAGCCGCAGCAGCACCGTTGCATCAGGACAGATAGCCTTTATTTTTTCTATCTCGCTGGCACTGTCAAAAGTCATCTTGCTGACGCCGCATTCACGACAAGCCTGCAAACCGCCTGTGGTTTTAACAGGGTTAGCATAGATAAGACGCTCGCCTTCCACTCCCATATCATGCAGAGTACGGATTTCTCCGTCCGATGCCACATCAAAAGAAGACCCCAGCTTAATCATCGTTTTTAAAATATCAGGATGCGGATTGGCTTTAATAGCATAAAAAACCCTTGCTCTGGGCATATATGTTTTTAAGCACATGTAATTTGCTTCTATTTGTTTCAACGAAAGAACCAGCAACGGAGATCCGTATTTTTCTGCCAGTTTTTCCACAGATTCACGTTCAAGTTTAAATACCTTGTCTCTGTTCATATCCACTCTCCCCTTGCTTTAGCAATATTTTTACTCATATGATTTTACCACAAAAGTCAGAAAGTACAATAGGAAAACGGCAGAAAAAGGATTTTTTTTGAGGAGAAAAGATAATTTTAAAAAATATAAGCTAAAATCTCATATTTTTTGCAGAAATAGCTGTTTTTTAAGATTTTTAGCTAAAATAAAAATACCGGCAAGCAGCCCTTTCAATAAGGCTCCTGCCGGTATATAACCTTTAGACTTCTTTTTGTTCCGCTTCCTGAAAAGCGTATCGTAAGAGACGATACATCATCATATAAGCGCCGAATTCAGCCAGCTCTTCGGCTACTGCGCCATGGAAGCCTATAATATTGCCTTTTTCTCCCAACCAAGAAAAGAAAATGAAAAGCAATAACAGAATAAAGTTTGATATTTTTACCATCAGTAAAAATTTCCACACCTTGGCACGATACAGGCAAATCAGCAAAGCAACAATCAATACTGCCACCATTGGATGTACCATTTGTCCGTATAAACCCATATCACTGTATTCATAATGACTGCCGTCAGGATGAGTAAGCAAAGTCCTGCCCCAGTTGATTTCCCGCATAATTAGGAAATAAATCATACCTCCGTACGACAGACTTTTAATATCTCCACCCCAGGGACGCAGCTGCTGTGAACGCATTTTCCAGCATAAGTACAAACCGCCGAAAAGCCAAAGCATCTGTAAATTTTCTATCGGGCCATTTTCGTCTCCTACCCAAGCAGGAAGCACTATTTCCAAAACAAACATCACCAGCAGATATAACCAGCCGGTTTTAAACCATTCACCTTTTTTAAACATTACAACACTCTTTTCTGACTAATCAGTCACTTTATTATGACTTTATTATTATAAACTAAACTTCTGTATAATTCAAATTATTTATGAGCAAACAAAATAAAAAACATCCGAAATCTGTCATAAATACAGATTTCAGATGTTTTGCACTTATAAAATTATTTCTGCGGAGCCGGGATAACGTCGCAGCCCATGAACGGACGCAGCACCTCAGGCACAATGACGCTGCCGTCTGCCTGCTGATAGTTTTCCAGGATAGCAGCCACAGTACGGCCTACAGCAACGCCGGAGCCGTTCAAAGTATGCACAAATTCCGGTTTGGATTTAGCGTCGCGGCGGAAACGGATATTGGCCCTGCGTGCCTGGAAGTCCAGGAAATTAGAGCAGGAAGAAATCTCACGGTAGCAGCCTGCTGCCGGCAGCCAAACTTCCAAATCATAGGTAGTAGCGGAGCTAAAGCCAAGATCGCCGGTGCAGAGACGTACTACGCGGTACGGCAGACCCAAAAGCTGCAGAACTTCTTCAGCATCATTGGTAAGCTTATCCAGCTCTGCCCAGGATTCTTCCGGTTTAGTAAATTTAACCAGCTCAACCTTATTGAACTGATGCATACGGATCAACCCGCGGGTATCGCGTCCTGCGGCGCCAGCTTCGGCACGGAAGCAACCGCTGTAGGCAGTGTATTTTATAGGCAGCTCTTCACCGTTTAAAATTTCATCACGATGATAGTTAGTAACAGGTACTTCTGCCGTCGGAATCAGATACATATCGCCGTTTTCCAGCTTGTACATATCCTCGGCAAATTTCGGTAATTGGCCGGTACCCTGCATACTGGCGCCGTTGACGATAAACGGCGGGAAAAATTCAGTATAACCGTGTTTCTGAGTATGCAGGTCAAGGAAGAAATTGATTACTGCACGTTCCAGGCGGGAGCCCAGTCCGCGGTAGAATACGTAGCGCGCGCCGGAAACCTTGACGCCGCGTTCAAAATCAAGAATATTCAGCTTTTCGCCGATATCCCAGTGGGCTTGAGGTTCAAAGTCAAATTTAGTAGGCTCGCCCCAAGTACGCACTACCGGATTAGCAGTATCATCCTTACCGACAGGCACATCTTCAGCCGGAATATTGGGGATTGTAAGCAGGATGGTTTTCAGCCGTGCTTCAATATCTTTGAGTTCTTTGTCGTCTTCGGCAATCTTGTCGCCTAAAGCGCGTACAGCCGCCATCTGCTCAGAAGCATCCTGACCTGCTTTTTTCAGCTTGCCGATTTCCTGAGAAGCATTGTTGCGCTCACTCTTTAAAGCTTCAACCTGCTGAGTAATCTCACGACGTTTTTTATCTAATTCTAAAAATTCGCTCAGATCGAGGCTGCCGTTACGCTTCTTGACAGCTTCGACTACCAGCTCCGGATTTTCCCGGACAAATTTCATATCTAACATAAGTTATTCCTCCAAACAAATTCTCATAATAGCTATTGTAACACAATTTATAAGGATAAGCAAAGCACGCCTTAATATCCTATACGTTCATCACGTTTGCTCAGATATCTGATAGCGCTCAGCGCAGCTTTCTGCCCCTGTCCTGCAGCACGGTTGCACTGCCATGGCTGACCTGTGCAGTCGCCGCCGGCAAAAACGCCTTCAATATTTGTTTCTGCCTGATCGTCTACGTAGACGCTGCGGCCGCGGATCTGCAGTCCCGGCAGGAAGCTGTTCAAAGGATCGCTGGCACGGAACATAAAGACTGCCTGCACACTGAAGAAATCGCTGTCCGTATGCAGCCCGGTAACTTTATCAGTACCGGTAATTTCCAGCGGCGTTTCCATGACCACGGTGATATTCTTCTTTTTAGGCGGCACAAAGCCTGTATAACGCGGGAAAAAGAAAACATGTTCACAGATATCAGCCAGATATTCCACTTCGGCAAGCGCGTCAGGTACGGTAGCAATGGCAATGACCTTTTTACCCTTATAGTTCATGCCGTCAACTTTAGCGCAGTAGCTTACGCCGCGGCCCAGAAATTCCTTTTCCCCGGTAAGCAGTTCGGAACGGGAAATACCTGTAGCCAGTACTACAGCATCAGCCTCATAAACGCCGCTGGGCGTACCAAGTTCAAAACCTTCGCCGACTTCCTTGAGTGCGATAATTTTTTCTTCTACCACGTCGGCATCAGTCATGCGCAGATGTTCGACAAAGATATCCATCAGTCTACTGCCGCTGACATCTGGTATACCCATATAATCGGCCACCTTTTCTACACTGCGCAGACGGGGACTGAACCCATGCGCTTCAAACAGCACTACCTTTCTTCCTTTGCTGGCTGCGGTAATCGCTGCGGAAATACCTGCAGGTCCGCCGCCGATAACAGCGATATCATATTTCATAATCTTTCCTCCGCAAAAATTTAGTAGCTTTTTCTTAATATTTTATGCTTTTATAAAATAGTAGTCAAATTTTTTATAGTTTTTTTAAAAAAATGCTTGCCAAAAAAGCAAAAATCGTGTATTATATGCAAGTAACATCTCTACGGCCCATTAGCTCAGTTGGTAGAGCACCTGACTCTTAATCAGGGTGTCGTAGGTTCGAGGCCTACATGGGTCACCAAATAATGGCCGGTTGGTCAAGCGGTTAAGACACCGCCCTTTCACGGCGGTATCGGGGGTTCGATTCCCCCACCGGTCACCAAAATACGGGCGCTTAGCTCAGCTGGGAGAGCGTCTGCCTTACAAGCAGAATGTCAGCGGTTCGATCCCGTTAGCGCCCACCATTTTCCATGTATCCTCTATGTAATGGCCCGGTGGTTCAGTTGGTTAGAATGCCGCCCTGTCACGGCGGAGGTCGTGGGTTCGAGTCCCATCCGGGTCGCCAATTAAGCCTCGGTAGCTCAGTTGGTAGAGCAAAGGACTGAAAATCCTTGTGTCCACAGTTCGATTCTGTGCTGAGGCACCATTGGATAATATCGCACCTGCAGTTTAACGCAGGTGTTTTTTTATATCTTCCTTGCAAAGGAGCTTACTCATGTTTGAAAAATTTTCTCACGAAGTAACCAGTCCCTATTTATGGTTCTTTATCCTGCTTTTGGCTTTACGCGCCGAATATTCCTGTCTGAAGAAAAAAGACTATATACATGCCGCAGCTTTTCTGGCAGTCATCGTAATCGCAGCTTATTTTGCCGCTTCCAAATACGGACTGTTGCCGCATGGTTTTGAAGAAAGCCTTTTTTCCTAAATAAACTTTTCACTTATGGCAAGACTTAGTACGAAACAAACGTACTGAGTTTTTTTTATTACCCATAACTGCTGTCAAACTCTACATATCAAAATATTATACAAAAAGAAAAGCACTCTGCTTAAAGCAGAGTGCTTTTTTGCGTTAAATTATTCGCAGGTGAACGGCAGCAAAGCAACGTTACGAGCACGTTTGATTGCTACGGTCAGCTGGCGTTGATGTTTAGCGCAGGTGCCGGAAATACGGCGCGGTAAAATCTTACCACGTTCGGTAATATAGCGGCGCAGTTTTGCTACATCCTTGTAATCGATTTCTTCTACTTTATCAACACAGAAGCTGCAAACTTTTCTTCTGGGTCTTCTGCCTCTTTCGCGTTTCATTACATAACCTCCCTTAATTAGAATGGAATTTCTTCATCAAAGGGAACGGCTGAACCGAAGGATTCCATGTCGCTCTTATGAGCTCCGCTATCTGCTGCAGGGCCATGTCCTGCAAAATCACCCTTACGCTCGATAAATTCAAAGTTATTGGCAATAACCTCGGTTACCCAGCGTTTAGAGCCGTCTTTTGCGTCATAGCTGCGGATCTGCAGACGTCCTTCGACCAGTGCTCGCTGTCCTTTGGTGAGACTGTTCCCGCATAATTCTGCCTGTTTACCCCAAACGATAACAGGGATAAAATCGGCTTCTCTTTGGCCTTCCTGATTGGTAAAAGGTCTGTCGACCGCCAGAGTGAACTGGCAAACAACTTTGCCTGTCTGAGTGTAGCGTACCTCAGGATCACGTACTAAACGGCCCATAAGTATAATCTTGTTCATGGATTATTCACCTTTTCTGATAATCATGTGGCGCAGAACTTCGTCGGTAATTTTCATAACACGATCCAGTTCTTTTACAGCAGCGGGTTCAGCGCTGAAGGTTACGAGAACGTACAGGCCTTCATTCAGGTCCTGAATCTCATAAGCAAGGCGTTTTTTGCCCCAGCGATCGGTTTTTTCTACATTACCACCGTTGGCAGTGATGAGGTTTTCAAATTTAGCAACAACTGCTTCAAATGCTTCCTCTTCAACCGGTTTAACGATGTACATGACTTCGTATGCTTTCACGAAATCACCTCCTCCTTTGGACTTTGGCCCCCTTATGGGAGCAGGGGAAGTATATATTACTATATACAAGCTTTATAATTATAGCATTAGTTTACTTATAATGCAAGAAGCTGAAAAATTAATTTCTACTCTTTACAACAGGTATCCGTAAGACTATAATATATAAAAATAGTTACTTTAGGTAATTATTTAAAATAACTATTAAGGAGCATCTTATGAATATTGACGATATCAAACTTTTACTGGGAAGTTGTCATCAGGCTAAAAGAATTATTGAAATTCAACCGGAACTTCCCATAGGGATAACGCCCAGGCATATTTTCATTATTGATGCAATTTATAATCTTGCGATATCCCAAAAACACGTCAAAGTAAGTGATATTAGCGCCAAAATGCAGGTTACCAAACCAAGCATCACTAAACTGATTAATGAACTTGAACAACTGCATGTTATCACTAAAATTCCAGCCTCTCACGACAAGCGGATAACTTTTTTACAACTAACAGAGCTTGGCGAAAGCTATTATGATTTTTATATCGATAAATATCATAAATGGCTTACAGAGCAGTTACAGGATGTTACGGCAGAAGAAATGCAAATTACTGCCGCCGTATTACGGCAACTTTATCATGTTTTGCAGCAGGAACGTGAACATCCAACCTTTATTCCGCCTGCTGCCTTTAATCGGGGAGTAAATAAAAATGAATAGTACTTATGAAAGAAAAATAGATACTAAGCTTATTCTTTCTATCATAGCAACAGGTATTATGTCCTTTGCTGGTATTGTTGTAGAAACAGCTATGAATGTAACTTTTCCTGCACTGATGCATGAATTTAGCGTTAGTACAAGTTCTGTACAATGGATTACTACAGGATATTTACTGATCTTAGCTTTGATCATACCTATTTCTTCTTATCTGAAAAAGAATTATTCTAACAAAACACTCTTTACTACTGCTATTACCATGTTTATTATCGGCACAGTTTTAGCTGCTTTTACGCCTTATTTTTCGCTGCTGCTGTTTAGCAGGATTCTCCAAGGTATCGGTACAGGTATTGCTCTGCCTTTGATGTTCAATATTATTTTGGAACAGGTACCCGGTAAACAGCTTGGCTTTATTATAGGTATAGCTTCTCTGATTACGGCAATGGCGCCGGCAGTAGGTCCTTCAGCAGGAGGTTTTCTGGTAAGCCTTTATGGCTGGAGAATGATTTTTATTGCTCTTTTGCCATTTTTAATTTTTTCTTTTTGCATAGGTATCTACTCTATTAAACAAGCTGCAGATATCAAAAGCACTAAATTTGCCATAATAGACTATATATTTATGTCTATCAGTTTTGTAAGCTTTATTTTTGCTACTACACTGCCTGCAAAATACGGCTGGCTTAGTATACCTGTCTGCTCTTTACTGTTAATTAGTATTCTTACCATAGCTTTATTTTGTTATAACTCTCTTAAACAAGCTGACCCTCTCTTACAGGTAAAAGCTTTTACCATACCTGCTTTTTCCTGCAGCCTTATCAGTATTCTGCATCTGCAGTTTATCTGCCTTGCTCTTGGCTTTTTATTACCAAACTATGCTCAACTTACACGAGGTGAACAGGCTTTTTATGCAGGTATTATTCTTTTGCCGGGATGCACTTTAGGCGCTTTGCTGGCACCTGTCAGCGGAAAAATGCTGGATTGCTTTGGCGCTTTTCTTCCTATTTCCATAGGCAATATTCTGATGATGATTTCCTGCTTTTTATTCGCCTTTTTTTATGCTGATGCTTCTTATACAGCTCTTATCTGCTTTTATATTTTCTTTGCCGCAGGTCAGAGTGCTACTGTAGGTAATCTTATTGCTTATAGCCTTAAACATCTGCCGGAAAAAATAAAATCTGATGGAAATGCTATTATCAATACGCTACAACAACTTGCCGGCGCTGCCGGTACAGCAGTTATTACCTCTGTAGTCGCTTCTGCTCAGCTTGCAAGTCCAGATAATCTGGCTAATTCTACAGCTGTCGGTACAGGTACTGCATTGCATATACTATCAGTAATCTCGGTAACTATGCTTTGTTTTTCACTTTTAGCTTTTAAATTTGGTAAAAAATAATGTTAAATCGCTCCCACCCCTAAGAGGGGTGGTTCGCAATAGCCCTATAAGGGCATAACAAAGGCCAGCGCCTAAATGACG
>CANREP010000029.1 GCA_947629685.1 uncultured Phascolarctobacterium sp.
TCGCCGCGGAAGGACGTGCCGTTAAAGTCGTTATAGGTGTTGTAGTTGCCGCTGCCGTTTTCAAAGAAAGCGCCGTAGCTGAATTTGCCTGCATTTATTTCTTTGGTATTGGCAACACCGATAATGCTGTTCCAGCCATTGATGTCCACATAGCTGCCAGTATCGTACTTACTGTTATTGCCGCTGACCGTAGCAAAGGTGCTGATGCCAGCGTCTGCGTTCTGCAGGCTGCTGATGCTGTCAGATACTACTGCCGCACCCTGGTTGACGAAGGCTGCTGCCGCAGCTCTGCTTTCCGTGGTGATGGCAGTCTGGCTGTGAGCTGCAATACCTGTTACATCAACAGTTACAGCATTCTTATTTACCTGTAAATCACCTTGGATTGCGGTAGCTACACCCTGCAAAATACCGTTATCACTAATTTTAACGTCAGCAAAATCTTCTGCTTCAAGCCCTCCCAAAGTAATTTTTATTTCATCGCCAACCTGAATCTTCTCGTCTCGATTAACAGATTTGATATTCAGTACTGTATTTGTTACATTTGTATTTTTCACATCATTGACTGTTACAACCGTTTCTGTGCCAATATTTTCAAAATCCATATTGTCAAATTTGTTCAAACTGTTTACTGCGCCGCTCCAGCCATCAATAATGAGCTTGTTACCACTGACAGTACCGTCAGCATCTTCTATATACCCGCCGTACAAATTCGCCTGGTCTACATCTGCCGTGCCGGACAGGGCAATCACATTATTGCTTATCGTACCTTTACTGGTAACATAACCGCCGTAAACATCACCTTCAACAGTACCGCCGGAAATAGCTATGCTGTTATCTTTGACAGTGCCGCCGCCTTGAATACAGCCTCCATAAACATTGCCGTCTATCTCTCCGCCGCTGATGCTGACGCTGTTGCCTATCGTCTTTGCTCCATTATCTGTAATGTTCGTGTCAAAAGCGTCATTTTCTATTATATATCCTCCATAGACGCCCGTATTACTTATAGTCCCGCCAATAACACTGATACTGTTATAATTGGCGATACCGCCCGTACTAAGATCTACAAAACCACCTATTGCGCCATCTTCTACTAAAGAAACTCCACCACTGTTACCTATATTGCCATCGTTCACCAGCACCATGTTATTATTAGAAGCTGTGTGAGAGTAACCGCCGCGTATGCCTAAATTAACTTTTCCGCCATTCATCACAGCCACATTCGCTTCTGCAGTTCCTTTTTCTACAAAAGCTCCCTGCACGCAGTTGGATAGTCCGTCATTTATTATGGCGATGTTATTAGTAGCATAGCCGGAAGTAACCCAGGCACCAACGCTATCAGCAAAAACACTGCCCGATTTTATGACAATGATGTTATTACGAGCACTGCCATCCACTACCCGGGCTCCATATATTTCTCCCCCGGTCTGATCCATTTCATCACCAACAATGCCACCGTCAAGTATTACCTTATTATTATCAGCAGTACCGGTATGTACCCAGGCGCCATAAACAAACCCCTCAACATTACCACCACTGACAAGAACACTATTGCTTTCAGCCCTGCCTTTTTCCAGATAGGCGCCATAAACTATGCCGTCCTCAAAATTTCTATTATTTACAATTGTACCCGCCTCAACTATTACCCTATTATTATAAGCCTCTGCATACTCACTTTTATCAATATAAGTCCCGTAAACATAGTTTATATCTTTGCCGTTTTCCGTGCCGTCATCAATAGTAATCAAATTATTGCATCCATCTGTTAGCACGCCGATATAATCATGCATTACCCTCGTCCCTACAATAGGTACCTTTTTTATCCACATTCTCAGCTCACCGCCGCTGTTGGCCAGCGCTGTATTAGCGGCAGACAGCATACCAAGCGCCAGCACGCTGCACATAACTTTCTTCGCCAGAATATCTTTACGCATATATTTACATCCCCTTACTTAATAAAGAAAACGTTATATTGACCATTTTTTCTTTATATATTTTTGACTATTTTAGTATAACACAGGTCTGATTCCTGCTCAATAATTCTCCGGCCAAATTTCTTGCTATTAACAGGAAATCATTCTGCAACTTTCACTAAACAAAAATCATTATTTATTGTATAATAGTAGCAGAAATTTCAACACCGCCAAACGCGGTACTTTTAACTCAATATAAGGAAGTGAAACACATGGCTATACTTTATCCCACCGCCAGTGAATTTAAACAGATGCTGGCAGCAAAGAAAACCTTTCTGGCAGATTTTTTCGCCACCTGGTGCGGTCCCTGCAAGATGCTGAGCTACGTACTGGAAGACATTGACAAGGAAATGGGCGAGAAAATCGACATCGTTAAAATCGACATCGACAAGGAGCCTGCTCTGACCGAGGAACTGGACATCACCATTATTCCGACGCTGTTCTTTATCAAGGACGGCGAGATGCTTTCCCGTTATTCCGGCTTTCTGCCGCGGGAGCGGCTGCAGGCCCGTCTGGAAAAACTGCTGGGCAGCGAACCGCCCGTAGAAGCTGCACCACAGCAGGATTACGACCTCATCATTATCGGCGGCGGCGCTGCCGGTCTGACTGCTGCCATCTACGCCCGCCGCGCCGGTCTTAAAACGCTGGTGCTGGAGTCTTACGCTCCCGGCGGCAAGCTGATTAAGACCTTTGAGATTGAAAACTGGCCGGGACGGCAAAACGTCAGCGGCTCCCAGCTTGCCTACGATATTTACGGACAGGCCATGGCGCTGGGAACGGACTATTTGTACGAAACGGTAGAAAGCGTCAGCGCCGGCGATATTAAGACCGTAGCCTGCGCCGGCGGTAAAATATTCCGCGCTCCGGCAGTCATCGTGGCTACGGGCACGGTAGAACGCACGCTGCACATCCCCGGCGAGGCGGAAATGATTGGCCGCGGCATCAGCTTCTGCGCTGTCTGCGACGCTGCCTTTTACCGTAACAAGCCGGTCATCATCGTGGGCGCAGGCAATGCCGCCTTTGAAGAGTCCCTCTATCTGGCGGAATTTGCTTCGGACATCACCATCCTGGCCCGCCGCGACCAGTACAGCGCCGAGCTTATTACCCAGGAAAAAGTGGCGCAGAATCCCAAAATCAGGGTACTGCCCTTCCGCACGCCGCAGGAAGTGCTGATTGAAAACAACCATGTGGCAGGTATGCGCGTGCTGAACACCCAAAGCGGTGAGAAAGAAATCTACAAGGCACACGGCATCTTCCCCTATATTGGCGCTGACCCGGCTACCGGCTTTGTCAAAGAACTGGGTCTTACCGATAAGCAGGGTTATCTCATCGTCAACGAAGATATGTCCACCGACGTGCCCGGCATCTACGGCGCAGGCGACGTGTGCGCAAAAGTGCTGCGCCAGGTGGTTACGGCCACTAACGACGGTGCGATCGCGGCTCAGAGCGCGCTCAAATACCTGCGTGACCGCAGTTAAGAAATACTTGACAAACCGCCCTCTTAATCTTACAATACAGATAATCTCTTTGCACTGCATAGTAACTACAGTACAATCTGATCAGGCGGTAAAACAGCTGGTTTTTTGCAGCCGGGCCCGTTAAGGGCAGCAGACCTTGGACATCGGCGTCTGCGGGACAGTACACTACTATTCCGCAGGCGTTTTTCTTTTGTCTGCGAAAGAACTGGAGGATTATAGATTATGATGAATTTTGTCAATGAAGAAGAACGCATCGCCATGGTGGTGTCCGTCAACAGTATCATCGCCAACCTGGTCCTGTCACTGGGCAAGCTGGCGGCCGGCATCGTCGCCAATTCTGCGGCCATGATTTCCGACGGCATCCACTCTGCTTCCGACGTTTTCAGTACGCTTATCGTCATGGCAGGCGTGCGCTTTTCCAATAAAGCTTCCGATAACGAGCACCAGTACGGCCATGAACGGCTGGAATGTGTAGCTGCCATTATTTTGGCGGTTATGCTGACGCTGGTTGCCCTGGGCATCGGCTACAGCGGAGTACAGAAGGTGCTGTACGCCGACGCCGCCGACCTGGTCGTACCCGGACAGATGGCGCTGTGGGCTGCGGTCATCTCCATCGTGGTTAAAGAAGCCATGTTCTGGTACACCAAGCGGGCTGCCGATAAAATCAACTCCGGCGCTCTCATGGCCGACGCCTGGCATCACCGCAGCGACGCCCTTTCTTCCGTAGGCAGCTTTGTGGGCATCCTGGGCGCGCGCATGGGCTATCCTATTTTAGACCCGGTGGCCAGCATCGTCATCTGCGCCATGATTTTATACGCCGCCTACGAAGTATTTGCCGACGCCATGAACAAAATGGTGGACCGCAGCTGCGACGCTGAGACCAGCAGCCGCCTGGAAGCGCTGGTTGAGAAAGTGCCCGGCGTGGAACACGTGGACAGCCTCTATACCCGTATGTTCGGCAGCCGCATCTATGTCGATGTAGAAATCAGCGTCAAAGACGACCTGACCCTGCTGGCCGCCCACCATATTGCCGAAACCGTCCATACCGCCATCGAGGCCAACTTCCCGCTGGTTAAGCACTGCATGGTGCACGTCAATCCCGTCAGCGAAAAGCACCACGACCTCTGCCCCGTACTGCCGCCGGAACTGCGGCCGGGCGCAGAACAGAAATAAGCCGTTTGACAAACAAAACTGCGCTCTGTAGAATATTATTATTACTACAAAGCGCAGGTGTTCTTATGAATAAATACAGGGCGGCTTTTGCCACCGCCTTTCCTTTGACGCTGCCAATCTGTGCGGCGTTTTTATTTTTGGGTATGTCTTATGGCGTGCTCACGGTCAGCAAGGGCTTTTCCGTCTGGTATCCTTTCTTTATGAGCCTGTTAATCTTCGCCGGCTCCATGGAATTTGTTACCGTAGGCTTGCTGCTCTCGGCCTTTGACCCCGTAGGCGCTTTCTGCATGGCGCTGATGATAAATTCGCGGCATCTGTTCTACGGCATCTCCATGCTGGAACGCTTCAAAGGCATGGGCTGGAAGAAACCTTACCTAATTTTCGGCATGTGTGACGAATCTTTCTCCATCAACTGTTCGGCAGCCATCCCGCCCGGCATCGACAAAGGCTGGTTCATGCTCTTTGTTACCGCCCTCAACCAGCTGTACTGGGTAACCGGCGCGACTTTGGGCGGACTACTGGGCAGCAGCGTTTCCTTTAATACCAAGGGGCTGGACTTCGTGCTGGCTGCGCTCTTTATCACTATCTTTATCAGCCAGTGGCAAAACAGCGATAACCACCAGCCGGCGCTGGCGGGTCTCTGCATCTCAGCGGCGTGTCTGGCGTTTTTCGGCCCGCAGCAGTTCCTTTTACCGTCCATGCTGCTGATTGCCGCACTGTTCATTTATTTCTATTACCGGGGAGGGATTAAGCCATGACGCTGACGCAGCAAATCATTACTATCGCCGCCGCGGTACTGGGCACCATGGCGACGCGGTTCCTGCCCTTCCTGCTTTTTCCCGCTCATAAAAAGACGCCGCCCTTAGTACTCTTTTTAGGCAAACTGCTGCCGCCGGCCGTCATGGGGATGCTGGTCATTTATTCCTTAAAGGACGTGCAGCTGCTGGGCGGCACTCACGGACTGCCCGAAGCCCTGGCCATCGCCCTTTTGCTCGCCCTGCAGCTGACGCTGCGCAACGCGCTCATAACTATCGGCGTCAGCACCGTCTTTTATATGCTGCTGGTACAGAAAATCTTCATATAAAAATAAAAAAGCAGACACCCGTTGTCTGCTTTTTTATTGGCATTGCTGCACCCCTGCAGCACGCTAACGTATGGAGGATTATCGGTAATTATAAGAATGGGCAGGATGCTCGTAATGCAAATGTCCGGTTTGCATAGCTTGAATAAAATCAATATTTCGGCCTGCTGTGCAACAAAAAAACCGTTTCTCTTACGAGAAACGGTTAATGCAACATGTGGGATTCTGCCACTCTCACATAAACAGAATCTTTGTGATAACATCTTTCCTGTCGCTCGCAGGTCAAGCAAATGCCTGTACAGAAAGCTCTGCTGGATTCAGGAAACCTGTCACAGCGGCGGGACCTCTTTGGAATTACACCAAATAACTCTCTGCACGAAATATTGATTTGTTGTACTAATTGTACTATGTACCAATAAGGTTGTCAATACTCTTGCGATAAATTTCTCAATTTTATTTTTCAGACATAAAATGCTATTAGAAAATCTTTATAGATTAAAATAGCTAAACAAAGTAAAGGCGCTTACCCGCATTTTGCCGTAAGCGCCTTTACTTTATCCAGTTACTGTCCATTTTTCCTCTCCGTGAAAATTTTAATGAATAAAATACAGATTCATCTGATATAATGCTTTGACAAATTTCTCAAACGTCATTTTCTGTCCCTCCCGCTCAAATTTTACTTAAATTTTACGTTAGCTAAAGTATAGCACGTTGCGACGTTTTTGTCCACTATGGACTTATTTTGTCCCTATTGCTGTAGAAGCGCAGTCTGCCTTGCTTTTACCTATGTCTGGCAAAAAAATAACCCGGACGCTGAAAAAAATTTTCCGTCCGGGAAGTTTTTTATGAAGTTGTCTGCTTGCCAAAGTACCACGACAGCAGCGGAGGCACGCAGATATTGATAGCCAGCACCCGCACCAGCTGATAAGTAAGGATGATGGAAACGTCCTCACCCATGCTCATGCCGGCCAGCGCCATCTCGGCAATCCCGCCGGGCGCCATGGCCAGAAAGGCGGTAATCAGGCTGAAACCGTAGCGGGCCGAAAGCAGATAAGCCACGGCGATGCTTACCGCCACCAGGATTATGGTACCGATAACGGTCAGCGGCAGGATGGCCTTGGTCTTAGCCAGTTTTTCCGCATCCAGCAGCATCCCCATATACAAGCCGATGCTGACCTGCGCCGGAGCCATCAGCCAGCCGGGCACAGGCTGCAGATCGCCGGCGGCAATGGAAAAAATAGCCGTCAGCAGGATGGTGCCCAAAAATTTCGGCGTGGGCAGGTACAGTTTTTTGGCTAAATAGCCGCCCAATATGGACAGGGGCAGGAACACCAGCCAATGGATGCCGCCGTGGTTGGGCATCTCTACCGTACTGCCCACGATATGGGCGTCCAGCAGCGTGATAACCAGCAGCGGTACGGACACGATGACGCCGAGCAGCCGGATGACCTGCATGACCATGACCACGTTGGGGTCGGTACGCTTGTCCTGCTCGGTTAAAAGCATCATCAGCGTAATGCCGCCGGGCATCATACCCATGACGCAGCTTTGCAGGTTGACCTTGGTCCAGCGGGCCATGAGCCACGCCAAAACAATGCTGACGCCGATGGCGATGACGTTGGCTTCCACCACGCCCGCCGTCTCGTCCAGGAAATTATGCCAGGCGTCGTTGTTAAAGGTAGCGCCGATGCCGTAGCCCGCTACCATGAGGCCGCAGGCGCGCCAGCTGCGGGGCCAGCTGACCGCTACGTTATGGGCAAAAGCCTTGCACAGCACTGCCGTTACCATCCCTCCCAGCAGATACGGTATCGGCAGGTGCATCCGCACCAGCAGGCTGCCCAGGCAGACAGCGGTCAGAAACAGCAGCAGTCTATTGAGCATATTCTTCCAGCGTGCCCATAATCCGGGCAATCAGCTCGCCGCGCATGGTATGCTGGGAAGAACTGTAAATCATGATCTGCTCTTCGGACAGGCCCATTTCCCGTTTAAACAGGGCTTTTTGCGCCATGGCCGCGTTTTTCGACAGTTTATCGGACTTGGTGAGAATTACCTGCACCCTGAGGCCGCAGCCCAGCAGCCAGTGATAACATTCCAGGTCGCTCTCCATAGGCTTGTGCCTGATGTCGATCAGCTGGCAGACTAACGCCAGATTATCGCTGCCGGACAGATATTTGCTGATAAAGCCGGACCACTGCTCTTTATTGTTGCGGTTGGTACGGGCAAAGCCGTAGCCGGGCAGGTCAACCAGGTAGAAATGGGCTCTTTCGTCAATCCCTTCTTCCACCCGCTTGGCTTCCAGCTCGTAGAAATTGATGGTCTGCGTCTTGCCCGGCGTAGCGCTGACGCGCGCCAGTCCGTTGCGGCGGCACAGAGAATTGATCAGTGAGGATTTGCCCACGTTGCTGCGGCCGATGAAAGCCGTCTCGATGAGCGCGGGGGTCGGATACTGCTCTGCCTTGACGGCAGACGCCACATATTTGGAACGGATAATATCCCAGCCTTTAGTCATTTTTGTCCTCCAATGCCAGTTTCAACACTTCGTCCATATGTTTTACAGCAATAAACTTCATCTGACGGCGTACATTATCGGGAATCTCTTCCAGATCCTGCAGGTTGCGCTGGGGCAGCAGTACGGTCTTGACGCCGTAGCGGTGAGCCGCCAGCACTTTTTCCTTGATGCCGCCCACAGGCAGTACCCTGCCGGAGAGGGTAATCTCGCCGGTCATGGCAAGGCCGGCTTTCACACGCCGTCTGGTCAGCGCCGATACCATGGCCGTTACCATGGTGATGCCGGCGGAGGGGCCGTCTTTGGGGATAGCGCCTTCGGGCAGGTGGATGTGCAGGTCTTCTGTTTCGTAGAAGTTTTCCGGCAGTCCCAGTTCGGCTGCGCGGCTGCGGATGTAGGTATAACCGGCCTGCGCCGATTCCTTCATCACGTCGCCCAGCTGGCCGGTCAGCGTCAGGCTGCCCTTGCCCTTATACACCAGCACTTCTACCTTGAGCAGCTCGCCGCCCACGCTGGTCCACGCCAGACCCGTGCAGCAGCCTACCTCGGAAGCGATACTGATGTCGTCTTCTAAGATTAACGGCTTACCCAGGTATTTTTCCAGATTGGCGCTGCTGATTTTAGCAGCGGCGCTCTTGCCGGTGACAATCTTATGGGCAATCTTGCGGCAGACGCCGGCAATCTTGCGTTCCAGGTTACGCACGCCCGCCTCGCGGGTATATTCGCGGATAATGCGGCGCAGCGCGCTGTCGCTTAAGGTTATATGCCGTTCTTCCAGTCCGTGCTGCTTGAGTTCTTTCGGCAGCAGGTGCAGTTCGGCAATCTTGACTTTTTCATCCTCCGTATAGCTGGAAAGCTGGATGACCTCCATCCTGTCTAAAAGCGCCGGCGGGATGGTTTCCACGGTGTTGGCCGTCACAATCCAGAAGACATTGGATAAGTCAAAGGGAAATTCGATAAAATGGTCGCTGAACGAATCGTTCTGCTCCGGGTCCAGCGCTTCCAGCAGAGCGGAAGCCGGGTCGCCGCGGAAGTCGGAGGTCATCTTGTCCACTTCGTCCAGCAGGAAGACCGGGTTCATGCAGCCGCAGCTCTGCATACCGTGGATAATGCGTCCGGGCATGGCGCCTATGTAGGTGCGGCGGTGGCCGCGGATCTCGGCTTCGTCACGGATACCGCCCAGCGAGATGCGGGTAAAACGGCGGCCGATTGCCTCGGCGACGCTGTGCGCCAGCGAGGTCTTGCCCACTCCCGGCGGTCCTACCAGGCACAGGATGGGGCCTTTGGTATCGCGGGTCAGGGCGCGTACTGCCAGATATTCCAGGATGCGCTCCTTAACCTTTTTCAGGCCGTAGTGGTCTTTATCCAAAACCTCAGCGGCGTGTTTCAAGTCAAAATTATCCTGGGTAAACTTACCCCAGGGCAGCGCCAGCAGCGCGTCCAGATAGCTGCGGATAACGGCGCTTTCAGCCGCCATGGGCGGCATCTTGTACAGACGGTCCAGCTCCTTGTTAATCTTGCCGCTTACTTCTTCCGGCAGGCTCAGCTCTTCCATCTGTTTTTTGTATTCGTCAATCTCTGCTTTCAGCTCGTCGCCCTCGCCCAGCTCCTTGTTGATAGCCTTAAGCTGTTCGCGCAGGTAGTAATCGCGCTGATTTTTTTCAATCTGGCGGCGTACCTCGGCGGCGATGTTCTTTTCCAGGCCGGCGATTTCCAGCTCCTTGCTAAGCACCACGTACAGGGAGTGCATACGCTCCTTAACGTCGAAAGCTTCCAGCAGGCGCTGTTTTTCTTCGATGCTCACTGCCAGATAACCGGCGATCATGTCGGCGACACGGCCCGGGTCGGGCTGCGCCTTAAAGGTGAGCAGCACTTCGCTGCTGACCTTCTTCGTCAGCAGCACCCAGTTTTCAAAGGTCTCAATCAGCATCCGGCGCAGGGCTTCGATTTCGTTATCTTCCGTCAGCTCGGAGCGGATCAGCTCGCCGCTGCCGACAAACTGAGCCTCCTCGCCTTCGGTAACGGTGATGGAATCCAGCCGTACACGCTCCAGACCTTCTACCAGGATGCGCACCGCTCCGTTAGGCAGCTTGAGCATCTGCTTGATTTCCGCCAGCACGCCGCAGGTATACAGATCGTCGATCTGCACGTCCGTAACCGCCGCGTCTTTCTGGGTGGTCAGCAGCAGCTGCTTGGCTCCGCCCGCCGCACTTTCCACGGCATGGATGGATTTATCCCTGCCGATGTCAAGGTTTACCAGCATGCCCGGAAAAATCAGCATCCCGCGCAGCGGCAGCAGCGGCAGAGTAATCATATTATCAGACAAACCAGTTCCTCCTTTACAAGCACAAAAGGGAGAAAGGCCATGCCCTTCCCCCTGATCTTTATTTGTTATTCCGCAAGCATCTGCGGTTCTTCATGCTGACGCACGGTTGCTTCGGTAACGATGCATTTTTTTACATCGTCGCGGGAAGGTACGTCATACATCACATTGCGCATGATTGCTTCGATAATAGCGCGCAGTCCGCGGGCGCCGGCATTGCGTTTCAGCGCCTCTTCGGCGATGGCGTCGAGCGCCGCGTCCTCAAATTCCAGCTCCACGTCGTCCATAGCCAGGAAATGCTGGTACTGCTTAATCAGCGCGTTGCGCGGCTCCCGGAGGATGCGCACCAGCGCCGCCTTGTCCAGCGAATCCAGCGTTACCACTACCGGCAGACGGCCGGCAAATTCCGGGATCAGGCCGAATTTCATCAGATCCTCGGGCAGCACCTTGCTGAACACCGCGTTATTGTCGATTTCCTCTTTTTTGCGGATATCCGCGCCAAAGCCCAGATTCTTCTTGCCGATACGGGCATTGATGATATTCTCCAGTCCGGCAAACGCGCCGCCGCAGATAAACAGGATATTGGTAGTGTCTATCTGGATAAACTCCTGGTGCGGATGTTTACGTCCGCCTTTAGGCGGTACGCTGGCTACGGTGCCTTCGAGGATTTTTAAAAGAGCCTGCTGCACGCCCTCGCCTGACACGTCGCGGGTGATGGAGACATTTTCTGACTTACGGGAAATCTTGTCGATTTCGTCGATGTAGATAATGCCGCGCTGTGCAGCTTCGATATCATAATCGGCATTCTGAATCAGCTTGAGCAGGATGTTCTCCACGTCCTCGCCTACATACCCGGCTTCGGTGAGCGTGGTAGCGTCGGCGATGGCAAAGGGTACCTGCAGGATCTTGGCCAGAGTCTGCGCCAGCAGCGTCTTGCCGCTGCCGGTGGGGCCCAGCATGAGGATATTGGATTTCTGCAGTTCCACGCTGCGTTTTTCTTCCGGGTTCTGCAGTTCGTAGTTGATGCGTTTATAGTGGTTGTAGACGGCAACGGACAAAGTCTTTTTCGCCTCGTCCTGGCCGATGACGTATTCGTCCAGAATCGCCTTGATGTCTTTTGGCTTGGGCAAATCAGAAGCGGCCGGCATACTTTCGGCAATGGTCTTCTGGTAGTCCTCGTCCAGCATCTCCTTGCAGAACTCGATGCACTCGTCGCAGATATAGACGCCGCGACCGGCGATCAGCCTGCGCACCTGGCCTTCACGCTTGCCGCAGAAAGAGCAGGTAAGGTTATTGTCATGCCCTTCGTCAAAATTCATATTGTTTAATCTCCTTAAAGTATAAAGCTACTAAGCTTTACGGCTGCGTTCCAGCACCTGGTCGATGAGGCCGTATTCCTTGGCCTCACGGCTGGTCAGGTAATGATCGCGCTCGGTATCGGCGGCAATCTTTTCCTTGCTTTGGCCGGTATGCTTAGCCAGTACGCCGTTCATCTCCTCGCGGATGCGCAGGATTTCACGGGCGTGGATTTCTATTTCGGTAGCCTGGCCCTGGGCACCGCCCAACGGCTGATGAATCATCACCCGGGAATAAGGCAGCGCGAAACGCTTGCCGGGGGCGCCGGCAGCCAGCAGCACGGAAGCCATGCTGGCAGCCATACCCATGCAGATGGTGGATACATCGGGCTTGATATACTGCATCGTGTCATAAATCGCCATACCGGCGCTTACGCTGCCGCCGGGGCTGTTGATGTACAGATGGATATCCTTGTCGGGGTCCTCGGATTCCAGGAACAGTAACTGAGCGATGACAACATTGGCCATATTGTCATCAATGGGCCCGGTCACAAAGACGATGCGGTCTTTTAAAAGGCGGGAATAAATATCATAGGAACGTTCGCCGCGGCTGGACTGTTCAACAACGATAGGCACGTAATTCATACTTGTCACACTCCTTTGCTGCCGGAAACGTCATTATTTTGCGCTGTCGATAACGACATGAGCTGCTTTGCGGCGCAGGATGTTTGCCAAAAGCAGGCCCATGGTGCCGTTGTTGCGGATAATCTTCTTAACTTCGTCCACGGAAGCGCCATGCTGGGAAGCGATAGCGGCGATTTCAGCGTCGACGTCAGCCATGTCCACCTGGATGTTTTCAGCTTTAGCGATAGCGTCCAGTACCAGGTCGGTCTTAACGTTTTCTTCAGCAACGGGGCGTTGGTTTTCACGGATCTTAGCCATGTCCAGGCCGGTGTACTGCATGTACATTTCCATGGTCATTTTGCGGCTTTCCAGGCTCATCTTCATTTCGTCAACCATCTGGCTGATGCGGTCTTCGATCATGATTTCAGGAACGGTGAATTTAGCGTTGGCAACTGCCAGATCTACGAGAGCGCGCTCGTAAGCAACTTTGGCGTTTTCTTCAGCGTTCTTCTGCATACGTTCTTTGTAGTTAGCGCGCAGTTCGTCTACGGTTTTGAAATCGCTGTTGGCAGCCACATATTCGTCGGTCAGTTCCGGCAGTTCGCGGCGTTTTACGTCCTGGATGTTTACTTTGAACACAGCTTCTTTGCCAGCCAGTTCTTTAACGAAGTATTCTTCCGGGAAGGTTACTTCAACATCGGTGGAGTCGCCTTTTTTCAGGCCTACCAGCTGGTCTTCAAAGCCGGGGATGAAGGAGTTGGAGCCAACTTCGAGAGGATAGCCTTTGCCTTCGCCGCCGCTGAATGCTTCGCCGTCAACAGTGCCGGCAAAGTCGATGATGGCAAAATCGCCTTTTTCGATAACAGCGTCGTCTTCTGCCGCTACCATTTTAGCATTGCGTTTACGCAGTTCGTTAACAGCGTCTTCTACAGCTTCGTCGGTTACTTCGACAGCTTCTTTTTCTACATGCAGGCCTTTATATTCTCCCAGTTCCGGTTCCGGTTTCAGGGTAACTTTAATGGTCAGTTCCATATCTTTGCCTTCTTCAAAAGTAGATTCTTCTACTTTCGGGTCGGATACGGGGATCAGTTTTTCCTGGTCCAGAGCGTCGGTGTAAGCTTTGTTGGCAACGATTTCAAACGCTTCCTGTTTTACAGCTTCTTTGCCGTAGTGCATTTCGATGATGTTGCGGGGAGCTTTGCCTTTGCGGAAGCCCGGGATATTCACATTATTAGCGATCTTGGCTACAGCTTTTTTGAAACCGTCGTTAACAACGGCAGCCGGAGCGGTGATTTTCAAAGTTGCTTCATTTTCTACTCTTTCAACAGTTACGTTCATTAAAAAATCCTCCCTTAAATGTATGTGGGTAAAAATAGTATATCGGATTAAAGTGTCAGCCTTCCTTAGCAAGGCAGATTTATGCTGACATAAATCGCTCATAATATCATATCACAACCAGGCTGGCTTGACAATACTAAAAAGCCCGACAGACAAGTCTGTCGGGCAAAATTTCAGTTGGAGCGGAAAACGAGATTCGAACTCGCGACCCCCTCCTTGGCAAGGAGGTGCTCTACCACTGAGCTATTTCCGCATCAGGAACGATATTGATTATATTATACAACCGTACCTTTGTCAACAACTTTTTTGAAAAAATTTCTGCAAATTATTTTTTCTGGTTGTGCAGCAGTTTCAGCAGCGCCAGCAGGTCGTTGACGTTGATGTTTTCCGGCAGCACGCTGTCGTCTTTCTTGCTGTAGACGCTTTCTTCGCCTTTGACCACTTCGTCCAGGCTGCATTCAAAGATCTGGGAGATCTTATTGACCTGGCTCAGAGTAACCTGGCCGCGGCCGCGTTCGATATTGCTCATATGGGTCTGAGAGATACCCAAAAGCCCTGCCAGTTCGATCTGGCTCATATTATGCTGTACGCGCATCAGCTTGATATTATTACCAACTTTGACAAAATCCAGATTTTCCATCCTGCTCATCCCTTCTTATGTGCAAACACCTTTATTAAATGTCATTTAATTTGTATTAACTTTTGCACTAACATCTATTTAATAATATCATAAACATTCGCAACTAACTATCCTTTCAGCGTGAACATGGCCTTAATTTCGTGAACATCGGTTAATGCATTAAATTACTATTAAGTACAAAAATTGCTTGTCTGTAAGCAAAAAAATACACGCAGGCAACATCCGCCCTGCGTGTGCAAAGATCCGTATCAGCAACGGAGAGTTTTATTTTTCCATCCTGTCAAAGAGCCACTGTATATAGCGCCTTTTAATATCCGGCCCGCCGCTGCGGCGGATGGGCACCGTGCGTCCGCCCCGCATATGGAAGTCGAAATCACGTATTTCCTCCACGTATTCCGGGTTGATGACAAAGCTCCTGTGTACCTGCCAGAACTGCTCCTCCGGCAAAAGCTCCAGGAGGGCGCTGAGGCTGATGCTGGCCTCGTAGTCGCCCTGCAGCGTGTAGATATGGCATTTTTTGTCGATGACCTCCACGGCCACTACCTGCCGCAGATTCAGCGTCAGCTGCTGACGTCCCACCGGCACCGTAACCTGCTGGCGGGCGGCAAAAAGACCGCACTGTTCCAGCGCCCGCAGCATCTTGGCCTGCGTCACGGGCTTGAGCAGGTAGTAGGCGGCCCGCACATCATAGCTTTCGCTGGCAAACTCGTTGCTGCTGCTCAGAAAGATGAGCGAGAAGCTGTCGCCGTATCTGCCGCGCAGCTCGCGGGCAAAATCCGTCCCCAGATCCGTACCCATGAAGATATCCAGCACGATAATATCCGCATGGGAGCGGCGCAGGTACTCCCGGCACTCCTCCAGGCTGCCGAAGCAGCACAGCTCGGCCTGTACCTGCCGGCTGCGGCAGATTTCTTCTATTATATCCCTTGCTGCGGCAAGCTCGCGCAGCTCGTCGTCACATATCACTATCTTCATGGCTTACAAATCCTTTAAAATTTTTCTGTTGGCGATACCTACGGACACGCCGAATACATCCTCGCTGACAGCAAAGTCCAGATAGCCGCCGCATTTCTGTACGATGACGCGCACGTTTTCCAGTCCCAGACCCGGCTCGGCAAAAGCCAGCTTAGCCGAATAAAACCTGTCTTCCTCCCGGCGCAGCTGCCCGTCGAAACTGTTGCTGACCTTCACCAGCAGCATTCCGCCGGCAACGGCGATCCGCACGTCCACATATTTTTCCCGGGGCGCTTTCGCCGCCGCCTCCACGGCGTTTTCCAGCAGATTGCCCACGATGATAGCGATGCAGACGTCGTCCGCCTGCACCGCCTGCTCGGGCAGCGACACCCGCACTTCCACGCCCTGACGCTGCCCCTCAGCCTGCCAGTGTCCCACCAGCGCGTCGATGACGTTGCTGCCGCTGAGCGCTATCTTGCTGCTCTGGCCGCTGATCTCCGTCATCTTGCCCAAAAACGAGCGCAGCTTATCATACTGGCCGCTGTCAAGATACTCTCCGGCCAGCAGCGTAAAATGGCGCAGATCGTGGCGCAGCCGCCGCAGATTCTGCCAGTTCTCGATAATGGAATTATAGTGGCTCACCTCAGCCCGGCGTACCCGCTCCAGCGTCTGCAGCTGCAGGCTTTTGACGGTGCTGAGCCTGATTTCGCGCACCAGCTCGCTGAGCAGGTACAAAAACCAGATAACCGGCAGGCAGTACAGCAGCCGCTGCAGGAAATCCATCCAGATAACGCCGCGGCTGTAGTCGCGCACCAGCAGCTGCGCCAGCAGGCTGGTAAACAGGATGATGACGACGCTGTTAGTGATGCGGTTGACATTGACCTCGAAAAAAGCCTCCCGGCTGCGGTCGATAAAGCCCCGCACCCTTTTATACAGCAGCGCCGACAGCGCGATAAACAGCACGTCCGGCAGCAGGAAGCGCGGCAGCCCCGGCTGGCAGGCCAGCAAGAGTACCAGCGTCTGCACTACCACAAAGAAATTATCCAGCGCCAGCCACACAATGACCTTCTTTTTAAAAAAGCCCCTGACCAGCACCATGAAGATGACGATATAGACCAGGGGGAATCCGTACAGCGCGGGCAGCCTCATCTGCCTGCCGTCCGCCAGGTACAGGGCGAACTCCGCCCCCATAGCGGCGGCAACCGTCAGCCAGTAGGCGCGGCAGCTGCAGCGCAGCCGGTTGCGGAATACATAGGCGCGCACCCAGGACATGGGCAGCTGCCGGACAATAATGAAAAGCAATACAAAAAAATCTTCCAGCATAATCCTCCGAAATATTACGGCAAAGCCTTTTGTTATATTATATCATTTTTTACCGGCTTTTTGTATATTTATAAATCAGAAAATTATACACTTGACGTATCAACAATAGTCATTGCGTCTACCAGCTTGCCAGCACGCACCCAAGCTCGCTTTCAGGTATCTCCAGCGCCTGGAAGATCTTGTACATCACCAGCACCGTCACATTAGCGCGGCCGTTTTCCACCGAATGCAGGTAGCGTCCGCTGATGCCTGTCAGCTGCGACAGCATCTGCAGCGTATACTTCCTGATATGACGGTAGTTTTGGATAAGCAGACCAATTTCTTTCAGTTTGTTGGCAAATCTGTTCTTTGGCATAAAATCCCTCCTTTAACATACAAGACATAATTGTACAGCATTAACTGACTTTTCTCATCTATATAGAACTATATTTCTATCTGACTGATTTCCTTCTACTATGTATAGCAGACAAAAACGCCCCGGACACTGCCTAAACAGTGTTCAGGGCGTTATTATTTACTGCGTCTTATTTTATTTTGCCTTAGAAGCTGTATACGGCCTGCACGCTGCCGCTGATGCCTTCCTGCATTCCCACGTAGCCTCTGACGTTGGCGTCAAAGTA
>CANREP010000030.1 GCA_947629685.1 uncultured Phascolarctobacterium sp.
CTCCATTTGGCCAGGGCTTCAGGTGATTCCAGATATTTGATAAATTCAACGGCAGCTTTTTCTTTCTCTTTATCTTTGGAGAAAATCATCAGGAAGTTGCCGCCGGCCGGAACTTTCAGCTCTTTGCCTTCAAACACAGGGAACGGCGCAGCTTTCACAGGGAATTTTGCGCTCTTTTCAAAATTAGCGCGTTTGCCGATAGTGGTGCAGACCATGCCCAGCTTGCCGCTCAGATAAGCCTGGAACCCTTCTTCATTCGTAGCGTGCAGGCCGCTGCCGTCTTTAACCATATCGGCGATTACCTGGTAGGCTTCTGCAGCTTCGGGAGTATCAAACGCAGCGACTGTCTTACCGTCCACCTTTTTCAGCATAGCGCCGCCGTTAGATTCAATCAGCGCCTGCTGAGTCCAGTTATCAGCATATTCCTGCATAAAAAAGCCCATATTACCAGTTTTTTCTTTAATGATCTTCGCAGCTTCTGCTACCTCCTGCCAGTTTTCAGGCGGATTTTCCGGGTCAAGTCCGGCAGCAGCAAAGATTTCCGGGTTGTAATAAAGTACCGGCACACTTACTGAATAAGGCAGACCGATCTGTTTACCGTCGTCAGCCTGCGCCAGTTCCAATACGTTGGGCAAAAAATTATCTTTCATAAATTTAGGGTCGCCTGCCTGCGTAAATGCATCGTTGAGATCAGTATATTTAAAGTTTTCTGCCGCATAGTTCAAATAAGAATAACCCATCTGCACTACGTCAGGGTTTTTGCCTGATGCTATAGCTGCCTGCAGGTTCTGCGTCAGCCCTTTATACATGTCAGGATTATATTTAGCGACGACTTCGATATCAGGATGCTTTTTATTAAAATCTGCTACCAGTTCTTTAACAGTGGCACCGCCAAAACTTTCGGCAGCGACATGCCAATATTCAATCTGTACTTTCTTACCCGAATCTGTCTGTTTACTGTCATTGCCACAGCCGGTCAGAGCAGCAGCTGCCAGTAAAGACACCATAGCTCCTGCCAAAATCTTTTTTAGTTTCATACACAATTCCTCCATTGCTTACTTTAGGATTTGTATCCATTGTAATCGGTTATTGTAAAATCCGTTATATATCCGTGTAAAATGCACGTAAAAAAAGGCACTTCCATACGGAAGTGCCTTTTCTGGTTCATTAACAATATAAAATTAAGCGTTTAAATTCTATATGTATTACAGACGAACAACGTTAGTAGCCTGTTCGCCGCGTTCACCTTGGACAACGTCGAATTCTACAGCTTGACCTTCTTCAAGGGTTCTGTAGCCGTCAGCCTGGATAGCAGTGAAATGTACGAATACATCGCCACCGTCTTCGCGTTCGATAAAGCCATAACCTTTTTCTGCATTAAACCATTTTACTTTGCCAGTCATATTTCTGGGCCTCCTAAAAAATAAAACTTGAACTGCTTCTTCAAACAAGTTCACTCGTTTATTATATCCTATGGCAATTATAAAAGCAACGAATTTTCGCAATCTTTCAAATTTTACTTTTCTCGTTCTGCCGGCTGCACAAAAACAGTTTTTCGCTGCGTTTCATCTGTTTAATAGCGTACTCGCGTTTTAATGCGCTGGCCTTATCTGGAAGCTCCTCACTGTACACCAGTTCCAAGGGGGCACGTCCTCTGGTATACTTGGCCCCCTTGCCCTGCCGGTGCATTTCCAGCCGATGCTGCAGATCGTCTGTCCAGCCCGTATATAGGCTGCCGTCTTTACAGCGCAGCATATATACAAACGCCGTCATTTTATTTAACAACCTCTACCTTTTCCATGATAACAGGATCTTTCGGACGATCGCGAAAATCAGTAGGAACAACGCCAATCAAGCGTACCACTTCCATGCCTTCGACAATACGTCCAAAAACAGCATGATGACCGTCCAGCCAAGGAGTAGGAGCCAGCGTAATGAAGAACTGGCTGCCGCCGGTATTGGGTCCTGCATTGGCCATGGACAGGATACCTTCATCATCATGTTTCAGACCTTCGCCAAATTCGTCCTTAATCTTATAGCCGGGGCCGCCCATACCGGTGCCCGTGGGATCGCCGCCCTGAATCATAAAGTCTTCGATAACACGATGGAAGATAACGCCGTCATAAAAGCCTTTTTCAGTCAGCTCAATAAAATTCTTGGTTGTCAGCGGAGCTTTATCCTCAAACATTTCTGCCACAAAGACGCCTTTATTAGTCGTAAATTTTATTTTTCTGTTTTCACTCATTTTCTAAAACCTCCTCAAATATTGCAAAATGCAGATCAGCCGATTTTTTTCTGCAGCAGGTCGACAAACAGATAGCTGCCGCAGCCGATTGCAGCCATAAATGCCGGCAGCATAGCCAAAGCCTGCGCATCGCCGTGGAAATATGGCATAAAGAACCCGATAAACAGGAAAATGCCTTGCGCTACCTGCAGTCTGCGCGGACTGATACGCTTACCGCTCTTATCAGCTTTAAACTGCGTGAAAGCCGCAGCACGGATTTCCGGCAGGAAGATAACGAACGTAAAGCTCATAATGTAAACATAAATCAGCGAAAGTACGGGAGCCGCACTTTCATAATTTGCCACGGCCGCGCCTGCCATCGCTACGCCTGCCAGATACAGGCTGCGGAAATACCCGCCGGTAATCTGGCTTTCTACCGCATATACAGCGCCGGTCATCAGCGGATACAGCCACGCTCCGTCGATACCCAGCCAGATAGCCGAGCCGATAATAATGACGTTATCGCCGATACGGTGACGGTCGCCGGAAGTACGGTTCAGCATCCTCAGTACAAAAAGCAGCCATAACATAACGAGGATATTACCCTCGCCAAGATACAGCGAAGCAATGATCGTCAGGCCGCCGCCGACAATACCGCCCAGCTTCCTGTCCGGGTCAAGCTCCTGAGCAATCATAAACGAAAACAGAAAGCCCAGCGCCGTACCGACGCCAGCCATGGCCGCATCATAAGACCCCACGCCTTCCATGGTTTTCCAGATAGTTACAGCCACCGCCGAGAGGATCGTACACAGCATGGCAATCCTCGTCACGCCGTCATACAAATCAATGGGGCGTCCCAGTCCCAGATACTGATTAGCGCCGACAAGCTCTGGTTTCGGCTGGTCACCAGCATATTTGTTACCTTTTTTTGACATCTTATCATCCCTTATGTAAAATTTGTTACCCTGTAATTATACCATATAAAAAACAGGCGGTATACACCGCCTGCTGAAAATCAGAATACTTTCGTCAATTCTGCCAGAGTGAGCGCAAAAGCAGCCGTTCTGGGAACCGCAGTTTTTAAATCAACAGATTCGTGATCAGTATGCTCGTCATAGTTTTCTACGCCTAAAGCATCTAACGTAGGGATAAATTTTGCCGTCCTGTTACCATCAGTCAGACCGCCTGCAACCCATTCGGAAACCTCGCCGCCAAATTCTTCTTTGACGATATTCTTATAGATATCTACCATCTTCTGTACCTGCGCCGTCTTTTCCATAGGCCCGGTAACGATGCCGCCGCTGACTTTAACCTTAGTGCCGTCGATAACGATTTTATCTTCCAAAGCTTTAATAGCTGCATCCAGCCGCTGCTGTTCCGCTACGGAAAAGCAGCGCACGTTTACTTCACAGAAAGCGTCGCCGGGAATAACGCTGATTTTATCATTAGCAGAGCCGATAACACCTACATTGACGGTATTTTGCGGAATAAACTGACCGGCATCAACAATACCGCGCGCTTTCAACGCTTCGGCAGTAAAATCTTCCGGTTTACCGGGCATGGGGCTGGCCAGCTTATGCAGCTCAGTAATAGTATAGGCCAGCTGATGGATAGCGTTGGCACAATGCTGGGAAGCATTGCCATGATGTCCGCCGATGCCGGTAACTTCGATGCGGTATTTAGCGTTGCCCTTGCGCTGGGTCACAATACCCCAGTTAGGACGCGCCACGTCCATGATAATAGCAAAATCTGACTGCTGCGACAGCTCAGCCACTATTTCCTCCGCAGTCTTGGAACCGCCTTCTTCTTCACCGTTAGTATAATAAATAATTTCCTTGAAATCATCAAAACCGGCAGACTTCAAAGCCTGCAGGCCGTAAATAACTTCTACAACCGTAGCTTTATCGTCGCCGACCCCGGGTCCCCAGGCAAAGCCGTCTTCATCCACACGGAAAGGACGTTTTGCCGCTTCGCCGCGGTTAAAAACAGTATCGACATGAGCTACCAAAAGCACGGTCAGTTTTCCCTTGCCGGACAGACGGGAAATGAGGTGGCAGGCACGGTCATTATATCTGAATTCTGTTATGGCTCCCAAAGCCTCCATTTTGGCAGCTACGAATTTATTGGCTGCTTCGGTGCCTTCGCGGTCTCCGTTGCCAGAATCAATATTGGTCAGAATCTCCAGGTCTCTGACATAATCGTCATAATGCTCCGCTAAATAATTTTTGACAAATTCTTTCATGCAGCGTACTCCCTTCTTAGACAGAAAATATCAATACTCAGAATAGTTATTATATTTCTGTAGGCTAAGCGTTTTTTCCTGCCGTCAAGAATAATGTAATTATTTTCAGGCCGGAGTTTATCTTTCCGCGCGGTTAATAGCACAGATAATGCCCAGCAGGGCCGCCACATTGATATTAGCGTGGATGCCGGCGCCGAAGATATGGCCTCCGTCAGGCCGTTTCAATTCGATATAACAGATGCCCAGCGCATCACTGCCGCGGGAAATAGCGTGTTCATGGTAATTAACAAATTCATACCCGATAATGCCTACACCGTTCAACGCCTGGAAGAAAGAGTCGATAGGCCCGTTGCCGATGCCGACAATGTTCTTTTCTCCCTCCGGCGTCTTGAGCGCGCCCTCGAAACGGCTGTGTACGCTGCCGTCAACATCGTTGAGTTCCGTAAAGCGATGGCGCAGCAGGCTGTATTTGCCCGTAAATTCAAGATATTCTTTCTGGAACAGCGCCACGATCTGCTCGCTGCTCAGCTCGTCGCCATAATCATCTGCCGCCGCCTTAACGATATTGCCAAATTCTGGATGCATCTCCTTAGGCAGATTATAACCCATGGCATGTTGCAGCACGTAAGCAGCGCCGCCTTTGCCGGATTGACTGTTGATACGGATAACCGGCTCATATTCTCTGTGCAGGTCAGCAGGGTTGATAGGCAGATATGGTACTTCCCACAGCTTAGTACCGCTGTTTTCCATATATTCGTAACCTTTCCTGATAGCGTCCTGATGGGAACCGGAAAAAGCAGTGAAAGCTAATTCGCCGGCATAAGGCTGACGCTCAGGCACTTTCATCCGCGTGCAGCTTTCGTAAATCTTCTTGATATCCAGAATATTGGAAAAATCAAGCTGCGGATCAATCCCCTGGGTAAACATATTCAGCGCCACCGTCACGATATCAAGATTACCTGTGCGTTCTCCGTTGCCGAACAGCGTACCCTCGATACGCTCTGCTCCTGCCAAGAGTGCCAGCTCTGCCGAAGCTACGCCGGTACCACGGTCGTTATGAGGATGGATACTGATAATGGCCGCTTCCCTGTTGCGGATATTTCGGCAGAAATATTCAATCTGGTCGGCATAGGTGTTAGGAGTAGACATCTCCACTGTCGAAGGCAGGTTGAGGATAATAGGATTTTCCTTGGTCGCCCCCATTGCTTCCATAACCGCTTCACAGATGCGTATGGAAAAATCTATCTCCGTACCTGTAAAGCTTTCGGGAGAATATTCGTACCTGATGTGCATACCACTGCGGGCAGTTTCTTCCTCTGTCAGCTGGCGTATCAGCTTTGCACCTTTAACGGCAATGTCGATGATGCCGTCCATATCCTTGCCGAATACAACCTTACGCTGCAAGGTAGAGGTAGAATTATAAAAATGAATGATAACATTCTTAGCGCCGCGCACAGCGTCAAAAGTCTTACGGATCAGCTCTTCTCTGGCCTGTACCAGCACCTGTACGGTAACATCGTCAGGAATATGTCCGTCCTCGATCAGGGTACGCAAAATTTCATATTCTGTTTCTGAAGCCGACGGAAAGCCGACTTCAATTTCCTTGAAGCCGCAGCTGACCAGCGTATGGAAAAATTTTAATTTTTCTTCGATACCCATAGGCGTTACCAGCGCCTGATTACCGTCACGCAGATCGACGCTGCACCATATGGGGGCTTTTTCGATAACTTTGTCCGGCCACTGGCGATCCGGCAGTTTCACAGGATTAAAAGGAACATACTGTTTGGCAAATTTCATAATCTTCCTCCGTATCTGGGGCAACAAAAAACCCGCCCCAATATTTTTCATATTAGGGGCGGGGAATAAACCACGCTGTACCACCCTATTTCAGCTGCCGCAAAGCAGCCCTCTCGACCTCCAACAAGGCTTAAGCCAGTAACGCGGCCAGACGTTCTGCCCTACCTGTCAGGCAGACGACTCCGGGACGAGTATCCATATGTACTCCGGCGTCGCCTTGCACCGGCCGGCGACTCTCTGCAGCCTTCTGAACATATCTTCTTCCCTTCAATGTCTTTCAGGTGAATAAATTCAGTTGATGTATACTATTATAACCATAAAATGTAAAATCAGTCAAATATTATTTTCTGATTTTATCAAAAGTGTAAATAAGTCTTGTAATGCGTCAATGCAAACAGCCGGTTGCCATATTTAAGAAAAACATTCTATCGGCCGCGGTTCTGCAAAATTAGTCTCCAGCCGGGCGGTAAGCTTCGCACTGTCAAAATCTCTTGCGCCGGTGCGGCAATATTTAACGCAGCGCATACAGCTGATGCAGACGGCTTCGTCACAGGCCAGCGTTACGGCATCTATAGCCTGCACGGGACATAATGCGGCGCAAGTACCGCACATATTGCACTGCTCCGGCTGCAGCGTTTTAGGTACGGTAACAGGCGCTTTGATTTCCGGGGCCGGATTTCCGGGCAGCTGCAGCTTTTTTATTCGGCCTTGCTGCAGTTTTTCTGTCATCTCAGCGGCAAAGTCCGCCATAATCTCGACATCTGTTGCATTCGGCCTGCCGCTGCCCAGTACGCCGGAAAAAATATGCGGAATAACTACTGCCGCCGCTCCGATTATTTTAAAGCCGCGGCTTTCCAGCAGCGCCTGCATCTGTGCCAGAGTATCGTCATAATGACGGTTGCCGTAGCAGGCCAGTAATATGCAGGCAGTATCATTTCCCTGCAGATTGTGCCATAAACCGCTTACCTTCGGCATTTGTCCCGCATAAACAGGGTTAGCGACGATAACCAGTTCATCCGCCGCAAAAACAAGCTGCTTTGCTCTCTGCTCCGGCAAGGTATTATCTACCAGCACAGTATCAGTAAAATTTTCCGCAAAACGCTGTACTGCCAGCTTCGTTCCTCCCGTAGGGCTGAAATACACAGCAGTAACTTTATTCTTCATCTTCCTGCGCCTCCTTGGCTTCTTCCATCCTGTTTACCATGACCTTATCAACACGGGCGCCGTCCATATCCATAACCTCTATCAGCAACCCGGAACAGCTTACTTTGTCGCCTGCCTTAGGAATATAACCCAAGATAGCCACTACCAATCCGCCTACAGTATTGTATGCCTCCTTGGTATGCTCAACCATATTTTCGTCCAGGCCGAAATATTCGATAAAATCATTGATAGACAGCAAACCGTCCACCAGCCAGCTGTTTTCATCACGCTGCGTAATCTGCGGCTCGTATTCTTCATCAAAGGAAGGAACATCTCCCAGCAGATGTTCCACTACATCCCGAAAAGTGACCATGCCAGCCAACGAACCGAACTCATCTACCACCAGCGCCACCTTGATACGCTCTTCCTTGAACATATTCAAAAGATTCTGCGTGCGCATATTTTCAGGCACGTAGAGCGGCTGCTGTACAGCTTCCTTAACAGAGTAACGGCTGTCTTTAAGACGCTGCAGCAGAAAACGTTTAGTATAAATAACTCCCAGCACATGGTCGAGATCATCATCAGCTACCACGAAGCAGGAATATTTTTTTTCAGTGATCTGGGCCAGATGACTTTTTTCCTCATCTTTGATATCCAGCCAGCTGATTTTAGTACGGGGCGTCATAATTTCCCGTACCCGTAAGTCGTCCAGTTCGAAAGCATTTTCAATAATCTTTTGCTCGTCGACATTGAAAACGCCGCTGGCAGTCCCCTGTTTAATCAGCAGTTTGACTTCGTCCTCCGTTATCGGCGGCTCCTGGCTTTCCTTGCCCATTCCCAAAAGTTTCAGGATATATTTGGTCGAATAGCTGAGCAGCAGCGTCAGCGGTTTAAAGCCCCTGACAAGTATCTTTATCAGCGCAGCAAAACCAGTAACAACTTTTTCCGGCTCGCTGATGGCAATCCGCTTGGGAATCAGCTCACCCAGGATAATGCTCAGATAGGTAACGATGGCGACAATCAGGCCGTAGGCCAGCGGTCCAGCATATTTATCCAGCATGGGGATGTGATGAAAAACTACGGCCAAAGGCGCAGCCAAAGCCGCGCCGCTGTATACGCCGGTACCTATGCCTACAAGCGTTATACCGATCTGCACTGTCGATAAAAATTCTGTCGGATCATCCACCAGCTGTAAAATATAACCAGCTTTTTTGTTACCGTCGCTCAACATCTGCTCCAGCCTGGTCTTACGCGAGGAAACCAGCGCCATCTCCAGCATAGCCAGGATGCCGTTGGCGCCTATAAGGACAAAAACAACGACTAATTCTTCAAGATACCCGAAAGGGTCCATAAAATCACTCTCACATTCCTATTATTTTCTCATAGAACTATCTGATGCCCAACAGCCTGCATAATCCTTTGCGTAATAAATCTACCACTATGATAGATAAAGCGAATACTACTACGACCAGCCATTCCTCGACTGTAAGCGGCGCGGTACGCAAAATACGTCCGCCGATATAAGTAAGCAGCACCTGGATAGCCACGATGAGGGCCATAACATTGAGAAAGCCCTTATTCAAGCTGATATTTTCCAGCAGATTCAGCCCCGATACACGGACATTGAAACCGTTAGCCACAGCCATCAGGATGTAGGCACAGAAGAACCCTGTATAGGTATAGATATGGTCAGGAGCGTCACGGAAGAGATGGTCTACCCAGCGGCTCTTATAAAACGCCACCGCTACAATCGTCATATAAATACCGCCCAGACAGATAGTCGACAACATCTTGCTGCTGACGATAGCTGCGCCGCGGTCTTTGGGGCGCTCTGCCAGATATTTTTCCAAAGCAGGCTCGCCGCCGAAAGCCAGCGCCGCCAAAGTATCCATAATGAGGTTAATCCATAGTATCTGCGTAATAGTCAGCGGTTTTTCTATACCGATAAACGGAGCAATAAGATTGATAGCTACCGCGGAAAAATTGATAGTCAGCTGGAAGACGATGAATTTACAAATGGAATTATAAATAGTACGTCCGTACAGGATAGCTTTTTTGATACTGAGGAAATTATCATCCATGATAACGATATCTCCCGCCTCTTTTGCCACCTCGGTACCGCTGCCCATGGCAAAGCCCACATCTGCTTTCTTCAAGGCCGGCGAATCGTTAACGCCGTCGCCGGTCATGCCTACAACCAGGTTAAGCTCCTGCGACAGCCTTACAAGCCTGGATTTATCCATCGGCAAAGCTCTGGCAACTACCCGCAGCTTAGGCAGCTGCAGTTTTACTTCTTCGTCGCTGAGTTCAGCCAGTTCGGCGGACGTCCAAACCAGCTCGTCAGGGTGACGCAGCAGGCCGGCATCTTTGGCAATGGCCACTGCAGTTTCTTTACGGTCGCCGGTAATCATGACTACCTGTACGCCTGCGCCTTGTACAGCCGCGATTGCTTCAATAGCTTCCGGCCGCACATCATCACGGATACCGACGATACCAACCAACGTCAGTCCCCGCTCGGGCAGCTGTTTTCCTACTGTTCCTTCATAACTGCAAAGCGCCAGCATCCTGATAGCGTCCCCGGCCAGCTGGACCATCCTTTTCTCCAGTGCAGCTTTCATCTCTTCTGTCAAAGGCTGCTTGCAGCCATACTGATTCCAGTAATAATCAGTCTGCAGGATAAGCTTTTCCGGCGCGCCCTTGATCAGGCAATAATTTTCTTGCTCACCCTGTACCATGGCCCAAGAATATTTATTAGCGCTGTTAAACGGCACAAAATGCAAACGCTGCGGCTCACCACCCATACGGAAAGAGCCGATATATTTGCTCAGCGCCATCTCGGTCATATTGCCGCCAATAATCTTGCCATCGGTTACTGCAGCCGAAGTATTAAGCACTACATTCTGGTAAGTCAGTTCCTTTAGCTTTTCAGGCAGCTGAGAAAAATCTGTCATTTCCTGGAGATTGCCGGTAATAAATCTTACTACCTCCAGCTTGCCTTTAGTAATAGTGCCCGTCTTATCTGTAAACAACATATTCAGGCTGCCGGCAGTTTCAATACCGGCCAGTTTGCGCACTAAAACATTATCATTCAGCATTTTGCGCATATTCAGCGACGAAACAATAGCGATCATCAGCGGAAGCCCTTCTGGGACGGCCATGACGATAATGATGATAGCTAAAATCACCGCCTGTACTAAATCGCCAAATACAGCCGTCATATTGCTCAGATAGGCCGACAGGCCACCCGCCAGGATCATTTTATGCAGCATGACCGCAACGGCGATTAACGCGCCGCCGGCGTAGCCAAATTTACTGATGCTCCTCGCCAGTCCTCTTAATTTCAGTTTCAGCGGACTGTCGCGTTCATCATCCTTAAGCTCCTGCGTAAGCTGACCATAGACAGAAGCGTCGCCAATCTTTACAGCCTGCATAACGCCGTTGCCTTCGACCACGACGCTGCCGCGGAATAATTTATACTCGTCCAGAAAATCAATCTTTTCGCCATCCCAGGCATAATTCCCGGGAGCAGGCAGCTTATGCGCCTCTTCGCTTTCGCCGTTCAGCGCCGCCTGGTCAAGCTTGATATCGCCTTCCAGCAAAATACCGTCCACAGGCACTTTATCGCCAGCCTCCAAAATGACGGCGTCGCCGGTTACAATATCGTCGATATGGATTTCTACCGGCTCGCCGTTACGCCATACCTTGCAGCGGATGCGGCTGGCTTCTTCCTGCAGCTTCTGAAAGGCATTCTCGTTGCTGTATTCGGAATAGGTAGCGACAAAGGTTGCCAGGACGATGGCCAGGAAAATACCTGCGGACTCAATCCAGTCGCCATGCCCCATATTGACAAAAACGACATTGATCAGCAAAGCAAAAATCAAGATGCGTATAATCGGATCCTGAAAATTATCCCAAAGCTTATCCCAGAAAGTTTCCCGCGGCGGCTGAGACAAAGCATTATTACCGTACTTTTTCAAAGCTTCGTTGACCTGCTGGTCATCAAGGCAGTATTTTTTCAAAATGATACCTCCCCGGCACATAATTTTGAATGCTAATTAAACAAAAGCTGTGCAGCCAAGACTGCACAGCCCAAGATTTTAATTCGACCAGACAATCTTCATTATCTGCGGATATTCTTCAATCAGATGCTTGAGTACGACCTCAATAACGGCATTAACGATACCGGGAACGAAGTCATCTTCAGTTGTAGGGATGCAGCTTTCGATAACGATATCGCCGCTGCCGCCAACATAATATTTGAATACTTTGTATTTCTCGTTCAGCGCGTTCAGATGCTCCATAACTGCCGCCCTGTTGGCTTCTTTAACCACGCCGGCAGCTACGCGCACCTGCAGCATAGCATAAATGCTGTCGTCCAGAATAACCATAGTCGGCAGGTTTTGGCCGCTCACTTCCATAAAAGAGCGGTACAAAACGGTATGTACTTCATTACCGAGATCCTGAGCGTTAAAGCAGGTAATATTATGTTCTTTCAAAAATGCGTTAAATTTTTCAGCTTTCTTGTTCATCATCAGTCATCCTTCCCGTAACGGTATTGTTATATTTTTATCATATCATTGCTGTGTATATTTAGTCAAAATTAAACTAATTACTAAACTACCTTCAGCATTGACAATCAAGGTTTTGCGCAAATTCATAGCCGAACTTCTCAGCCGTTTCCAGTTCCGCTGCCTGAGGCTTCCATTTACAGGTATATCCGTCAAAAACATTGAAGCCGGCTTTATTGAGAAATTCTTCCATATCTTTTTGCGCGCCGCCGGCCCAGCCGAACGTACCAAAGGCAGCCGCTTTTTTCTGCATGGGCTTTAATCCCTTGACATAAGTCAGTAAAGACCCTACAGACGGCAGCATCCCGTAATTAAGCGTAGACGAACCTACAAGGAAGCCGGAAGCGGTAAACAGCTCTGCCGCAATACTGCTGTTTTCCGTATTGCTGACTTTAAACAGTTTGACCTCCACGCCTGCTTTGGCAACGCCTCTGGCTATGGCGCGGGCAATTTTTTCCGTACCGCCCCACATACTGTCATAAGCGACAACTATACTGCCGTCTTTAACCCCGCCGCCCCACTGCTTATACATATCCAAGATATCGCCCAAGTGGCTGCGCCAGATAACGCCGTGCGAAGGAGCAATCAGATCAAATTCCAGCGCTCCCAGTTTGGCTACTGCCTTATCAATCAGTTTAGCATAGGGCCAGAGGATATTGGCAAAATATTTTTTCGCCTCATAATACAGGATATCCAGTTCTACTTCGTCGTCAAAGCGCTTGCTGGTAGCATAGTGCTGTCCGAAAGCATCGTTGGAAAACAGTATTTTATCATAAGCGCTGTAAGTAGCCATGCTGTCCGGCCAATGCAGCATCGGCATAGTAGCAAACTGCAGTGTACGTTTACCCAGTTCCAGCGTGTCGCCGTCCTTGACGACGATAAAATCAAAAATATCGCCGTAATGCTGGATAGCTTCTGTCTTGCCCTGCATGGTAATGATAAATTTTGCTTGCGGGCACAGTTTAACAAGCGCCGGCATTGCGCCGGAATGGTCCGGCTCCACATGGTTGATGACGATATAATCTATCTTTGCCGGATCAGTAACACTGCGGATATTACTGATAAGTTCTTCTGTAAAAGGCGCTTTTACCGTATCGATCAGACAGATTTTCTCATCCATAATCAAATAGGAATTATAGGTAGCGCCGCGTTCCGTCTTATAACCGTGAAAGTCGCGCACATCCCAGTCCTGGACGCTTACATCGTAAATATTTTCTTTGATTTGCAAGGGTAACATTCTGAATCACTCCTTATACCGTTCTTTAAGTATCATATCTTATTTTGCAGACTTTGTATAGCACTTGCCTGTAAAACCTACATGGCGCTTAACGTCAGACTATGCTGCTCCTTGTTAAGGCGCAGCTGCAGGCTGTGGTATTTATTCAGCGTACTGCGGTGTCCGACGCTGACAATAGTGGTTGACGGCAGTTTTTCAGCTGCCAGCAGGTACATCTTCGCTTCTGTTTCTTCATCCAGCGCAGACGTAGCTTCATCCAAAAACAGCCATGCCGGCTGCTGCAGATGGGCCCTGACAAAAGCCAGCCGCTGCTGCTCGCCGACAGAAAGCACATGGCTCCAGTCAGCAACTATATCCAGCTTGTCCTGCAGATAGCCGATCTGACAAAGCTCCATCAACGCAATAAGCTCGCTGTCGCCGACCGTTTTACCACCGGGATAAAGCAGCGCTTCCCTCAGCGTTCCCAAAGGCAGATACGGTTTTTGCGGAATGAACATCAGCTTATCCGGCGACGGCATCCTGATCATACCGTCCACATAGGGCCAGATACCGGCAATAGCGCGCAGCAGCGTACTCTTGCCGCTGCCGCTGACACCTTTGATGAGCACATTGCTGCCTGGATGCAGCACAAAGCTGATATTACTCAAAAGCGGCGTACCATCAGGCAGATTGACCTGCATTTTTTCCGCTTCCACCTCCTGAGCTACCACGAAACGTTCCAGATGGAATTTTTCCGCATCGGCAGAAACTTCATGCATATGCCTGCCAAAAAAAGTCAGACGCATGACTACTGCCTGCCACTGGGCAATGCTGGTATACATATCGATAAAATAAGACAACGCTCCCTGCACGTTGCCAAAAGCACTGGAGACCTGCATCAGACCGCCTAAAGTAATCTCTTTAGCCAGATATCTGTTCATTGCCGCCACAAAAGGAAAGATAATGGCAATCTGCGAATAGCCGGAATTAAGCCACACCAGCTGCTTCTGCTTATTGACCAGCTTCCAGAAATTATCCAGAAGCAGCGTAAAACGTTCACGAAAGATGCCGCCCTCCTGCTTTTCGCCTCTGTAAAAAGCTACGCTTTCAGCGCTTTCACGCAGGCGGATCATACTGAAACGGAAATCTGCTTCATAACGCTGCTGGATAAAATTAAGCTTGACTAATTTACGTCCTACCAGATGGGTGATATAAGTACCGATGATAGAATACACCAGCGCCGCCCAGAACAGATAGCCTTCAATAGCCCACTCCTGTCCCAACGCGCTGAAATGCAATGTGCCGGACAGTTTGTACAGAATAAAGACAAAGGAGATAAAGGTACACAAAGACCTTAAAATACCAACGCCGAAACTCAGCGTCATTTCCACGAACAGCCTTACATCCTCACTGATACGCTGGTCAGGGTTATCAGTATCCTTGCCGAACATCTGCAGCTGATAATACGTCCTGTTCTTCATCCAGATATCCAAAAACTGCACCGTCATCCAACGGCGCCAGTTAAGTATAAGCGTCTGCTGCAGATAATACGAATATACTGACAAAATGATATATATTGCCGCCAAGCCGGAAAATCTCAGCAAACCGTCAAAAATCTTATCGGTCTGGTAATTCTGCAGCGCATTGTAGAAGCTGTTGTTCCACTCGTTGAGCAACACCAGCATATATACAATGCCCAGCGTCAGCGCGATAATTATTCCCAATATGATATGTACCCTCTTTACTGGACAAACCAGTAAGGAGGGTATTTTTATGCGTTACTCTTATGAGTACAAAAGAA
>CANREP010000031.1 GCA_947629685.1 uncultured Phascolarctobacterium sp.
CTCCTGTAAAATACAGGGAAGCATCCATGTGCTGAGTCTAATTCATAAAACAATGTGTCCAGAATTCTGGGTACATACCAAAAACAGGAGGTTTATTTTTTATTGTTATTATTTTGTTTCGGGAACTTTAAGGACAGCGCCGGTAGCTGCAGAAGTTACCAGTGCGGCATAACGGGCAAGATAACCGCTCTTTACTTTCGGCGGCGGGCAAACCCAGTTTTTACGGCGTTCAGCCAGTTCCGCTTCAGAAAGCTTGACGTTGAGGGTACGGTTGGGGATATCAATCTCGATGATATCGCCGTCCTGCAGCAGCGCAATATTGCCGCCTTCACGGGCTTCCGGCGAGATATGGCCGATGCAGGCACCTCTGGTTGCGCCGGAGAAACGTCCGTCGGTGAGGAGTGCGACGTCTTTATCAAGACCCATGCCGGCGAGAACGGAGGTGGGGTTGAGCATTTCACGCATACCGGGGCCGCCTTTGGGACCTTCGTAACGGATAACGACAACGTCGCCTTTTTCAATCTTTCTGGCGCAGATGGCTGCGATAGCTTCGTCTTCAGAGTTAAATACTTTGGCCGGACCAGTGTGTTTGAGCATTTCTTCGGCTACGGCACTTTCTTTAACAACGCTGCATTCTGGAGCAATATTGCCTTTCAGTACGGCGATACCGCCGGTTTTACGGTAAGGAGCGTCGACGGGATGAATAACGTCGGGACGGGTAACGACAGCGTCTTTAATAGTCTGACCAATGGTTTTGCCTGTAACCGTGAGACAGGATTTGGTAATAAGTTTCAATTTATCCAGCTCATGCATTACGGCAGAGATGCCGCCGGCTTCGTTGAGGTCAATAATATGATGGGTGCCGCCAGGGCTCAGTTTGGTAAGGTAGGGAGTCTTTTTGCTGATTTTGTCGAATAAATCAAGGGGCAGCTCTACGCCTGCTTCGTGAGCGATTGCAGGAAGATGCAGAGCAGTGTTGGAAGAGCCGCCTATAGCCATGTCGACGGTGATAGCATTTTTAAAGGCTTTCAGGGTCATAATGTCGCGTGGACGGATATCTTTTTTGAGCAGTTCCATTACGGTCATGCCTGCATGTTTAGCCAGCGCAATACGCGCGCCGTTGAAAGCTGCAGGAATAGTACCGTTACCGGGCAGACCCATGCCGAGAACTTCGGTAAGGCAGTTCATGGTATTGGCGGTGAACAGGCCGGAACAGCTGCCGCAGCCGGGGCAGGCAGCATGTTCAATTTCTGCCAGTTCATTTTTATCTATTTGGCCGGATTCAAAACGTCCGGCTGCTTCAAAAACGGTGGAAACGCTGATGTCTTTGCCGTTTAAGCGGCCGGGAAGCATAGGGCCGCCGCTGACTACTACTGTGGGTATATTAAGACGCGCTGCTGCCATGAGCATACCGGGCACGATTTTATCACAGTTAGGAATGAGTACGAGAGCATCGAAAGCATGACCGTTGGCTACGGCTTCGATGCTGTCAGCGATAAGTTCGCGGCTTGCCAGAGGATATTTCATACCGTTGTGACCCATGGCGATGCCGTCGCAGATACCGATAGCTGGTACTTCGATAGGAGTACCGCCGGCCTCCAAAATGCCGTATTTTACGGCTTTGGCAATGGTATCCAGATGCATATGCCCGGGAATAATTTCATTTTGAGCGTTGACTACGCCGATAAGCGGTTTTTTTAATTCTTCTTCCGTATAGCCCATAGCATAAAATAAAGAGCGATGAGCGGCACGGGTAGAACCTTTTTTTACTTCTGTACTGCGCATATTTTGTAACCTCTTTCCCTTAAAAAATAAGTACATTATTTTTTGAAATTATAAAAATTCTACTTTTTTTTAGAATAAATGTCAATTTAACCATAATGATTTACAAATTAGCAGCTGAAAATATAAAAAATTTAACACTATTATCTTAATTAAGTACAATGAGTATGTATATAAAAGAATTCATTGATTTTTCACGCGCGAGTGTTGCCTGGTATTATATAATATGAACTGGAAGTACAATTATTTTATATAAAGAGGTGCCAGATTATGGAAACAAAACTTACTAAACTTCTGGGAATCAAATATCCGATTATTCAGGGCGGTATGGCCTGGACTTCTGATGCTGTGCTGGCTGCCGCTGTTTCAAATGCAGGCGGCGCAGGCATTATCGGCAGCGGCGGGCGTACCACTGAATGGACCAGAGACGAAGTGCGCAAGGCTAAAACCCTTACTGATAAACCGTTTGGCGTCAATGTGATGCTGATGGCCCCCAATATTGCTGAGATTATCGACATGCTGTGCGAAGAAAAGGTTGCTTTTGTCACTTTGGGTGCAGGTAACCCTGTGCCGCATATTGAAAAATTTCATCAGGCAGGGATTAAGGTTATCCCGGTTGTTCCTAATGTAAAACTGGCAAAACGTATTGAAGCAGCCGGTGCAGATGCAATGGTCGTTGAAGGTATGGAAGCTGGCGGACATGTAGGACAGCAGACTACCATGGCTTTGATGGAAAATGTGCTGCCGCAGATTAAAAATATTCCCGTACTGGTTGCTGGCGGTATTTCTGACGGACGTGCATTGGCAGCAGCTCTTTTGATGGGAGCTGAAGGCGTACAGATTGGTTCCCGCTTCCTGCTGACTACTGAATGCCCGGCCCATCCGGCAGCAAAGCAGGCTATTATTGATGCTACCGATACTGACAGCACCGTTACCGGTTTCAGCAGAGGTCATGGTGTGCGCTGCCTGAAAAATGCTTTTACTCAGAGATTCTCCGAAAGAGAAATCAGCGGCGCTTCTCAGGACGAGTTGAATGCTATGGGTGCCGGCACCAATAAACGCGGCATTATGGAAGGCGATATTGTTGACGGTACTGTTATGGTTGGTCAGAGCCTGAATGTATTGAATGATATTCTTTCCTGTCAGGAAGTTATCGACCGTATTATGGCAGAAGCACAGGCTGCAGTAGAACATATAAAAAGTATTAAATTTTAAAATATACAATAAAACCCCAGGTTTTAAACCTGGGGTTTTTGCTTAGTTAAGCAATTCTTCTTTCAGCTGATAGTATTCTCGTGAAAAATATGGAGTAAGCTGTGCTTCGCGGTGATCGTAGCCAAAGGAACGTTTACTGAGAGAAAGAATAGGCGGGGCCTGAATGCGTTTAGCAACAGCAAAACCACTGAAAAGTTTCCACCAGCGTTCCAAATCAGCGATAAAGGTTAGAGCATCGGGGAAAGCTTCTTTAATTATTTGGTCGGTGCAGCCAAGTTCTGATGCAAGGGAATTATTTTTATACCAGCGGAGGATATCGGCTGGCGTAATTTTATGCCAGCGTTCCAGAAAGGCTTTAAAAAGGTAATCGTGGTAATTATAAACGAGCGGATCGCCGCCGACACCGACAGTTTGTTCTGCCGACAGCTCGGCGCTGGGGCGGATAGTGAAGATTTCATTGGGAATAATTTCGTCTTTAAATACTTCTTCGTTTAAATAACGTCCTAAAGCGTAAACCTGATGTTTCCACAGGTCGCCAATCATAGCCAGCGCACCGCAGATATCTCCGTAAAAAGTGGCGTAGCCGATAGCTATCTCACTTTTATTAGAGTTGCAGGAGAAAGCGCCGCCAAATGCCGCTGCTGCTGCTGCAATTAACCTTGCTCCTCTGTCGCGGGCCTGGATATTTTCGCGCTGTAGATTGGAGAGTTGCAGGTTATAGATAGTATTATCACTAAAATTAGTAATAGGCGTGGCTGTAAGCTGTTGTTCCGTATGTCGGCAGCTTTCGGTAATAGGCATGATGGCGTAATTAGTACGCAGCTTTTGCGCAAGATGGTAGGCAATATTTTTGGTCGCTTCAGAATTGTAACTTGAAGGCAGATTAAGCAGCAATACGTTTTCCGGGCCTAAAATATCGGTATACATGGTTGCTGTTACCGCAGAGTCGATACCGCCTGACAGGCCGATGGTCATTTTCTTGATACCGCATTGCTTTAAAAACTGCTGTGTACCGTAACGCAGAGTATGATAAATGATGGCAGTTTCCTGCTGAGGCGCGATAGGGAGATCGGCAGTATTTATTGCGCCGGTTTCCGTATCCCAAGTAAATTCCAGCATATCTTCAGCAAACATCGGCAAAGCTGCAGCAGGTTTGCCGGTAGCAGCGTAAACGCAGGAGGAGCCGTCGTAGGTAAAGATATTTTTGCCGTTGTTTTGGATGCCTATATTATTACAATATATCAAAGGGATGCCTGCCTGTTGAGACTGGGATGCAAATAAGCGATAGCGTTTTTTGTTTTTCCCCAGCGAATAGGGGGAGCAGGATAAATTACATAATAAAGCAGCACCTTTATTTGCAAGGATGCTGGGTATATTGTACTGATAATTGTCCGTCCAGCCGTCTTCGCACAGCATGATACCAAGATTTAACTGCTGACCTTTAAGTGTAATTGCGACTGGTTGCAATACATTTGCAAGGGCCGTATTTTCTTCCGCGCATAATTTTTGCAAACTGTGAAAATATCTGGCATCATCAAACTCACGGTAATTGGGCAGAGCGTTTTTGATGATAAAGTTCCGCCCAAGATAGCCGGGCAGCATGGTCCCGTTTTGACAAATATAGGCGGCGTTGTATTTGCGGATACGCCCGTCTTCGTTGATTTTACCAACTTCTGTGGCTACACTGCCAAAAATTATGCAGATATCCTGCGACTGAGCTGCAATTTGGTTAGCATAATACGAACAGTCGTCAAGGAAAGTCTGCTGTTCCCACAAATCGCCTATAAGATAGCCGGGCAGACACATTTCCGGCAGCAGCAGGATGTCAGCCTGCTTTATTTTGGCTTGACGGATCAGAGTTGAGATTTTTTGGTAATTTAAATCGGGACGGCCGGGGATAACTTCCATCTGGCCGCAAATAATCTTAATGAGCACTTAAGGCACCTCTTTAAGTTGCATTAGCTGAGTTATGATGTTATTATAGCAGAGAAGCAGGGTTTATGCCACTTTAGAGGAGGGGGAAAGTGAAACATAACAAAAAAACCAATGCTGCAAGAATTTTAGACGAAATGAAAATAAACTATCAGCTTATTGAATACGCAGTAGATGAAGAGCATCTGGATGCAGTGCATGTGGCCGCATCAGTCGGTATGCCGGCAAATCAGGTGTTTAAGACATTGGTGGTACGCGGAGATAAAAATGGCGTGATGTTTGCCGTCATACCTGGAAACGGGGAACTGGACTTAAAAGCATTGGCGCGGGTAAGCGGTAATAAACGTGCAGAACTTGTACCGCTGAAAGAAGTACTGCCGCTGACTGGTTATATCCGCGGCGGCTGTTCTCCTTTAGGTGCCAAAAAGGCTTATCCAGTATTTATGGACAGCAGCAGCAACCAATGGGAGCAGATTGCTATCAGCGCGGGGCAGAGAGGTATGCAGATTCTTGCCGCGCCGGGCGATCTGCAGAAAGCAACAAAGGCTGTGACTGCCCAGCTGATTTATAGCGAAAAGTAATATTTGCTTGTTGCTGACTGTAAAATATGCTATTATGCAAATATAAGTTAAAAAAATACTGCCATATATCTATCTCAAGAATATTTCTGTAAAGGTGGGGCGAAGATAATGTTATTTGTAAGTACACGTGGTAAAACTGATCTTGTATCTTCTGCACATGCAATTACCCGCGGCCTGGCTGCAGATGGGGGACTGTTTGTGCCTCAGCGTTTCCCCAGGATGCGTATGAGCGATATCAAGGCTATGGAGAATAAACCTTATACGGAAAGGGCGATAGATATCCTGTGTCAGTTTTTAACTGATTACAGTGAAGACGAACTGAGAGAATGTGTGCAGCAGGCCTATGCGGCTGAAAAATTCGGCTGCGAGCCCGTGCCATTGGTCAAGGTAAATGATAATACTGCGGTATTGGAGCTTTGGCATGGGCCTACATCGGCTTTTAAGGACATGGCGCTGCAGCTTCTGCCGCATCTTTTGACGCGGGCTATAGCCAAGACCGGAGAAAAAAATAAAGTTATCATCTTGGTAGCTACTTCTGGTGATACTGGTAAGGCTGCTTTAGAAGGCTTTGCAGACGTAGAAGACACTGAAATCATCGTTTTTTATCCCAGTGAAGGAGTAAGCGATATCCAGAAACAGCAGATGATTACCCAGGTTGGTAAAAATGTGCGTGTGTTTGGCATTGAAGGTAATTTTGACGATGCCCAGAGAGGGGTTAAGGAGATTTTCGGCGATGCTGCCATGGCTGCAGAGCTGGCACAGCAGGGTTATGTATTCTCGTCGGCCAACTCCATTAACTGGGGACGCTTGGTACCGCAAATAGTTTATTATTTCAGCGCCTATGCTGACGCGGTAAAAAATGGCTATATTACCTTGGGTCAACCTATCAATTTTGTAGTACCTACAGGCAATTTCGGCAATATTTTGGCGGGTTATTATGCTAAAATCATGGGACTGCCCGTTGAACGACTGTTGTGCGCTTCTAACAGTAATAATGTTTTGACAGATTTTATCAATACTGGTATTTATGACCGACGTCGTGAATTTTATAAAACGATTTCTCCGTCTATGGATATCCTGATTTCCAGTAATCTGGAACGTCTGCTGTATAATATTACGGAAGATAATGCAGAAAAAGTTACCGAGTATATGACCAGTTTGAATAATGAAGGTAATTATAAGGTTGATTCTGAAGATCTCAAAAAGGTTCAGAGTCAGTTCTTTGGCGCCTGGGTTGACGAGCTGGAAACTAAAGAAGCCATAGGAAGAATTTATAATGATTATAAATATTTAATGGATACTCATACCGCCGTTGCCTGGAGGACATTGGAAAAATATCGTCTGCTTACTGACGATGAAGTATTCAGTATTATCCTTTCTACTGCCAGCCCTTATAAATTCTCTGATAGTGTGTTGGAAGCTTTGGATGACCGTGATGTTAGAGAAAAGAAACCTTTTGAGCTGCTGCATGAATTACATGAAAAAACAGGCGTACCTATTCCGCCTAAAATGTTAGAATTGGAAGAGATGCCAGCTTTGCATAAGGAAGTTATCGCGGCTGCTGATATGAGGAAGGTTATTAAAGAAAACTTGCTGTAGCCGTAAGCAAAAATCCGTTGATGCTGTAAGCGTCAACGGATTTTTTGTTTGTTATTTTTTGAGCAAAGTTTTTAATTCTGCTAATTTTTCAGCAAATTTTTCTAAGGTTACGGTGACAGGTAAAGGTGTGTTTAAATCTACGCCGGCTTTTTTCAGGATATTTAAGGAATAATCGCTGCCGCCTGCCTGCAGGAAGCCGAGATACTTTTCTACGGCTTCGGGCTCTTTGTTTAAAATGGACGTAGCGAAGGCTGTGGCGGCAGAATAGCCCGTGGCGTATTTATAAACATAAAATGGCGTATAGAAATGGGGGATGCGCGACCATTCGCTGGCAAGTTCGCAATCTACAGTCAGAGCGTTACCGTAATAACGCTTGTTGATTTCCAGCCAGTAGTTTTCCAGATTTTCTGCCTGCAGGGAACGGCCGGCGGTAATTTCACTGTGAATATATTTTTCAAATTCGGCAAACTGTACTTGCCTGTAAACAGTGGTACGCACTGCTTCAAGAAATTGGTTTAAAAGGAATACTTTCTGTTCACGAGAGGCGTGCTGCAAGGTATGTTCCAAAAGCAGGATTTCATTAGTGGTAGAAGCAACTTCAGCGCAGAAAATAGTATAGTCGGCATTTATATATTCCTGACTGTGGCTGCTGAAATAACTATGGATAGCGTGTCCCATTTCATGAGCCAAAGTAGAGATACTGTTGTAGCGTTTTTGGTAGTTAAGCAAAACGAAAGGATGTACTCCATAAACACCCCAGGAATAAGCACCGGAACGCTTGCCCTTGTTTTCGTAAATGTCTATCCAGCCTTCGTCAAAGCCTTTTTGCAGTACGGTATTATATTTTTCACCTAAAGGAGCAAGGGCGGCACTGACTTTCTCACAAGCTTCACTAAAGCTGCAGGCAAGTGTTTCACCGGCAGAGGAAAGGGGCACGTAAATATCATAAGCGTGCAGTTCATCGTAACCCAACACATCTTTTTTCAACTGCATATATTCATGCAGGGCGTCAAGATTATTGTTGACAACATCAATAAGTCCGTCATACAGGGTGGTGGGGATATTATCTTCAGCCAAGCTGGCGCTCATCGTATCAGAAAATTTGTGGGCACAGGCATAGAAATTACTGGTGCGGCAGTTGCCTGTAAGCGTTGTGGCTAATGTATTACGGTATTGATGATAGGTATTCATAAGGCTGCGGAAGGTGTTCTTGCGCAATTCCCTATCGGTAGAAGTCATGTTCAGTAGATAAGCGCCTTCGCTTACTGCAACGGTGTTGCCCTGTCCGTCCTGAGCAGCCGGAAATTGCATATCGGCGCTGACGAGGGCGCGGAAAGAAGCTGCTGCTGAGGATGTAGATAATCTGCTCTGTGCCAGCAGTTCTTCTTCAGAGGCAGAAAGAACATGGTCGGAAAGGCGGGTAAGATTTTCCAGATAAAAAGCATATTTTTGCAGTGCTGGTTCTTCTGTCAGCATGGTGGCAAGCAAATCTTTTCCTAATGAGAGAATTTCCGGCTCGATAAAGGAAATAGCATTATTGTAGGCGGCAAGCAGGCTTTCGGCTTCGCCGGTCAGCGACTGAAAGTTCTGGTCAGTATTATCAGCGTCCTGCTGCAGGCGCGCGTATGCATAGATTTTTTCCATACTTTGAGAAGCCTTGTCACGCAAAGTTAAGGCAGCAACAAGGATTTTTTTGTCAGTTAATAAGCCTTTTAGTTTTTGGATAACGGGAAGTTCTTCACGCAGCTCTGCGCAGGCTGTTTTCCAGGCAGTATCGTCAGCATAAATATCATTTACACGCCATTTGCAGGCTGCAGGTATTGCTGAACGCATGATGCTGCTGCCATGTTCCGGTGTAGTATGTGCAGTCATATTTGTCACTCCTTGCAAAAATAAATTCAATATTCTATTATTATAACATATGCTGAAAACGGGAGAGAAAACGGATGAAAGTAATTTTTACAGCTGTTAACAGTAAATATATCCATACAGCCCTGGGATTGCGCTATATCAGTGAGTATTGCAAGCTGCAAGGGCATAATGTCACTTTAATTGAAGAAACTATCAATACGCCGATATTGACGATATTGGAAAAACTGATGCTGAAAGAGGCAGATATTTACGCTTTTTCCGTACATATCTGGAATAAGCCTGTCGTATATAAACTTAAGCTGATTTATATGGATGAACCGCCTTATGAGATTTTGGCTACTGCTTATATGCCTTACAAAGAGATGCAGTTACTAAAAAGATTGGAAAATGTTTTTGAGCAAGTTTATAACAGCGGTTGTTTTATCAATACATTACGTCATTTAACTGCAAAGAAGACAAATTCTTTTACTTTTTATAGACAACTGACGGAATGGTGGGCAGCAAAAGGCCATTATCCGCAGGTACATAACAGCAGGAGTGTTGCAAAAATCTTATATGATTATATAAATGAACATACAGAAGATGAAACTTTAAAAAGTACCTTAATTGAAGTACTACGTTATGACGTTTTCATGCATATAGATGGCTGGCGGCCTGAGTGGCTGCGTTGGAATACTGAAACTATATTTGACAAAGTATCGGCGTTTTGGCGTAATGAAGATGCAGTAAGAGAATATCTGCCTGACTATAAATTCAGTAGTTGGCAGCAGATCCGTAAGTATTACCCAGTGGAATTGTTTTACAATAATCCTATAAATGGACAGCAGGATGCAATCTATATCTTAAGAGATTTGCGAGGAGAAGGTAAAAATATTTATCAGCTGAATATATGAAAAAGACAAGAGGCAGGCGAGTAAAAGCTTGCCTCTTTTTAGTTGACGTAACAGCAGTTAAGACAAAAGGACAAGAATTTTTCAGCAAAAATGTGTCGCTGGCAAAGCAGGCTCAAACATAGCTTCTAAAACAACCAATCCGTGCGTGTCAGAAAGAAAAACGAAAAAAGTTTAAAAAAGTTATAAAAAAGGTGTTGACAGAAGAAGTGGAGGGTGGTATTATATACAAGTCGCTGAGATACAGCGAGAACCTTGAAAACT
>CANREP010000032.1 GCA_947629685.1 uncultured Phascolarctobacterium sp.
TCAAATTAAACTCACAAACAGAAAAACAACGGCTCAAATCACGCTATGAGCCGTTGTTTTTTATAAACTGAATAAGTCTATCTGATTAGTTTCCGGCAGTCCGTTTAACGCTCCCATTTCAGCAAGACGCTCGATTACTGTTTTACTTATCTGAGCTCTTATCCGCAAATCTTCCTGAGAAATAAAGGGATTGCTTCTGTCACGCACTTTAGCAATGCTTAACGCAGCACTGGCGCCAACGCCGCTCAACGCAGCCAAAGGCGGCCGGATGCCCTTTTCCGTTACAGTAAACTTAATCGGGTCAGAAGCATAAATATCAATATTATCAAATTCCAGCCCACGCTCCAGCATCTCATTGGCCAGCTCCAGATACGTTGCTGCAACCTTGTCCTGGGTAGTCGCCTGATTGCCCTGATGATAGACATTCTTCAAAAAGTCTTTAATAAAGGCCTTGCCTTTGACAATGTATGCAGTATCGAATTCCGGGGCGCGCACTGTAAAATAAGCTGCATAAAACTCGCGCGGATAATGTACCTTGCAGTAAGCAATACGATACGCCATCAATACATACGCTACCGCATGAGCCTTAGGGAACAAATACTGCACTTTTTCACAAGATTTGATATACCAGTCTGGTACGCCTGCCCCTTTCATAGCCTCCAGCATGGCTGGTTCCAAACCTTTTTTGGCAGCCTTGCCTTTACGCACGTGCTCCATGATCTTAAACGCCATACTTGGCTCCACGCCTTTGGCAATAAGGCTGGTCATTACGTCGTCACGAGTAGAAATAGTCTCCTCTACCGGCTTGCCTTCTTTGAGTAGATCCTGCGCATTATTCAGCCACACGTCAGTACCATGAGAATATCCTGATACACGTACAACGTCACTGAAATTTTTCGGCTGTACGTCATTAATCATGGTACGGACAAAGTTAGTACCGCATTCCGGTATGCCGAAAGTCCCTACGTCACTGAAAATCTGCTCCGGCGTTACGCCTAATGACGATGTATTTTGGAACAGACGCATGGTTGCCTCGTCGCCTACAGGAATTTCTTTAGGCGGAATAGCGGTCAGCTCTTCCAGCATCTTGATAACGGTGGGGTCATCGTGCCCCAGTATATCAAGCTTAACCAGACGGTCGTTAATACTGTGATAATCAAAGTGTGTAGTTATCGTAGATGAATCCTTTTCATCCGCCGGCCTGTTCATGGGCGAAATGTAATGAATATCCATATTACGCGGCACTACCATGATGCCGCCCGGATGCTGACCCGTCGTGCGTTTAATGCCGGCAAAGCCTTCTACCAGCGAAGCTATATAGGCAGGATGCACATGCTTGTTCTTGCTCTCATAGAACTTTCTTACATATCCCTGCGCCGTCTTGATAGCGATTGTCGAGATAGTACCGGCACGGCACACATTATCTCTGCCAAACAGTTCTTCCGTATATTTATGAGCTGTAGGCTGATAATCACCTGAAAAGTTAAGGTCGATATCAGGCACTTTATCGCCATGGAAGCCCATAAAAACAGCAAATGGTATATCGTGTCCATCGCGCAGCATAGGCACACCACATTCAGGGCAGTTTTTCTCCGGCAAATCAAAGCCTGATGCATATTCTTCGTTAAGGAAGAACTCGCTATGCCGGCATTTAGGACACCTGTAATGGGGCTTCAGCGGGTTAACCTCAGTAATATCGATCATCGTCGCCACAAAAGAAGAGCCGACGCTGCCTCTGGAACCTACCAGATAGCCGTCATCAAGTGATTTTTTTACCAGTTTATGAGCAATATAATACAATACCGAGAAGCCATGATTGATGATAGAATCCAGCTCCATCTTCAGTCTGTCGGCTACAATATCCGGCAGGTTTTCACCATACCACTCATGAGCCCGCTGATAAGACATTTCTTTGATAGCCTTTTCAGCACCTGGTATAAACGGCGAATAGAGCTGGTCCCTGTCCGGCACCGGCTTGATTTTTTCAATCATATCGGCAATTTTATTGGTGTTGGTTACGCATACCTCATAGGCAACGTCTTTGCCTAAATAGGCAAATTCAGCCAGCATTTCTTCTGTAGTACGATAATACAGCGGCGGTTGTTCTTCTGCGTCCTTATAGTTCTGTCCAGCCTGTAAAATAGCGCGCAGCGTTGCATCCTCCGGGTTAAGAAAATGCACGTCGCAAGTTGCAACAGTCAGTTTGCCCATCTTCTTGCCCAGTTCATAAATGCGCCTATTGTAATTTTCAATATCTTTGACCGTACAGCGGTTTTCCCGCACCAGGAACATATTATTGCCAGTCGGCTGGATTTCCAGGTAGTCATAAAATGCAGCTATCTCTTCCAGCTCTTCGTCGGAAGCGCCGCTGAGCAGCGCACGGTACAACTCGCCTGCTTCGCAGGCAGAGCCCAAAAGCAGTCCTTCGCGGTGTTCCTCAATAATCTGTCTTGGCAGCAGCGGTCTTTTATGCAGATAACGCAGATGGCTGATGGTAACCAGCTTGTACAGATTGCGCAGACCTGTTTCATTCTTAGCCAAAATAATGATATGGTAGCTGGGAATCTTGGGCACACGGCTTTTCTTAATCGTATCCGTAGGCTCGCGGTCCAGATCGCCCGCTTTAAGCTTATGATCACCGATAAGATAACCTTCCATACCGAAGATAAGCTTCAAATCACTGCCTTCCGCAGCGTCAAAGCAGAACGGAAAAGCCTGTACCACGCCATGGTCAGTGATAGCCAGCGCTTTATGTCCCCATTTGACCGCCTTATGCACCAAGTCTTCCATCGGCGTCAGACCGTCCATTTTGCTCATCTTCGTGTGGCAATGCAGTTCGACACGTTTGATTTCCGCATTATCCATGCGTTCTTCCACGTCCACTTTCATGATTCCCTGCGGCGTCATGACCATTTCGTCGAACATAAATCTGTCCGGCGCTACATTACCCATAATCCGCAGCCGCATCCCCGGTTTCAGCAGGTTTTTAAACTGATTGCATTCTGTTCTGGCATCGCTGCCGTCATCCTTACCTCCGAAAAACATCTTAATATAGATGCCGTTGGTATCATCGCTGACGTTAAAGCTTAAGGCAATCTTACCTGTTTTAAATTCTTTTTCCACAAAAGAAGTCAGCTTACCGTCCTTATCTATGCTTTTGACAAAGGTTCCTTCAATAACGACACGATTTTCTTCTTCAAAGACAGTCTCCAGCTTTCTTACTTTGCCTTTAAAGCTTCTGCCCCAAAGCAGCCCATTATCTTTCTTTGCCCCGTACAGCTGATTATAGGCGTGCTCATAGGCCGCTTCGTACTCTTCCTGCTTGTCGCAGGAAGGAATGGGTTCCTTCGGCTCTGCTTCGCCGATTTCTATCTCCGGCGGCTCTTCCGGCAAAGGAATATCATCAGGATACGGCACGCCGCCGCAGTCGGTGATTTCTACTTCCTGCTCCGACCCGGCTGCCTCAGAAGCAGCCTGCCCCGGCATTGCACAGCTGCTGCCGTCGCCATCACAGATAAAATCTACTTTATCCAAAGAAAAAGCAACCGCCAGTTTTGCGGCAGCTGCTTGCATAACATTAGGCCTGATATGAGCTGCACAGTCAAAATGCAGCTCCCACAGCCTTGAACTTTCATCGATACAAATTTTACTGATATGCATCATCTGTAACTGCATTAATTCAGTTGGCGACAGAGATTGAGCTGATAAAAAAGCTAACAGCTTTTCTCTGTCAGGTATAATGCAATATTTAGCCTGCATAAAAAAATCCTTTCACATATCAATAAACAAGTTTAATTATCTAAGGAAACAACCCCCTGGATACTCTGCAATCCGCGGATAATCTCCATGATATCGATACCTTTTTCCACTTTCAGATACAGTTCCAGAACAAGCTTATTTTCCTTATCGTTATTTTTTACATTCAGTGTCTTGACCTTGATGCCTTTGTTAGACAGATAGCCGGTAACATCGGTAATCGCACCCGGACGATTATTGATGGTTACACGGATAAACCTGCGCTCGCTGCGGCTGCTGCCGGCAAAATGTTTTTCCCAGCTATGAAAAGTAACCAGCGTAATCATGGTTATAGCCGTAGCCAACGTGCCGATAAGGTACATACCGCTGCCTACCGCAAGACCTATAGCCGAGACAATCCACAAGCTGGCGGCAGTTGTAAGTCCGCGAATGGTCAGACCTTCATGCAGGATGGTACCGGCGCCCAGAAAGCCTATACCGCTGACAACCTGGGCAGCAATACGCGCCGAGTCCCTCCTGTTTTCAAAATTAGTGGCTTCGATATCGTCAAAACCATAAATAGACACCAGCATGAACAGCGTTGAACCAACACAGACGAGTATATGCGTTCTAAAGCCTGCCGGCCTGTCGCCGCTGCCTCTCTCGATACCGACGATGCCTCCCAGCACGGCGGCCACAACAAGACGCAGCGCCATTGTCAATTCTACTGATGATATCCACGGTATTTCAAACATCAGACCACCCCATTATTTTCAGTCTACAGTTTAGCCAGCAGCTCCCTGATCGCTGTGATATAATCTCCGTCCAGCGGCAGCATCTGCACTTCGCCGGTCCTGCGTACTTTTACTTCCAGCTTACCTTCTGCCAGCGTCTTGGGTCCCACCACCACGCGCAGCGGATAACCGATCAGGTCGGCATCCTTGAATTTTACGCCGGGACGCTCGTTACGGTCATCGATAACAGTTTCGATACCCGCTTTTTTCAGTTCTTCATAAATCGCTTCCGCCTTCTGGGTAGAAGCCTCGTCTTTAGTATTGACCGGCACGACCAGCACTTCGTAGGGAGCTATCGCTACAGGCCAGATCATACCGTCCTTATCGTTGTTCTGCTCGATTGCCGCAGCCATGGTACGGCTTACGCCGACGCCGTAACAGCCCATAACCATCGGCTTTTCCTTGCCGTTTTCGTCAAGGAAGGTTGCGTGCATTGCTTCACTGTATTTAGTAAACAGCTTGAATACCTGACCAACCTCGATACCGCGTGCCTTGCTGACATTGCCGCCACAGTGCGGACAAGGGTCGCCTTCCTGAATCAGACGGATATCAGCTACATAAGTAGGAGTGAAATCTCTGCCCGGATTTACATTCAGCAGATGATAACCTTCTTTATTGGCGCCGCAGCAGATATTGTGCATTTTCATAACAGTACTGTCAACAACAACGATAGTTTTTTCAGGGTCAATGCCTACAGGGCCCATATAACCGCCTACGGTACCGGCCTCAGTCAGCAGGCTTTCTTCTGCCATTTCCACTTCGTTAACGCCTACAGTGTTAATAACTTTTACTTCGTTTACTTCGTGGTCGCCGCGTACAAAGCACAGGATTAAGCCCTTTTCACTATTAAAAGCTACCGCTTTTACAGATTTATCAACCGGCAGCTGCAGATATGCGCATACATCGGCAATAGTCTTACAGTCAGGTGTCTTAACCTCTTCTACTGCTTTAGCCTCTTCTGCCGGTGCTTCAATAACATGCAGCTCCGCTTTTTCTACGTTGGCAGCATAATTACATTCGTTGCAGTAAACGATTTCTGCCTCGCCGCTGTCGGCAATAACCATAAACTCATGGCTGCCGCTGCCGCCGATGGCGCCGCTGTCAGCTTCTACGGGACGGAAAGTCAGTCCGCAGCGGGTAAAGATACGGGTATAGGCGTCATACATCAGTTTGTAAGAAACATCCAGACCAGCTTCATCGCGGTCAAAGGAATAAGCGTCCTTCATAATGAATTCACGACCACGCATCAGTCCGAAACGAGGACGGCGTTCATCACGGAATTTATTCTGAATCTGATAAACATTAAGCGGCAGCTGACGGTAAGAACGAACATCGCCGCGAATCAGATTGGTAACCATTTCTTCGTGAGTAGGGCCGAGGCAGAATTCTCTGTTGTGACGGTCTTTAAGGCGGAACATTTCCTCACCATATACACCCCAGCGTCCGCTTTCCTGCCAGATTTCCGCAGGCTGCACTATGGGCATCAGCAGTTCCTGCGCACCGCTGGCATCCATTTCTTCACGAACGATATTTTCAATCTTCTTCAGCACACGCCAAGCCAAGGGCAGATAGTTATACATACCGCCGGCAGATTTGCGCAGGAATCCTGCTCTGAGCATCAGCTGATGGCTGACAACCTCAGCTTCTGCAGGTACCTCGCGTAAAGTAGGCGCAAACATTTTAGAAACTCTCATTTATTATTTTCCTTCCTCTCAAGTAAGATTTTATCAATTTCAGCAAACAGCTCGTCAATAATACATGCTTCCGGAACTTTTTTCAGAACGACACCTTTTTTGAAAATAAGGCCCTCGTTGATGCCGCCGGCAATACCCACATCTGCTTCTCTGGCTTCTCCGGGTCCGTTGACTACGCAGCCCATGACAGCGACCGTGATAGGCTCGCTGATTTTTTCCAGCCGCCGTTCTACTTCCAGCGCCAGTTTTTCCAAGTTTATCTTAGTCCTGCCGCAGGTAGGACAGGAAATCAAAGTAGGACCGTATTCCCGCAGACCGAGGGATTTCAGGATATCATAAGCTACTTTCACTTCGCGCACCGGGTCGCCGGTCAACGATACGCGGATAGTATCGCCGATACCTTCCGCCAACAGCGTGCCGATACCTACGGCCGATTTGATAATACCGCTGTTAATCGTACCGGCCTCTGTTATCCCCACATGCAGAGGATAATCACACTGCGATGCCAGCAGACGGTAAGCAGCCACCGTCAAAGGTACGTCATGTGCTTTCAGCGATACCTTGATATTTCTGTAATCCATATCCTCCAAAATGCGGATATGCCTCCAAGCAGCCTCGACCAAAGCCTCGGCAGTAGGGTGCCCATATTTTTCCAGCAGGTCTTTAGGCAGTGAACCGGCGTTCACACCGATGCGGATAGGAATATTTCTTTTTTTTGCCGCCTCTACTACCGCAGCAACACGGTCGTTACCGCCAATGTTGCCCGGATTGAGACGCAGTCCGTTTACACCGGCATCAATAGCCGCAAGTGCAAGCTTATAATCAAAATGAATATCTGCGATTACCGGGATAGGGCTTTCGCTGACAATACGTTTCAATCCCTCTGCTGCCGCCATATCCGGCACAGCACAACGGATGATTTCACATCCTGCCGCAGCCAGCTCGCCTATCTGCCGCAAGGTCGCTGCCGCATCGTCGGTACGGGTATTCGTCATGGACTGTACAGACACGGGAGCTCCGCCGCCTATCTTAACTTTACCCACCTGTATCGGACGGGTCTTTCTGCGTTCCACCGCATTCCACCTCTTTTATCTCGTAATATCTTTAAATGTCGAAAACAGCGTTATCGCCAGAATCAGCGCAACGCCGATAGTCTGGATAGTATTCATAGCCTTGCTGCCCAACGGTTTGCCGCGCACGCCTTCCAGCAGCAGCAGCACAAAATGCCCGCCATCCAAGGCAGGCAACGGCAGCAGATTGATGACGCCAAGGTTTATACTCAAAAAAGCTACAAAGCTTATCAGCGGCAGTACTCCTTTTTCTGCCACTTCGCCGGCCATCTGGGCTACACCTATGGGGCCTGCCACTTCTGCCGGCGCTTTGCCGGTAACTATTTTCTGCAAGCCGTCGACCATAGCAAAAATAATATATTTGGTATAGCCGAAGCCCATCTTGACGGAATCCAAGACTCCCGGTTTTTCAGTAACAAACGCCGGCGAAATACCGATGAGCGGTCTTCCCAGCTGCTCGTCAAATTCCGGGGTCATGGTAAAAGTCTGCGCAGCTCCGTCTCTTGACGCCGTAACACTGACCTCCTTAGTACCGTTTTCCTGCAGTAATACGATAATATCATTCCAGGCAGAAATCGGTTTGCCGTTAATGGCAAGGATCTTGTCCCCTACCTTAAGCCCAGCTCTGTCAGCCGCCTTATTTGCAACTACGGTCCCTAAAACAGGTTCATCAACTGGCTTTTCGATACCGTTAATCATAAAGATGCCGGAAAACAAAAGTACCGGCAACAGGAAATTCATCAGCGAGCCAGCCAAAATAACAAGCATCCGCGCAGGAATTGACTTGGACTTAAAAGAGTTTTCCTCCATCGGATCGTCCGGGTCCATACCGGCGATTTTATTATAACCGCCCAGCGGAATTGCCCGCAGACTATATAAGGTTTCTCCATCCTGCTGCTGATAGATCTTTGGTCCGAAACCTATGGCAAACTCGTCGACGCGCATCCCGGTCATCTTGGCAGTAATAAAATGCCCAAATTCATGTACCGTGACCAAAACGCCGAAAACAAAGATTGCAGCTAAAATCGTTAACAAAATTCTGCCTCCCAGTAATATTACAGTCCTGCAATAATTTTGCGTGCCAATATACGTGCCTGTTTGTCAGCCGCTTCTATATCGTCTATTTCAGGCTGCAAAATATTCTCATGCAGGGAAGTTACTTTTTCTGTTATATATGGAATATCAAGATACTTTATCTTATCTGCCAAAAAGGCATAAACAGCTTCCTCATTGGCTGCATTGAACACGCAGGGAAGCGTGCCGCCTGCTTTGCCGCAGGCCACAGCAGTCTTCAGCGACGGAAAAGCTTCTGTATCAGGAGCCTCAAAAGTCAGGGAAGCCGCCTTTACCAGGTCAAGCTGTTCAAACGCCTGAGAAAATCTTTCCGGGTAAGAAAGCGCATACTGGATAGGAAGCCGCATATCCGGCTCTCCTAACTGCGCAATGACACTGCCGTCACAAAATTCTACCAGGGAATGTACAATGCTTTGAGGATGCACCACAACGTCAATCTTATCATAAGGAATGTCAAACAGCCAGTGGGCTTCGATTACTTCCAAGCCTTTATTGGCCAACGTGGACGAATCCACCGTTATTTTTTTACCCATACTCCAGTTAGGGTGATTCAGGCATTGAGCCAGTGTTACATGCTCCAGCTCGCTGCGTTTCCTGCCACGGAACGGTCCGCCGGAAGCAGTAATAATCAGCCGTTTGACTTCATTGGCCTTTCCGGCACGCAACGACTGAAAAATAGCGCTGTGTTCACTGTCTACAGGCGTCAGGCTCACCTGATGTTCCCTTACCTTATTCATAACAATGCTGCCAGCCGCAACAAGGGTCTCTTTATTGGCCAAAGCTATGTTTTTTCCGCATTCGATAGCTGCCAGCGTAGGCCGCAGACCTGCATAGCCAACCATAGAAGCCAATACCGTATCAGCCCCGCTGTAAGTAGAAGCAGCAAGCAAGCCTTCTTCGCCCGCAAGGATTTCAGTCTTACCATGATAACGCTGCATGAGCCGCGCAGCCGCCTCTTTATCTGTCAGCACGGCAAAATCAGGTTCAAATTCCCGGATCTGCCGTTCCATGATTTCATCATTTTTATGTGCAGCCAGCACCCTGATCTTCAGCTTATCCGGGTTGGCAGCTGCTACTTCCAAAGTCTGGCAGCCGATCGAGCCTGTACTGCCTAATACTGAAATGTTTTTCATAACGCCACTCCTTTATCGCGCTTTAAAAACAGCTTAAAAACACCAATAAATAATAGGTAATCGGAGCCGCAAACAGCAAACTGTCAAAACGGTCCAGCACACCGCCATGTCCCGGAAAGATTCTGCCGGAATCTTTGATATCGAAAGACCGCTTGATAATAGATTCGATAAGATCGCCCAGCGGCGCAAAGAAAGCAATTCCCAACGCCAGGACAACAGCCTGCCAAACTGGCAGATACAGGTAAGTGGAAGCAAGCCAGCTTACCACGGCCGTACAGCCGACAAATCCAGCCGCAGCTCCTTCTAAGGATTTTTTAGGACTGACGCTGCAAAAAGGCCGTTTGCCGAATGCGCTGCCAAAAAAATAAGCTACAGTATCACTGGCCCAAGTACCCAGCAGCACCGTCCATAATAAAGCTTCGCCAAATTCCATTACCGTGAAGCCCAAATCTATCGGCAGCCCCGGAAGCCCGCGCAGGATGATGACATGAGCAAACAAAATGCCGCAGTAGACCATGCCCCAAATAGACAGCGAAGTACTGCCCACCCAG
>CANREP010000033.1 GCA_947629685.1 uncultured Phascolarctobacterium sp.
GCATGATGATGCTGCCGGAGGACGCGCCGGCGTCGAAAGCGGCTATCAAGGCCATTGAAGAAGCCGACGTGCTGATTTTCGGTCCGGGCAGCCTGTATACCAGCGTTATTCCTAATTTGCTGGTTAAGGGTATCCGCGATGCAGTAATAAAATCAGACGCGGTCAAAATCTATATCTGCAATGTTATGACCCAGCCCGGCGAAACCGATTATTTCGGTGCTTATGAACACGTGCGCGCACTTATCGACCATGTGGGCGTGCAGTTTTTGGACTTCGTCATCGTCAACGACCAGGAGATAACCGGCGAACAGCTGCTGCAGTATAATGCAGAAGGCTCTACGCCCGTAACGCCGGATGTGGAAAAAATACGCAACCTGGGGATTACCGTAGTACCGGCGCGGCTGATAAGCAAAAACGACCTGGTGCGCCACGACCCGCGCAAGCTGTCGCGCGTACTGATTGCGCTTATCTACCGCCTGCGTCTGTTTGGCAGGGGCGTACAGTTTTTTGACTATTTCTTTATGCGTCAGGGTATGCGTACCCTGCATAAAGGCGAATAAATTGCTACTTAAGATTATAAGAAAGGGGGACGCCGGATGTCTTTTTCCAATGATGTCAAAAACGAATTATCGCGTATCGAGACCAACGACGCCTGCTGCGACAAAGCGGAGCTGTTGGGGCTGCTGCGCATGAGCGGCGCCATTATTATCAGGGGCAGCAATGTCGGCATCCACTTTTCTACGGAAAATGCAGCGCTGGCAAGACGTGTGCTGCAGCTTTTGAAAAGTAATTACCAGGTGCAGACGGAAGTGGTCATCACCCGTTCGCGCCGTTTAAAGAAAAATAACCGCTACCAGGTGCGCGTCATTCCTGCGCCCCAGGTGAGCAAAGCGCTCACGGAGCTGCAGCTTTTGTCAGTAGAAAGCGACTTGAAAAATCCGCTGTTGAACAATCACTGCTGCAAACGCACCTTCCTGCGCGGCGCTTTCTTGGGCGGCGGCAGCATCAGCCGTCCTTCCAGCGACTACCATCTGGAAATGGTTACCGGCAACGAAGATTTTGCCCACAGCATCATCAAGGTCATGCACAGCTTTTCGCTGAAAGCCAAACTGACCGACAGAAAGAACGATTTTATCGTCTACCTGAAAGACGGCGAAAGCATTACCAAATTTTTGAGCGTTATCGGCGCTCATAATTCCATGATGGATTTTGAAAACGTGCGCATCGTCAAGGAAATGCGCAATAACGTCAACCGCGTGGTAAACTGCGAGACCGCCAACCTGAACAAGGTAGTCAGGGCAGCGGTGCGGCAGATTAACTGCATCAAATACATCGACCAGCACATGGGGCTCAACCAGCTGCCGCAGGCGCTGCAGGACACGGCGCGGCTGCGCCTGGAATACCCGGACGCTTCTTTAAACGAGCTGGTAGAATATTCCGGCGGCATCGGCAAGTCCGGCATCAACCACCGTCTGAAAAAGCTGCAGGAAATGGCTGTCGGCCTGGGTATGGAAATGGAGAAAGACTGAGATGCTGAAAAAAATACTGAAACTGGCTGCTGTGTGCCTGGTAATACTGGCAGCGGCGGCTGCGGTTTACTGGCAGCTGAACGGCGACAGGCTGCGGGCGGAATACGCTGCTTTTAAAAAGACCGGCGCACCTGTGCTCATGTATCATGCCGTAGGCCCGGAAGTGGGTATAGACTGGCCCAAGACCCTGATTATGCCGGAAGCGCTGTTTGAATCTCATTTAAAATACTTAAAGGACAGCGGCTACACCATTGTCAGCGTTGAACAGCTGGCGGCAAGGCTGGAACAGGGCGAGAGCGTCGATAAATATATCGCCCTCAGCTTTGACGACGGCTATAAAAATAATCACAGCGTAGTCCTGCCGCTGCTGCAGAAATACGACGCCAAAGCTTCTTTTTTCGTCATCAATAAGGATATCGGCGACGCTATCCACATGAACGAAGCAGAAATAAAAGACATGATTGCCCACGGTATGGAGCTTGGCTCGCATACTACCAGTCATGCGCCGCTGGCGAAGATTGACGAAAAATATCTTGCCTGGGAGCTGGCAACCTCCCGTTATTACCTTAAAAAGAATTTTGACGGCTATATCGTCCGTACACTGGCTTATCCTAACGGCAATTACAACGATACCGTTATCAGCGAGGCACAGCGCTACGGCTTTTACCGGGCACTGACCGGCAAAGTGGGCGTTAACACGGCGGCAAGCTATAAAAACGCGCCCATGGAAATGTACCGCGTAACCGTGGCCGATGACGGCAGCGGCGTGCAGGGACTGGCAGACCGCATCGAAAAAGCGTATTTGTGGGGCTTTTTGCAGACCAAAGGCATAGATTTAAACATCATCCGCAATATCTTTGTGTGGTAAAGGTGATTAGATGCTGACCTATAATATTGAAATTGTTAGGCTCACTTTGGCAAAATACAAAAAGATATTGGCAGCTTATAAGCTTATGAGGGCAGTAATGCAAAACTGTCCTCATACTGTTCTTTGCCGGGATAAAGCTGCTTTAGCAAAAGCGGCAACCAAAGCAGAGCAGGGCTGCCGGCAGGCAGAGCAGAATATCAGCCTGTGCCAACAGCTTATAGCAGGATATGAAAAGCAGCAGACTGTCGATAAAGACGGATACAGGCTGATGCTGATTAACATTTCCAAAAATTTAGCTGACCTTTATAAGCTGAACCTGCTGTTATTTAATGAGTTGCTGATTGGCGCTGATTTAGTGCAACAAAGCTACCTGCAGGATAATCCGTCAGCAGATGCAGATTTAAGCGAGTTTTATGGTAAGAACGAAGCCGATTTATTTGCTTTACCGCTGCAGTCACGTATGGAAAAACTGCAGTGCGCAGATTATACGGATTTTTGCCGTACTTATCCGCAATTTGTCAGCGCGGCAGAATTTGCCGATTTAGTAAAAGCCGGACTGATTAAAAGTGCTGATGATATCATTTTGCATAATAACATGATGTATGAAAATGAATTCAGCGAGCAGTGGGAAGAATACGAGTACGAATACGACAAATACAGAAAGAATAAATAAAAACTTAGTTCAGTATATGCTGGACTAAGTTTTTTGTGTTTATAAAGGTTGAATGCTTGCATAATTCAAGATTATTTTGAAGTAAGAAAAGATATGCTATAATGAACATATATATTACGTTTGCTTTGTGAAGGGAGAAACGGAAATGGCCGTCAGTTATAACAGACTGTGGAAGCTTTTGATTGATAAAAAGATAAATAAGACTCAGCTGTGCCGACAGGCAAAAATTTCTACCAATGCTATGGCTAAGCTGGGCAAGGATGAAGATGTCCGGGTAGAAGTATTGGTGAAAATATGTACTGTCTTAAATTGCCGTATTGAAGATATTATGGAAATAGTTCCCAGGGAAATCTGAGTGTGGGGAGATGTAAGGATGGATACTATTTTATCTAAAAAACAAATGAGCGAAGAAGATATAAAACGTCATTATATTACGCCTGCTGTTACGGTTAAATGGAATCCCAGGAAAATCATTATGGAAGTGCCTATTACCGACGGCAGGATAAATTTAAAAGGCAATATAGCAGTTCCTGAAAAGCCAAAACGCGCAGATTACGTTCTATATCTGAACGCTAATAATCCTATCGCCGTTGTTGAAGCCAAGGACAATAAACGCAGCGTTTCCTATGGCTTACAGCAGGCTATGACATATGCGCAGATGTTGGACGTGCCCTTTGCGTATAGTTCTAACGGCGACGGCTTTGCCGAGCATGATTTTTTGACAGGCAAGGAAAGGATCCTGAGCTTAGAAGAATTTCCCGGCGAAGAAGAACTGATTGCCCGCTACAAACAGGAAGTAAACGGTGGTAAAGGCATCACCGAGCAGCAGGAGAAAATTCTGAATCAGCCTTATTACAGCAGCCAGACTACCTTTGCGCCCCGTTATTATCAGCGTATCGCTGTTAACCGCACGCTGGACGCTATTGCCCGCGGGCAAAACCGTATCCTGCTGGTTATGGCAACCGGCACCGGCAAAACATATACTGCCTTTCAGATAGTATATCGTCTGCTCAAAAGCGGGATGAAACGCAAGATTTTATATTTGGCTGACAGAAATATTCTGATTGAACAATCACAAGATCAGGATTTTGCGCCCCTGGCCAAAACAATGTGCCAGATAAATGTTGCAAAGGTCAATAAAAGTACCATTACAGCTCATGAGGTATATTTTTCTCTGTACCAGCAGCTGGTAGGCGATAACGGCGAAGAAAGATTCCGCGATTTATTTCGACCGGACTTTTTCGATTTGGTCATCGTGGACGAATGTCATCGCGGCTCTGCCAAGGAAGAAAGCCGCTGGCGCAAGATTTTGGAATATTTTTCCGGCGCTACGCAGATAGGCATGACGGCTACGCCTAAAGAGACAAAATATATTTCTAATTTGAGCTATTTTGGTGAGCCTGTTTATACATACAGTCTGAAAAACGGTATCGAAGACGGATTTCTTGCGCCTTTTAAAGTAATAAACATTACTACGGATATCGGCGAAGGCTGGCGACCGCTCAAAGGACAGCGCGACAAGCTGGGCAACGAGATACCTGACCGCGTCTATACTAACAGTGATTTTGACTATAATATCGTTATTGAAGACCGTACCGAACAGGTAGCGCAGGAAATTACCCGTTATTTAAAAAGTACGGACAGGATGGCTAAGACCATTGTTTTCTGCCCTACGGAAGAAGCGGCAGAAAGGATGCGCGTGGCTTTAAATAACGCTAATGCCGATATGGTACAGAAAAATGCTGATTATGTGGTGCGTATCACCGGAAGCGACGATTACGGCAAAAGCAAGCTGAAATATTTTATTTCTGTAACATCCAAATATCCTGTTATTGCTACTACTTCTAAAATGCTTTCTACCGGCGTAGACTGCAAAATGGTCAAGCTGATTGTTTTAGACCAGATGATAGGCTCCATGACGGAATTTAAACAGATTATCGGCAGGGGTACAAGGCTGCGCAAAAAAGAAGGCAAAAACAGCTTTGTGGTTATGGATTTCCGCAATGTTACCCGTCTGTTTTCCGACCCGGACTGGGATGGCCCCATTGATATTGATGAAGGCTTTATGCCTAAGACACCGGGCGATATGCCGGATGACCCGGGTATACCGGATGGTATTGACCCGGGAACCAAGCCGCCGCGCGAGCCTAAACCTATAGTTGGCAAAGACGGCTGCACGGTAAAAATTATTAACAAGGTAGTCTCTGTTTACGATACTGACGGCAAGCTTTTGCGTCAGGAAAGCATTGTAGATTATACCAAGTCCAATATTTTAGGCGAATACGCTTCGCTGGATAACTTTATCCGGCAGTGGTCTGCGGAAAAGAAAAAGGCAAAAATCAGAGAGCTGCTGCTGGAAAAAGGCATCGACCTGGAACTTTTGAAAGCGGAACAGAAGATGAGCGACGTAGATGATTTTGATTTTATCTGCCATGTTGCCTTTGATAAAAAGCCTTTAACCCGCAGAGAACGCGCCAATAATGTGAAAAAGAAAGATTTTTTCAGCAAATACAGCGGCGCCGCCAAAGAAGTGCTGGAAAAATTACTGGACAGCTACATGGATTTGGGTATTTATGATATTGAAACGACTGATATTTTAAAAATGGATGACTTCAAAAAATTTGGCAAGCCTGCAAGGATTGCCAGCTATTTTGGCGGCAAAGATCAGTATATGCAGGCAGTAAAGGCTCTGGAAGAAGCACTATATGAAAATGAGGTAGGTTAATAAATGAGCAATCTGACAGGTTTTGTCAAAAGAATAAGAGATATTATGCGTAATGATGCCGGTGTCAACGGCGACGCTCAACGTATTGAGCAGATTACATGGATGTTATTTTTAAAAGTCTACGACAGCAAGGAACGTGACTGGGAAATGGACGACGACGAGTATATTTCCATCATCCCGGAAAACTGCCGCTGGGAAAATTGGGCTAAAGGATTAAGCATATTATCTAAATCAGGAGTTATAAATTCAATTATTTCTAATATAAATAATAAAATAATAGATTTTAATAAATACGTTTTTATTTTTGATGATATAGAAAGAACTTCATTAAAATATGATGTTTTATTAGGATTTTTTGACCAGATTTCAGACCAGAATAAATTGAAAGCTATTTTAGTATGTAACGAGGATAAGATAAACGAAAAAGATAAAAATGAATTTTATAAAACTTTTAAGGAAAAAGTTGTTGGATTGACTATTGAATACAATTCAAATATGGATGCAGAATTTGATAATATTGTTAGGTACTATGTTAAAAATGAAGATGTAAAAAAATATTTTAGTGATAACAAAAAACGTGTATTAAGTTTATTTAAGTCAGCAGATTCGTGTAATTTGAGAACATTGATTTTTGCCTGCAAAAGATTTGCTGAAGTTTATGAAGATATAAACGAAATGTATTTTAAATGTGATGCAACTGAGAAGTATACTGATGAGTTTTTTAAGGAAATAATATTGGGCACTGTTGGTAGTAGTATTCTTATTAAAGAAAAGAAAGAGCAAAATGAATTTAATAATAATGTGAAAACAAATGTGAGAATGGGAGATAAAAATATTAGTACAACGGATATAATGTTTGGAAGCATATATGGATATAATGCCTATAAATTTCTTGATGATTATATAGACACTTATAACTTAGATTATGAGATGATAGAAAAATTTATACCAGAATTTATAACCAATGAAGATATAAAATCCCAAAATGAGATTAAATATGAACTGCAAAGATTATATAATATTGATGAAGATAGGGAAGTTATTGATAAATTAAATAATATTGCTGATAGAATAAAAACCAATCAGATAAATATCAATATTTATCCACAATTTTTAGATAACTTGTTTGTTTTAGGTAAAAGAATATGGGATATAGAGGAATTAAATAGATTAAAGGAAGCTATTTTTAGTAATGCTAAAAAGAGAGTTGAGGAATTTTCAAGTCTGTCGTGGAGTACGACTGGCTATGGAGATGCGGATGCAAGTATGTTAAAAAAAGAGCTATATGATTTTTTGGTAGAAGAAAAATTAAGAAATAGTGCTTCTGGATTTATTGCGATATTTGATGTTAATGATAATAATAAATTTATTCAGAAATTTGAAAAGTATATGATGAATAAACAATATAACATGGAAAGAAATGGGAAATTGATGAGCCTTGTTGGAGTAGAAAAAGTTTTTGAAAAAGTAAAAAAATTAAATGCTCAACAGATATCAGAATTTTGGACAGGTTTTTCGTATGTCTATCGAAGAGATATTGGTAATTTAAATGAGTTTTATCATGCTGATAAAGATTTTTTCAAAGAGTTAAAAGAAAAAATAGAAAAAGAATTATTAACTGATAAGAAAAAAGCAATTACGCAAAAGTTACACTTAGAGTGGTTTTGTAATTATTTGAAAGAGATATCTGAAAAATTATAAGAAGATTATTTACAGTATTTGCCTTGCTTGATAAAGGTTATCTAAAATTTTCTTGCAATAACGGCTAAAAAACGGTAAAATAATTTAAAGAATAATAAATTTTGGAGGTATTCATGATGAGAAAACATATTAAAACTGTTAATAAAGCTATGCTGAACAAAACGCTCCGCACCGGCGGCTGCGGCGAATGCCCGGCTTCCTGCCAATCCGCTTGCAAAACTTCCTGCACCGTTGGCAACCAGGTTTGCGAACACAGCAAATAATTTGTAATAATTGCAGCTCCCTGTATGTTGCAGGGAGCTTTTTACTGTTTAGGGCGAAAGGTGGAAACTTATGCTTATACATAAAATGCGTTTAGATGATAATATGGCGGTGCTGGACGTTAACAGCGGCGCAGTGCATCTTGTGGACGAGGTTATCTACGATTTGCTTGATTATTATGACGGCAGCAACGATGAAGCAGCAGTTGCCGCTTTAAAAGACCGTTATAGTGAAGAAGATCTGCGCGACGCGCTGGAAGAGCTGCACGGACTGCAGGAAGAAGGCCTGCTGTTCAGCCCGGCTTTTGATGTGCCGCCCACTTTTTCTGAAACGCCGATTTTAAAATCTCTGTGCCTGCATGTTGCCCATGATTGCAACCTGCGCTGCGGCTACTGCTTTGCCGGTACCGGCGATTTTGGCGGCTGCCGCGAGCTGATGAGCAAGGAAACTGCGGAAAAGGCAGTGGAATTTGCTATTAAAGGCAGCCGTCAGCGTCATAATCTGGAGCTGGACCTTTTTGGCGGCGAGCCGCTGATGAATTACGAGGTCGTGCAGCATATCGTCAACTATGTGCGCAAAAGAGAAAAGGAAACAGGCAAGAATATTAAACTGACCCTTACTACCAACGGCACTTTGCTGAATGATGAAAATATAAAATTCCTCAACGATAACCTCGTGATGCTGGTACTGAGCCTGGACGGTAAAAAGGAAACCCATGACGCCATGCGTCCTTTCCCCAATAAGACGGGCAGCTATGATGCGGCAGTGCGCGGCTTTAAAAAGGTTATCGAGAGCCGCGAGGGCAAAAACTACTATCTGCGCGGCACTTATACCCATTTCAGCCGTCATTTTGCCGATGAGGTACTGGATATGCTCAAGGTAGGCTGCGAGATTTCCGTCGAGCCGGTAGTGGGCATTGACGAGCCTTATGTGCTGACTGAAGAAGATTTGCCTGTATTATTTGAAGAATACGACAAGCTGGCGCGCGCTTATCTGGAAAAACGCCGCAATGGCGAGCCTTTTGACTTCTTCCATTTCAATGTGGCGCTGGACAACGGCCCCTGCGTGGCTAAACGTCTGGCAGGCTGCGGCGCGGGGCATGAATATTTTGCCATCACTCCCGAGGGGGATATCTATCCCTGTCATCAGTTTGTCGGTCGTGAGCAGTACAAGCTGGGCACCCTTGATACCGGCGTAGTGAAAAATGACCTGGTACAGAAATTCCGTCATACCCATGTTATGACCAAGCCCGAATGCAGCAAATGCTGGGCGCGGTTCTTCTGCAGCGGCGGCTGCCATGCCAATGCTGACCTGATTAACGGCGACATCAGCAAGCCTTATGAATACGGCTGCAAGCTGCAGAAAAAACGTCTGGAATGTGCAATCATTATTCAGGCGCTTTTGGCTGCCGACGCGCAGGAAGGCAAGGATCTGCGTCCGCATATCAACAATTTTACCTACGAAAAATAAGCCTTTACGGCTGTTATCGTATAACCGGCACGTTTTTGCGTGCCGGCTTTTCTTTTTCCATATAAAACAGCGGTAAAATAAAATGCTTTTTGCAGAAAAGCTTTTACAAAGTTTTTCTGCTTTAAAGTATTTTTTTAGAAAAAACAGGCTGAGATTAGCTTTTTGCAGCAAAAATATGATAATTTTTCAGGAAATTTGCAGTGCCGCTAAAGCAGGTATAGCAGCAGCCTACATAACAACCAATCCGGGAGTATCAGAAAGAAAAACGAAAAAAGTTTAAAAAAGTTGCAAAAAAGGTGTTGACAGGAGAAGTGGAGGGTGGTATTATATACAAGTCGC
>CANREP010000034.1 GCA_947629685.1 uncultured Phascolarctobacterium sp.
TTCCTTGCTTTCATTGAAAATTCTCCTTTCTACGGGCGATTTCTTATCCCCCTTTCATAGCATATAACTTCGGTAAAGTGTTTTGGGGGAGAAGTTTTCCCTTCCTTGATTTCCGTGCCGCTGACGGTCATTTCGTCACCAACGGAAACAGAAGGGAGTGTCTGCACTTTTTCGTCGGATTTTGTCGAATCATTTTTCTGAACCAGAGCTTTCCATCCATCCTGTACAACAGTTTTGCCTTTGGCTGAAAACACTGTGCCGCCGCAGTCCAGCTCAATGACTGTCTCTGCGTATCGGTGTGGATCGCCAACAGCTACGCACAAGCGATTAGAGATCAGTTGCAAAATTGCAAGTTCTCCTTTGGGAAGTTCGCTCAGATTGCATTTCTGCAATTCTCTGGTCGGAATGATGGCATGGTGATCTGTGACCTTTTTGTTATTCACAACCTGCTCTGCATGAACGGGTATGTTATCCACATCCTCCACGGGGAATGTGTGGAAAGCCAGTTTTACGAGGTCGGGCAGGCTGTGTGCCATATCTTTCGTCAGGAACCTGCTGTCGGTACGGGGATAAGTGACCAGTTTCTTTTCATAGAGATTCTGCGTGTAGTCCAAGGTCTGCTGTGCCGTGTAGCCAAGCACACGGTTGGCTTCTCTCTGTAAACTGGTCAGGTCATAGAGTGCAGGCGGCTTTTCTGTTTTCTCCTTACATTCAGCTTTCTGAACGATTGCCACTGAACAGCCTTGCCTGACAGCTTCGGCTGCTGCCTTGGTCTTGAAGCGTTCGCTTGCAGCCGTAAAGCCATCCAATCCAATCTGAACTGTGTAGAACGGTTCAGGCTTGAATGCGGAAATGGCAGCTTCCCGCATAACAGCCATAGCAAGGGTAGGGGTCATAACACGACCAACATTCAAGGTCTGCCCGTAAAGGGTCGAAAAAAGTCGAGTAGCGTTAATACCAACAATCCAGTCGGCTCGCTCTCGACACAGTGCAGCTTCATACAAAGCATCATATTCCGTTCCAGACCTGAGATTTTCAAAGCCCTCCTTGATTGCTACATCTTCCATCGAGGAAATCCAAAGCCGCTCAAACGGCTTTCTGCACCCGGCTTTGTGGTACACCAACCGAAAGATCAGCTCGCCCTCACGACCGGCATCTGTTGCACACACAAGACTCGCAACATCTTCTCTGGCCATGAGCTTTTTCAGAATCCCAAACTGTTTTTTCGTACCGGCAGAAACCTCATACTGCCAGTCCATCGGGAAGATAGGAAGGTCTGCATAAGCCCATTTGCTGTACTTCGCATCATAGACTTCCGGCTGTGCCAGCTCCACCAAATGCCCTACACACCAGCTGACCACATATCCGTTTCCCTCTAAGTAGCCATCCTCACGCTTGGCAGCACCTAACACTTTGGCAATACTCTGTGCAACCGAAGGCTTTTCAGCCAAAACTAATTTCATTTGCATCTGCTCCTTTCGCAAAAAAATAAGCAGCCACACACCGTAGTGCATGACTGCTATGTAAAAAGTTCGGAAAGGATTTTTGCAACCTGATACAATTTTCTGTTCTACAATCTCCGTCATAATAAAAATATCTCCATCATTTCAAAAGAGAATGACGGAGATATTTCACCTTGCTTATTCTTGTAGCAACCAATCGGCTATATCGTGAATTTCGATTCCTTCATAGCTATATTGGGGATGTTTGGTTCTGGCAATAATCATTTTCGGATAAGCGTCTCGAATCTGAAGCAGAGGAGAGCATTCTCTCTCAAATGTTTCCTGCCCGGAAATGTTGTCGCTGACCTGAATATAAATCTTTTCGCTACCTCTCTGAGCAACAAAGTCGATTTCCTTTTGATAGAGCTTGCCGACATAGACATCATATCCACGGCGAAGAAGCTCGATACAAACAACGTTTTCATATACTCTGCCATAGTCTATATTTCTGCTTCCCAGTATTGCATATCGAATACCGCTGTCACACAAATAGAACTTTTCAGAGCTTTCAAGGTATTTCTTACCTCGGATGTCATATCTCTTAATATCATAAAATACAAAAGCATTGCACAAATACTTAATGTACTTGCCGACGGTTACATGATTGGTTGGAGTCTCATTTGCTGTCAGTAGCTGACTGACCTTATTCGGAGAAGTCAGGTTGCTGATATTATCCATAAGGAACTCGCTCAGACGCTGTAAAACCAAAGTGTCCGGGAGAGTATATTTCTGTACCAAATCCCTTGTAACAATCGTTTCGTAGACCTCTTTGATATAGTTTGTTCTGTCTTTTTCGGTTCTATAAGCATAGGAACCTGCTAAACCGCCCTTGATAGCGTACTCATCAAAGAGCTTATCTTTGTCACTAATATCATCATAATACTGGCAATATTCCTGGAAGCTGAAAGGAAACACATGAATTTCAATATAGCGTCCGGTAAACAGAGTTGCCAGATCTGCACTCAACAGGAAAGCATTAGAGCCTGTTACATAGATGTCGTATTTTCCCTTAGAGTACAGGCTATTGATTGCCAACTCAAACTTGGGACACATCTGAACCTCGTCTACAAACAGGTAGTTCGTTTTTCCTTCCTGATAATGTTCTTCCACATAGGCGTGTAAGGCATGGTATTCCTTGATTTCTTCATACGCCAAATCCATGAAGTCGATGAAGATAATATTGATGTTTTCAAAATTGCTTTTCAGATACGCAATATACGCCTGCATCAATTTGGACTTACCAGATCGACGAATGCCCGTGATGATCTTGATGTCAGAAGTACCATTCAGTTCAATGATTCTATCGAGATATTTTGCTCTCGTGATTGTTTTCATATAGTCACCCGCTTTCAAAAATTGAAGTTTTTTCATTTCTCGAAACCGCTTCGCTGTACTTATTATACTGTCTGCTAATAGTATATGCAAGATGTCGCTTTCAAAAACGCAAATTTTTTTATTTTTTGAAAGCGAAAACTATGTAAAGGCAACCCGAAGGCTGCCCCAGGCATCAAGCCTATCCTGTTTACACAGGTTCATTATCATCTTCATCGACGGAGCTATCTTCATCATCGTCCTAAAACTCCGGATCGTACCCATAGTCCTCGTCATCGTCCACATAATCAGCATCTGGGTCAGGCTTTGCCGCTTCCTGTGCCTTCTTCTTTTCCTGGACTTTCTTAAATACGAAGAATCCGCCGCCACAGGCAAGCACAATCAGAGTAAGAATCGCCGGGAGCATATTCGGGGATTTCGGCTTTTCCTCTGGAGTAGGTTCTGTAATTTCGGGAACCGTTTCAACCACTTCTGGCTTTGTTTCCTCAACCGGCTTGGTGAATTCTGCAACCTCCTCCTCGTCCATCAGCTTGAGCAGGTCGGCTTCATCCACCTGATTCAGAAAATGCACGGTTTCCTCGCCCTTATCATCACGGTCAATGATGATATAGAAGTAGTTTCCGTTTTTGGTTACAGCGGTAATGAACTGCTTTCCACTTTTCGTAGGTGAACCGGCATCATCAACCAAAGTCAGGTTGCCGTCCGGGGTAAGCGGCAGCATCGGTTCCTCCGGCTCTTTTTCGGGAACTTTTTCTTCGACCGCAGGTTCTTCGGTCGCTGCGCTTTCATCTACATAGGCGAATGCCGTCGTAGAAAACACGCCAAAACACATTGCACACGCCAGCAATGCGGCTCCAATTTTCTTAAATCGCATTCTGCGTTTCCTCCTCATTCATAGTATTGATCGTATCAGGCTTCGGAGCCATATCCGCAGCAAACATACGGAGCAGCTCGGAAAGTTGGTCAGGGGTCAGGTTCGCAGCGTGAACCATCTCATGGATTTCGGAGTTTTCCTCCTCACGGTATCTGCGTTCCAGATCTTTTACTCTGGCATCCCATTCAGCCCGTTTCTTACGGGCTTTTTCAAGGTCTGCACCAATTCTGTCTAATTTGGCACTCAATCGACATTCCTCCTTAGTTTCTGATTCTGCCGAAGCAGTAAAAATGTTGTTTCCAGTAATTCGATTCGATAGAAGCATAGGAAATGGGGTTTCCGCAGTGGATCATCATACCATTGCCGACATAGATACCAACGTGTGATGCACCGGAGGTATCATAAGTGCCTTGGAAGAAAATCAAATCTCCCGGCTTGGCAGAGCTTTTCGGGATAATGTCGCATACGCCCATCAAACCGTTTGCGGTCAAACGACCAACACTCCAACCGTTGCCGCAGTTGTTGATAACCCAGGAAACAAAGCCGGAGCAGTCGAAAGAGGACGAAGGACTGCTGCCGCCCCACACATACGGGTATCCCAGATATTTTTCAGCTTCCCGAATCATATTGGCAAATCTTGTGTCTGTCAGCGCTTCGCCCGGAATATCATAATCGGTGTACTCGCCGCCAGGGGTGGCGTAAATGTCATTTCCGAAAATATCCGGTCTGTTGCCCCTTGTCTGAAGCAAAATACTATATCGTTCCATATCATCTTCCGACAAGCCGGAATTTGAAATTACGCTGTTCAATCCCTTATTTCTGAGCTTCACTTTCAGAATATAATATTCGTAATCTTCTTCCTCTGTTGTTGTCTCTCCCGTTTCAGGATCAGTAGAAGATGTTGTTCGTGTACGAATCTCTACTACTTCTGTAAGGGTCAGCTCATATTGTTGCTCAAACAGCCATTGCAGGGTAGCCTGCACCTCATCTCTGGTGTAGTCCTCGAATTTTACCGTCAGATATGCCGCAAGCTCATAAGGATTGTGGTTGATTTCATCAAGGTCATACCGGTACTCGTCATATCCGCTATGAGTACGCTCGATATTATTGATTTCATTGCGGAGCGCAGCTTCCAAAGCCTTGTAATCATTGTCCGCACCGATAATATCTTCCTCTTTTGCGGTAAAAGAAGTTCCCAGAACGATCTGTGTGCCGCCTTGGAACATAGCCGAACAAGACGAGAACATCCCTGAGAGGATCATAAAAAGCAGTCCAGCAATCAAAACAAACAGGATCGTTTTAGAGTGTGTGGTGCAAAACTCCATCGCTTTCTCTGTAATCGTTTTGGTGCTTTGGGCTGCTTTCTTTGTTGCTTTAGCGGCAGTTTCTTTCGCTGTCCCTTTGCCTGCCTTCGCCGCTGCATACTCCTTTTTGATTGCCTGTTTTTGTTTCCATCGGGAAATGGGATTAGAAGCGGCATCGGGGTTGTCCTTTTTGAACTTCTCATACAGGGCATTTACATTTGCCTTATCTGATTTTTCTACCAGCTTTTCTGCCTTGTCGTAGGCTTTCAGCTTGTGGCTGTAAACGGCATGATCGACGGTATAAGCAGTGGATTCAACAGCCTTGGTCGTTTCCTGCACAGCCTGAACGCCGATATTATCATCCTCATATTCTGACACCGCCTGATGTGCTTTGGATGTGAGCGTGACTGCGGCACCACGGCTTGCCATGTGCTTTGCCACAGATGGGCGCTCGATTTCCGTAAACTCCGCTTTTTCAAAACGGAGCTTTGCTTTACGGGAACCGGCTGCATCTGTTTCCAGCTTTAGCTTCGGCTTTGCCTTTTGGGAAGCCAATTTGTCTGCCGCTTTCTCAGCCTTATCAACCGCCTTATCTGCACGGTCGGCAGCTTTCTTCACACGAGAATCTGCAAGGTCATCTTCGGTAAAACGGAGTCGTGTAGGTCTTTTCGCCATACATTACGCCTCCTTTTCCTGTGCCACCTCGTTTAACTTCGTGGTCATAATGCGATACAGTTCCAAATCGGTCGGGAATCGGTCAATGAACGGCAGAATCACATTGCCATAGAACAGAAGTCCTTCGCCCTCACCGGAGTTGGTTACATAGGACAGCTGATGCGGCGAAATGTTCAGCCGCTGTGCCAGAATACTTCGGTCATCGCTTGCCTGATTCAGCATATAGATGAAATCAGAGTTTTCGAGGATGTTGGCAATCTCCGGGGAACGAAGCAGGTCTTTGACATTCTGGGTAATACCGGTCGGCAAGCCGCCCCATTTACGGAATCGCTTCCAGATTTCTACGGAATAGGTTGCCGTCTGTTCTTCCTTCAGAAGCAGATGGAACTCGTCAATATAATATCTGGTCGATTTACCGGCAGAACGATTGGCAGTTACACGCCCCCAGACCTGATCCTGAACAATCAGCATACCGATTTTTTTCAGCTGTTTTCCCAGCTCCTTAATGTCGAAGCACACCAGACGATTCTGAATATCCACATTGGTTCTGTTGTTAAACAGTTTCAGAGAACCCTTAACATAGATTTCCAAGGCGGTCGCTACATGGTGGGCTTCCTTTTCGTCCTGCTTCAGAAGGGCATCATACAAATCCTCAAGGATCGGCATATTCTCAGGTGCAGGATTGTCGAAATATCTCTGGTAGATCTGATGCACACAACGGTCGATAACCGTCTTTTCGATAGGCTGCAAGCCATCCTTACTGCCCATAATCAACTCACAGAGGGACAGGATAAAATCGGCTTTCAGTGCTACCGGGTTGTCATCCTCAGAGTAGTTCAGATTAATGTCCATGGGGTTGATATAGTTGGTACTGGAGGAGCTGATTTTTACCACCTGACCATTGAACTTGTGAACCAGAGCCGCATATTCCGCTTCGGGGTCGCAGATGATAATATCGTCATCTGTAACCAGGAACGCATTGGTGATTTCACGCTTTGCGGAAAAGGATTTACCGGAACCGGGAGTACCCAGAATCAGTCCGTTGGGGTTCTTGAGCTTCTTTCTGTCCACCATGATAAGGTTGTTCGACAGGGCATTCAGCCCGTAATAGAGCGTTTCCCCACCATTCTGGAACAGCTCCTGCGTTGTGAAGGGTACAAAAATCGCCGTGGAACTGGTAGTCAGGCCACGACGAATCTCGATCAGGTTTTGTGCCAAAGGCAGGCTGCTCATCAGCCCGGATTCCTGCTGAAAATCCAAACGGCGCAAGTTGCAGTTATGCTTCTGGGCGATGCTCTGTGCCTGGAACACATTGTTCTCCAGTTCCTGCTCGGTGCGTCCGGTGTTCAGCACCAGAAACGTCACCATGAACATTCGCTCGTTCTGACTCTGCAATTCTTTCAGAAGCGACTTCGCATCTTTGCCATAGGTAGCAAGGTCAGACGGGATAATATCCATGTCATACCCGGAACGCACCGCTTTTTTCTGTTCTTCGATTTTGGAACGGTCAAGCTCGGTGATGGTTCTCTTGATAGTCTTAATCGCCGCAGTCTGGTCAACCGACTGGATGTGCATGGTCACGATCTGCGTGGATTCCATATCCAGAAAATCCGCCAGCATACGGTCAGACAGGTCTGATGCCGTAATTGCCAGATAGGACATTGAACCGAAGATGCTACCCATCTGGAAGGTGCGGTTGGTCTTAAAGGCAAATGCCGTCGGAGCAATGAAGTCCTTTACAGACAGCCCGGATTCCACAAGATACTTCCAATCGAAGAAAAACTTATCATTATCACCCATGTGGAACATGGAGTGCATCAGATGCAGCCGCTCTTTGCCGTTCATGGTGGTTGCAATGACACCCAAACGACGAAAGTTATTGAGCAGATCGTTTTCGATATGGTTGAGTCTCGGCTTTGCCTGCCTCATGGATTCGGCTTCAATGCCGAATGTCAGGTACTTGGTTTTGGTCAAGCCATTGTTGCCCTGCGCCAACTGCTTTTTCAGCATCTGGCTATACTCGGCACGGACAGGATTGAAGCTGTCCTTCTTGAACGGGATGCGGATACTCTTTTCAAAACTCTCAGCATCGGTACTCAGGTTCATAAAGGAAAGCTCAAAGTGAATGGAACTGTCAAAGAAATTCAGGAAACTGCACCACTCATCGAAGATGGCAGTCTTATCTTCCTGCTGTGCCAGCTGATAGTTGATGTCCTGAAACTGAATCGTCTTGGTGTAATAGCTGTCAGTGACACGGCAGATGCCATCCGGGAACATTCTCTGAAAGGGAATGGACTGCTGTGCAGTCTGCGGAATACCATTGTCTTTTTTTGCCCGTTCCACAACAGCTTTAATTTCTCGCTGCTGTTTCCGATTCAGATTTGCAGGCATTTTGATGTTTCTTGCCTGCGGCTTCTTTTTGAAAAACAATTCGTTCAACCTCCTTTTCCAGTTTGTACTGACGCAGCAAGGCGTCATAATAGTTGTCCGTCTGATAAGGGCGAACCTTTGGACGAACGAATTTAGTCTGAATGAAGTGTTCTACAACTACTTCCAACGGCTGACCATCCTTTTCATACATTGCCAGAAAGAACAACGGCAACATGACGATCATCATGGACAGTGCTGCAAGGCTCACATTTCCGGTTGCTTTGACCAGAAAGAAAATCGGCACTCCGATGAGCGCCGCCGCACCAAAGCAAAGTAACTGCCGTTTCGTCAGATTGAAGAACACTTTTGTTTTTACCCTCGTCAGGTCACGAGGTACGGGAATATACGCTGCCAAACAATTTCCTCCTTTCCTTAGTGAGCGCTGAATACACCCTTCGCAAGCGAACCGGTCTTAAACAGGGTGAAGCACAAAAGAACGGTGTAGCCCATAACGCCCCAAATAGAACCGATGATGTCATCACTGAATGCGATAGACTGAATCAGCACCGCATAAATGCCTACGCAGATCATAATCAAGAATCCCTGGAATCCGATTGCAAACAGCGAACGCAGATAATTCTGTCCGATATTGCTTTGCTCTCTGTTTCCAAAGGTGGAAAGTGGAATCGGGGCAAGGCTGACCATCAGATAAATTTCAATCATTCGACCGTAGACGATCACAAAGATGATGATTGCCAAAGCGGACATCGTGACCTGTACGATAAAGGATTGTAGGAACAAGCCAAGCAAAGGCCCCAAATCCATTGCCATCAGCATTTCTTCCAGTGTTTCCAATGCCGAAGCATCTATGGCAGTATTTCCGGATATGATACCGGCGCTTGCGTTTATAACGTGCTGTGCCACATCGAACACAGCCATCGTGATATTGAATGTGTTTGTGATTAACATGACCGCAACAAAAGTCTTGAACACCCATTTGAAGAAGATCCAGGTTTCAAAATTCGCCAGATTGTTGTGGTCAATAATCATCTGAATTAGCTCATAACAGGCAATGAAGGTCAGAATCAAGCCTGCTATTGGGATAATCACTGACTCGGAGATGTTTCGTACCATGGCAAAGACACCCGGCGAAAAATTCGCCGGGGTCATGCCAACGGAGGTTGCTATCTCGCCAACCTGGTTGTTGACGGACTCAAACATCCCCGACAGATTTCCCATAATGGCTGAAACGAGCATTTCTTTCAGCCAGTCTGTGATCTGTTGGAGTATGCTGTCCAAAGGCGATTACCTCCTTGTTTTGTGATTAACCGAACAGTCCGGAGAGCAGAGGTACAAGGGTGGTGCCGATGAGGGCAACACCGCCGCCAGCCATGAGCTGTTTCATCCCCAATTAGGTGTAAAAACTCTGCTCGATGGCGGGCGGCGGCGTACAAAA
>CANREP010000035.1 GCA_947629685.1 uncultured Phascolarctobacterium sp.
CTGTAAAATACAGGGAAGCATCCATGTGCTGAGTCTAATTCATAAAACAATGTGTCCAGAATTCTGGGTACATATCATTAAAAGGATAGGCTTTTTATGTACAAAGTAAAGTAGTAATTTCATATGAAAATAAAAAGTAAAAAAATATTGACAAAAAATTAGACTAGGCTTACTATAGATTTAAATTAGTTATAACTAACTCAAAAGAGGTGTTGAAATGAAACAAAAAATATCAAAAAGAAAAGTTGGTGTTCTAACTGCTTGTGTATTAAGTGCTTTAATGAATTCAGTTTTTGCTGCTAATCAAAATCAGGATGCCAATAAATATAAGATGGATGAGTATGTTGTTACGGCTACAAAGACAGAATTGTCTCAGAAAGAAAATCCAAGGAGTGTAGAAGTAATAACTAAAGAAGAAATTCAAGAGCTTGGTGCATCCAGCGTTAGAGATGCTTTGCGTACAGCAACAAGTTTAAATATTGTATCGCTTGGAGGAACAACAGGAGACACTATTAGCATTCGTGGTGGTGATGATGTACTTGTCATGGTGAATGGAAAACGATATGCATCTGAAGGACAATATGCTTTTATTAATCAAAATGCATTTACTCTTGATAGAATAAATATGTATATATTCAATTAGTACCTGCTTGGGGATTTTCCATTTCCCTTTAAGCATGAAGCAATTCATCTCGATTATGTAAGCTGAGCTTTTTACCCTTATAATCTTTGTTGTCTTATCTAGGGTTAATATTTCACTGGAATATTTTTAGAACTACTTAAAACCATAGTAAAATCAAGCATTCAGAACTTTAAGAGATTTTTGCTAAACCGCTTTTTCATCTCTGGTATAATAAACTAATTAAAGTATTTTGAGACCTTATGCAGAGCTTTGCTTTGTTAGTAATTGGAAGAAATAAGTTTATTTTACATGCACTTTCAAAAATGGGAAAATTTAAATTTTTTGAAAATATAAATTGAATGCAGCAAGACTTGGTATTATAATATTAGATACAACAGTAGTTTCGAAAAATGAAAAAAAATAAAGTTTTGAAAGCGAGCGCTGATATGAAAACAATCGTAAGAAATAAATATTTAAGCAGAATTATAGACTTAAACGGTACGCCGGATATAAAGATTATTACCGGTATCAGACGTTCTGGTAAATCAAAGTTAATGCAGAGTTATATCCAGTATCTGAATGAGAATCTTGAAAATATAAATATTATTTTTATAGATTTCATGAATCTTGATTATGAATATCTGAAAGAATACCATGCTCTGCATTCCTATGTGGAGGAACATTATGAAGAAGGAAAAACTAATTATCTTTTTATCGATGAAGTTCAGATGTGCCCTAATTTTGAACTTGCTGTAAACAGCCTGTATTCCAAAGGAAAATATGATATATACATAACAGGCTCTAATGCTTTTTTGTTAAGTGCTGATCTTGCAACGCTTTTTACTGGTCGCTATATTGAAATACATGTATTTCCGTTTAGCTTCCAGGAATATTGCCAATATTACAGCGAAATAAGTGATATAGACGAACTTTTTGATGGATATGTAGTAAAAGGCGGCCTTGCAGGTTCATATGCTTATAAAACTGAAAAAGACAGAACAAATTATATCAAAGAGGTTTATGAAACTATTGTTACAAGAGATTTAGTGCAGAAATATGCTTTGCCTGATACTATGGTATTACAAAGGTTAAGTGAATTTCTGATGGATAATATAAGCAATTTAACTTCACCCAATAAAGTCAGCGAGCTGCTGACAGAGAATATAACTAAAACAAATCATGTAACTGTTGGTAAATATATAAAATATCTATGTAATGCTTTTGTGTTTTATGATATAAAGCGATATGACATTAGAGGCAAAAAGTATTTAGAGAGTTCTGAGAAGTTTTATTTATGTGATGCAGGCATACGTTATGCAATTTTAGGTAGCAGGAATATGGATTATGGCAGAGTATATGAAAATATTGTTTGTCTGGAGCTGCTTCGCCGTGGATATGATGTTTATGTAGGGAAGCTGTATCAGAAAGAAATTGATTTTGTAGCTCAAAAGGATAGTGAAAAAATATATATTCAGGTAAGTGATAATATTTCGGGAGAAGATACATTTAAACGTGAATATACACCACTTTTACAAATAAGAGATTCCTATCCTAAGATGATAATAGCAAGGACAAAGCATCCGGTTTATAGCTATGAAGGTATCAAGATTTATGATATAGCTGATTGGTTAATAGAAAAATAAATTATATGGAATAAAAAGGAACCGTCAGTATCACTACTGACGGTCTATTTATTTTTTATAAGCCATATTATGTATATAATCTATGAGTGCCTGCTTTGGAATTTTCCATTTCCCTTTTAGCATGAAGCAATTCATCTCGCCACTACGGAAGATTTCGTATGCTGAGTTTTTTCCTACCCCTAGAATCTCTGCTACATCATCTACCGTCAGCATATCACCGTATTCTTCAAACATAATTATATTACCCCTTTCGATGTTTCTTTATAATTATGTTAGCTTTAAATTTATTGTTAAATTAGGTAAGTTCTCATACGCAAGTTATTGTAAAAAGGTTTACTCCGGTTTGTTATAACGGATAGAGTTTTCAATTAATCTGTCAATAGAATCACGTGGTATAAGATAAGCTTTGCCGCAGTTGGTATAAGCAAGCTTGCCGGTTTTGATGAAATTGTATACGGTACTGCTGCTGCAATTAAGCATGTAGGCTGCTTCCTGCACACGTAAAAATTTTTTATCCATGATACTCACCTCCAATCGTACGAATTTATATTTATGTTAGGTATCAAAAGAGGTGAGATGAGCTAAATTGAATATAGTATGGTGTAAACAGTTACTAAATAAAATATAAATTAGTCATATACAATTTACTAAAGTATAATTGACTAAAATATTATGACATGTTATAGTGAGATTGATAAATGAGGTGATAAAAATGTTTATCGGCAGAAACAGAGAAATGAATACTTTGAATAGATTATACATGTCAGATAAATTTGAGTTTGCGGTTATCTATGGAAGAAGAAGGGTTGGGAAAACAGCTCTTATTACTCAGTTTATCAAAGATAAAAAAGCTATTTATTTTATGGGTGTGGAAAGCAATGCACAGCAGAATCTGACTAATTTTAGCAGTAATATTTTGGAATACCAAAACGGTATTACAGTGCAGACTTCATTTGCTTCCTTCCAGGACGCCTTGGAGTATGTTTTTCAGCTGGCAGAAAAAGAACGGATCATTCTGGCTATAGATGAGTATCCCTATGTGGCAAGGGCATCTAAAAGCCTGGCATCAGTTTTACAGATGTTGATAGACAAGTATAAGGACAAATCAAAGCTGATGCTTATTTTATGCGGCTCGGCTATGTCATATATGGAAGATCATGTCTTAGCATATAAAGCTCCTTTGTACGGCAGAAGAACGGCTCAAATGAAAATCCTGCCTTTTGATTTTTCCGATTTCTGCAGCTATTTCAGAAATTTCTCAGATGAAGATATGCTGAACGCCTATGGTCTTGTAGGCGGAACACCACAGTACTTATTACAGATAAATGACAAGCTGAGCATTGAAGATAATATCAAAAATACATTCTTAAATCCTGATTCCGTACTTTTTGAAGAGCCGGAAAATCTGATAAAGCAGGAAGTACGTGAACCTGCGCTATATAACGCTATAATAACAGTTATTGCAGCCGGTGCTTCACGTATGTCAGAAATATCAGATAAAGTTGGAGAAAGCAGCAGTGTATGCAGTACTTATATTAAAAATCTCATTGATTTGGGAATTGTAAAAAAAGAACAGCCTTATGGAGAAAAAGCTTCCCGTAAATCTATTTACAGCATTGAAGACAATATGTTTCGCTTCTGGTATAGATTTGTATCTGAAAATAATTCAGCGATAATGAGAGGTGCAGCAGAACTGGCATATACAAGAATAGCTCCGCATTTATCAACCTACATGGGCAAGATATTTGAAGATGTGTGCTGTCAGTATCTATGGAAAAGACTGCTTAACGGAAGTCTGCAGGTAGATTTTAAAGATTTAGGCCGCTGGTGGGGTACTGATCCGCGTACTAAAAGCCAAACAGAAATAGATATTATGGGGCAGCAGGATAAAGAAACAGCTCTATTTGGCGAATGTAAATGGACTAATGAAAAAGTGGATGCAGGCGTTTTAGACAAACTTATAGAACGAAGTCATCTGTTTAATTATCACCATGAGCATCTTTATTTGTTTGCCAAAACCGGCTTTACTCAGAAATGTATAGAAAAAGCACAGAATATGGGTAATGTAGAACTGGTTACGTATGCTGAGATGATGAAGTTGTTTAGAGAAAATTAATTAATAAAAGGAACTAAGAGTAAAATCTTAGTTCCTTTATTTTTTATGGGTAAGATTAAATAACCTTATTTAAAATTAAATAATAAATAGATATAACATACCGGTAAAGAGTAAGCTTTTATAGCTTAAAAAATGTAAATTGTAATACAAATACGTTACTTGTTATTTATTATTTATATGCAAGAAACGTATTAGGTTATAAGTTACATAACTATCGGAGGTAAGTATGGAAAATAAAGTTACAGTAATTAATAATAAACGTAAAGGAAACTGTACAAAAAGAAGTTTACCTAAGACACATACTATATCAGTACGTCTTGATGATGCTGCCTATAAAAAATTATTAGAAAAAAAGGAAATGACAGGTAATAACACATCCGAGATTATAAATGATTTATTAAAAAATAAGCGTACAAAGCCATATAAAAAGATGCGTGAAACAGTTCAGCAAGTAGCTGATATTCAAACCTGCGTTAACAGACTGAGAGCAGAGGTGAAATCTGAAAGAGATAAGAATGACTTGAATAATTCCTGTATAAAACTTGAACAGTGCAAACAAGATTTGTATGATTTGCTGAAATGAGGTGTTTAGCATGGCGATTATAAAAATCAAGAGTACAAATAATATGGATAATCTTATAAATTACATACAAGATGATAAAAGCCATAATGATAATATTTTATATTATAATGCTATTGGTGTTGATTCTGCTGCGGCTGCAAGAGATATGCAGCTTTGCAAAATGGCATACTGCAAAACTAATGCTAAATTTGTACAGGGACAGATTTTTGACTTTGCTGTAGAAATAAAAAATGGCAGTTCTGATATGAATGTAACTGTTAATGGTAAAGAAGCTTCTAAATTTTTTGGTAAGGATTCTGTAAGAAAAATGGAAGGTAATACCGCTGTTTACAGAATTGATGACGTAAGCTTCCCTAAAGCTGGCAATATTACTATTGAAGTTAAGGACGGCGCAAATGAACGCAGTGCCAGCTATACTGTAACTAATGAAAAATCTAAGAAACGCGCTAAAAACGTTATCCTTTTTGTTGGTGACGGCATGAGCCTGCAGGCAAGACAAATTGCCCGTATTTTATCTAAGGGTATTACTGAGGGTCGTTACAACGATTTGCTGAACATGGAAAAAATGGATAATGTGGCAGTAGTGACTACCTCCGGTTATGATGCCATTGTAACTGACTCAGCAAACAGTGCTTCTGCTTATGCTACCGGTCATAAATCAGTAGTAAATGCTATGGGTGTTTATGAAAACTGCACTAAAGACCCGTTTGATGATCCGAAAGTAGAAAACATTATCGAACTGGTAAAACGTACTCGCGGTATGGCAACCGGTATTGTTTCTACCTCTAATATTACTGATGCTACTCCGGCAGCAATGGTTTCTCATACTCGCCGCAGAGCTGAACAGAATTTCATTGCTCAAACCATGCTGGAAGATCATCATCGTCCTGATGTAATTCTCGGCGGCGGTTCCAGACACTTTATTCCTATGGATGTACCTGGTTCCAAACGTAAAGATAATCCTTTGACAAAAGGTGAGTTCTATGCCGGTAATATTCCTGCTAAAGCTGACCAGGAAGTACATGCTGCTGACGATGTTATCCTGACTGCACAAGGACCAGGTGCTGATTATTTCAAAGGTACAATGGATAACACTGAAGTATTCTTCGGTATTGTAAGAGCTTTGGGTATTGACGGAAACAAGAATAAAAAATAATTTGAGGTGGCAGTATGCTTGGTAAAATTGTAAAAATTTTATTGATGCTTCTGTTGATATCTCCCATAAATGCTGAAAGAACGGTTCCTTTTGCGGAACCGTTCTTTAATGTATGCGGGAAGGCAGAAGCATTTTGGGGACAGACGGTAGAATTAGGCTTTGATGATTTATATTCTTCCGTATCATCGCGAGGAGTTGTGCTGTCTGATAAGCTGCGCAGTAACGAAGGTAATAGTGTAAGTATGGTTGGCTTTATGGCGCCGCCGCTGACACCGACAATAAATTTTTTTGTGCTGACCAGAGAGCCGATGTCTATTTGTCCTTTTTGCGGCAGCGATGCCGACTGGCCTGCGGATATTGTTGTAGTAAAGCTTGATGAACCTGTAACAGCTTTACCGTTTGACAGTCCTATCAAGGTTACAGGCACATTAGAGCTGGGAACGGAAGTTGATGCTGAAACTGGTTTTGTAAGTCTGGTACGTATCAAAGCAGACAATTTGGAGGCTTTGTAATGGCACTGTTAGAGATTGTTGATTTAGAAAAAACTTTTTATACTCCAGATAATAAGGAGAGTGCTCATATTGAGATTCCGAGGTTAGATCTGGAGTATGGAGAAGCAATAGTTTTAGAAGGACCGAGCGGCAGTGGTAAAACTACGGTGCTGCACATGATTTCAGGACTTTTAAAACCGGACAAAGGAAGAATTGTCTTTACGGGGACAGATGTTGCCAAGATGTCGGCAGAAGAGCGTGACAGGTGGCGTGGTAGTAATATCGGCTATGTATTTCAAAAACTGAACTTACTGCCTGCCTTGACTGTCGAAGAGAATATTCTTTTGGCAGGAAAATGGAATACAAAGGTAACAGATATCCGGCTGATAAGAAGCAGAATGTATGATTTGCTGGAATAATCATAGAGAATCTTACGAGCCAGACGAGAAAACTTGAGATACTTGCGAAAATCCGGTGGAACAGTAACAAGATTAGGAGCTTTAAGCTGCGCCTGCCAGATAGCTTCGCCGGTTTTGACGCCAAGCTTTTTAGCCAGCATATTCTTAGCGAGGATGATGCCATGCCTGTTAGCTGGATCACCGGCAACAGCGACAGGGAGATGCCTGATTTCAGGACGATACAGACATTCTACGGACGCATAGAAGTTATTCATATCAACATGGAGAATAGTACGAGTCATCTAATCACCTCACTAAAAACGAACGTAAGTTTTAAAGAGAGTATACTATGTTCGATAAAATAAAGCAAGGTAAAAATAAAAAATATTTCGTTTTAGTAAAATATACATTTGTGAGAAAAAATAATAATACTTAGTATAAAATATTTGACAAGATAAAAATAGATGATATAATGTAATCAAGAAGAAAGCTGGTGATGATAATGAATGAAGATATAAAGATTACAAGACTTCAAGATAATCTGAGTAGTTTAAGAAAATTAGCTGGTTGGACAGCTGAAGGACTGGGAAATCAACTGGGAGTTACTAAGCAAACAATCAGTAATTTAGAAACGAAAAAGACTCCGATGAATAAAATGCAGTATATAGCAATAAGGGCTGTATTTGAAAAAAGGTGTTATGAATTAGGAGAAAATCAAATATTGAAACAGGCTATAGACATTTTGGTTGATCAAGATATAGATGATGTTACTGGGAATGAATATGTAAATATTAAAAATGGTTTTGCTGAAGCTGCTAATGCCGCTGCTAGTGGAGTATCAGTCGCTGCTTTGAAAGGAATAATAAGCACTATTATTCCTGGAGCAGCAATAGTTTTTGCTGTATCAGATATTTTAGAACATGTAAATTTATCTTGGTTAGAATTAAATGAAAATAAGAAGAAATAATGTAAGGAGGATATAAAATTATGGGGGCAGATAGTTTAAGTATAGAGTGGGAAGATTATGGAGCATCTGGAAGAATTGATGCTAGTGGATCTATAACAGGTTGTATAGCTGCAGCACTTGCTGTAACTATAGTTACTGTGGCAGTTAGTGTTGCTGTAAGAACTTATCGTGATAGTAAGAAAATAGAGAAAAATAGTTTATAATTACTAAGTTATAGTATTAAAAAAACGTATTAGGAAAACCTAATACGTTTTTTTATTTTAATAAAATCACTAAATCGTGAAATTTATTGTTGGTTTAGCAAAATTATAATATAATAAATATATATATTCATATAGACTAAGGAGATTACGATGGCTATTAGCTATAATAAATTATGGAAGCAGCTCATTGACCATAATATGAACAAAACAGAGCTGATGCATAAAGCTAAAATTAGCAGCAATGTTTTGGCAAGATTAAGTAAATCTGAGCCAGTTTCTATGGATAGTATGGAAAAAATCTGTAATGTTTTAGAGTGCAATATTGGAGACGTTATGGAATTTGTTAAAAATGATATTGATAATAACGATAAAGGAGATAATCAATGATTACTGGTACAATTAAAAATAAAATTGATAAGATTTGGACAGACATCTGGGCTGGTGGCATAACTAACCCTATTACTGTTATAGAGCAGCTGACCTATCTTATGTTTATACGTTCTTTAGATGAACAAGAATTGGAAAGAGAAGGTTTTGAAAATTTGACAGGCGAGAAAAGAAAGAAAATTTTCCCGCAGTCAGCTACAGGTCAATCTATGCGCTGGAGTAAATTTAAAAATAATGATTCCCGTGACATTTATGATGTGATTTCTTTACGTGTTTTTCCGGCAATTAAAAAATTGAAAAATGGGCAGTTACCGGATTTTGATAAAGATGGAAATTTGATTCCTATTGTTGATACAGAAAATGGTAGTGAAGAGGATAATACTGCATTTGCCAGATATATGGAAGATGCCATTTTTCTGATTCCTACGCCGCAAGTATTACAAAAAATAATTACGGGATTAGATGACCTGTACGAGCATGACTTATCTGGTTTGGATATGCAGGGTGATTTGTACGAATATATGTTGGGGAAACTGGCTACAGCTGGTCAAAATGGACAGTTCCGTACACCTAAGCATATTAGAGAGATGATGGTTGAATTATTAAAACCTACTCCTGATGACAGTATTTGTGATATAAAAACTCCGAGATTGATACGATTTAATTTTTCCTCCGCCGATTTTGCCGTTTGAGGGGTAAGTTAGCGTTCGAGGGGTAAGTTGTGAAAGTCGGGGTACCCCGG
>CANREP010000036.1 GCA_947629685.1 uncultured Phascolarctobacterium sp.
CGCTTCGATAACGGGCAGTACGCGCTCCTGTTCTTCTGCTGCGCTTACGCTGTCGCTGCCGGGACGGGTGGACTCCCCGCCGATATCGAGGATGCCTGCGCCATCTGCCAGCATCTTACCGGCACGGCGCACAACCTCCTGCAGCCCGTCTACACGGGAGCCGGCATAAAAAGAGTCCGGCGTAATATTTAAGATACCCATGATGCACATTTTCTCATAGGTCAGCTCACGCCCATCCGCCAGCACGGTTTTCAGCTCAGCGGGACGCAGCACCGCCTGCAGCTCCGCTTTGATTTTATCTATGCCAAAATAAGGCATCCGCGCCAATTTAGCCAGCAGCAGCCGATAATGTTTAACTGTGCCTAAAAGAACGATATCGACATATTTTCCCGCACAGGTAATGCAGCCGGAAGGCACGGCAGCGTCGCCGCCAGCAGCCAGCATTTCCTGTTTGATAATATTGGCCGCCGGTGTGCGCACCTGCGTCAGCTTTAACGGCAGGATGCTGCTCTTGGCCGCAAAAATCGGCACGCTGGCGGGATGCACCCCCAGCGCCGCAATAGCTTCCGGCAATGCTTCCTTACTTAATTTCAGCAGCATGGCTTATTTCCATCCTTTTTCCACTACGGCAAAGGCATTGTGGTTGTGGATACTTTCCACACTCTCCACTTCGGCCCGATACCAGTCGATACGGCCGTCTTCTTCCAGACGCAGGGCGATTTCCCGCACGGCATCCTCGACAAAACGGGGATTATCGTAAGCCTTTTCCGTAACAAATTTTTCGTCAGGACGTTTCAGCAGCCCGTAAATGGGCGCACTGGCTCCCGCATCGGCAACAGCGGCAATTTCTTCCAGCCAGATTAGTTCATGGGCTTCCAGCTCGATTTTAGCAAAAGCGCGCTGATTATGGGCGCCGTAAGCGCTGATTTCCTTAGAACAGGGGCACAGCGTCTGGATAGGCACCACCGCACCGACGCGCAGTCTGAAAGTATCGTCCTTTTCCGCCCTGTACACGCAGTCAATATCCATCGGCGCAGTCTGCCCGCTGACCGGCGCGCTCTTGGTCAGAAAATAGGGAAACTCCAGCTGCAGGAAGGCTTTTTCCGCCTGCAGCCTGCTTTTTAAAGTATCGAGTATGCTTTCAATCTCATTTAAACCTACCGGCCCTAATGTCTGCAGGCACTCGACAAAACGGCTCATATGGGTGCCGCGCATATCATGCGGCAAATCCACTGCCAAAGTTACCTTGGCTACAGTATGCTGCGTTCCTTTTTCCCGGTCGCGCAGCACGATGGGCCAGCGCAGATCCTTGATGCCTACATGCTTGAGCGGCACGCGGCGCAGATCCTTTTCTCCCTGTACATCCTTCAACTTATTCACCTCTGTAAACGCACCCGCTGGTACGTGTTTCCCATACTTCTACTTCGTATAGATGATAACGCTCTGTTGTTAAAAGCCCAGCCAGCTTATTCCATACCCAGACAGAAATATTCTCTGCGGACGGCACGGGAATGATGTCATTCAGGCAGGCGTGATCCAGCTGCTGTAAAACTTCCTGCTTGACGATATTTTTTAGCTTGATAAAGTCGATGACCATGCCCTCATGGTCGGGAACGCCTTCCACCTTGACCACAAGCTTGTAGGTATGTCCGTGCAGGTGCTCGCACTTGCCGTTATAGGCCGGCAGGTAATGGGCAGCGTCAAAATCAAATTCCTTGATGATAATCATGTTTATACTCCTTATACCGTCAGTCCGGCAAAATTATCCTGCTGACGCAGCGCCTCATAGGCTACGATGGCCACAGAATTAGAAAGGTTCAGCGAGCGCGCTTCCGCAATCATGGGGATACGCACGCAGCCTTCCGGGTATTCGTTGCGCAGTTTTTCCGGCAGGCCTGCGGTCTCTTTACCGAAAATCAGCAGGCAGTCCGGGGCATAATGCACGTCAGCGTAAGATTTATGCGCTTTCGTCGTCAGCAGATACTTAGGATTGTCCTTATATTTTTCTAAAACCTCATACACGCTGTCATAATAGTGGATATCCACCAGATGCCAATAATCAAGACCGGCGCGTTTCAAATATTTATCTTCAACAGAAAAGCCCAACGGGCGCACCAGGTGCAAATGGCAGCCGGTAGCCGCGCACAGGCGGGCAATATTGCCTGTATTGCCGGGAATCTCCGGCTCAACCAATACGATATGCATTGTCATCACCTCAAAAACTTTACTTTTTAATAAATCAAAGTGCACAGCCGTAAGCTGTGCACTTTCTGTTTATGAATCGTCGCGCAGTATTTTTTCTACCAGGTCGCGCATCCTGTGAGGATTGTTCTTGTTATCAGCAGATTTCTGCATAGCTGCTTTACGGTCAGCAGCATTGTCCTCAGCCTGCATGGACAGCATCCGCTGATAATTGACCATGATTTTTTCACAGTAATTGGAGCCCATGGCCCAGGTACCGTTCAAACCGTACCAGGTGTCGACAACACCGCGTTCCAGGCGGATATTATGCGCCAGTTCATAACGGGGATCGACAATCTTAGTGGACGGCCGCTTTTTCTGAGTATAAGCCAAAAGGTGCTGGATATGGGCGCGCACGCCTATTTCCGGCGTCTTGAAGCTGGCGCCTTTCACGCCGTTGCCGGTAGTGCCAAGGCCGCAGAAATTATTCTGGTTGTGGTGCACGTCGCCGCCGTAACGGAAAAAGCCCGTCTCTACCAGCGCCTGTGACAGGGCAAGGTCAGGCCTTACGCCCTCGCGTTCTGCCTCCTGCCAGTATAAATCGACCAGCTCTTCCACGCTGCAGGCCAGCTGCACATCGGGATTATACTGTTTAATGACGGCTACGGCCTGTCCTTTCGTCGCTACAGAATCGCCGTAGATACTGATATCCTTATAATTTTTCGGCAGCTCGATATTGGCGAAAGCCGTTGATTTATTTACGCTGATTTTCTTACTGTCCGCAGACTTTTTCTCATCAGCCTGCTGCTCTTTTTTATCGTTCTTGCTTTTAGCCTTCTTCTCGGCGCTTTTTGTATTTTTCACCACGGCAGCCTTGCTGCTTTTTACGCTGCTGCCCGCAGTATAGGTCGTCTGACTGCCGCCGTTAACGCTCACAGACAGCGGCTTATTGGAAACCACTACCGGCGCGGCGCTTTCGGCCATACCGCCGATACCCAGCAGATAAACGACTGCAGCCGCAGCGGCCATTTTTTTATGCCACATAACCTTACTCCTTTTATTTTAACTGATATTTATTCTCTCATAAATTTTACCCTATTTACCGCCGGTGTGTAAAGTTTTTCAAAGTATTTCACGCAAATTCCACAAAAATCCTGTATAATGATAATATAAACGCAAAGTAAAAGGAGTGAGTTTATGAACGCAAAATTTCATTATATCAACCATGCCTGCTTTATGATTGAAAAAAACGGCTCCGCCATTATTTTCGACCCCTTTTTGGACGGCAATCCCGAAGGGCTGCAGGCTAACGATATCAAAGTAGATTATATCTTTATCAGCCACGGTCATTTTGACCATCTGGGCAGCGCTTTTGAAATCGCTAAAAACTGCGACGCTACCATCATCTCCACCGCAGAAATCTGCGGCCTGGCCGAAGCAGCCGGCTGCAAAGCGCATGGTATGCACCTGGGCGGCACCTTTATGTTCCCCTTCGGCAAAGTGCGTATCGCTATGGCTTTCCACGGCAGCGGCGTTCCCGGCGGCCATGCCTGCGGTTTCGTAGTAGATTTTTACGGCACCAAGGTATACTTTGCCGGTGATACCGCATTATACAGCGATATGCAGCTGCTGCCGCAGCTTGATCCGTTTGATTATGCCGTGCTCCCTATCGGCGGCAACTTCACCATGGACCCCAAAGATGCGGCTGTTGCAGCCAAATTCCTGCAGGCTAAATACGTCATCCCCGTACATTACAACACCTGGCCTCCTATCGCCCAGGACGTAAATGCCTACAAAGCTGACGTCGAAGCAACCACCTCCAGCAAGGTACTGGTTGTCAAACCCGGCGAAACTATTGAACTGGAGTGATAACTTTGCAGCCTCAGGAAAAACTGACCGCTGAGGAAATAACTCAGCTGAAAGCATTAGTAAAAAAATATTTTCTTGACCAATCCCTGAACTGCGGTCTGACTATGATGCATTGTTTGAGCGATTTTTTCCAGCTGCCGATGCACGAACAAGTCTACGCTTCCATCAACGGCATCATGGAACACCGCGCCAAAAGACATCAATGCGGGCTGTACAAAGGCGCGCTGATGTTTCTCGGCGTCTACGGCACCCAGCTGGGCTGGAATAGGGATAAAATCAATGAAAAAACGCTCAGTATGGCCGAAGCCTTTGAAGAGCATTTTCATTCCCTCCACTGTTACGGACTGCGTTCCGCCAGCTTTGACAGCGACCCGCGCCACGAACTGTGCGCCGACCTGGCGGCAGAAGCGGTGCTGTTTGCAGTCGGAGTAATTAAAGACATGAAATAAAAAAATCCTCCCTTACTGACTACCTGTCTGACAGGCAAATCAGTTAAGGGAGGATTTTTACTTTTTTAACTGCAAGCACAGCAACAAATCAGTTATTAAATATATCTTCCAGCTCTTTTTCCGCCAGTTCTTTATCTTCTGCCGTAATATGCATTTGTACAAGCTGATATACTGCAGCAACCGCCGCCGCGTCGTCGGTAAAGCCTGCTACCGGGATAAAGTCCGGTATCATATCGACCGGACAAATCAAATATCCTAAAGCTCCTATAATAGCCAGTTTCATTTTTACCGGGACGTCTTCCTTTTCCAAAACTCTTTTGAGCAATAACGCCTGGAGCAGCAGTTCCCTACCTATGGCTTTGGCAAATTTATAAACTTTTTCCAAAAACTTAGTCTCACTATACTGACCGGCATATTCCTTTAAATTTTCATCTGTCATTTTACCACCTCCATGTTAATTTTTATTAGCAATCACAACAGCGCCTCCCAATACTGTTCCTACCAGGCCAGTTGTCTTTAATGTCTTATTGTCCAGCAGCAAACCTAACATACCAGCCGCAATGCCGGCTCCCGCTAACAATATTCCGCCTACCACATAGTCTTCTTTGGTAAAGCCGTCATCATAGCTGCTGTATTCTGCCGTATCATTTTCCTCACACTTCTCAATATCTTCTGTTTGAACATCTTCCGCCATTTCATTGTCAATATTTTCCTGTTCTGTTTCATCAGCCAACGCAGCCTGTTTCTGAGTAGTTTCCATATCATCATTTTTTACGAACTGTTTCAGGACAGATTCTCTTTCTTTCTCATCCATCTGCGCCAATTCTTCAATCATCTTTAAAGTGCTTTCATTCATTTTTATGCCTCCTAATATACAACAATGTTTTTAAAAAAGCTGTCTACTTTAATCAGTGTCATAATCTTATCTACTTTTTCGTCATCAGACAGCCTGGGGTTTTTAACAATTTTTTCAATCTTCGCTTTTAATAACAGCTGTTCTACACATCTGGAAAAAGGATTCGGCATTGGAGCTATAATATTATGCATGTTCATTCCTCCCTTGCTAAATATATTGTAGCGCTGCCAGACGACAAAATGGTTAAACAAAAGGAAACCTTTAAGGCATAAAAAAAGCAGGTCCACCTCAGTGAACCTGCCAGCCAGCTATTCTTCTCCCAACAGCGCCATACCCGTCGTTTCGTAGCACAGGTAATTCAGTATGTCATAATCGTATTTTTTACCTTTTTCGTATTCTTCCAGAACATAGGAAATAAACTTATCAAAATTATTGCTTTCCAAAAAGGAGTAGCCTGCCGAATTCAGCAAGCGTTTAGCGTCATCCATGGAAAGCTTTAATACCAAAGCAATCCTTAATATACTGGTGCGTTTAGGAATATGCCCTCGCCGTATTTTAGAAAAAACAGCCTTGCTGATACCTGCTTTATTATATACGTCGCTGTCTTTCGTATATTCGCTTTTATCTATATATTCTGTCAGCACATCATAAAAGCTTAATTTTTTCTCTGACATCAACTTCATCAGCTCTAAAGGAATACCAGTATGGCTTCCCATAGCGATTGTGCCTGCGCCAAAATTTCGCAAGCTGCCCAGCACATCCCCTATCTTGCCTATGCCGCTTTTGCCGACAACTTTATCTATACCTAAATACTGTTCGGGTATCTTATATCTTTTTATTGCACGTTTTAACGCTTCGTAATTCTCCACAAAATCACACCCCATAACCATAAATCTATACAATGCACATAGCTTTATTCAATTTATACTGCACGTCCCAGCCAATGTCAAGCAATCAGCCGGCAAGGATAAAGCATACACAAACGCGCAAAGCTGCCAGGACATCAGCTCATAATGGCAACCTTGCGCTAATTTTTTATTATTGTTCCTGCAAGCACGCTTTTAAAAGTTCCACAGCACTTTCCTCTTCTGGATTATTTGTACCCAGTTCGCCTCGAAAGGCTTTAGCTAAGATTGATTTTTTAATTAAGTCTATCTGTGCAAGAACGCTTTCCGCAGCTTCTTTTGCATGATGTTCTTGAGATAATATATCATCCAATATTCTTGTAATTTCCATCTGCTCTAGAACCTTAGGAAATAACACAGACATACCTAATAAATCATTTTGTCTAATAGAAGGAGAGTTGTCACCTTTCATATATTTCATTAAATAGTCGATAGCATCTTTAGAACATAAAAATTTAAATAGAAATTGAGGTATCAACTTTTTATTGCATCTACAAACATAGAATCCTGTTGATGCAATACAATCTGAAAGTTCTTCATATATGTAAGCTATATTTTTTAAATACGGTCTAACCATAGAAAACAAAATATCATTCGTTTTTAATCCTCTGCTAGCTCTACTAGGTGCATCTTTCACCATAATTTTTTTTGGTTCTTTTACGATTTGGTTAATATTATCAATAGAATCGATATCTATATATCTAAATTCTTCCCCTTTAGGTTTTTTATTTTCCATAGGCTCAAGAAAATTTTTTAATTCACTAGCTTCCCAACTATCCATTCCAACGCCATGCTCAGCACGCCATTTAGCAGTCAGCTCGCCAGTAAATGCTTTATGTAAGATAGCCGCTTTACGTTCTTCAAAACCGTCTACGACTTCCTGGGCTTTTTCTTTTGCTTCATCAAGCTTGGCAAATAAACTTTCAATACGGTCTACAATACGCTGTTGTTCAGGTAAGGGCGGGAGCGGAATTATACATATGTCTTTGGTTGGCTATCTTCATAGCCCGTTTTTGTCTGTCTTCTTTCGCAACGGCTTCAGCCTTACTTGCAGCTTCTTCAGCTTCGGCTGCTAATTGCGCTTCTTTGGCTTCTTCGGCAATTTTGTTAATACTCTGCGTATCAGCTTCGCTGTGAAGTTCTGGTCTGATATAATCTTGATTTTTATAATTCCAGTCGCCATAGGTCTGCATAAACCATTCGCATAAGCTAAAGGCCATTTCATTTAAAACCAGGCAAGCTTCTGTTGACGCATAGTTTTGATGGGCAGCCTTATTACGCGCTTTTCTTAATGCGTGTAAAATGCCTACCAGGTCTTTTGATAATAAGCCTTCAGCCTGCAGCATATCTATTTTTTTGACAGCGATATTATCGGCAGGCGGAGTTAATTTATCATAAAGAAACATCAGATTAACGATAGTTTCACCTATCATGCCTAATTTCATCAGACAGGAATTAGGGTCACTGTAACAATATTTTTCAGCCAGTTCACCTAAATTAGCTAATACAGGAAATTCCTTATTTAAAAATGCAAAATTAGAAGCCATCATGCATACACTCCCATTATTCTTTACAACAAGACTGGTTAAATTATCTTTTACTATTGTATCACATTTGTATATTATTTGTGAAAACATCAACAGCAACTTTAATTTTGCTCAAGCAAAAACTCCCGCCACAGGCGGGAGTTTTTCTCTTTCTATATCATCTTTCTCACATACCGCTGAAACGGCAGATAGCATATACTACGGAAACTGCCAGAGCTCCGTAGACCTTGCCCCGCAGCTTTTTTTCGTTAAAGCCTTCTTTATTGGCTTCGCGGCACATCCTGATTCCGTAAAAATTCATCCACAGCGAAAAGCAGAATAAAAACGCCACGATATAATCCCAAATATCAAGATTTTCCATTGCTTACTCCTGTTACATTTTTATTTGCGCGGACACAGATATCCATAAGGACAGCTGCCGCATTTATCCGTACTGCAGGCAAAGTCTGCTTCGGAAGCTTTGCCGCTGATCTGCCTGCACAGTTCCAGCGCTTCACTTAGAGTTTCTTTTCCCGTTACCGGCTCGCAGACGCTGAGATTCTGCAGAAAATGCAGCTGCGCAGACCGCACCGGCCTGCCGAAAAGCTGCTCAGCCGCCGCTTTGTACAGCGCCAGCTGATAGTCGTAACCCTTAGGCACGCTGCCAGGCTCGGGAGGACGGCCTGTCTTATAGTCGATAATAACCAGCGAGCCGTCTTCCTGCGTGTACAGGCAGTCGATAATGCCCGTAAGCAGCAGTTCCTGCTGCGCAAAATTAAACTTTACCTCGCGCTGATGCGCAGCCGGTATGGCTTGATATAAATCGCTGGCCAGATAAGCGTGCAGCAGCGTCTGTGCATAGCCTGCCAGCTCCGTCCTGCCGCCTGCATATCGTTGCACCGCTATCTGCAAAGCTTTTTCT
>CANREP010000037.1 GCA_947629685.1 uncultured Phascolarctobacterium sp.
GCCTGGGAGGATAGAAAGCTGCCGGTTGGAGAAAAAGAAGAGCACTTACAAAGTAAGTGCTCTTCTTTTGTTTATATAGCGTTTCTGACAGGAAAAATTATTTAATTTGTGGTAAAATAACAAATATATTCTTTTTTATTGGTGATAGGTATGAAGATATGGAATAAATCTCTGCTGCCTGTTTTGGCTTTAGTATTGGGACATTTAGTAACAGATTTACAGGGAGGCGCCTTGCCGATAGTGCTGCCGCATTTAAAAGAATTGTTTAACTTGTCTTATTCGCAGCTGGCAGCTATCGTGCTGACGCAGAATATTACTTCATCTGTTATTCAGCCGGTCTTTGGCTATATGACGGATAAAAAATCCATGCCGCGCCTTCTGCCTTACTGTGCCGCGCTGGCAGGCGCAGGTTTTGCATTGATAGGCTGGGTAACAACCTATGAGCTGTTACTATTGACGGTAATTTTTATTGGCGTTGCCAGCGCTACTTATCATCCGCAGGCTTCAAAAACGGTAAATTTTTTGAGCAGTCAAGAAAGTAAGGCCGGTAATATGGGACTTTTTTCTCTTGGCGGTAATGCTGGGATGGCCATGGGCTCCGTTGCTATGGCTTTTCTGATCAATCAGCCGGGAGGATTACATAATACGGTTTATTTTGTGCTACCTGGCCTTTTAGTCTTTGGCTTGATGGTAAAGTGTATGCCGGCTTATATAAAGGTGAATAAAGAGTATAACCTGTTGAAGAACAGTAAACAGGCAGATGGCCAAAAGGTAAAAGTATCGTATCTGGGGATCGGGATACTGCTGATATTTATTTTTCTGCGTTCCACTATCCATACAGGGCTTTCCACCTATTTACCGCTTTTTTTCCTCCATTTCCGCGGCAGCGAAAGTTCTTTTGCCAGTATGCTGGTTTCTGGTTTCCTGTTAGGCGGCGTGGCAGGTACCTACGTAGGCGCAGTATTAAGCGACCGGCTGGGAGCGCGAAAAATTATAGTAGGCTCTATAATCTGCAGTATTCCTGCCATCTGGCTGATAAGCGCAGTTACTTCGCCTATAGCCGTACTGGCGTCTGTGGTATTGGCAGGATTTTCTATCATAGGATCTTTTGCTACTACTATTATTGTAGCCCAGACCATGCTGCCGGATAATGTAGGTATGGCTGCCGGGCTGACTATAGGTTTTAGCGTAGGTATGGGCGGTTTTGGCGTAACTATGCTGGGATTTTTAGCCGATACCTGGGGATTGCCTTTTGTCATGCAGCTGATTACCTGGCTGCCTGTAGCGGCTGCAGCCGTAGCGGTAGGAATACCGATACCGGAAGCATTACAAAAACGCAGATAGGAGATGTGAGTGATAAATGGATAAAGATTATCGCCAAGGTATTATCTATGGGCTGAGCGCTTATTGCTTATGGGGAGTGCTGCCGGTTTACTGGAAGCTTCTGCAGCAAGTGCCTGCTTTGGAAATTTTAGCTAATCGTTTTATCTGGTCGGCTGTCTTTGTGTTCTTTTTGCTGCTTTTGACAGGCCGGTTCAGAAATTTTTTGTCCGAGACGGCTGCTGTTTTCAGCACTGTCAGAACTGGAGCCGCTATGCTGGCTGCGGCTGTGACGATCAGTTTTAACTGGGGCATCTTTATTTGGGCGGTAGAAGCAGGCAGGATAGTAGAAAGCAGTATGGGTTATTACATCAATCCGTTGGTAAGCGTATTATTCGGTATGCTGTTTTTGCGCGAGCGACTGGATAAACTGCAGTGGACCGCTGTAATCTTTGCTGCTATCGGTATCTCTGTCATGTTGATAAAAAACGGCAGTCTGCCCTGGATATCGGTATCGCTTGCTCTTACTTTTGCCTTTTACGGTCTTCTGAAAAAAATTATCCCTGTATCAGCTATGACCAGTATTATGTTAGAAACACTGTTGATTATGCCGGTTGCTGGGGGCTATCTGTATTATCTGAGTACCACAGGCAGCTGCGCTTATCAGTCAGGCGACTTACTGACTATTTTGGTGTTGGTAGGAGCAGGCGCTGTTACAGCGACGCCGCTGCTGCTTTTCACAGGCTGCGCCAAGCTACTGCCGTTGAAGATTGTTGGTTTTATGCAATATTTATCACCGACCATAAGTTTATTTTTAGGTATCTTTGTTTATAACGAAGCTTTTACCAGTACGCATATGCTGTCTTTTGGCTGTATATGGCTGGGTTTGGTGTTTTTTACCTGGTCACAGGTTAAACTGAAATAAAAAGCCATGATGGCTGCAAAAACACAGTCTATAAAAAAATGACTGTGTTTTTTTATTTTCTGAAAATTTTAGCCGCTTGTTTACGTGCTTAATAGTAATTTTACTGTAAAAATACACTAAATAGACAGCAGAATCAAAAATTATTACTTGACAGGAAACGAAAGCATTGATTTTGAGCATATTTTTCTTATTGAAAAATGCAGTCAGACCATATTTTGTGGTGTGGAAAGATACGTGGACAGCTAAAAAGTTATCCACAAGTTGTGTATAAAATGTTGATAAGTAATAAAAAAAGCAGTTAGTTTTGTGCATAAGTTAAAAAAATATGTGTACAATAACAAGGAAAAAATAAGTTATCCACTTTTTATGTGGATAACTATGTGTATAATGTTGATAAAATATAGAATTTACCGTTATGAAAAGTATAGATTTTGTGGATAAGAGAAAAATAGTGGATAAATGTGTAAAAATAAAGAACAAACAAAAGTTTTTTCCTGTCAGTTTAGTTTGTGCTTGCATAAGCAGCCGGTTTTGTAGATAATAGTAATAGTGTTATTAACGGATGGAGGATGAAAAATGGCTTTAAAACAAGCAACTGCCTGTGCCGCTGTGGAAAAACATGTTGGACAGGTAATAAATAAATCTTGGTGTGAAATTCCCGGGGGGTTGCTCTGTCTTGCGCAAACAGATACAGGCAAGCGTCTGGTGTGCATTACGGCGGGAGAGTCTCCTGTGAATAAGATGTGGGCTGTGGAAAAAAGTGTGGAAGAAGGAAAAGCGCATCTTGATATTATGCAGCTGAATCCTAATAATGCAGCTGTAGTGCGTCGCTTTGTCAAATGGGCGGCACCAAGCTCCTGCGGCACTAAAGGCGCCAGCGTCGGCTTTAGTGACTGGGTCGGCGCAGCAGATGCTTACGTGGCGGATTTGTTTGCCAAACGTCAGTTGAAACCCGTACTGGTAGATTACAGCGCAGCAGACAGCGCCTTACTGCAGCGTAATTTCCTGGAAGCAGTCGATACCGCTACCTGGGGCGTGCTGGAAGCGGGTTATAAAGAAGGTTACGGCGCTAATGCTGCCGGGCTGACGACTGAGGAGGAAATCGTCAAGGCCCTTTTATACGGATACAGCATGATTGGTTTTGACTGCAGCGATAAAATCAATCTAGAAATTGAAAAATTGACGGACGAAAAAGTGGAGAGCCGTTATAATCAGTTTAACGACCAGTTCCGCAGTGCCTTAGAAGCTTCTTACCTGAATGCTGAATTCAAGGTAGGCAATTCTTCCGTAAGCTATACGGCTCAGGAGCTGCGACGCATCGTATTGGAATACGGCGAAGCTATTATGCATGTGCAGTTTATTTATAATTCCTATTTGAAAAATACTCCCTGGGATATTGATTTTGAACTGTCGCTGTCTAAGCCTGGTAAAGTTCTGACTCCGCAGGAACACTATCTTATTGCTAACGAACTGCAGCGCAATGGTATCAAACTGGCTGCCGTATGTTTGGATGGACTGAAAGAACCGGAAGCTTTACAGGAAAACCTGCAGCTGCACTGTGAAATTGCCGATACTTTCGGCTACCGTCTCAGCTTCTGCAATGCGGACTTAACTATTCAAGAGCCGGCGACTGCTATGAAGTATCTGAAAGGTAAGGTACATTTCAAGCTGAATAATATTTTATGGCTGAGCGCCCTGCAGTTGATTGCAGCTGAAAACAGCGCTTTATTTGCTAAAATCAGCCAAGCCGCAGACCTGCAATCTGTAGATGTGGCGCAGCTGAACTGTGATTCCGAGACAGGCAGGGAATATGCGCTTTGCTATGGTAAAGTTTTAAATCCCCAGGAAGGTAATTTGGCAGGAGAAATAAAAGACTTTTTGATTCAAGAAAGTCAAAAATATGCAACAATAGTTACAAAGAATACAGAAATTTTCTTAAAAGCAATATAATTTACATTTTTTGTTGACACATAAAAAAATATATTGCATAATACACTTAATTTCAAATTCAAACTAAAGGTAATGATTGGGAAGAAAGACAAAAGCGAAGTTACAGAGAGCCGGTGTCTGGTGCAAACCGGTACGGAGCCTTGTTGAGTAAATCACCCATGAACTCGTCAGCGAAAGCTTTGCAAGTAGACTGATGCGCAGCAGATGCGTTATTTCTGAGCCGGTTGATGGACTGGTGCTGAAGTTACAAATTAGGGTGGTACCGCGTATACTATACGCCCCTGCATAAGCAGGGGCGTTTTTTTATAACCTGAAATACAGCCTTTTCCATCAAAGTAAATTATGAGGAGGATGAAAATGATGTTTGAAAAAGTGCTCGTTACAGGAAGAAATGAAGAAACCTTATTACCCCGTGTCCTGCGCGTATTGTCTAAACAGGGTTTACAAGTACGCTCGCTGCATATGGATGCCGATAACGAAATGCTGCATCTGGAAATCTGGCTGACTGGCACTGTGGCAGCTCAGGTAGGCAAGCTGCTGTCCAAACAGGTATCCGTGGTATCTGTGGATATGGTAGCTTAAGGAGGATATTATATGAAATTAACTGGTGCGCAGGCCATTATCAAGGTACTGCTGGAGCAGGGTGTGGATACAGTCTTCGGTTATCCCGGCGGCCAGGTCATACCGCTTTACAATGCTTTGTATGATGCGCCGCTGAGAAATATCCTCACTGTTCATGAACAGGGAGCGGTACATGCTGCCGACGGGTATGCCAGGGCCAGCGGCAGGACGGGCGTATGTATTGCTACCTCAGGTCCTGGCGCTACTAATATAGTTACTGGCCTTGCCACGGCTTATCTTGATTCTGTTCCGCTGGTAGCGATTACGGGTCAGGTGCCGGTAGCAAACCTGGGACGCGATTCTTTTCAGGAAATAGATATTGTCGGCGTGACGATGCCGATTACTAAATATAATCTGATGGTGCGGCGCAGCGAGGAGCTTGTGCCCGCACTGAGAAAGGCCTTTGCCATTGCCCGCGAAGGCAGGCCGGGGCCTGTACTGGTAGATATTCCCAGTAATCTGCAGGTGGAGGAGCTGGAGTGGCCGGAGGCAGAAGCTGTAAAAACATCTGTCAAGAAGCCTGCTTGCGCAGATCAAGTTGCCGAAGCTGCAAAAGTGCTTAACGCATCAGAGCATCCTGTGCTTTTGGTAGGCGGCGGCGCAGTGCACAGCGACGCTGCTGCGGAGCTGCAGGAACTGGCGGCAAAAGCGGATCTGCCTGTAGTAAGTACGCTGATGGGACTGGGCGTATTTCCTGCTTCTGACGCTAAGGCGTTTGGTATGACGGGTATGCATGGACACATCGCTGCTAATATGGCTGTCGCCAATGCAGACGTACTTGTAGTTGCCGGCAGCAGGTTCAGCGACAGGGTTACCGGCGACCGCAGCAGATATGTGGGTAAGAAAACTATTATCCAGCTGGATATCGACCCATCGGAGCTGGATAAGAACGTAGCTACGGGGATACCTCTGGAAGGCGATATCAAAACAGTACTGCAGCAGCTTCTGCCCTTGGTCGAGCAAAAACAGCATACGCAATGGTTTGAGCGGATCAGGGAGTGGGATGCTCAGGAGGAACGCAAACTTTTGTCAGGCGGGCAGCTTACAGCGCCCTGGCTCATGGAATGTCTAAACGAGCTGCTGGGAGGAGAAGAGACTGTATTTGTTACCGATGTCGGTCAGAATCAGATGTGGGCGGCGCAGTATCTGAAAATCAACAGGCCGCGTCAGCATCTGACTTCCGGCGGCTGCGGCACCATGGGTTTTGGTATGCCGGCTGCCATGGGTGCGGCGCTGGCTTGCCCGGATAAAAGAGTAATCCATATCTGCGGCGACGGCGGCTTTAAAATGACAGGACTGGAATTATTCACTGCTTGCCGGGAAAAATTGCCGCTGATCAGTATCGTTATCAATAACAGTTGTCTGGGAATGGTAAGACAATGGCAGCAGCTTTTCTATAACGGCAGATATTCTTCAACGCTGCTCACAGAATTTGATTTTTCCGGGTTTGCCGCTTCCTGCGGCGCCAGCGGCAGAAGAGTTACGACCAGGCAGGAATTTAAAGCTGCATTGCAGGATGCTTTACAGCAAAAGCTGCCCTGCGTTATCGAAGCAGTCATCATGCAGCAGGACCTGGTAGAGCCTATGGTAGCGCCTGGCGCCGTGCTGGATGACTTTGTCAAGGTACAGAGATAGACAGTCATAAAATAAGGGATTTTATTTTTTAATAAAATAGAAAAAATAATATGATTAAGAAAATGGAGTGAAGAAAAATGGTAAAAGTATATTATGATGCAGACGCAGATTTAAAGGTATTGGCAGGTAAGACCGTTGCAGTTATCGGTTACGGTTCTCAGGGGCACGCTCATGCGCTTAATCTGAAAGAAAGCGGCGTGGACGTAGTCGTAGGCCTTTATGAAGGCTCCAAATCCTGGTCTAAGGCAGAAGGCCACGGACTGAAAGTAATGACTGCCGCTGAAGCTGTTAAAGCAGCAGACGTAGTAATGATGCTTATTCCTGATGAAAAACAGGCAGCCGTATACAAAAAAGACGTCGCTCCCAATCTGAAATCCGGCAGTGCTTTAGCTTTTGCTCATGGTTTTAATATCCATTACGGACAAATCGTGCCTCCGGCAGATGTAGACGTCTTCATGGTTGCACCTAAAGGACCGGGACATCTGGTAAGACGCGTATTCACTGAAGGCGCTGGCGTTCCTTGCCTCGTTGCCGTACATCAGGACGCTACCGGCAAAGCTTACGACATTGCCCTTGCTTATGCCAAAGGCATCGGCGGTACCCGTGCCGGCGTTTTGGATACTACTTTCCGCGAAGAAACCGAAACCGACCTGTTTGGCGAACAGGCAGTACTCTGCGGCGGTATCACCGCTCTTATCACCGCAGGTTATGAAACTCTTGTAGAAGCTGGTTATAAACCGGAAAGCGCATATTTCGAATGTATGCATGAAATGAAGCTCATTGTAGACTTGATGTATGAAGGCGGCATGGCTAAAATGCGTCACTCCATTTCTGATACTGCCGAATACGGCGATTATGTAACTGGCAGCAGGATCATCACCGACGCTACCAAGGCAGAAATGAAACAGGTACTGGCAGAAATCCAGGACGGCACTTTCGCTAAGAAATGGCTGCTGGAAAACCAGGTTAACCGTCCTCAATTCAACGCCCTGCGCCGTAAAGCTGCAGAACATCCT
>CANREP010000038.1 GCA_947629685.1 uncultured Phascolarctobacterium sp.
TTTCTTCCCCGCCCCTGCCGCGCACATAGTCGGTCGAGAGCAAATTGGGGATAAAATAAGACTTCGCGGCGTGTTGGGGATGGCGCGAAAGATAGTCATCCATACAGTTGCTGCTGACAAAAGCCAGCGCGTCCGCCCGATCGTAGCATTTTTTGTCCACCTTAAAGTCCATGCCGGACTTTTCCAGCTCCAAATGCTGCCAGATAATCTTTTTGCCGGCCGTTACGCGGCGCATGACGTAATTCATGCACCAGCCGACGTCGTAAGCAACGGCGACGTCGTAAGCCTCTTGAAGCCGCCGGGAATATTTGCACCCCTGCTTGGACATGATTTGCACGCCCTTTTCCTTGTTGTGCTTTATTTTTTTATAGTACCTGTCCCGAAGCAGGGCGATGAGATAGAGCGGGCTGCACGCTTTACGCATCAGGTTGGAAGCGTCCCGGCTTTGGTGAATTTTTCCCTGGGGCAGAATGCGGACGCTGTCCTTGATGCCGCAGCGGTTTTCGGGGTCGTTTTCGTAAAACATAACGTCCACGTCGTATTTATCTGTATCCAGGGCGTTAAGGAAGTTCACCAGAGACGTCATGGCGCCGCCGATGTGAACTTGATTGAAGCACACGAGCAGGCGCAGCTTTTTTGCGCTTTCCGTATTCATACGGCCGTCCTCACTTTCTCAATCCAAATAAATTGCCCATCAGCACCGAGCTGTACGGGAACAGGTAAAAAGCGGCATACATCAGCCGCCGGCCAGGCGAAATGCCCCTGCGGCCGATCATCGGCCAAAAATGCGCGCGATATAGGCGAAGGTACTCTCCGCTGACGCAGTCGCCGTCCCGTTGGTCTTTTTCCAGCCTCATCTGTTCGGCATAGCGCAAAATCAAGTCGGTGCAGATTTTTTCGTGGGTTCGCTTTACCTGTTCCGGCTTTTTCTCACGTTCAAAAAAGCAATTCGCTCCTCGTAAGCGAGAAGGTAATCCTTGCGGTGGGGATTATTCTTCATCCGCTTGGCGATAGTTTCCATAATCCCCTGGTCATTCTGCAAATAATAGTACAGCCTTTCATCGGTCATGGCCACCCGCCGCGCACGGTAGATCGCCCGATAAGTGACAAATTCGTCCTCGTTCATCGCCCCCTTGGGGAAGCGAAGCCCCGCAAATAGTGAGGCCCTATAAATTTTGGCCCAGCTTTGGGATTTAAACCGCTGGTCGAGGAGCATTCCCTCCGACGTTTTAACGACTGTCTGATAAGGCCCCGATCCCGTTTCGCTGAACCGGCCCTCCGCCCCCTTTTCATAGGCGCATTGAGCGGCGTCGCAGTCGTTTTCCTCACAGAGCGCTATCATCTGCCGGGCGAAGGTTTTCTTCACAAAGTCGTCCGCATCCAAAAATGTTATATAGTCATCCGGGGCCGCGACTTTGTCCACATAGTCCAGGCCCGCATTCCTCGCGTCGGAAAGGCCGCCGTTTTCCTTATGTATGACCGTCACGTTTTCATGGGCTTTGGCATATTTTTCACACAGCGCCGGGCAGTTGTCCGGCGAGCCGTCGTCCACCAAAATCAGCTCGACGTTGGGGTAGTCCTGTTCAAGTACGGACTCCGCGCAGGCGGCCAAATATGCCTCCACCCGGTAAATTGGGACGATGAAATACAGCTTTTTCATGGCAGATCACTCACTTTCCAGAGTCACCAGCACGACCTCCGGGGGATTGAAATAACGCTTCTTTTCCGGATTTTTGTCACAGCCGCCACTGACAATCATAGCGGCGCTATCGCCCTCCTTGTAATACCCGTATTCGTAATCGGGGAAAAACTTCTTCGTGCGGGCGTTGCCTATCAGGCCGCCGACAAAGGGAAGTCTGATGACGCCCCCGTGAATGTCACCCGCCAGAATAAGGTCTACGCCGGTATCCTTTATGTACGGATACATTCCGGCCCGATGAAACAAAAGGACGGAAAAGCACGGCTCCTCCGGGAGCTGGCCGCGTATCTTACGTTGCACCTTTTCCACAATTTCCGTAGTGACGTGGTCTTCATTGGGGTTCTTGGCGCCGATTAGCAGGATACTGTCGCCACGGTTTTCCAGGCGGACGCTGTCGTTTTCAAGCGGGATAATATCCATCGCCTTCATCACCGCCATGATCTCGTAATAATTGTAGCACTGCCGCTCATGATTGCCGGAAACCGCGTACATTGGCACATCCCGCACCAGTTTGCGCAGCTTGACCGTCTCCTGAATTGATTCGTCGGGCAGTTGGTTCATATCCCCGGCAATCAGCGCCACGTCCGGCTCCTGCTCTTCAATATAGTCGGCTATCTGCTCCGCAAAGGGCGCTTCGTGCAAATCGGCAATCAGAAGAATACGATAGCCGTTGAAGCCCTGCGGTATTTCCGAACTTTTGAAGTTATACCGCGTCAGCGCCACCTTATCTCTCTGCAGCGCGTTGATGTAAAGCACTACTGCCGTCAGAACCGCCAGCAGCAGAACCGCGAAAAGAAGCCGCTTAAGTATTTTCATAGTTGTCGTATCCTCCCTGCCCTCTATTTTTCAAGGCGCATCGGCTTCTCATAATAATATCCCTGCTTGTAGTCAAAGCCTATCTGGGAGACAAGCTCGTCCTGCGACTTTTTCTCGATGCCGCAGATGCAGATTTTGATGCCGTTTTTGTGACAGCGCTCCAAAATGTCGTTAAAATAGCTGATCATATTTGCCGTTGTCTCGTAGATATCCTCATCCGTGGTAGCATACATATCCGAATTGAGGATATCCAGGCTCACCTTGACATAATCCGGCTTGATGACGCTAATAATCTCCTGTTCCTCATTGGTGTTTTCAAAGCGGTCGATACAGATGCTAACGCCCATTTCGCTCAGGAGCATAATATCCTCCAAAGACGAGGATATGTCTTTGCCGTCCAGCTCAAGGCAGACGTTTTTAAGCGGGACACGGTTTTTGGAGGTATGTTTGAGGATAATATCGTTCAGCGCAAAATCGGTGATTTGGGCATGGGGGCAGTTGACGTGAACAATGGGCATACGTTCGCCCCTGTCTCTGCGCAGAGCCAAATCCTCGCACACGTTGCGAATAATCCAGTCGTTAAACTGACGGAAAATTCCGAAGTCCGCCACGCACTCCACGATTTTGCCCGGCGGAACCTGCCCCAGCTGCGGGTTGTGCCAGCGGATAAAAGCCTCGCTGTGCTTTTCCTGCTTTTCCTTGCAGGGCAGCATGGACTGATATACCAGGAACAGCTCGGGAAATCCGTTCAGATACTGCTGATACAGCAACTGGTGCAACTCGTCCATATCGCCGGTGTCAATTTCCGCCTCCGGGAGGGCGGTTTCCATCTCCTCGTCCTCTTGTTCGGGCATATTTTTCTTCACCACGGCCCAGAGTATCATTGCGATCAGCGCCGCGCCGAATGCCAAAATCCCAAGGAAAACCGCAATCAGCTTTACCGGAATATCCTCGTTAACTTCCGGCAAAATCAGATACTGCAAATCGTCGTTAATCTTGATGGCGTAAAGCTCGTTGATGGCTTGATTGGCAAGGCTGCTGTATTCCGCGGAGAGAGTAAATATGTCCTGCAAAATCGTCTCGTTTTTGCTCAAAAGTTCTTCCTTAACTTCATCGGGAACCGTATCCTCGGAATATGCGTCGATAATATCGTCATAGTAGTTGATGGTATGAATTGCGTCGGTTGCGCTCGCGGCGTTGGAGGCATAGCTTAATATTATGTCGTCGTAGGTATTTGTGTAATCTTCCAAATCGGTATCCTCCAAGACGTCTTGATCCCGGTTGTTGGAAGAATTGGTGCTTTGCTGCACGCGCTCCGCCTGATTGTACAGACCAGCCGCCTTATATGAATCGTAAAATGTCAGAATTTCATTTTTATAGTTTTCGGATATGGGCCGGTCCACGCTCCACTGCTCCCAGAGATCCTGCACCTTGGTCTGATAGCTTTTAATCACCATTTCGCGGTCCTTTGCCAAATTGCCGGCGCGTATGTTGCCGTAGTACTTGGCGTACTGAATGTTCCGCAAATTTTGATAAAGGCCGGACAGCTCCGAAAAAGTATAACCCGTAGCCTTTGAGCGGAAGTCCGGATAGCTTTGCGACTCATTGTCCAGATATTCGATAATGCTGTCAAGACTAGAGCTCATACTCTCCGCAATTACGATATACTCCGCGCCGGAGTTTCGCACAACCTTGGCAAAGTCCTCAACCGTCCTCTTGTTATAGTACTTGTTAAGGAGAAAATCGTCATAGGCATGGATGATATTGCTGAACATTCTGCTGCCGAAATCCTTACCCCGCTCCGCCGGATACTGAAAGCTCATCTCATATTCGGTAGCAGCCACGTCATACTTTTCGCCCAGTAGGGCCGCCGATTCCGACACTTCCTTGTCGAGCGCGGTCACGACCTTGCTCACCGTTATATTCTGCCGGATGCCCTTGGCCATTTTGTCATTGGCTGAAATCCCCATTTCTTCGAGCGCGGCCTGAATAACCACCGGGTTCTGAATTTCATAGGGGTCAAGCTTGCTGGCTCCGTCCGGCGCCAGCTCCTCGGCCGCCTCGGGATAGTTATATTTAAATCCAAGCGTGCAGGTGTAGGTTTGAAGCCGGCTTGCCACAAATGCACCCAGCACCGTCGCCGCGAGAGAAATGGCGAGGAGCCTCCATATATTTTTTCGGAACAGGCGGATTATCTCCATAATGCTGATTAGTCCCATGCTTACTCCTCCTCTCCGGCGGATTGCTTGATCTCCTGAAGTTCCCTCTGTTTACGCTTCAGACGGCGGCTGTCCATGACAGTTTCCGCAAAAACCGTCAGTATAAAGGCCAGTACCGCGCCCACCAAAAAAGCGAACCCCAGACGCAGGAGCAGAGCCTTGGTAAACAGCTTGCAATGCTTCACCTTGGCATTGATATAATTTTTGTTTCGGCTGTTATAGTACTCTTCCACTACCTGACAGGCCGAATCAGTAATCGACTTATACGATTCCTCCATGGACTGCAACAAATCCTCACATTTTTCAATCAGGCGTTCCCGTTCTTCGGGGGTCGTCCGTATGACCGCGGGGCCGCCGTTCGCCGGCTGCGCCAGGGCTGCCGGCGACAAGGGAGAATATATTGCCAGATCGCGGTTGTACTGCTGGATTATGGCGCTGTATTTGGCAATGCTTTCGTCCGCGCTGTGCTTTTGCTCTACAACTGTGTCAAAGGCGGTCTTGGGCCGGGCCTGATAAAGCCCGTACTGATTATTCTGAATAACGTTGATTAAATTTTCAGTAAATGTCTGGTCGTAATTTTTCATTGCGAACTGATTAATTTTGGAACGATCCAGATACTTATTATATTTGAGCGTATTGTTCTCAATGTTGACCTTAATTTTATTGGCCGCCTGTTGGGCATCCCATGAAATACCGGAAGATTCGATAAAATTGGAAATGCCGTCAAGCTTATCCGAAATTAAAAACCGATACTTCCCTTCCATGTCCTTTAAGGAGTGACCATCCGACGAATGAAAATCCGGCGCGGCTCCGTGCAGGGTGTTAAGGAAGGAAATTATAGCATTAATTTTGGTCTTATATACACGCAGCTTTTCGGTAAAGTCATAGTTTTCGGTATGGTCAACGGCCGTCAGCAGCTTAAAGCCGTTGTAGCCGCCGGTTTTCTCGGCAAAGCATTCGCGGTTTACCGCGATCAGCTCATTCAAAAAATCCACGCTGTAGTCCGGGCTGAAAATCCGCTTCAGTATGCTGCTGTTTCCGTAGTCATGCGGCTGCACATAGGTAATGCTGTACTCGTTGGCAACATAGCTATAGTCATCTCCCTCGCTTCTCGCGGCGGAGACAGAGGATGTCGCGGAATTTTCCAGACGGCTGTACAGCTCGAAGCAGTCCCGCAGGTCGGCCACAGAATAGTTTGTGTACTTTCCGTCCTGCTGCATACTTTCCATGGCGGCCGAAATATTGTCGTCGCTGATAAATTCATAGTAGGTAAAGCGGCTGTGATCCGGCTTTTGGGATTTGGCAATCTCCGGATAGGTCAAGACGATACTTGCCTGCGACGAGGCATAGTCAAGGTATGTATACCGGCAAAAATCGAGCATCGCGGCCAAAATCCCCGCGACCAGCATCACGACGACGACCCGCTTCAGGCGCGCTGTTCTACCACGGTAAAATACCTTTTTGAGTTTTTTAAGCCTTTGTGTTTCCACTTTTTTCAACGGGCGGTCACCTCCACATCAGACTTTTCATCTGTACTTTGCAAAAACACGTTTTCTCCCTCCGCCGCCGATTTCAGGAAAATGGTTTTGGTGGTAAGCAGAAGAATTTTAAAATCCAAAAAAAGTGAATAATTGACAATGTAGTACAAATCATAATAGGTTCTGTCCTGAATACACGTCGTGTATTTTCCGTATACATGCGAAAGACTGGTCAGCCCCGCCTTGACGCGGAACCTGTCGTCATAGTTCTCCACCTCTTTGGAAAACTGCTCCACGAAGAACGGCCGTTCCGGCCGCGGCCCCACCAGGCTCATCTCACCTTTCAGCACATTTAACAGCTGCGGCAGCTCATCCATCCGGCACGCCCGCAGGAACTTCCCCACGCGGGTTATCCGGGGGTCGTCTTTTTCGGCAAACTTGGGGCCGCTGAGTTTTTCCGCATCGGGGACCATGGTTCGGAATTTGTAAATCTGAAATTCCTTTTTGTCTTTTGTCAGCCGGGTCTGCTTGTAAAATACCGGTCCGGGCGACGTAAGCCGTATGGCGGCGGCAATGCCCAGCATGGGTATGCCCGCAGCGGCAAGCCCCAGCGACGCAATTACGACGTCCGCCAGGCGCTTGACGAATTTTTCAATAACGTTCAGTGATTTTTTGGGTATGTACATGGTCAAAACATCGTCAAAGCGCACCACAGCGGCGTTGGTCTTCCCCACGTCGATGAT
>CANREP010000039.1 GCA_947629685.1 uncultured Phascolarctobacterium sp.
ACATTCGCTTTGTTTAGGTTGATGTTCAGTTTTCAAGGTTCTCGCTGTATCTCAGCGACTTGTATATAATACCACCCCCTACTTCTTCTGTCAACACCTTTTTTGTAACTTTTTTAACATTTTTTACTGTACGCCAGGAGACGTTGGCAAACAAAAGCTTACTCCGCCTATATAAAATATTCAGTAAAAATTTTAGGATTGAGTCATTTTCACCTATTTTACACAATAAAAATAGCTAAAACTGTACTAAAAAACACAGAAAAGACATTTATTACTTTTATAATTTTAAACAGATATCAAGAAAGCGGTGAAAATTATGAAAATATCTTTCTTTTACTCTTCGTTAAAAAAATTTACGGCTTCTTTGTTAGCTGTAGTCTGCCTGTCTTTTCCATTTACCAATATTGCAGCAGCAGCAAAACACGAACCGCCACCGCCGCCACACAAAAATGAAGTCCATCATGACAGACATGACCGCCATTGGAAGGATAATAAAGATAAAGATGAAAATGGCAATGCTGTAACCGGCTTTATCATCGGAGCCGTAGTAGGAGCTATTGTCGCTAAAAATACCTGATAAAAAATGCTGCACGCCTTGACGATGTGCAGCATTTTTTACATTATATTTAATTTTTTAGATGCTATCTGTGATTTTTGGCATCCTGATCTACAAATATCCCGGCAGTCGGATCAAATTCCATTCCGTTATATTCATGGTTAATTTTTATTTTTCCCCTCAGAACATCGTTTTTAAGCTTCTCCAGCTTTTTAACAATCTTTGCGGGAACTTCTTCCGATACTGCCAGGCGTACTACGTCAGAATCTTCCAAACCGATAACAGTGATAACATTACCTTGCAGGCTGCCTTGCTGATACTCTTTAGCAGCATTTACAATAGGTACGCTGGAGTCAGCCACAGCAGAACCTATAAAAATCGGCGAAACTTCCGTCCAGTCGATAACATTGCCGATTTCCTTTACTTTGCCTTCAGTTGCGGCAATCGCATCATTTACGCCGAAACGGCCGCCATTTAGCATGGTATAGATAATGTCGCAACCTGCAGTAATCTCGCCTTCAGCTGCAGCAGCGTTAATAGCATTATCGTCAAGATTGCCGGTAAAATAAGTATAGAATTCCGCATCCTTATTGGCATACATCAATCCGTCATAAAAAGCGGCACGCGCCTGCAGGCCAGGTTTCGGCCAGGCACCGGAAAGATGCCCTACTTTATCAGTCTTAGTCATATATCCAGCCAATGCTCCCGCTAAAAAGGCTGACTGCTCCTGGTCGACTTTATAACTGCTGACATTATCGCTTTTTACATTACCTTGAATAACCACAAATTGAATATCAGGAAATTCACGGCTGACTGTTTCTACAGGGGCATTGCACTGACCGCCATGAGCGATAATCAGCTTAGGTCCTTCCTGGGCAAGCTGACGCAGCTGCTCAGTAAGCGCACCCTGTTCAGAAGTGGCGGAAACATCATAGACACATTTCACATTATCTGTAACTTCAGCAGCTATACGCTGATAACCACGGTACCCGGCTTCCATAAAACCGTTATCATGAGCCTGTCCAGGAAGCATCACAGAAATTTCCGGCTGGTTATTAACAGCTCCGTTGGGAGTTTCCACTACGGCAGCCTGTGCGCTGCCCATAAAGAAAGTTCCTGCAGCAAGCAGTACGAGCAGTTTACTGGAAATACGCATTATTCTTCTTCCTCTAATCAGCTGATAGTCAGATTTTTTCCATATCACGGCTGGCTACAATATCAACACCCAGGCCGAGTATATCTTTCACAACTACGTCTCCTGTTTTTATCGGAGCCTGTACTGTTACGTTGCGCAAATAAGCAGCACATTCGAGTATTTTTCCTTTCGGCAGCACGGCGGCAGATACAACCGGCAGCAACGGCAGCAAACCTCCTTTGATACCAACGGTGGAGGTAAGCATACGCTTAGGCGCCGTTACTTCGTCCTTAGCATACTGGGCTCCGCGCGGGCAGGTATTGCCTTTTACGTCAATAACGGCTCCGTCCTCAATAGTCACGGTCATCTCGCAGCCCAAAGGGCACATAATGCAGTTCATAATCTTTGTTTCAACAGCCATATTTTACCCTCCTTACTGCTTTAAACCTACGGTAATTTCGTCGCCCATCAGCGCTGTTTTTTCCGCAGGTATTTCTACGGCGATCATTTCGCTTGGTTTAGCTACCGGCAGCATCCTGCTTACCAGTACGGTGTCGCCGCTTTTTACTTCCAGACGTACTTTGCGCTGAGGCGCAGCCACACGCATGAAAAGTTTTGCTTTTTCACCGCCCTGCGGGAGAGAAAGTTTCTGCGGCACGCAGGTTCTTACGCCGTCAATAGGATTTACCTTGACGGTACGCATATTTTTATCCAGTTTGCCCTGTGCTTCTAAGGCAGCAAATTTACCGGCGATTTCCGCTTCTTCAGATACAAAGTCTACCAAATCGTGCACATGTACTACGTTGCCGGCAGCATAGAAACCAGGCAGGCTTGTCTGACGATGCTGGTCAACAACAGGGCCGCTGGTCAGAGGATGCATTTCCAGCATCAGACCGCGCGACAGCTCGTTTTCAGGAATCAGGCCGACAGAAAGAAGCACGGTATCACATTCTATATCAAATTCAGTGCCGGGAATGGGGCACATTTTTTCGTCAACTTTAGAAACAGTAACGCCGGTCACACGTCCTTCACCATGAATTTTTACGATAGTATGGGACAGATGCAGCGGGATATCGTAATCATTGAGACATTGTACGATATTACGGGTCAAACCGTTGGAGAAAGGACAGATTTCCAGTACAGCCTGCACCTTGCAGCCTTCCAGACTCATACGACGAGCCATGATGAGGCCGATATCGCCGCTGCCTAAAATAACGATTTTATGACCGGGCAGATAGCCTTCCATATTTACCATACGCTGAGCAGCGCCTGCAGTAAACACGCCGGCAGGACGTTCCCCGGGAATACGGATAGCGCCGCGGGTACGTTCACGGCAGCCCATGGTCAGGATAACAGTCTTGCCTTCCAGCTGTAATAAACCCTTAGCAGGACTTACGGCAATAACAGTCTTATTACGCAGCACATCCAGCACCATGGTATCAACCAATACTTCAATCTCGGGCTTATCTTTAATCAGCTCAATGCAGCGATGCGCATAACCGGGGCCGGTCAGTTCTTCTTTAAAGTGATGCAGACCGAAACCATTATGGATACATTGCTGCAAAATTCCGCCCAGCTCACGGTCACGTTCGATAATGATGATTTTTTTCGCACCGTTCTCCCAGGCGCTGTAAGCAGCAGAAAGACCTGCCGGTCCGCCGCCGACGATGATTACATCATATAACTGGTTCATATTATGCTTCTCCTCCCTGCGCCTGATTTTTTTCATAGAACATATGGGAATCGGCACGTTCCTTTAAAACCTCTGGAACAGGTATATTAAGCTCACGTGCCAGAATCTGAGTAACACGCGGACCGCAGAAACCGCCCTGACAGCGTCCCATACCGGCACGGGTACGACGTTTAACACCGTCAACTGTACGTGCGCCGCAGGATTCATGAATAGCTTCTACAATCTCTGCTTCGGTAATGGTTTCACAGCGGCAGATTACGCGCCCATACAGACTGTTTTCTTTAATCAGTTCAGCCTGTTTATCCCAGTTTAATCTGTTGAAGATATGTTTTTTCGGCAGCTTTGCTTTAAAATCAGCTTTAGCTTGAGCGCCGCTGTCTTTCACGATAGCTTCCGCCAGCATTTCTGCAACGGCGGGAGCGGCAGTAAGACCGGGAGACTGCATACCGGCAGCATTATACAAGCCGGCAACGGCAGAAGCGCCGATAATGAAATCGCCTGTACTGGAAACAGCGCGCAGACCGGAAAACTCGGTAATAGCCGCACCCATGGGCAGATTAGGAATCAATTTACGGGCAGAAGCAATAATCTCGTTCATGCCTTCAGCCGTAACTGCATGATCATCTTTATCTTCCATGTCCTGTGCATTAGGACCGATAAAGGTATTGCCGTGAGTAGTGGTGCAGACAAGGATGCCCTTAGATTTCTTGGTAGGGGTGGGGAAGACCACACCGAATACCAGACTGCTGCAGGCAGTTTTATCAAACAGGATGTATTCGCCCTTACGGGGAGTGATAGTAAAGCTTTCATCACCGGCAAGCTTAGCAATTTCATCTGCATAAACGCCGGCAGCATTAACCACATATTTAGTCCTGATAACGCCCTTGCTGGTCTCTACACCGGCAATGCGGCCATCTTCTTTAATAAAGCCCAATACACGGCAGTCACGGATGACTTCGGCTCCGTTCTGAACTGCGCATCTGGCAAAAGCTAAAGCCGCGCCGAAAGGCCAGCAGACACCGGCACTGGGAGCCCACAAAGCGCCTTTTACAGAAGTAAGATTTTTTTCTTTTTCCAGTACTTCCTCACGGCTTAAAATCTTCAGGCCTTCTACCCCATTGGCTTTGCCGCGTTCCAAAAGCTCCTGCAGCGTTTTCATTTCTTCATCAGTTGTTGCCGCAACCAGAGAGCCAGTCCATTTAATATCAAGATCAAGCTCCTGCTCCAATTCATGATACAGCTTATTGCCACGTACATTGGTTATGGCCTTTAAACTGCCGGTAGGAGCGTCAAAGCCGGCATGCAGTATGGCGCTGTTGGCTTTGGTTGTGCCCATAGCCAGGTCAGGCTCTTTTTCTACCAGGATACATTTTAAATCATACTTGGAAAGCTCGCGTAAAACAGCAGTACCTACGATACCGCCGCCGATAACGACTACGTCAGCAGATTTAATAAATTCCATTTTTTCACATCCTTGCTGAAATTACAAAATTTCTTATATCAATTCATTTTATCATAAAAATAACAAAAAAAGAACTGCATTGCAGCAGTTCTTTCATCTCTTCAAGCTCAGCTTTTTTCTTGTTTAAGTTGAAAAAATTTCAAGGGTATTTTCTTTTCCAGCCAGCTGATAAACATATCGGCAGCAGGCGTTAACAGCAGCCAGCTGAGTACTATCAGCACGATAGAAACTGAACCGACAACGACGTCAGTCAGCCAATGAGCACCGCCCATGATCCGGGGCAGAGAAAAAACAATAAAAACGGATAAACATTGACCAAAAGCTTTCCTGCCGCAGTATTTCAGCATATAAGCGCTGAATATCAGCAGCATCATACCATGGTCACCGGGAAAGCTGTCTCCAGATTTATCCTTAGTCGGCCAACCACTTAACTGGCTTACCAGATTAACATTATCAAAAAAGCAAGTAGGGCTCGGTCTTTCCACAGGTATCTCCATATCGAATTGTTTAGCGATAACAGCGCTGACCAGCATCGCTACACCGATGCAGAACATCTTCCTTCTGCCAGCAGCATCACAGCGGCGATAATAACTGTAAAAAATAAGCAGCATAAAAATAAAAGCCACCGAATCAAAAGCGCGCAGATTCACGAAAGCAACTACATAAGTAAACAATTTACTTTGCGGCAGCAGATTATTAAAAAAATAAAAAACTCCTTTATCCAGCTGGAACCAAAAACCATGATTTTCTGGAAAATACCAGCTGCAGAAAAGCGCAATACCAACAATATTCAACAAAATTATTTTCAGCAAAGCTTTCCAGGTCATTTATTCTCCTCCTGCTGATATTTGAAACACACGTATATAAATTCGATGTTTTGATAACATATATTTAAAGGAGAAAGTTATTTTCCGTCTCTAAATTCACCTTTTTTTCACATTTGCTTTTATTATAGTTTAGCACATACAAAATGGGTATGTAAATATCACATAGTCTTTACTCCAAAATACAGAAGGAAAATTATTTAT
>CANREP010000040.1 GCA_947629685.1 uncultured Phascolarctobacterium sp.
GCTGCGACAGCCCTTCCGTCAGACGTAACAACCGTCTGCGCGGGCTTATACACCGCCGTTACCGCAGCATCCGCCGCTGCCTTAGACGAAGATGCGCTGGAAGCAGAGCTATTGGAGCTTGCCGCAGAAGAACTGCTTGAGCTCGAGCTGCTGCTCGATTTGTGGCTGGACTTGTGGCTGCTGGAGCTGGAGCTCGTGCTCTGGTGCAGCGTACCGCTGCTGCCTCCCGGCCCTGAAGTCGAGCTTTTACTTCCACCGCCGCCGTTTGCCGCAAATGCCGTCATGGACATGGAAACTGCCATCACAAGCGCCAGCGCTGTTGCTAAATACTTTTTCATGCTTCTCTCCTCCTTCCTCAGTCTGCATGTTGAATGTGGTTTCTTTCTATATCAAGCGCTTTCGCGCATGATATCGCAGGATCGACCGCCGCCCGCCATATCTGCCCCTCGCCGGCCCTTCCGCCGGTCTTAGGGGCCGCGTCCGCGGTCATCTAATTTTTTTCTTATCTAATCTTTTTATTTGACCTCTTCATAAAAAACGTCCAAAAGCAGCTCATACATCGCCTCTTCGTCTACGTAAAACTCCTCGTACCGTTCCCCCATGACGACCTCTCCCTCCACCTTGCGGATATCTGTCGCCCGAAAGTCAAAGTCCGCGGCCATGCCGGCCAGATAGGCGGCTTTTTCCAGATTTAAATCCGTTGTCATATAATTGGTAAGCTCCTGAAAGAGCCTGACCGGAAGCGACGGATCCGAGCGCAGCAATCCTTTCGCCTTCGCTATGAACGCCCCGATATACTGCCGCTGTCTTTCCAGTCGTCCCTCCGCGCTGGCAAACTGTCCGATATCCCGCTTCTGCAGATAGGTAAACGCGCTTTTCCCCAACAGATGTACCGTTTCCCCTTTTACGAGGCTTTTATCCCATTTGGTCAGATCGTCCAGACAGACTACGTCTACTCCGCCTATCGCGTCGTTGATCTTGGGGATCGCGCTCATATTGATCGCGCAGTAGCCGTTGATCGGCAGCCCGTAAAGCAGATTGGAAACTGCCTTTTCCATATAGGCCGCGCTCTTTACCGTACCGTCCCCATAGCCGTGCTGCACCGTGATCTGCGTCTTTACCGTTTCCTCATAATCTCCGTAATAATCATAGATATCCACGTCCGCCATTGTATTTCTGTCAATGGCGATGATCTGCATTTTCTTGATATGCGGATTCAGTACGACCAGAAAGATCGCGTCCGCGTTGCCGCCGTCATAGCCCTCCGTCTGCTCGCGCACCGTCTCGCTGTGCTGGTCGATCCCCATAAATAAAAACGTTAAAATATCTTGATTGAACTCATATATTTTCCCATTATAGAAAACCTGTCCTTCCTTTAGGCTGACCTCTTCGCCGCTTTCCCCGTCTTTTGCGGCGGAATCGTCTCCCGCCTCCTGCGCCTGCCGCCCCTCCGCTTCAGAAAAGGGATCAAAGCCCGCGTCCAGCTCCGAGGTATTGCGCGGCCTGTCCATCTTCATTTGCGCTGCGTTCCCTACGGTATCATTCATAATCTGGCTCTTGCCCCTGTATCGGATCGTTACGACAAAGACAGCCACAGCGGCCAGAAACGCCAGCGCGGATACCAGAATAACCCTGCAGATCTGAAGCAGCAGCTTCTTTTCTGTTTTCGGCTTCCTGCTCCGCTTTTTTCCGGCTTCTTGCGGTTTCACAGCCGCATCCGTATTCTTTTTCTCATTCTCATTTTTCTTATCTTTCATCATTCTTTTTTTATTCCCGCACATGCTAAATCTCATTCATGCACGTTTCCCTGAGAAATCTCTCCGCCGTCGACCGCTTTGCCGCTTCAGAAAAGAGATCAAAACCTGCGTTCAGCTCCGAAGTATGCGCGGCCTATCTGGCAGGATAGGATTTTTTGTTATCGTTATCTAAGAGCCGGATTCTCCTTATCACACGTATCAAAGCATACCGAGTCAAGCACTTCCATCGTCTCATTGTTGTATACCACGATATTTAGACCCCGCCCGTTCTTTCCGTATTCTTCCCCATCTATTTGAATAGAACTTGTATTCCCGCTTTTCATTCCTGCGCTCACAATACGGTACGGCGTCCTGCCGCCCCGAATGGAGCCGCCGCATTCCAGCCTTTGATCTCCCTGTCCCTCTTTGACCGTTCTGCCTGAAATAACCGCATAATAGGAATCCTGATATTTCCCTTCCAGCTCCGCGTTCAGTCCCAGCGCCCGCAGCCGTTCTAATGTGGAGTTTTTCAAATTCTGCGTGCAATCGTCCTTTGCGGAGATAAAGACACTGTAGCGGTCGTCACACAAAGCCTCCAGATAGGAATCGAGCTCCTCGATCCGAGATAAAGACATATCTTTTTCCATTTCTTTATAAGCCTCCCGCGCCTGTTCATACTGCGCGTCGTTTTTCCCTTCCAGCCCGCAGCGTTCTGTCAATATCTGTCCGACGTAATCCGTGATCTTCTGAGCGCCCCAGAAATTTGCGTGTCCGATATCCGCATTATCACTCTTAAAATCATAGCCGATCTTTTCATACAGAGTTTTTTCATTAAAATCCACATATAAAAGATCATGTTCTGCAGCATATCGGCTGGTTGTATTATATTGCCTTTGATTCCCAACAATCCCCATATCATTAAATGGCGTCTGCGTCAGTACCAATGTGATTCCCCTCTGCCTGCATAATTCTGCGATCCGGTCAAGATATTCCCGCATGAACAGATCCATATTGGCTTCTCCTACTGTCCTGTCCGTTTCAAAGGGCAAATAATCCTGTATCCCGCAGGACTCTCTGAGTCTATGATACCCTTTCGTATCCCGATACCCCCCCCGATCTTTTTCCCAAAAGTCCTTTTCCGTCAGTCCTTTCCATCTTTCGTGAAAGCGGAGCAGCGGCAGATAATAGCTCAAAACGGAACCCATCGCATCATCCATCTTACAGATCGTATGTATCGCTTCCGCCTTTACAGGTGAAAATTTCATCGAGTCAAACGCTTCCCTTATCCCGTATTCCGGTTCATTTACGATACTTTCACGAAGTTTATATACATAAAGAGCGTCCAATACCACCGCCTTGGGAGATTGTCGACGCAACGCCTCTTTCAGCCAGAAATACGACGTTATCATACTCTGATTAGGACAGCCTAGATTATAGCCGCGTATTCCGTATCGTTCATATAGCTCCTGCGGAATGTAGGTATAGAGCGCATGACTGCTTCCTAAAAATAATACGTCTACCGTATTCTCTTCCATCTGATAGAATTTGTTATAGGTCACCGTTGTCGCATTACTGGCATTCTTTTTCTTTTCAATAAAAACCGCATTGACATTTCCTATGCACAGCGACAATATGAAAATAAAAAGTATCCCTTTCCCTGCAAACCGCAGATGTTTTCCCATCTAAAAGCCTCCGTAAATGAAATCCTGCGCATTGTAGCCAATCCCGTATGTCCCAAACATCATCACGCCTATGACTGCTACAATATATCCCTTGCTTCATAGAGTATACTTTTTAACATAGTTTCCTCTTTCTTTTTTATGAGTCGTTCCCATATGCATTCCCTCTTTTCAGCCGTCAAGATTCCCTGCTATCTCTGCCCTAACGCCAGATCTTCTTTATCCGATGTATCAAAGCATACCGAGTCAAGCACTTCCATCATCTCATTGTTGTATACCACGATATTTAGTCCCCGCCGGTTCTTTCCATATTCTTTCCCATCTATCTGAATAGAACTTGTATTCCCGCTTTTCATACCCGCGCTCACAATACGGTACGGCGTCCTGCCGCCCCGAATGGAGCCGCCGTATTCCAGCCTTTGATCTCCCTGTCTCTCTTTGACCGTTCCGCCTGAAACAACCGCGTAATAGGAACTCCGGTATTTTCCTTCCAGCTCCGCTTTCAATCCCAGCGCCCGCAGCCGCTCTAACATGGAGCTTTTCAGATTCTGCGTGCAATCATCCTTTACGGAGATAAAGACACTGTAGCGGTCATCACGCAGAGCCTCCAGATAAGAATCGAGCTCATTGATCCGAGTCAAAGACATATCCTTTTCCATCTCTTTATAAGCCTCCCGCGCCTGTTCATACTGCGCGTCGTCTCTCCCCTCCAGCCCGCAGCGTTCCGCCAATATCTGCCCGATGTAATCCGTGACCTTCTGAGCGCCCCAGAGATTTACATGTCCGCTATTCGCATTATCTTTTTCAAAATCATAGCCGATCTTTTCATACAGAGTTTTTTCATTAAAATCCAAATATAAAAGATCATGTTCTGCAGCATACCGGCTGACCGTATTATATCGTCTTTGCTTCTCGGCAACCCCTATATCATTCAATGGTGTCTGCGTCAGTACCAATGTAATTCCCTTCTGCCTGCATAATTCTTCGACCCGGTCAAGATATTCCTGCATGATCGGATCCATATCCGCTTCTCCCACTGTCTTGTCCGCTTCAAAAGGCAGATAATCCTGTATCCCGCAGGACTGTTTGAGTATATGGCACCCTTTCATATCCCGGTACCCCCCCCGGTCCTTTTCCCAAAAGTCCTTTTCCGTCAGCCCTTTCCATCTTTTGTGAAATCGGAGCAGCGGCAGATAATAACTCAGAACGGAACCCATCGTATCATCTATCTTACAGATCGTATGTATTGCTTCTACCTTTACAGGCGAGAGCTTCATCGGATCAAACGCTTCTCTTATCCCGGATTCCGGTTCATTTACGACATTTTCATGAAATTTATATACATAAAACATGTCCAATACCACCGCCTCGGGAGATTGGCGGCGCAGCGCCTCTTTCAGCCAGAAATACGACGTTATCATACTCTGATAAGGACAGCCCAGATTATAGCCGCGTATTCCGTATCGTTCATACAACTCCTGCGGAATATAAGCATTCATTGCATGACTGGTTCCCAAAAATAATACGTCTACCGTATTCTCTTCCATCTGATAAAATTTGTTATAGGTCACCGTCGTCGCATATCTGGCACCCTTTTTCTTTTCAACGAAAACCGCGTTGGCATTTCCTATGCACAGCGACAATATGAAAATAAAAAGCAGCCCTCTCCCTGCAAACCGCAGATGTTTTCCCATCTAAAAGCCTCCGTAAATAAAATCCTGCGCATTGTAGCCAATCCCGTATGTCCCAAATACCATCACGCCTACGATCGCCGCTATATATACGCTCCAGCGCACGCACAGCGGCCTTTGCAGGATATACTCTCTGACGCGTTTTCCTCTCTCCTGCCCGTAACTTACGAACGCCAGCACGCAGATGGCAAGGAACAGCACGCACCACTCCTTCCAGTCCAGCCCCAGCCGCAGCAGGGAATCGTCAAACAAAATCCATATATTAGGAACAAGCATCCCTCTTA
>CANREP010000041.1 GCA_947629685.1 uncultured Phascolarctobacterium sp.
GTTTCTTTTGTACTCATAAGAGTAACGCATAAAAATACCCTCCTTACTGGTTTGTCCAGTAAAGAGGGTACATATCAATTTTGGATAAGGCTGTTTTTTGTTTTTCCATGCGATTGGCAGTTCGCATGGTGGGGGTAGGTATCCGGACCCCCACAGACGAAGTCATTGGCAGTGACTTTAGGGGTCGTCTGACACCGCTATTATATCATTATTTTTGTTGAGTTTAAATTGAGTTTAAGAAATTTGAGGAATTGGTAAAACAGCAAAAAATACATGGATTATGTGGACGTGATAACATATATTAAGATTATGTAAGATGATGTAAAGTGTCCTAATAGACCAGATAGTGTTCTTTACGGAAGAAACTCCGCTGCATACTTCAAGTCCGTATTCTGCGTCTAAAGCCAGTGCTGATTTACTGGTTTTAGCTTACTATCGTACCTATGGCTTGCCGGTAACTATTTCACGTTGTTCTAACAATTATGGCCCGTATCATTTCCCGGAAAAGCTGATACCTTTGATGATTATCAATGCTTTGCACGATAAGAAGTTGCCTGTATATGGTACAGGAGAAAATGTGCGTGACTGGCTGTATGTAGAAGATCATTGCAGTGCTATTGATTTGATTATCAGAAAAGGCCGAGTTGGTGAAGTGTATAACATCGGCGGGCATAACGAAAAGACTAATTTGGAAGTAGTTAAGACTATCCTGAAAGAACTTGGCAAAGGTGAAGAATTGATAACCTTTGTAAAAGACAGACCGGGACATGATAGACGTTATGCAATTGACCCTGCTAAGATTCATGGGGAACTTGGTTGGCTGCCGCAGATAAGCTTTGCTGAAGGAATTAAAAAGACGATTAAATGGTATCTTGATAATGAAAGCTGGTGGCAGAGGATTATCAGCGGCGAGTATCAGGATTACTATGCCAAAATGTACGGTAGCAGATAAAGTCTTGTAATAACTCATAGGTATTGATTACTGGTAAGAGATAGAAACATTGTGCTAATGTGTGAAACAGGAGGCGGAGTGCTGTGGCTGACAATATTGATGAAAAGTTTCAAGGCCTTAACATGGATTTGTTGATTAGCGGACCGCTCAAGGCGGCTGCCGATGCGCAGATTATGCTTTCTCAGCCTACAGCTGATTTTGTTAATGAGGTAAGTATGATTGATAATGGTGATGGAAATATCAAAGCAAGTACAGTTGATTTTAGTTCTGACAGAGGGCAGATTGATGAGAGGCAGCAGATTAAAGAGACTGTTTTAGATATACCGATTCTGGCTATAGTAAAGGTCCCAAAGCTGGGTATTGAAGAAGTAGATATTACTTTTGAAAGGGAAGTTAAAGCATCAGAGGGTGATGAGGCAAAGAAAAATGTTGATTTTTCACGGGGAAGTACTCTTAAAATCAATAAATAAAAACTTGACGATATTTAAATACATAAACAATATGTTGCTGTTATGCTGACTGGGCTGGTATAACTTTCATTTACGTATATCGGTGAGTATTAATTTGACAATGTTATTTTATATTATGCTATATAATACAGTAGGAAATGGAAGATAAAATACATGGCTGATTATTTGATATAAATAGTGTGATGTTTTTAATCTTACAGAAATAACGTTAAATATTCTCTTATTTTGCCAACTTCGCGGTAAAATGATATAATATAATATCATTTTATTCGCGGAGTATTTTTATGCGCAAAAAAGTATTGTTTGGTATAGACTATACTGACAACGAGCTGATTAAGATATTGCTGTACCTGTTTGTTGGCGGTACGGCGGCGTTGGTGGAATGGGGGTTATTTTACCTTTTATTCCGTTATCTGTTGCATGGTTTGGGCCTGAGTATAACAGAGCTGACGATGGCGGCGACGGCGCTGGCGTTTTCACTTTCGACGCTGTATCATTATTTCCTGGGTAATATCCTGGTTTTTGACAGCGGCAGCCGCTATGGACGCAGTAAGGAACTGAGCCTCGTTTTTGCGGTAAGCATTATGGGACTGGCCTTTAATCTGCTGTTGATGTATATTTTTGTCAGCCTGCTGGGCTGGCACCCGATGGCAAGCAAGGTTTTGACCAGCTGCATCGTGGTGGTCTGGAATTATTTAGCGCGTAAGAAATGGATTTTTTAGGAGTTAGAGATGCCGTTAAATTATGTTGATGTGACGAAATTTAAAAAGGTTATGCTGGTGTACAACAGCAATTCCGGCAAGCAGCTTTTCGCCAGTATGATGTCGAAAGTGAATGAGATATTTAAACAGCTGAAGATGCTGATCGGCTATAAAAATGTAGAGATGTTTACCATTCACTATTTTTCGCAGGTAGATGAGATTGCGGAAAAGGCCGCGCTGGAGCAGGTGGATTGGGTGGTTATCGCCGGCGGCGACGGCACTATCCGCGCGCTGATTGAAAAGCTGGCCAATAAAAAATATGTGCCTTATATCAGTGTTTTTCCGGCAGGAACGGTCAACCTGGTGGCCAAGGAGCTGCTTTTAAGCAGCGATCCGGGCAAGTGGTTTAAGCGCGTTTCTAAAGGTATCGAGGTGCCGGTGTATCTGGGACGCACGAATGGACATGTGTTTTTAACGGTGACAGGTATCGGCTTTGATTCGTTGGTAGTGGATAATGTGACGGAAAAGGAAAAGAAGCTGCTCAATAAGCTGGCTTATGTCTGGCAGGGGACGGAACTGATGCGCAAGGAGCTGCTGTTCAGCAACTGGCGTTATCATTTCCAGGTGCGTTTTGACGATGAGCAGGTTTGGCATGGCGCTTCTTCTGTAATCGTGGGTAAAAGCCGTTATTACGCGGGACGTTATAATTTGTTCAGCAATGCTTCGCTTTCTTCGCCGCTGCTGCATGTGGCGCTGTTTACTGGCGATAAACGCAGTGATTTTATGCGTTATGCAGCCTGCATTGCTATGGAAGCGCTGCATATTGACGACAGCATTATGATCAGGACGGCTAAGAAGATGGAGATACGCTGCAATGAAGAGGATTTTGCGGCAGAGCTTGACGGTGACGCTATTACTACGGCGCCGCTGATGATTGAGCTGGAGGATGAACCGGTTAAATTTTTGGCTTAAAGGGTGACGGATGTGCGGAAAAAATATTTAGTCTTGCTTTATGTACTGCTGGCTGCAGCGATAGAGGCAGCGGTAGCCTGGCCTCTTTTTGCCGGTGTAGAGCCGTTCCCCTACAATGAGTTTTATTTTCGCATTACTGACCATTTGCTGCGCGACTGCCTCTTAGGCTGGGCTGCCTGGGGGTTGTACTTCCGCCGCAGCCGTATCCAAGACAGGGTCAGACGTTATTTCCCGGTAGTAGTTGTCGGGGTGATGTATCTGGCGGCAGCGGTGTTTATGATTAACCAGCTGAGCCTTGATTTTGGCCTTTTAACTACGCTGTCGGTGCTGGCGGGTTTGAATAATAATATCCTGGTGCTCCTGGTAACGGCTATGTGCTACCACAAATGGCCTAACCTGCTGATGAAGCTGGTTTATTTTGGCGTGTATGTCTTTACGGCGCTCAGTATTGTTTTTGACGGTTTTTATTTCTGGCAGACATCGATGCACGTAGAAAGCGTACTCTTCCAGAATATGAATATCTATGCGGTCAAGGGCGTTTTTGCTACCATGAGTCCGGCGATGATTGCCGGGATTATTGCAGCCGTGCTGGCGATTGTTGTATTATTTAGAGTTACTCCGCCCCAGCGGCATAAGCCCAATTTTGCCTGGTCGCTTTTGTGTGTGGCTATGTTTTCTATTGGTCTGAACTTGGCTGACAGGGTGCTGGGAACGCTGGGCATTTACTGTTTTGAAAATGTTATCGGTATGTATGCCGAGGTAGAGATAGAAAAGACGCGGCAGGAATACCGTAACATGGTCGCTATGCCGATCAATGTCAATTTTGTCAGCAAGGCGGCTTTTGATACGGACAAGATTGCCGGAGCCAATCATCTGGAACTGCGCGAGCTGACGGAGAAAGACAAACGCACTTTGCAGGAACTGGGTATTTATCTGCCGCGGGTGCAGCCGGAAAAGATTAAGCCGGCCTATGACAGGGTCGTGCTGCTGATTTTAGAATCGGTCCACAGAGATTATATCAATTATTATAATAAGAATATCCCGGAAGAAGCGACGCCGTTTTTAAACAGCCTGGTTATCAAGTATCCGCATCTGGACAGGTACTATTCTTCTTCTGTGCCTACTACGCAGGGGTTGAACGCTACTTTCCGCTCCCATCTGATTATGGATAAGGATATTCCTGGAGCTGGTACGCCATCGCTGTATCGCAGCGTACAGAGCGCCGGGATGCGCGGAATTTTTATGAATGCGTCCAGTCAGTATTATGCTAACGAGTTGCGGGAATATCCCGACCAGTTCGGCATGGAAGAATATTATGCCAAGGAATATCTGGAAAAGCAGGGGTATACGGGCGCCAGCGGCTGGGGATTTCATAATGACGTGATGTATGACGCCACCTTGAAGATGCTGGAAGCGGCGAAAAATGACCGTCTGCTGATGGTTACAAAGACGCTGGATATGCATCAGCCCTATCCGTATACTGGCATCAGCTGGAATGACAGCCCGGAGGCGGTGCGTAATCAGCCTTACGCTACTATCCGCGGTATGTACTGGGTAGACCGCACGTTGCAGAACTTTTTTGCTGAAGCGGAAAAACGCGGTCTGATGGATGACAGGACGCTGTTTATAATTACTTCCGACCATAATCCGCACAGCGGCGGCGAATATACCAAGATTGTTACCAATCCTGAAGATAAAAAGAGCATTGCGCCTATTCCTTTGATTTTTGTCAGCAAGAACCTGACGCCGCTGGACAGTCTGCGTACCGGGCAGTATGCTTCGCAGATTGATTTGGCGCCGACGTTGCTGTATCTGTTGGGGATTGAGGTGCCGGAAGCTTTCATGGGGCGTAATCTGCTGGATTATACCAATATTCCCTATGCTTTAGGTTATTTTGGCGGCAAGGCTTATTACTGGTCTGATGAGATGCATTTTGTGGACCAGATGGACAAGCCGGTGCCGGACAGTGAATATGAAGACGCTTTGAGCAACTATATTGTACATGAGTACACCATGTGGCACCAATTTTAAAGTATTATGTATACAAAGCCCGCAAAGTATTTGCTTTTGCGGGTTTTTGTTATTGCTTTAGCAAAAATAAGCGTGAAACGCTTATTGAACAACCGCCCGCTATGCGGGTGTGATTAATGC
>CANREP010000042.1 GCA_947629685.1 uncultured Phascolarctobacterium sp.
GAAAGCCTGCCCTGGTATGAGCGCTCCTACCGGCTCTACCGGAAAGCGAAGCCTGCCGACCGCCATTTCTATGCGGATCAGGCGGAGGCGTGCGAAAAACTGGCCAGGGCGTACGGGCACCTGGGACGGTATGAGGAAGCGCACCGCCTCGTGGAGGAAGCGCTGGCGGCGATGGAGCATTTCCGGCGCGATACGGAGGAAGCCGAGCCGGAGCTGTGGCTGCGGATGCGGGCACGGTGGCCGTTTACTTATCACCGCCTCGCCACGCTGTATTTTATGGAGGGCGATCTGGATGCGGCGCAGAGGGCACTGGATACGGGGCGGAGTCTATTCCCCGTAAATGAATTTCAGCAGGTGGAGGCGCGGCGGCAGCTGCAGGTTGAGATCGATCTGGCGCGGGGACAATATGAGAAGGCGCGGGAAGAAGCGGCCAAAGACCTCGAGATCTGTGTCCGTTATCAGGGCGAGTTCGTGATCCTCAGCCTTAACTATCGGGAGCTTTTAGGGGACGCCTGTCTCGCGCTGGGAGACGCGCAGGCAGCGCAGGCCGCATATATTCGGGTGATGGCCGGACTGCAGGAAAAATATCCCCACCGGACGGAGCGGATCGAGCGGCTGCGGGAGAAGATGGGGGAAATAACGTGATAAAACGGGGGAAGGCTGCTTCCCCCTGGTCCTCTTTTAACAGGACAGCAGCCAATCGATCAGATACAGGGATTTGATGCCATCGTAGGAATTGATATAACTTTTGTTCATTGACAAAGTCGACTTCTGTCTCTCTGACTTTGCCATATCTTCCAAATTATACTTGAAAATTTCGGAGAACCTGTAGTTTCAGACTTGCAAGTCTGAAATTTTGTAGAATAGTGTAATTTTTGACGTAACAAGAATTTTTGAGGAGGAAGGATATGGGAAATGTAAATATTTACGGATATATAAGGGTATCCACAAGGGAGCAAAACGAGGACAGGCAGCGGATCGCACTGCTTGAGACAGGAGTTCCAGAGAAAAACATCTATATGGATAAGCTCTCTGGCAAAGACTTTAATCGACCGCAGTATCAGAAACTGATGAAGAAACTGAACAGAGACGCGGTACTGTTTGTGAAGTCGATAGACCGATTGGGGCGCAACTATGCCGATCTCAATGAACAGTGGCGCATTATCACCAAGGAAAAAGGTGCAGATATAGTCGTAATTGATATGCCACTTTTGGACACCAGACGGGAAAAGAACCTGCTGGGTACATTAATCAGCGATATTGTGCTGGCACTGCTTTCTTATGTGGCGGAGAATGAGCGCATAAACATCCGTCAGAGGCAGGCTGAAGGGATTGCCGCAGCTAAAGCAAGAGGGGTAAAATTCGGCAGGCCAAGGATACCGTATCCGAATAATTTTTGGGAAATACATAGCGAGTGGAGAGAGAAAAAAATAACGTTAAAACAGGCGGCGGAAGCTTGCGGAATGCCGGTGGGAACTTTCTATGCGAAAGCGAGAAAATTTGAAAAAAACGTTTAATTATATCCAATTTATAATTTATAAAAGTATACTTTTACAAATTTTGTATATCTTTTACAATTGACTTAAATTATAATATGAAATTCTTTATTTTTCAACAGATTTCTGTGAATTCTATCCCTGCTTTTACTCGAAAAATTCTGTTTTGTAAAAGTATACTTTTTAGGAAGGAGATAATATGGTCTACATCGTACTGATCATTATTGTGGTTCTAATTATCGACGCGTTAATTGCGTTAAAATTTGAAAGCATTGCAAATATGAAGGGGCATCAAGGGTATTTTTGGTGGTGCTTTTTGCTTGGAGTAATCGGTTGTGGTATGGTCATTGCGCTTCCAGATCGGCAGACGACATTCTCAAATGACTCCGAGTCTGTAACACAGCCTGTCAAACAAATGGCATCTGATTCAGATGATACTCTTCCAGAACTTTGATGGAGGACGGAAAAATGAACGAGCGATATACGAAACTTTTTTCACTTCCAAATGATTTGTACTTAGACGGTTCGCCGCTTTTGATTGCGGCAGGGGCTTTACTGAAGGACAATAAGAGTGGCAAAGTCCTCGTTCAATTGAAATTGCGCAATCTGTATCATGCACCGCTGATCGCCTGCAAAGTTCATGTCAGAGCATTCGATCCAAGCGGCGAGGAAGTTAAGGGGGTCAAGAACTTTTCTTATCTCGATCTCCAGATATCTTGCGGTGCGGATTTTGGAACAAAAACGCCAATTTTTCTGCCGGACAACACAACACGGCGTGTTTCCATCTGCGTTATACAGGCTGTATTTGAGGATGGGACTGTCTGGCAGCAGCCGGTTAACGAATGGACGCAACCACCGTTGAGATGGCAGCGGCTTGAGGACAGATTTCCAGATCACGAGATGCAAGCGCAATATTCCATTGAGATTGGCGGAAATTGCGAATATCTTCCTGAAATAACGGGCAGTCTGTCACTTTGCACCTGTGGGGCGATTAATCTGGCGAGTGAAAAAGTTTGCTCAACCTGTCATAGAGAAATCGGCGCGCTTATTGCTGCGCTTGACGATTCTGTACTGGAATCAAAAAAGAAGGAGCGTTTGGCAAAGGAAGAAGCGGAACGTATTGAGAAGGAGCGCCGAGAAGAAGAAAACCAGCGCGAAAGAGCACGGATCGCGGAAGAAAAGCGAAAAGAGCAAGAGCAGAGAGCGGAAGAAGCTCGAATTGCCGCTGTAGCCGCTAAAAGGCGGATGAAGAAAATTGCAGTTATTGCAAGTATCACTGCAATTTTAGTAATTGTAGTCGGCGTCTTTGTGAAACGGGTAATCATACCAGAAAACCAATATAAAGCTGCGGAAGAACTGTTGGCAGCTGGGGACTATGATGAAGCAATCGAAGCTTTTGATGCGTTAGGAGATTACAAAGACGCGAATGATCGCAAAGAAGAAGCGGATAATCAACGAGTCTATGTTCAGGCAAAAGAGTCATTGGCAGCAGGCGATTATGAAAATGCTATACCCTACTTAAAAGAGTTAGGGGATTACAGAGATTCCGCTGAGCTCCTGATAGAATTGTATGAAATCTACTACAAGAAGGGGGTCGAGTTGTTATCTGGCGGGGATTATAATGGTGCATACTCCACGTTTATGATTATTTCTAGGGAGAAGTATAGCGACAGCGAGGATAAGCTGTCGGAGATATATGATACCGTAACAGCAAGCGCAGTCAGTGATTTTAAAACAGGCAACTATGAGGAATCGTATGATGAATTTGTTTTCGTAAAAAATACCTATCCAGATATTGTAAAAGACACTGTGGATGGCTGCATAGAAGCATTGGATATGAAACTGGAAAAATCGTCAAAATATGATCTTACTGTACTATATAGTGATGTGTCCAGAATAAGTGATGAATACATCAAAGACGAGCTGATGGATTTACCTCCACTTCAAATGGTTTGTAACCTTGAAGGGGAGTGGAAAAATAATGAGAATGGCGATCTTCTGACATTTTCAAGCGGCCATGTAGAGAAGACAACGGGAGATGAACACGACGAACCCTTCATCCTTGGAGGAGAAGTCCATCAATATGACTTTTATTATTATCCTGCTGATGAGGAGAAATACTGGTTGAAGTATATATATCCTTATATTCTCAAAAATATAACAGATAATTCTTTTGACACGTTTACTGTTGGTTCCTATGGGATTACTGAAGAACATTACGAAAAAGTTCATTAGAAAATTCAGCTGTTGCGTATCTTATAAAAAATAGATTGTCGACCGGAAATTTATATAAGTCAAAAAGGAAGCGCTATGGAACAGATTCAAAACAATATGCAGAAATATGAAAACTATCGGGAGCAGATGGGCAGACTGAAAAAGGCTTTGGGAGCAGGATTTTATCTGGAGGCAATTTTTATCGAGTATGCTATTATAGAAGACCGGCTGGAATCTGTACTCCGCCATGCAGGGAAATGGAAAGAACCCAAATTGAATGAACAGCCTATGTCTCTTCAAAAAAAGAAAAATAAGATTGAAAAAATGGCGGAGGAAAAGAAAAGTCTTGCGAACAAGTATTTTTCTGACGATACGTTAAACAGGATAATTGACTGGAAAAATCAGAGAAATGCTTTGATACACCAGCTTTTAAAGCAGGATTTACATACGGAGGAGCTGCAGGGGCTTGCTGGGCAAGGACGACTTTTGGTAAAAGAGATTTCTAATAAGACAAAACTCTTTAACAGGGCACTGGAACGCAACAGCGAAAAATGAAGTAAATGAAAGAATATGCATGCGTTTTGCAAAAGGCGATTAAGATAAAACATCTTAGTTGCCTTTTGCTTTATGAGACGAAACATTCCTTAGAGAAAGAAAAACAAAAATGTAAAACCTCACTTTATTGCGGAACCAATGTTTTCGTGATAAAAAAAACTATATTTTGGATTGGAGGGATTTACATGAATGCATTATGGTTTATCGTACTGATTGCCCTGCTGGGCGCGGGTACGGTGAGCGACATCAAGGCCGGTCAGGCGCGGGACGCCTGCCGCGTCAAAAACGGCGTGCCGGAGTACAACCTGCTGATCGTGCTGGCGGCCGGTATGAGCGTCATCGTGGCGCTGTTTGGCGCGATGTTCGGCAACTGGGTGCTTGCGGTCGCGGCGCTGGTGGTATCCGTGCTGGTTACATTTCCTTATCTGAAGGAGTCCATCGAGATGCTGCCCCGCATGAAGGAAGCGGGCTGGGGAAGCGGCGGGATGCTGCCGTTTCAGCCCTACTGGGTGTGGGGACGCATCGTGCTCTGGGGCATGGGCAAATGGGTGCACGTGCTGTTCGTGTGTACGCTCGTGGGGATTCCCCTGTATAACATGCTGAAACAGGTGAGCATCAACATGGACGCGCTGCAGGAGCAGATCGAGCTGCGCCAGGAGTACGAACGCCTGCACGGCAAAAAGTGAAGCTGAGGAGGAGGATTCATGGATCAGAAGAAGGAGCTGCGCGCCCTGGCTGAGGAGCTGGCCCATATCGAGGGAAATATTTACGATCTGGCGAAATTTTCCTCCCAGAATCCGCTGCATGAGCAGGCGATGGAGGAGGCAGGCTACGGGCCCATGCCGGAGGACAAGTC
>CANREP010000043.1 GCA_947629685.1 uncultured Phascolarctobacterium sp.
CCGATCTTCGCCGTGTTGTCATACGTTACCGTGTAATTTGCCGCTTTCAGGCGCTTGCCGTCTATGCTTACGGTTACCGCAGGCTTTCTTACCTTCCCGTTGTAAACCGCGTTCTTCACAACAACCTTTGCTCCCTTCAGGGACGCTGGTACTACCGTGAAGTGCTTGAGGATGTCTCCCGCGTAGTTGTTGATGCCGTGGACTGCCAGACCCTTCTCGCCAAGGCCTGTCTCCTCCGTGTTCATCAGCTGATAATCTACGTTCTTGACCAGAGTCCTGCCGTTCACCGTTACGGTTACTTCCGGACGGACCACATCGCCTGTGTACTCATAGGTCTCTGCCAGGTTTCCGATCACCGCGTTCTGGATCGGGGCCGGGGTGATCTCAAAGGTCTTCTCCAGGGACAGTGTCTTTCCGCCGGATACTACCGTTACAACTACGGATGCCAGTCCCGCGTCCGTGTTGTGGCTGTAGACTGCCGTCCAGTTCTTAAGCTCTTTTCCGTCTGTTCCGTATACTGCCTTTACTACATCCTTGATTTCGCTTCCGGTGTATACGTAGCTGTTTGCCTTGAGCTCGATGCTTCCAAGCTCCGCATCCGCGATTGTATACTCAGCGGTTGCTGTTCCTGTGTAGTACTCGTTCGCGTCAGTCGCCTTTACGGTTACCTTCGCGGTTCCCACCTTGTCCTGGTTCTCATAGCTTATCGTAAACTTGCTGCTGTCGCTGATGTCTACGTCTTCATTGGTCCTGTTGTTGTGCAGCTTAACATCCGGCTCGATCTTCTCGCCCTCGAAGAAGTATACCTTGTCCACGAGGATCTCAAAAGCTGCCGTTCCGATGTCTGCCTTGGTGATCGTGAATTCCTTATCTACACTTCCCGTGTAGTTGCTGTCAGCCGCTGCCGTTATGGTCACTTTTGCTTTCGAGTTCAGACCAAAGTCCTTGCCGCTTGTGATTACCGGATCGCTTACCGTGTAAGCGTCAGACGGTACATTGCCTTCATGATCAGCCGCAAAAGAAATCGTCACATCTTCTGGCGCAATCTTGAGGCTTGCTCCGCCATGGTAGCCGCCCTTTACTTCCACTTTGTCTGCTTCTTTCAGGCTCTTCTTTTTGATCTTTACCTTCACGTCAATCGTATCGCTGCTGTAATTGTTGATACCTCTCAGCGTTACGGTTGCCTCTCCGCCTGCCTTGTCGTTGCCGGTTACACCTGCTACTTCATAATCTGTCTTATACTCGATTGTTTTGTTACCTGTAAGCCTGTTATCTGTTACAGTGATCACGTTTGCCAGTTTATCTTCAGGAACGGCCTTTCCGCCCATCCATGTAACTTCCTTAGTACCAATAATTTCGATTCCAGAAAGGGTCTGCCCGTTTTTCTCCTCAACAAATTTCTTCGGCTCTACCTCAAACGGCATTACCACTTCTCCACTGAAACTGCCCTTTGCTAACCTCGCGCTTGGCTTGATAACAAGGTTCCACGTTCCCTTCTCAGGGAAGGTCCTCGCCGCTATCTTGGCTGATGTTTTTCCTGCCTTTGTATATGTCCAGCTGCCCTGCTCAAATTCCTTTGACGTGATTGTTGCTTTCTTCTCTTCCGGATCGTCCGCCCAGACATAGCTACATGTGTACTCAGAAGCATCCAGGAGCTGCGTTCCATCCTTTGATTTCACCATGACAGCCTCATGCGGTGCTTTTTCAGTTACATTCTGCCCTTGTTGTTCGATTGTCTTAATTTGAGTGTTGACTGTCGGATTTACCACGCTCCTGTTATCAGCCATGTATGTTTCCGCAAAGTTCTTACCATCGACCGTGAACTCTATTGTAAGCTTGTTCATGCATTTTCCATCGGCGCCCGCCTCAACTGTTACATAATGAGTAACTGCTGCCTTTGTATGCGTTGCCTCCTTTGCTTCACCACACGTGTCGTTACAGTCTTTATACTTATCTATATCTGGGTTAGCTACGATAACATATTCCTTGAAACCATTTTCTGACACAGCAGGGATGCGGTTTCCAGCTTTATCATAAATCTCAATGGCTGTCTCCACTACCTTGCCATCCTTATCACGGGTAACCTTTGCTCCTGCCTCCAGGTCGGACAGATCTACTTTCTCGTTCGGTGTAACGGTTACTTCGATCGAATCTTTATAATTACCTTTACCTGTGATCGTTACCTTGGCAATCTTATCCGGATTTGCTGAATCAGCAATCGGGGTAAATGTATAATCATCTTTAACAAGGTCAACTGCCTTGTTTCCATCATTTCCCCCATTCTTCCATGTAACCTTCGTTACCTTAGCATCATTTTTCGTATAAGATCCATTATAGTTAATTCCCTGGCTCGCCTCTGCTGTAAAGTCTTTCGCATTAAGCGCTCTCGGAACCACTTTCACCGGGATTATCTTAGTTTCGCTGCCTTTTTTAACAGTTACCGAATAATTTCCAACATTAATAGCTTCAACATCCTTATCTTCAGCGTCCTTTGCAGCTTCTACTGCTATATCCGCCGCGTAGGTTGAATTATATGTCGTTAACTCGTCCTTTATTGTATATAATATTCCGCCTTTTTCATTTACCTTTCCCATCCGATCTTCTCCAGTATATGGATACTCGGTTGTCAGAGATGCGGCAGCGCATACTTCTTCCAGTGTCTCCAATCTCGATTTCAGGACAAAAGTTCCCATCAGGCCAGTATCAGCTTCCTGGAAATTTCTTCTTTTAAGGCTGACATAGTAATGATAAGTTTCAGGCTTTTTATCAGAATTAGTTGGAGCTAAATCTTTGGGGAATGAATCTACTTTAACTTCTTTTCCATCATCAAGTCTATAATACGTTAACGTAACATCTTTTGTAGTAAGCGCCTTTTCCGTTCCGCCTACCACATCTTTTATTTTGGCTATCAGATTAGCTTCATTAGTACTCGCGCCAGCATTAAATGTCAGCTCTTCTGTTGGAATAGTAATATCGCCCGCAACATATTTCTTAGGAGCAATCGTATATTTTACCTCGAAAGGTGGTGTGGCGGTATAGTTGCCTGTTCCTGTTATTATCGCTTTCTTACTTCCTGCATTTGTGAGATCGTCAGTTTCGCCCGTCTCAGCAGCATTTGCAAATTTTACCATGTAATAGTTTCCGCTCTTCTGCTCCGTATCCGTCTTTTTAAGCTCGGTTTTCTTCGTTGTTGAAGAAGTTCCACTTTCCGAAATGATTACATCATTCACCGCGGTAATCGGCAGTTCGATTGGTTTTCCATTATATTCAAAAGTTTTGTCAGCGATTATAGTTTCTTTATTATAATCAACTTCAATACTGGCGACTGATTTCGTTTCAATATCAAATTTCACATAAACTGTTCCCAAATCTTTATGAGAACCACCAAAATTTATGCACAGATAAGCCGGACCAGCATTCTTTGTTTTATCAAAGTCACCCGCAAGAGTAAGACTATAGTCTGTGCCTCTTGTAAGCGCTTTGCCGTCATAAGAAACTGCCAAAGCGGTCTGGGTCTTATCCTTCAGCGCTTTCTCTAATCTATCCAGAACTTCACCCTGCAAAATCTGGGTAGGATCATATGTGATAGAAAAACCCCCCAAACCTGTTTGTTTAGCCAGCTCTAACGCCCCGTTCTGAGTTTGATTCGCTGCTACCGGGTTAACAGTTCCCGTTCCTAATCCCGTGATTCCCACCTTATCAAGTGTCTCAGCCGTTGCCGCCGCGTCATTGGCCGGTGCCAGTGTCACTTCCGCCGGCTCTGCCTCGACCGCCTCTGGCACTTCCTCCAGGGACTCCACCGCGATCTGCGGCTCCGCTATGATCTCCTCTGCTTCCTCTGCCTCCTCCGCGGGTTCCTCGGTTACCTCAGCCCCCGCCTGCGCTTCATTGGCTTCCGCTTCCGCTTCCACCACTTCCACGCTCACTTCCGGCTCCTCCGCG
>CANREP010000044.1 GCA_947629685.1 uncultured Phascolarctobacterium sp.
TCACCTATTATACAGACAAGGGCGTCTATGAGATCCCGCTGGAGCCGATGAAGGTTCTGGTAAAGACCGCAGACGCGAAAGTGAGCGTTGCCGACGCAAAGGCGGACGCCGGTCAGGCGAGCGCGAACATAACTCTGCCCAGCGATTTCTCACCGGAATATAAGGTGGATGGACTCTCCGGCGTTTCTGTCGCGGATAATATTCTGAAGTTTGATAAAGCTAAGGTGCTGCCGGGTCAGTACAAACTGGTCGTCAGCGACAAGAATAAAAAATATGCGGATATCTCCGCGGATTTTGTCCTCTCTACGGATAAGCAGGCGGCGGCCTTTGACGGCAAGAAAGGAATCGCAAAGGCGAAGAGCGCTGCCGAGGATGAATTTAAGAATTATATCAGGAATATCGCCTCCGTGTCCGTCAATGGAAAGGCTTATGCAGCCAGCGGCCGCGGTTCGACAAAGATTATCAATGAGGATGGCTCTCTGGATCTGACGACCGGTCTGTTTAACGAACCGGGGGACTACAAGATCGTGATTACATCCACGGGTTACGCGAAGGATCTGTCGTTTACCTATCAGGTGAGAACCGCTCCCGCAGCTACCAAGCTGGGGAAGATTACGGTTGCGAGCGGCGGCAAAGCCACCATTACCTGGAGCAAGGTTAAGGATGCGGACGGATATTATATCTATCAGAAGAAGAGCGGGAAGTGGAGTAAAATCGCCACTGTAACAAAGGGCAGCACATTTTCCTACACTCTTAAAAACCTGAAGAGCGGTACAAGCTATACCTACACTGTTAAGGCGTACAGAAACGTGAATCAGACTACTATCGGAGGAGGATATGACAGCAAAGGCCTGACGGTTCTGTATCTGGCTCAGCCGACGAAGGTCAAAGCGGGATCAGCGAAGACTACATCCCTGACGGTCAGCTGGAAGGCAGTGACGGGCGCCAAAGGATATTATGTATATTGCGCGACCAGCAAGAACGGTACCTATAAGCAAGTAGGGGCTGTCAAGACAGCGAAATGGACGAACAAAAAGCTGTCAAAGGGTAAGACCTATTACTACAAGGTGATAGCTTATAATGGCAGCGCGAAGAGCGTGGCGTCAGCAGCCGCAAGCGCGACCACTCTGCCCTCCACTCCCAGCCTGACTGTGAAGTCCACCAAGGCGAAGACAGCCGTTCTCAGCTGGAAGAAAGTAAAAGAAGCGAGCGGATACAAGATTTACCGCGCGACCAGCAAGAATGGAAAATATAAAGAGGTAAAGACTCTCAGTGCTTCCAAGGTTAAATTCACGAATACCGGACTGACCAAGGGTAAGACTTATTATTACAAGATCAGATCCTACAAGACCGTGGGCAAGAACAAGGTCTACGGCAGCTACAGTGCGGCTAAGAAAGTAATGGTGAAGAAAAAATAGTGCTCATTTTTTTGACTCTTACCTTATTTTCTGAGTCTTTTATCTCCCGATTGCCAGGCCAGCAGGAGTGTGGGATAAGAAGACTGAAATTGTATTTATAATACAGGCGTAATGCAAGCGCCCGGCGCTGATGCGCCCATGCAGGACATGGGAGAACGCATCCGCGGCGGGCGCTTTCTTATTCTCCGGAAAAACCGGTATAGGGGCTTTACTGCGATTAAATGATTTAATATAATATAAATATGCCGACACGCGATGTAAAAATTCTCCAAATAGTCTATTGACATAAGCAGTCTAATAGTATAGACTATACGTAAGAAATCATACAATTATCTGCCGGCCCATTTATGGTCTGGCGAACCGAGAAGGGAGAATGAAATGGGAGAGAAGGACATCGTGACAAAAGATTATATCGAAGACCCGCTTGTGTTTGCCGATGCTTTTAATTACTTAATTTATGGCGGAAAGCCGGTGATTGATCCCAGTCGGTTGTATCCGCTGGATTCGACCGTGATAGGCATACTGCCCTACGGGGAGAAGGGAGCGAAGACGACGGTCCAGAAATACCGGGACAGCCTGAAATACCTGACGGCAAAGGAGGATGACCGGGCGGTCTACCTGCTGTTAGGCCTCGAATCTCAGAGTGAGGGACACATGGCGATGCCGGTTAGGAACATGGTCTATGACGCTTTGCAGTATGCCCGTCAGGTAGAGGAGACGGCCAAGTCCCACAAAAAGGCGGCGAAAGAGACAACGGAGTTATCCGAAAAGAAAAAGAGTCTGACTTCAGTGGAATATCTGGGCGGATTTTATAAAGAAGACCGCCTGGTACCGGTCATCACCCTGGTGCTGTATTTCGATGCGAAAGGCTGGGAGGGTCCCCGGAGACTCCATGAAATGCTGTCGGTCCAAGATCCCCAGATCCTGTCCTTCGTGCCGGACTATGCGATCAACCTGATCGGACCCGGGATGAGCGAGGAAGAGATCGAGAAATTTCATACGGACTTAAAGCAAGTGTTGCTGTTCATCAAATATTCCGGGGATAAAGAAAAGATAAACCGCCTGGTGGCCAGTGACGAAAAGTATCGCGAGTTGGATATCAAGGCGGCCAGAGTAATCCGGGCAATTACAGGTTCTAAACTGAAATTTGATAAGAAGGAGAAGAAAGTCGATATGAGCAATGCATTGGATGAGATATGGGAAGATGGTAAGCGTGAGGGAGAAGTGTTAAAAACGATCAGTCTAATTCAGAAAAAAACGGAGAAGAATATTGCGCCGGCTTTGATCGCGGATATGCTGGAGGAGGAGCTTGTCTTTATAGAGCAGATCTGTCATCTGATCCAAAAGTATCCCGAGGCGGATAAGGAGGCTCTGTTCGATTACTGGACGGCGCAGCAGAAGGGAAGCTGAGTCTTCTGTCTCCCGCTTGCCAGGCCAGCGGGAACGTGGGATAAGAAGGCTGAAATTGTATTTATGATGCAGGCGTAATGCAAGCGCCCGGCGCTGATGCGCCCATGCAGGACATGGGGGAACGCATC